>NZ_JAGFVM010000022.1 GCF_017599325.1 Marinilactibacillus kalidii | reverse complement strand
ATATCAGCGATGTGCCGTGCCCTTGAGATCAGTAGAGGATCTTATTATTACGAAGTAATAAAGAAAGAAAGTGACGCGGAACTTGAACAAGCGATTATTGAAGAGTTTGCCAAAAGCAAAAACAATTATGGCACGCGTAAATTAAAAAAACGATTGAAGAAACGCGCGTTTACTGTGTCCCGTCGGAGAATTGGGCGCATTATGAAGAAGTTTCATCTGGTATCCAAATATGATAAACTGTCATATAAACCGCAACAGAGTGGTGTCAATCAAGCGAAGATTGAAAACACCTTGAACCGTGAGTTCAATCCAGAAGAACCAATGAAAGTGATTGTCACAGACTTGACCTATGTCAAAGTTGCCAACAAGTGGTTTTATGTTTGTTTTATTATAGACCTATTTAACCGTGAGATTATCGGGTATTCCGCAGGACCAAATAAGACAGCTGACTTGGTTCTCCAAGCTCTCGCTACAGTTAAAGGAACTCTATATACGGTCAACGTTTTCCACACTGACCGGGGAAAGGAATTCGACAACCACACCATTGATGAGTTACTGGACTCCTTTGATATTGTGCGTTCGTTAAGTAGAAAAGGGAATCCTTACGACAATGCCGTAGCGGAGTCCACGTATAAATCATTTAAGTTTGAATTTGTCTACGACAACACATTCCATACACTCTATGAACTGCAAGTTCAACTTATGGACTACGTCCATTGGTGGAATCATTTTCGCCCACATGGATCATTGGACTACGAATCTCCTATCGATTATCGAAAAAGTTGGGAACTGGAACAGTCTGAAATTAAAGTCCGCAAGTCCGTTGTCCATCAGCCGGTCAAAACTAGCCTTACATTCAGTTAAAGAGACTCAAGTAAAGTAAAATAAACTCAAACATCATTTACACCTTATAATTTTTGTTCAAAAAAGTGTTGACATACCAGAGCCTTTATTACGATATGCCGCTTGAGTATTTCTTGAATGAACAGTCTGATGAAATAGTGACTTTTAAAACAGGTGTTGATAGTCCAAAAGATGAAAAGGATGAAAGTTTCAATTTGCTTATACTAACTCTTTTAAGTTGTTTAATTGCGCCATTCGGATTATTTATTGTCCCTTTTATTCTTAAAGTGAAAAAGAAAAGTACACATGCAAAGCTTATTTTAATCGCTTGTCTATTTTCAATGACAATCAATTTGTTTGTTGTTTATAGTGTAGTGGGAGATTATTTGGGATTTGGAACGGTGAGTATAGAGTATGAAGAATAACCAATAAGGATAATTAGTTTATATGATAGCAACCAGGGGACTAAAAAAGGATTGAATAAAAAGATAAAGGAGAATGAAGAATGCAAGTAGTAAACTTAACTGTAAAGTTTAAAAAGAAAGCAATCCTAAAAAATATCAACTTAAAAATTACTCAACCAGAAATCATAGGGTTAGTTGCACCGAATGGTACAGGAAAAACAACACTTCTAAGGACAATAGCCGGGCTCATACAACCTAATGAGGGAAGTGTTTCTATAGAAGGAACAACCGTTTATGAAGATAGAGAAACCTATTATAAAAAAATGTACTATGTTGAAAGTAATCATACTTTGTATTCTAACCTTAATGGAAAGGATCATCTTTCTTATGTGAAGTCCGTATGGAAATCATCGATAGATGTAGAAGAAGTGATTCGTAAATTAGGTATCTCTGATTATATTCATAAACCTATAAAAAAGTTATCATTGGGAATGAAACAACATATATTACTGGCCATGTGTATTGTAAGTGATGCAGATGTTATTTTATTAGATGAGCCCATGAATGGTTTAGATCCAACTAGTATGAAAGTAATTAGTAAATATATTAAAGAAATGAAGAAAAATAATAAAATTTTTATGATTTCATCACATATACTTTCCAATATAGATACTATTTCGGACAAAGTTCTTTTTCTTAAAGATGGTAATATCGTTTGTACTATAGAGAGCCAAAAAGATGGCGAGTCATCAGAGAATGTCTACGATAAATTGTATGGTACGGAGGAAGAATGATGTTTAATCAATTCATATTTGAAATAAAAAAGATCGTGAAAGATAAACTTTACATAGCAATATTAGCAATAACAGTAGCCCTGTTTTTAATTCCATTAATAGCAATGCCAGATAGATATTCTAATATAGATGAAACTGCAGAATTGGAAGCGGAGATTTCTTTAACTGAAGAAGGCATACGACAGATGGAGGAAGCTAATGCGGCGTTAGCAGTAAAAGATGAAACTGAACGGTTAGATTTGTTGAAGAACTTGTTGCAAGAAAGTGAAGGAAACGACTCTTCTAAAAAGTTAGAAGCAAAATTAGCATATGAAGAAAAATTTTTAGAACAAATGGAGGCGGGGTCGCGTTCAGGTATCCCTATAATTGAACAACGTAAAGTAGTTGCAGAATTAGACTACTTAGTAAAAAACAATTTATCCTATCTGGAGACATTTAGTAGTAGTACACCAGGAGCCAATTATATTTCTAATATTTTTCAGGGATTCTTCCCTTTCATCATGATAATGATCATACCAGTCGTGATTTGTAGTCATATATTTTCTGCTGAAAAGAATAAGGAGACAGAAGACTTTATGAATATGACTCCTTTGTCCTATAAAATATTAGTTTCGTCTAAAATAATGGTCTCCATCGGATACAGCATTTTCAATTTCTTTATAGCGATTGTTATTTCCTTTGTAGCGGCTACGCTAAAAAATGGACCGGGCATGTGGAATTATCCTATCCCTCGTTCAGAGGATGGTATACATGTTGATGTAATAACGACAGCTGATTTTTTAGTCAAAGTATCTATTTTATTATTGGTAATTATCGTATTTATTTCTTGTCTTTCAATACTGATTTCTAGATTTACAGATAATTTCTTTATTAATTTATTTGTTTTGTTGATTATTCTTGTTATCCCTAGTACACCTATTTTCAGCCCTGACTCTGCTTTGACTAATATTGCTCACTATATACCTTTAACCTATTTTGATATCTCAAAAGTTCTTCTTTATGGTAATGAGTATATGCCAAGAGTAAACCAACAGGTTAATTTTATGAATGGTTTACTAAGTTTATCTGTTTTTTCTATAATAGCCGCTACTATTTCAGGTTTACTTATAAATATTCAAAAAAGGTTGTAAGTTTAACTGAACTACGAAAGTCTAAATGTAGATTTAAAAATATAATAAAGGATGTAGTTTTATGAAAGCAGAACAAATGTGGACTAATTACTTAATTGAAAATCTGCTCGAGTTGGGATAAAAATTAGTACAAATAAAAATCATAAGCAAAAAACAGTGACGGTTAGCATACTACGCTAACCGTCACTGTTTTTTTAAAATTGATATTATTTTAACAATTAAACCATTGAAGTGAAATCTTCCTCGTCGGCATCGGCGATCACCTCAACTGATGGCCGATGCTGAAATTGATTGATTCGGTCGTCTAAAACGACACCGTTTTTGATAATCAGTGCTTCTTCTAAGATTGTATTTGATCGGTTTTCTACTAAGTCATCAATGTATTTAACGGTTTCTTTTGAAATGGCCTTTGATGATGAGCGATAAAATATGGTGGGTGTATGGTCAACAGCATAGTGAATAATTTCGTCAATTTCATAGATTGGTTCACTAAGTGAGGTAGGAACGGTCGTTTCGATTGCGCCATTCTCATCGCAACTCACATCTATAAACATTGTACCAGGTTTGAATTGTTTTAAATCTTTTCGGTAAATCAAATGGTCTTCACGCGAAGTATCCCATAGAATGGCATTGACGATGACATCAAATTTAAACATCTCTTTTTGAAAGAGTTTTTCTTGTTTACGGTTATATATTCTCACATCTGCACCAAGACCGATCAAGATACGCTGTGCGCCGCGGGCTGTATTGCCTCTCCCTAAAATAGCTACTTTGGTGTCGTAGGGCATAACACCATTTAACTGGTAGGCGTGCATGACAGCGGCTTCTCCGGCTAATTCGTTGTTGCGCCAATAAGCATGACGGTTATCTTCATACATATCTTCCCAAGCATATGCAGACAATTCGTTATCAATTAACGTATTCGTAACTTCTTCGCTCTGCACAGCATGAACCCATCCAAATATCGTTTGGCCTGGAATGAGTTCTTTTATTAAAGAAGAATCACCAATTTTAGGATCACAGACGATATCTTTTTCTAAAGCTACTTTCCTTGAAACGATGTGACAGCCTAGTTTAGTGTAAGCAGCATCTTCTATATTTAAATCGCTTCCATAATTTTCTTCGAAAAATAAGGCTTCTGGGTGACGGATTTCAGTAATGTCTTTAGGTAATAAGGCAATTCGTTTTTCACCGGCTTTATGACTGTTGACAAACCCGATCGTTCTATTCGTATCTTTTAACATATTCCGAACCTCCTATTGAAATCATCATGCGAGAGAAAGTCTTACGTAACAATTCATTATGACACTTATTTGAAGCACTTACAAATTCACTAAACGATTTATTCATTGGATCACACGCAAAGCTGTTAAAAAACGTAGATGTAGCAAGAAGTCTATTAATTTGGAAAATATTAATTTTAATAGGATTGACTTTGCTTAAATATGCTAAATGGTTAGAAAAATAGCTAACGACTTCTTAGAGGTTTAGAGCATTGTTTGATATAATAATCAAACAATAGTAAATAAAGGGAGCGAGTACGTGAGTGTTTTAGAGGGTTGGTTCGACTATTTAAATGATGTAGGCATAGGATACTGGATAGGTGGTTTATTAGGCCTAGTTGGATTATTAGCAGTAAGGTCCATATTAAAAAGGGCTGGAGAAAAATTGATTCGATCTAGACGTTGGATTGCTTTGTGGAAGACTTTTGTCAATTGGGTCGCGGTATTTTCGCTCATTATCTTTTTATTGAGTTACTTTTCCAATACACCTTGGCTGTATAGCACACTGTTTGTATTTGGTGAAACGAAAATTTCAATTTTCTTGATTCTAGCAGTTTTGTTTGTAATGATTGTTGCGCTCCGGTTCTCCAATGCGGTCAAACGGTTTGTCCTTCCTACCTTGTACTCAAGGTATGAGTTAGACAGAGGGATGCAAGCTACCTTTAACACGTTGTTTCAATATGCTGTTGTGACAATTGCGATTTTAGTGGCCCTCTCATCACTGGGCTTTAATCTGACAAGCTTAACGGTATTTGCTAGTGTGCTAGGTGTCGGGATCGGGTTTGGTCTGCAAAATGTGATGTCTAATTTCATTTCAGGTCTTGTAATTTTATTTGAACGACCTGTAAAAGTGGGCGACCGCATTATTATTGATGATACGATCGCAGATGTAGAAGAGATCAAAATGCGTGCTACGATCGTGCGTACAAGAGCAAACGAGCGTATGATCATTCCGAATTCTTTTTTCTTAGAGGAGAAATTTATCAATCGGTCGTATGCAGACACGCGCTTGAGAATCGCCATGCAAGTAGGGGTATCGTATGATAGTGATGTAAAACTAGTCAAATCATTACTGGAAGAATCGATCAGGGAATTGAAAGAGGAAAAATGGACAAGTATATTGGATGAACCGAAGCCGAGGGTGTTCTTCGAAGATTTTGGAGAATCGTCTTTAGATTTCAAAGTCTGGTTCTGGATAGATGAACAAACGGACGAGCGTGAATTTAGTATACCGAGTGATTTAAGATTCAAGATATTTGAAAAATTCAATGAACACGATATTGAGATTCCTTTCCCTCAAAGAGATGTTCATATGATTAAGTCAAAAATAGAATAGAATGGTAGAAGCGCTGGTTCGGTTTTCGAGTCGGCGTTTTGTTTGCATCGTTTAGTTATATATTTTTTCATTAGTTAGAATAATCAGTCAATTGATTTGTAGGATTATTGCAGAGAATTCAGACAAGCTATTCAAAATACCCTATGAATTTTTGAATCTAGTATAGAAAAATCAGATAAGCTTAGGTATAATGAGACTATTATAATTATATTTATATTTTACAAGGAACGAGGAATTCAGCGATGAGATTAGGGGAGAAGATCAAGAGAAGAAGAAAAGAAATTGGTATGACACAAATTGATCTAGCAGAAGGCATCTGTACGCAGGCAATGGTCAGTCGACTTGAAAAACAAAAAGTCCGACCAAGTCGTGATTTGATGGAAAAACTAGCGGATAGAATGGATACCCCTATGAGCTTTTTCTACGGAGAAGACTCTTTGGAAACGAGACATTCACAAGTTAGTCAGTTATGTAGAATGATCAGACAACACCTTGATCGTAGAGAATATGACTCAGTCGCATACTTAGTGGAAACCAATCATGAATTGATCGCCAGGTCTATAGGGGATGACAAGGTGTTCTTTGAATGGATTAAAGGCTTACTATATACGCACAGAGATGGCGACAATAAAAAAGCACTCAACCATTTGATAGCAATTGAAGAAGGCACGAAAAAAGGGGAATTACGTGTCGAAATCATCGATAGTATCGGAAATCAGTACCAAAGAATCCATGATTATAAAAAAGCAGAGGAATACTATCAAAACGGATTTGAATCGTTCTCAGAGTGGATGGGACATGAGAAGAAAGCTAAATTACTGTTAAACTATTCTCTTTGTCTTTCGAAACAAGAGAAATTCCGTGAGTCATTAGAAAAAACGCTACAAGGACTGGAGTTACTGATTGAAAATAATACACTATTTTTATTAGGAGATTTCTTTTATCAAAAAGGCTATTGCTTAGAGCACTTGGAGCAATTATCACAAGCGATGGAGTCCTATAAAAAAGCTGCTTTTATTTTTGAGATTCAACAAAACGAACGCTTCGTAACGATGGCGAATCTTGCGATGGACAAATTAGATGAAGTAAAAGTTGAGCAAAATCGTTAATAGATAAAGCACTGAATCGATCCTTCAAAGGACTTTTTAGTGCTTTTTTCATCTTCTCAAAAAGTGTTTTAATCAATATTAACGAATTCTGGACATACATAAAGTGAAGATAGCCTTTATTCTTAACAAAAAGAGTCGTTTCTATTAAGTTAAATAAAATATAGATTTTATATATTATAAATTGAAATATTATTTCATTTCGTTCATAATGATAGAGACGATAGGAGAATAAAATGGGGGGTATTTATTGACTATGCTTGGTGCAGCGCTGTATTTATCACAAGGGGAAGAAACCAATCTGAAGATTTTAAAACAGTTAAACGAACGAGCGGTCAAAACGGTCTTTACTTCTTTACACATACCGGAAGAAGATGCGAATCATACTTTGGTTGGTCTTAAAACAATAACTAAAGCAATAAATAAGTACAAGATGGATCTTATGATAGATGTCTCTGCGGGAACGCTTGAACAATATCATATAGATAGATCAGACGCTATTGGTTTTTTTAAGTCACTTGGGGCAACAACATTGAGAGTCGATTACGGTTTCAGCTATCAAGAAATCAAGCAGCTCAGCGAACAGTTTCGTATCGTACTGAATGCGAGTACAGTCACAGAAGAAAGTTGTGACGAGTTGGAAAAAGTAGGGATGACATTAACAGACTTAACGGTTTGTCATAATTATTATCCTAGAGAACATACAGGGTTAGCGCCGGATTTTTTCTTGAAAAGAAATCAGTATTTAAAAGAAAAAGGATTTATGATCCAAGCTTTTATACCAGGTGATTGGAAGAAGAGAGGGCCAGTTTTCGCGGGCTTGCCTACGCTTGAAGATCATAGAGAAGTGGATCCTTTGTTGGCTTACGTGGAGTTGAAGACTGTCTACTTTGTAGATGAAGTTCTCATTGGAGATGTTTTGATGCAAGAACAGACCTTGGATAGAATGATTCAGTGGAAAGATGAACAAATCGTGAGTCTACCTATCACCGATACCGCAGAGCAATTGCCTGATCATTTTTACGATGTTCAGCAGAACCGCAAAGATGTTGCGAGAGATGTTATTCGTTCCGAAGCTTCTCGTGTTTTACTGAAAGGACAGTCTGTCGTACCACTTACAGCTAAAGCGCGACCTTTGGGCACGATTACGCTCGATAATGATTTATACGGTAGATATGCTGGAGAACTACAAATTACGAAAACGAATCTACCCGCTGACGAACGCGTAAATAGACTGGCTCGTGTTCAAGCAGCGTCACTTGGTTTATTGCATTACGTAGGATCAGGCACAAAGTTTCAATTTATGGAGGAATCAGTATAAATGAGTACCGAAAAGAGAAACCAAAAATCTATGCAGCTAGATACTCTATCTATAGCAGAAATGACAGAATTAATGAACGAAGAAGATGCAACTGTTGCGATGGTGATTAAAGAAAATATTCTTGCCATCAATCGTCTGATTGAGGCAGTTATCGAACGAATGGAAATCGGTGGTCGCTTATTTTATGTCGGAGCAGGGACAAGCGGACGATTGGGTATACTGGATGCCGCAGAGTGTGTACCGACCTTTGGTATTTCACCAGAATGGGTTCAAGGTGTGATCGCAGGTGGTGAAAAAGCATTTGTAGAAGCCGTTGAAGGCGCAGAAGATTCTGAAACAATGGCCACAGAAGATTTGAAAAACGTAAAATTAAGTGAAAAAGATATCGTTATCGGCATCGCAGCTAGTGGTCGGACGCCTTATGTAAAAGGGGCACTGGGCTATGCAAGCGAAGTGGGGGCGCAGACAGGATCTATTTCGAATAACCAGAATGCTGCGATCAGTAAGCTGGCCAATTTCCCAGTTGAAATCCCAACAGGTCCAGAAATATTGACGGGCTCGACAAGATTAAAAGCAGGGACTGCGCAAAAGTTGGTGCTCAATATAATCTCTACAGTGACTATGGTAAAATTAGGAAAAGCCTACGAGAATTTGATGGTAGATGTTCAAGCGACAAATGAAAAATTGGTGGATCGCTCTAAACGAATCATCATGGAAGCAACGGATTGTACATTTGAAGCAGCAGAAGCTTACTACAAAGCTTCGGGATCCGTAAAAACAGCGATTGTTCAGATTTTAGCGGGAACAACGGTTGAAGCAGCAGAAGCACTCCTGAACGACAACAAAGGACGCGTGCGTCAATCGATTGAAGCGAAGAAATGATCATTATACTATAGTGGCATCAAAGGACGGATCAAAGCATGGAGAAAAATATTTTAGGAAGAATCAAAAGTATCGCTGACCAGTTACCGAAAGCGGAAAAGAAAATCGCACAGGTCATCTTGGAAAAACCAGAAGAAGTTGTCCATATGACTGCTTCAAATCTTGGGAAAGCTGCCGATTCAAGTGCAGCAACGGTCATTCGCTTGTGTAAACGTGTCGACATTCCCAGCTTTACACAATTAAAAGTATTGATTTCTAGAGAAGTGATCCATACGAACCCGACAGGTTATTCTGACATCACGCCAGATGAGCCAATCGAAGAGATTATGGATAAATTACTCGGTAATGCATTTCAAACAATGCAAGATACCGTTTCTCTGATTCAAGAAAAGCCGCTTTTAGAAGCCGTTGAAGTACTAAAGGCTTCTTCGATCATCTATCTATTTGGCATCGGTGCCTCAGGGTTGGTCGCTGAAAATATTGCACAAAAATGGAGCCGAATCGGTAAAACGTGTATCAGTTTTAAAGATCCGCACGCTTTGTTGGCGGCGATGTCTTCTTTTAAAGAAGGGCAAGTCTTTATTGGGATTTCCAATTCTGGCGAAACTCAGGAAGTGGTCAACCTTCTTGAATTAGCGAAAGAGAATGGGAGTCAGACGATTGCCTTAACGCAATTCGGGAAAAATAGTTTGTCCAAAAAAGCCGATATTTCTCTTCAACACGTTAGAGCACAAGAAGGAACATTAAGAAGTGCAGCGACTAGTTCATTGCATGCACAATTTATATTAGTCGATATTTTATTTTATGCCTACGCTTCTAAAAACTTCGATAAAATCATCGATCAGATTCGTCATTCGAGAGAACAGATCGAGAAATATAGCCAATAGAAGGATCTAAACATTGACCGCTAAAAAATCACAATAGATTTTTTAGCGGTTTTTTCCTATTAACTAAAAAAAGGATTTTGATAATATAAGTCATATAACATGTAAATGAAAGGATGATAGGATGTCAGCTATTCCAGAAGGATTTTCGACACTGATGTTAAAGCAGTATGGTTCTGAAGCAACGGAGTGGGTTGAAACATTACCTGAACGGCTAACCGCGTGTGCGGCATTTTTTAAACTTCGTGAGCTTAAGCCTTTCGAACAATTGACATATAATTATGTTGCGGAAGGCATAACAAATCAAGAATCCGTTGTTTTAAAAATGTTGTTTGAAAAAGCATCGCTTAAAAAGGAAAAAGAAGTTTTAGAAGCCTTTGTAGATAAGGGAGTTATTCGTGTCTTAGGCTACAGTGAGCCCTTAGGGGGATTGATACTTGAAAAAGTAACGCCCGGGCGCCCACTCACAGAAATCGGGAATGACGAAAAAGACGGTTGGAAAGTGATTGATCCTAAAGGTATCATTGGCGATATTCATTTTGAAACGATTCAATACCTATTAAATTATGTAGATCGAAATGGAGACCCCGATGCAGTTTTAAAATGAAGAGTGCAGTCCATGTCATCACAATTGAACCTGAATCGTGAGCGTATGATTAAATGGGGTATCGTACGCGGTATGCTAGAAGCTTGCTGGGCGCTAGAAAGTAGTGGTGATTTCAAAAACGGGTTGGAGATTATGGAACGATTTAAACGGCAGTTGAATGTATCTGCGGACTAACAAGTAAAATCATCGTCGTTATCTTTTGATATAGAGACCGACTTCTGCAATACTTGAAGAACAAGAAGGAGGGTAAACATGACAAAGATAACGATAACTAAAAGAGATGCACTGATTTATTTAGGTATGCTCATCATTGTGGGGGTTTCAATTAATATCAATTTAGCTAAAGACGATAACGTGAGGAATATCATAATGAACTTCCTACCTGGCCTTGGGTTTGCATTTATGGGATTATCCGTAGAACACAAAGATATTGGGAAAAAATTTAGAATCACGCTTTTAGTGCTAGCATGTCTGTTTTTTGGTTATATCAGCTTATATTATTTGATTGGGTTTCATAATCATCATTGGGGCAACTAGAAGTTTGGATAATCTACATATCAATAAAAAAAGCCAACACTTGCTAACCAACTAGTTTCAGATAGCTAATAAGGATGCTGGGGTTGGCTTTTTACATTCAATCATATTAGATAGCCATGGAGTATGCTAGAATGATAACCATACAAACGAAGGAGTGATTAAAATGACTTACATAATGAAAACGAAAAAAATGGTGACTGAAAAGTAAGTATCCAAATGATTCTTCTTTTCAGCGTAAACAATTTGGAAAAGAGGAACGAAATGTATACAGATAAAGAATTAACGATTCGACCCATTGAAATAAGCGACTTACCAAGATTATGGGCGCTTGTTTTTAAAGAAGAAGCACCAGAGTGGAAACAGTGGGATGCACCCTACTATCCTCATAAACGTAAAAGCTATGAAACTTTTTTGGAAACTGCTGATGATTGGGTCAACCAAAAAGATAGCTGGGCAATAGAAGTAGCGGGCGAATTTGTAGGGGTCGTCACGTATTACTGGGAACATGAACCATCAAAATGGTTAGAATGTGGGATTGTTCTTTACGAATCCGGCAAATGGGGGAAAGGGCTAGGAACAAGAGCACTTAGTCTATGGATAGACCGCTTATTCAATACCCTACCACTTGTTCGCGTAGGATTCACGACTTGGTCTGGGAATAAAAGAATGATGGCAGTCGGAGAAAAACTAGGGATGACATTAGAAGCAAGCATTCGAAAAGTTAGACTGTACAACGACTGTTACTACGATTCAATTCGCTACGGTTTATTAAGGGAAGAATGGCAAACATTAAAAGAACAATAATAGAATAGGCACAGAAAAAGACAAGTGAGTAGGATAGCTAATCCTTCACTTGTCTTTTTATATTGGTATAATGTAATCAATAGAGTAAGATTACCGCACACATCGACAACACTGTTCCAACAACAGGAGGGTATTTTGGTGAAAAAGTCTAACGCGATAGATTGGCGTGTCAGATTGAAAGAGTTGGTAATAGATTATCTTGCGATTCTTATTTTTCTTATCGGTTTACTGGTGGTTAATTTACTGGTCTATTTTTTCATACTAGATGGAATTCCTACGTTCACAATGAATCAGTCAAAGCTTGTAGCGACGGTAGAATCGGTTATCCCCATCATAATTTGGTTCGCATGGATGGATTATAAAAAGCCTTATGGAACCTTTGGAAAACGTAAAGCTAAGCTAGAAGTGGTTTATACGAATCCTGCTTTGTGGCGAAGCCTAGTCCGAAATGCCATTAAATTTCTTCCATGGCAACTCGCTCATTTGGGTGTGATTGAAGGCATCTATACAGAATTTGAGACGATCGGTTCGATTCTGTTCACCAATGCCGGTATTTTGCTTGCCATGATTTTATTCGCTATGGGATTTCTTCGAAAAGATAAACGACACCTAGGTGATCTGCTAGCAGGAACGCAAGTTAGAGCGAAGTCAACATCATAAATTAATCTGCTAGAACATCTTTACTTTGTATAGTATATTCCATTTGCTGGGCGGTTTCTTTAGCAATGGCAGTACCTAATAGTTTGCCAACGAGATAAAGAGATAATTCGATTCCTGCACTGATCCCTGCGGATGTCAGGATATGACCTTGGTCGACAAATTTTGTGTTCCGTTTTACCGTAAGAGAAGGAAAAGCAGTCTCGAGTTTATCTAGTGAACTAAAATGAGTCGTGACGCTTAACCCCTCCAATAATCTTGCTTTAGCCAACAAGAAAGCACCGGTACAAACGGACATCGTATGCATAGTTGTCTGATCTTGTTTTTGAATCCATTGATGGAGTGTTTTGTTATGCACCTCAATCTCTCTTGCACCGTATCCGCCGGGAACGATGAGAATATCTAGTTCAGGATGTTGCTCGAAGCTGAAATCAGGTTTTACTTGGAGTCCATTTCTCGCTTTGATCAGTTCTCCGTCTTGGGAGATCGTGATTACTTTAAAGGGTCTTTCATCATTGGAAGCCTGCTGGGTTACCGAAAAAACTTCGAATGGACCGGCAAAGTCTAAAACTTCAACTTCATTAAATAAAAGAATACCTACAATCTTCTGGTTCATAAGCCTACTCCTTTGGGTGTATGTAGTGGTTTGTGTACTAGTATAGCGCAATCTACTAAAGTTTAACCAGTTTTATCCAAAAAAAGCAGCCAGTCAGGAGACTATCCTGACTGGCTGCTTCACTTTTTTATGCTTAAAATTAATGAGATTTGTTGATGTTGTTGTTTGTATGATTGTTTGTGTTGTTAGAAGCTTTATCTACTTCTTTTGAAACGTCATTTGCAGCTTGTTTCGTTGTTTCTTTAACATCTTGAGAAGCGCTCATAGCTTCTGATTTAATATCTTCAGATGCTGTGTGTAATTGCTCTTTAAGATCTTGTGCAGTTTTAGATAAAGTAATCTTGATGTTTTCTGATGCTTCACTTGCTGCATGTGAAACTTCTTCTGATTTTACTTTAGCCATTCCGGCATAGTCGTTAGCCATTTCTTTTTTCTCGTTAAACTTATTAGAAATGTCTGAACGTGTTTCTTTACCACTTTTAGGTGCGAATAGTAATGCTACTGCTGCTCCAAAAAGAGCCCCTTTAATAAATTTCATAGTCATTTCCTCCTAATATCTAATTGCCTTACTGTATCTTTCCCTTAATTATAGCGAATGTTATCAAACTTTTAAACAAGAAGCACTTACAACTTTTAAATTATGCAGTAAAAAAAGATAACAAATCATTAAATTGTCATAATAGTTCAAGAATAAAAATGAAATCAGTAAGCAATTTTTAAGTACAATATTAACGAATAAATTAAATAGGGAGCGGGGTTGGAATGTTTTTTGGATTAGATGGAGAAGCGTTTTAAAAAGGTATAGTTATTATAGATATCCTCAATTATAGTATCTCACTGAAAAAATATTTACGAACGAAAATGAAACGTTATAAATCAACGATTACAGGATTTAAAAATAGAAAATGACTTCAGGCATATAGCAATATCTGATTGTTATTGAAACGCTTTAGGTCAAGATGCAAACTTCGAAGAAAAATAGCTAAATATTAACAGGTTTTTTACTTCTAAAAAGGAAGTAGGAAAATGTTTAAATATTCCGGTATTGAAAATAGCAAGTGTGAAATGAGTTGTTGTGATCTTTAAATGGTTTTGGTACAATCTTGATAGTTAACGACTTTGTATAGTGAAATACATAACGTTTAAAACAAACGTTAAACAGTACTATATAGTTAGCTAGTATGTTTAAATGTATACGATTTTATTTGATGAAGGAGGATTAATTAGGTAGGTTATTAGAGGGGATAATCAGTAAATAATTTTAATAAAATTTGGAGGAAAATAATTAATGAATGAAGAAACAGAAGTTACTCAGAGTAAAACGTTTCCGTGGGGTGCATTAGCGGTTTATGTAGTTGTTGTATTGGGTATAGCAGCTTACAATTTTTTCACAATTGATACTTCGTTAATGGTAGAAGACATTGATACAGGTTCTATGTTAGCTGGTGGTGTTATTGGTTTGATAATCGGCGCAATTGGGTCGATAATCTTGATAGCTATCCAGTACGTTTTTATTAAGTTCCCAACGCAATGGATCGCGAAAGAAAACTTTGTTTATAAATACGATATTTGGTCAGCACTATTTTATTCAGGCGCGATTGGCGCTGTGATCACTTTCATGGTTCAGCAATTAGGATATGTAGGAAATCTTTATTTTGATTTAGCAAGCAGTGCGATCACAACCGCTTTATTCCTATTCTTCTATTTCTCAGGAGAAGAAAAAGAAAGCAATATCAAACGTGCCATTACGATCGTCCGAGTAGGTTGGTTCGTTATCGGTGCGATACTATCGATTGCTTTACAATCAGTAGTTGCTGATTTCCTCGTTTAATCAGTCAATCAAAAAAATGCTAATGAGATTGGACATGGAAGAAAAAGTAGAACAAACTCAGGCTAAAACGTTCCCTTGGGGAGCGTTAGCGATTTATTTAGGCGTTGTGTTTGCGTCAGCCATCATTGAAGGATTTGTATTTAACGAAGTACCACTGGAAGGATTCGGTGCCGATTCCATTATAGCCGTTGGTGTGATTGGTATCATTGTCGGTGCGCTGATTTTATTCATCGGGACAATGTTTCAGTATGTTTTTATAAAATTTCCAACGCAGTGGGTCGCAAAAGATGAGCATGTATACAAGTATGACATTTGGTCAGCTTTATTTTTGTCTAACGCAGTCAGTGTTGTATTGAGCTTTATTATTGACCAGATTGGATACGGCGAAAATTTGTTTATAGCGGCTATTGCTAGCTTGATCACTACTGTCTTATTCTTGTTCTTCTATTTTTCCGGAGAAGAAAAAGAACGTCACGTGAAGCGAGCAATGATGATTGTCAGAATTACTTGGTTTGTTATTGGGGTTGTCTTATTGTCTGCTATCCAAGTGCTAATCAGTAACATGTCAATTTATTAGAAAGAAGGAAAATAACATGAAAAAAACAACTAGCCCTTCATCGAAACGCTCATTTCTTGCGCGTTTCGGTGAGAAAAAGGGTCTTATCGCAGTAGGAATCATTGTCGTATTGGTTGCTATCTTTTTCATCTTTAAGGCTTTTCAGGGAGCTGCTATTGGAAGCGGCAGTGAACCAGAGGTCTCTTACTCTGTGTATACCGTTAGAGAAGAAGATCCGGTCTTGTTCGACGGGATTGTTCAAGCATCAGAAATACAAGAAGAATATTATAATGAATCAAATGGTGTAATTGGAGAGTTGCTAGTTGAAAATGGCCAAGAAGTAGAAGAGAGCACGGAATTATTTACATACACAAATGAAGAAAACCAACAGTTGTTGGATGAGCAGAACCGTCAATATAGTCGCTTAGAAAAAAGGCGTTCTGAAGCTGAGACAGAGTTAGCAAATGCAAAAAAAGCCTTAGAATCTGCGAATGCAAATATCGCTAAAAGTAACCGTACAATCGAATCTACAGGGCAAGAACCAGTAGATCAAGATAGTGAAGGTTTCGCAATGAATACGGAAATGGATGCAGCGCAGAATGATTTAATGAGTTATGAGTCAGAGAAAGCAGAAGCTGAAGCGACCATTGATAGTGCAGAGATGTCGATAAGAGATTTGAATGAGCAGATGGAAGATATTACATTTGAGATCGAAAAACTACGCAGTGGGATTACGACGACTATAAAAGCGAAATTCTCAGGAATCGTGGAATTGATGCAAACGAATATTTCAAGTATCCAAGCGAGTGAACAACCCGTTCTCCGTTTAATGTCGAAAGAGCAAAAAATCGATGCATCTGTTTCGGAATATGACTACGATAAAATTGTGGTCGAAGATGCTGTTGAAATCAGTCCAATCACATCTGACAGAATCGTAAAAGGTAAAATCACGAATGTGAGTGCGTTGCCGATGCAAGCAAGTGCTGAAGGGGACACGTCATCTTCGAGATATCCTTTTACAGTAATTCCTGAAGAGTCTATTCAATATGGATTTTCTGTACAGGTCGGAGTAAAAGAAGAGACCCTTTATCTTCCACAGAATGTAGTTATAAAAGAGGAAGATGGTACTACTATTGTATTCGTCAATAAAGATGGCGTAGTAGAGCGTCGCGAAGTACAGGTCACAGATGATGGAAACTTGTATGTGCTTGAGTCTGGTTTAGAAATTGATGAAGAAGTCATTATGGATCCGGATATGGATCTTGCTGATGGCGATGAAGTAGTGGTGTTTTATGATTAAGTTAGAAAAAATTCGGAAAGCCTATAAAGCAGATAACAATTGGATACCTGTGTTGAAAGACGTTGATCTAGAAGTGAGAAAAAAAGACTTTCTAGCCATTATGGGACCTTCTGGTTCAGGTAAATCAACTTTATTGAACTTGATTGGCTTTGTGGACCGTCATTATTTGGGCGACTACCATCTTGATGGCGAAGTCGTGACGTCAAAGGGGGATGCGGATTTATCCAAGCTCCGCAACCAACGTGTAGGCTTCGTGTTTCAGCAGTTCAACTTGATTGAGACGTTGACGATTGAAGAAAATGTCGAACTTCCATTACTTTATGACGGCTGGAACTATCGCCAGACAAAAGAAAAAGTACAAAGTCTTCTCGAAAAGCTAGGGATAGGGGATAAAGGGAAAAAATATCCCAAACAGCTATCTGGGGGTCAGCAACAAAGAGCGGCGATTGCGCGCGCGATTATTAATGATCCAGATTTTATTCTAGCCGATGAACCGACTGGAGCACTTGATACGCAGACATCCAGTGATATTATGAATGTATTTAAGACGTTAAACGAAGAAGAAGGTGTGACAATCATTTTAGTCACACATGATCCTTCTACGGTTCATTACTGCAACAGAGTCGTTCATATGCAGGATGGCGTACTAACCGAAGAAGTGAGGTAGGCAAATGAATCCTATAGTATTTTTTAAAGGCGCATGGAATGCATTGCTCAAAAATAAAAAACGAAGCTTTCTGACGATGATTGGTATTGTCATAGGGATCGCAGCAGTTAGTACGATCATGTCTATCGGTAGAGGATTTGAGAATTATGTTCTCGAATCGCTTAATCCTGATGAAGGTGAACTATTGACTGTGAATATCCAATTCCAGTCAGATGATCCAGAGTGGATGTTTGAAACGAATGAGCCATTATTTTCTGAAATGGATCTACAAACGATCCGCTACATGCCTGGTGTAAACAATGTAGAAGTTGTTGGAAATGACTACGAATTTGTATCGTTAGATACGATGATCGATGGGGAAGAAAGTTATGTAGATGCTACTTTGACAGAGGAACAAGGAAGACCAGTTTTAGCTGGAAGAGCATTGGACGAGATTGATAATCATAGAGAAAATAGAGTGACCGTTGTACCGTATTCGCTTGTTCAAGATGTCTACGAATCTGAGGATGAAGCAATCGGGAAAGGTATCTCGTTGGGTAATCAACTTTACACGATTGTAGGTATTTATGAAGAAGACATTGATGCTTCAGGTTTGTTCTCTGAATTTATGTCTGAAGAAGTAGAGATCCCATTAAATAGCTACAAACGATACAATGATCAAGATTCGATAGGTAACCAAATCAGCATTACCGTTGATAGAGGCTATCTTCCGTCAGAAGTAGCTGACGAAAGTACGGCGTTCTTGGAAGAAAATGGGACGATGCGCAACATGGGGACTTATGAATACTTTGATATGTCCGCATTGGATGACGGTTTGTCTAAAGTGCTGAGAGGGATTACGCTGTTTATTGCTAGTGTAGCGGGGATCTCGCTTTTCATCGCAGGTATCGGTGTAATGAACATGATGTACATTTCTGTCTCTGAACGGACAAAAGAAATTGGGATTCGCCGCGCACTTGGGGCTTCTCAGAAAAATATCCGAGCGCAGTTTGTGCTAGAAGGCGTTATGATGACAAGTATTGGGGGCGTTCTCGGCTATTTATTTGGCTGGTTATTCTCTGCAATCGCAACGATGTTCTTGCCGTTTACAGCAGGAATTGACTTGTTTACGATCATTACTTGTATCAGTGTTTCTGCTTTAGTTGGTTTGGTATTCAGTTACGCACCAGCGAATGCCGCAAGTAAAAAAGAAATCATTGAAATTCTTTAAGATCGTAAAAATCGCTATCAGAATAACGATAGGATTCGCTATGCAATTTGATTCAAACAACTGAAAAAGAGAGTGTCTTAACGATGGAAAGTTGAACTCGAACAAGGATGAAAAATCTTGTTCGAGTTTTTTTGCTAGTATGCTTTACAACCTAGTAGGTTTAATATAGTATAAACTTAACTAGTTGGTCATGCAATCTAGTGGAGATGATTTAGCACAGAGGTGAAATGGTGAAGAAAACGCAATTGTTAAAAGGTGTCCTTGAAGGCTGCATTTTATTGATTATTAAAAAGAAAGAAGTTTATGGCTACGAGCTTGTCCAGCAACTCAAACAATCTGGGTTTGAGGATATTGTCGGAGGGACGGTCTATCCTATTTTACAAAAGCTTGAAAAAAATGAATTGACGACAAGTGTCAAGAAGCCTTCGCCTGATGGACCTGACCGCAAGTACTATCAAATCACTGACAAAGGAAGAGACTACTGTGAGTCCTTCGTTCAAAGCTGGCGCGAACTAGAAACGAGTGTCCATCATTTAATCGATTAAAGGAGGAAGTCGAATGAACAATACAAAATTGCTGATCCAACAAAATAATGATCTAAGAGAAGAACTGAATTCAGAGAATAAAGAGTATTACGAAGAACTTCTGATTTATCTACGCCTTAAAACAAGTCTTAAGAGTGAAAAACAGATGGAAGAGATATTGATAGAGATCCTCCAAGATTTACTTAGTGCGCAAGAAGAAAATGTTTCAGCAGAAGAATACTTTGGAAAAGATCCAAAGTCATATGCAGATCAAATTCTCTCGAATACATCACGTAACTGGATGGATCAGGTTAAACTATTTTTATATGTAGTAGTTTTTTCGGTCGTGATAAGTTCACTAGATCACCTAATTACCAAGAGTACGATAATCGATTTAGTGTCGCTTTTATCAAGAAGCCTTTTTATTTATTTAGGGATTTTGATTATATTCAAATCACTAGAAACAGAGAGTTTCAAAAAAAACGCTTCAAAATGGAGAAATGCATTGTTTTTTGTTTTTCTTTTTTCAGCGATCTTTATACTTGGAGTCTTTGTTGAAGTTGTTGGCTTCCCGTTTCAGTTGTTGGTCACGGTGCCGCTTTGGGTTTCTTGGGGAGTTAGTATCATAGTTGTAATCGTAACTACTTGGCAATTTTTTTTGATACCGAGGAACGAAAAAAAATATTGGCTACTCCAACTTCTCTTTATATGGGGTACAGTAGGTATCGGGTTATTCCATTATTTAAATTAATTCAGGAGGCGATGTAGTGAAACATACGGAGATTCATGAAGAAAATCAAGTACTTAAGAAAAAGTTGACGGATGAAAATCAACAGCAATTTGACAAAATCGAACATTATATTCAATACGGAAATACAATGAAAAGTCCCTTGGAATTAGAAACGCGACTAAATGATTTTCTGCATGAAGTCATTAAAGCACAAGAAAATGGTTTGACGGTTGACGATTATGTAAATCATCAACCGAAAGTATTCGCTGATCATTTTCTGTCAAAGTTAGCGCATAGACCGCAAGAGATTTTTAAAATAGTCGGTATTTTTATACTTATCATAATACTATTGAACTTTGCATTTAACGATTTTAGAATCGACGTTTTTGGTTTGATTATGCAAACAATCTATATAGCACTTGGTTTGGAAATCTTTAAGAAGTTTAAACAATGGGAAATCTTTAGCGAAGTAAATGAAGCTTTGAAAATGACTTTTTTGATCGTTTTATCTGTTTTATTTTTTGCAATCTGGAGTATTGTAAGAGAACAATTAACATTTCTTACATGGACAATCTGCTTTTCTTTTAATGTTTACATGGCTATTGCGTTCCTCAGTGCTTTAGCAGTGACGCTACTTCGAGTGATGGAAAAAAATAAAAGTAGGGTAGATTGGCTAATTATTATGAGTTTGGTTTGGGGACTTTGGGTTATTGGAATAGTCAACTATATTTAGAGCAAAATTCAATGAGGAAGGGATAGACGAATGAACAATATCCAAAATGCCGGTCATCAGTTGTACATAGAAAATAAAGAATACTACCAAAAGTTAGCAGCGTACATTCGATATGGTAGTTGGCTTAAGAGTGAATCTGAAGTTGAGGATTTTTTATACGAAGTGCGAGAAGATATACTGGATGCGCAAAAAAGAGGGGTATCGGCTGAAGATTACTTTGGAAAAAATCCTCGTACTTCAGCGGATGAATTACTTGCTTCTTTGGAAAATAAATGGCTTGAAGTGCTGAAAATTTTTGGAATCGTAACAAGCACATATCTATTCTTCTTATTCGCCACGGCTGCGAATAGTATCAATATCCGAAGTATGTTGATTCAGTCAATAGTGATTACAGTAGCCACACTCATCATTTTTACAGTGTTGAAAAAAAGAATATATACGAAACAGATGTCGACTACAAAGAGCCGTGTGAAACTTGTACTGACAGTTTTGGCTTTGGGATTGGTGACTGTGTATGATCTAACAGCTGAGACAATGATACTGATTATTCCATTGCCTTATTTTCCTATAGCGATACTATTTATTATAGGCGCTTTAGCTGGAACGATTTATTATTTCAAACTACCAAAAGAGCGTCGGGTGTTATGGCAAATTGGCTTAGTTGCCGTTTGGAGTGCAATGATTATGGGAGTAGCCAATCATATCATTATCCCTTTTTTAGCCAACGTATAAATGATTTAATGGGTTCATTCGTTTATTTAGATGTTTATCGAGTAAAATGAACGAAATAGATATTGCGTCAAAAGTGCGCTTGTTGTAAGCTAGCCATGAAGAAAAGAGCGAGGAGTGAATCGGAATGATGCCTACGAAAGAGAATGGATATGCGAATTTTTTGATGCCTTTTGGAATGATCGTCGGTTGCTTGTTAGGTGTTCTTGTTGGATTGTATATTGATCGATTCCTATTGGGTACAGTGGTTGGAAGTTTGGTAGGCTACGCTACAGGTACGCTCGTGTACTTTTTGAAAGTCAAAAAAGATATGTATGATCAAAAATAAATAGTGCGTTTAAAACCTTCCATTGAGAAGGTTTTTTTTTACGTTAACTGTTATCTGTAATGGTTGATTGCCGGAGTAGTCAGGCTATTACGTGAAAGTCAGTCGATATTTTTAAACGAATTTGAGCATAATAGACTAATTAGAGGCGATTCCTATGTTACGATTACAATGCGGAAACTTAACTGATGGAAGTTGACCACTCGATAAATGATGCGCTTTATCATTCTTAACTCTTTTTTTAAGAAGGTCATTTATAATGAATATAAGATAAGAATTGGGATGCTTTTAAAAAGCAAAATACAGGAGGACGATCGTTTGGAAATCGGAATAGACAAAATAGGCTTTTATACCCCCGAAGTCTTTATAGATATGGAAAAATTAGCTGAAGCTAGAGGGGTTGAGCCGGCTAAGTATACGATCGGCATTGGTCAAGAAAAAATGGCTGTAGCACCTTTATCTCAAGATGCCGTCTCAATGGCTGCCAACGCAGCACTTGAAGTACTGGATGATGAAGATAAAGAAGCGATTGATTTTGTGTTGTTAGGGACAGAATCAGGTGTGGATCATTCTAAATCCGGTGCTGTATGGGTGCACCATTTAGCGGGCATTCAGAAGTACGCACGCTCGGTAGAATTGAAACAAGCTTGTTACAGTGCAACAGCAGCTATCACGATGGCAATGGGTCACATATCACTACATCCTGATCGTAAAGTTCTTGTATTAGGAACAGATATTGCAAAATATGGTTTAAATACAGGTGGAGAACCAACGCAAGGTGCAGGGGCTGTCGCAATCGTCTTATCTGCTAATCCTCGTATTTTAGCGCTTGATGCAGACAGCGTTTCGATGTCAGAAGATATCTCAGATTTCTGGCGTCCATTGCATTCAGATTATGCGCTTGTTGACGGTAAATTTTCGAATCAAGCCTACTTGAACTTCCTGACGGATGTTTGGGGAGAGTATAAACAGAGAACGCATCGTGATTTAAGTGACTTTGAAGCACTCTGTTTCCATGTTCCTTATACGAAAATGGGTAAAAAAGCATTAAAAGCGTTAACTGAACAGGCTTCTGAAGAAGATACTGCTCGTCTGATGGGGTATTATGAGCCAAGTATCTCTTACAACAAAGCCGTTGGAAATATTTATACAGGTTCTCTTTATCTAAGCCTGTTATCTTTACTAGAACAAGGCCCAGAGCTTCCAGAAAACGCTCGTATTGGCTTGTTCAGCTATGGTTCAGGAGCAGTTGGAGAATTCTTCAGTGGCAAAGTCAAACCAGGATACAAATCACATATGATGAAAGAAGCACATGAATCACTATTGAGTAATCGTCGTGAATTGACGATTGAAGAGTATGAAGCAATCTTACAACAGTCTCTTCCGAAAGATGGGACAGATGTCGCATTAGATTTTGAGGAAACGTCAACGGGTTCAGTTGTTCTTAAAGGTGTACAAGATAATATTCGTCAATATGGAATAAAATAAACGGACAGTTTGAGAGAAAAGAACTGTCTCTAAATGGAGGAGTACGTTCCTTATGCAAAAAGTTTATATAGCAGGTGCGAAGCGAACACCAATCGGTTCTTTTCTTGGTGCATTAAAAGATGTCTCGGCTTCAGATCTAGGAAAAACAGCCATTGAAGGCGTATTAACGCAAAGTGGAATTAATCCTAGTGATATTGATGAAGTATCGTTAGGCAACGTCTTATCGGCTGGTCAAGGGCAAGGTGTGGCAAGACAAGCAGCGATTAAGGCAGGTCTGTCTAACACCATTCCTGCTTACGGAACCAACATGGTCTGTGGGAGTGGACTAAAAACAGTCATGAACGCCTTTGTGGGTATTCGTGCAGAAGAATATGAAGCAGTGATAGCCGGTGGAACAGAATCGATGAGTCAAGCACCTTACTTATTGCCTGGTCGTACACGCGATGGCATTAAAATGGGGAACTTTCAGACTTTGGATCATATGGTCCACGATGGTTTAACAGATGCATTTGAAGGGTATCATATGGGTGTAACAGCCGAAAACATTGCTGAACAATACGGAATCACGCGTGAAGACCAGGATGATTTTGCCTTTGACTCACAACAAAAAGCAATAACAGCATTGGATGAAGGACTATTTCAAGAAGAAATCACGCCCGTTAAATGGACAAATAGACGTAAGCAAGAGATGATGGTCGATACGGACGAATATCCTAATCGTAAAGCGAATCTTGAGAAGGTGCAGTCTCTTAGACCAGCCTTCAAAAAGGATGGCTCAGTGACAGCAGCGAATGCATCAGGATTGAATGACGGTGCGAGTGCAACATTGATTGTAGGAGAAACCTATCTCAATGAAAACGACTTGAAACCATTGGCTGAAATCGTAGCGATTGGTCAAGGCGGGGTGGACCCTTCCGTAATGGGCATGGGACCAGTCCCGGCAGTTAAACAAGCACTGAAAAAATCCGGACTATCATTTGAAGATATTGATATGTTTGAGCTGAACGAAGCCTTTGCCTCTCAAAGTCTTGCGGTCGTGCATGAATTATCTGAAGCATTCGGCGTAGATAAAGAAGTGTTGAAAGAAAAAACGAATATTCATGGTGGTGCTATTTCTTTAGGTCACCCAATCGGTGCAAGCGGAAACCGCATTTTAGTGACGTTACTCTATACGTTAAAACGCAAAGGACTAAAATACGGTATTGCGTCACTCTGTATTGGTGGCGGAATGGGCGCTGCTGTCGTTATTAGAAACACAGATGTTGAATAGAATGACGAAGAACCTTCAATTGAGGGTTCTTTTTTTGTCTGGGGTGTAAAGTGACTTCTGAATGGTCATTGAGTATAATCAACTAAACGATAGAAACAATCATATTTACATACGGAGGATACAGTGATGAACTGTGTAAAATGGCTTTTTTTACCGATACTATTAATGGGATGTAGTAGTAAAGAAGTAGAAGAGGATAAGGTAACTGAATCAGCAGAAACTGTAAGTGAGGTAAAGAGTATTGTCTTATCTGAAACAGATAATGGCGCTCAAACAGTTGATTTTGACTCATCGGATGAAAAAGTTTTAGCAATCATTCAAGATATGCTGAATAATGCAGATAAGACGGATGGGGCAGTCAACATAGTAGATCCAAATTATAAGATGATTGTTGAACGTGAGGCAGATCAAAGAGATACGTATTCTATTTGGTGGGAAGATGACGATTCGGACAATCTTACGCTGATGGATTGGGAAGATACGCATACGATCTATACATTTGAGGGCGAATCCGCACGTCAATTTGAAGAACTAATAAAATAAAAGCAAGTAATCAAAGTTTCATTGAGAAGGATATGGTAAATTGAAATATTGGACGTTATTGGTAGCGGGATTTTTATTGGCAGGCTGTACAAAGGTAGACTCTTCAGAAGGTGATGAAGACACTGTTCTAGTCGATGACAACTTGAGTGACTTTAATATGTCTACAGCAGAAGGATTTGGTGGAATCAATGAAGATTTCTTTTTAGAAATTGAAAGAGAACCTGGAATTGAAATAGCCAGCGAGATTCTTTTATCTGCAGAAAGAAGAGAAGGTGTAGTAGATATTGAAGCGCCAGATTATCATATCCTAGCAGTACAAAAGAATGGCGTGGAACGAGAATTGTACGCTTGGTGGGACGAAACGGATCCAGAAGAACTTTTATTGATGAACAGTAAAGATACGAATACAGTTTTTACTGTAGATGAGTCATCAGCACTTCAGTTTGAGAAACTCTTTAAATATTAAAAACAGCCCTCTAACTTTAGCTAGAGGACTGCTATCTACTTCTATTCTACATCTTTTTTAGCTAATAAATCTCTGATTTCTTCCAAATAATCTTCTACAGTCGGTGCCTCAACAGGTGTTTCTTCTGGTTCCGGCTTGTTTTTGCGTGTCAAAGTGTTGATGAATTTGATTATGAAGAAGAGAACGAGTGCAATCAAGAAGAAATTAAGTACGGCTTGTAAGAATTCTCCATATTTTAATGTAGCTGTTCCAATCTTGATAGATAAGTCTTCAATCTTGGCTTCTCCGGTTAACGCGACAATAATGGGGGTGAGAATAAACTCAACAAGGGAACTAACAATTGCAGTAAAAGCAGATCCCATTACTAAACCGATGGCAAGATCTAATACATTTCCTCTAGCAATAAATTCTTTAAATTCTTTGATCATAAAAATAAAGGGTCCTTTCTTTTTCAAAAATGAATATTTCCTTTTTTAATATTACTGAAGCCAGAAATAATTTGCAAATCACAGTGATTCCCTTTTACGTAATCTTTACACAAATTTGATAGATGATGATCGGAAATAACCGTTATACTTAATACATAGGAAAAAGACAATAAACAAATTACTGTAGTTTGTCATAACCCGAAGTGTTAATGTTCGTCTTTTGACATTAAAAAAATCTGATTATGTCGCAAAATAGAGTAGACTTTTGTATTATCGAATGTTACTATTCTAAATGGAAATGAAATATTCAGATTCAAACAATCTATAAAGATGTACTTAGTTAAAATTAGGAGGAAGAATTTTGTCTAATAAATGGTTAAAAGGTTTAGGAATCACTTTTGCATCAACGCTTGTACTAGCAGCATGTGGTAACGGAAGCGACGATTCAGCTTCACCAGAAACAAATGAAGACGGTAACGTAGCGATTGAAGAATTATCTGTTCAATTCGTTCCTTCACGTGACCCAGAAGAAATCGTAGCAGCAACAAAACCACTTGAAAATATCTTGAAAGACGAGTTAGCAGAACAAGGCTTCGATGTTGAACAAGTAAAAATCGATGTCGGTACTGACTATGAAGCGGTTGGAGAAGCAATGTCTGCAGGTTCTGTAGATGTCGGATTCTTACCAGGCGGAACATATGTCCTTTATGACGATGGCGCAGACGTTATTTTAACATCAACACGTGCTGGTCTAACAAATGATTCTGAAGATCCTGCTGAATGGAATGCAAATAAACCAACTGAACCAACGGACGAACAAGTAACTTACTACCGTTCGATTTTAGTTGCGGGACCATCTGAAAAAGGTCGCGAACTAGCAGACAAAGTAAATAATGGTGAAGAATTGACTTGGGAAGACCTAGATTCGGCTTCTTGGAGTGTAATGAGTTCTTCTTCTTCAGCTGGTTACATCTATCCGACAATCTGGATGCAAGAAAATTATGATAAATCTCTATCTGATTTAAGCCAAGTTTCTCAAGCAGATTCTTACGGAACTTCTGTCTCTCGTTTAGCAACTGAACAAGCGGATGTTGCAGTAATGTACGCTGATGCTCGTCGTGATTATACTGAAGATTGGGAAGGTACTTTCGGCGGAGAAGATACGATTTGGGATTCGACTGATGTTATTGGTGTAACGCCTGGTATCTACAATGATACAATCAGTGTTAGCAAAAATTCTGATATCATGACTGACGATTTGAAAGCAGCTTTACAAGAATCGTTTATCAATATTGCTGGAACAGATGAAGGAAAAGAAATCATCGCTATCTACTCTCACGAAGGCTACGAAAAATCTGAAAGTTCAGATTATGACGTTGAACGTGAAGCGCAAGAAATTCTTAGAAACTTAACAAACTAATTTAACCAACCAAACAAACTTAATACTCAACAACAAAAGATCAAGCTAGGAGACTCTCTCTCCTGGCTTTCTTTTTGAGTATGTCTTAGAAAGGACAACGTGAATTATGATTGAATTTATTAATGTAAATAAAACCTATCCAAATGGGGTTACTGCATTAAGTAACGTGAATCTGGAAATTGAACAAGGTGAATTTGTCGCAATTATTGGTTTGTCAGGAGCTGGTAAATCTACCTTGATCCGTTGTATCAATCGTATGCATGAGATCAATGAAGGAACACTGAACGTAGATGGTGTCAATGTCAGTCAGTTAAAAGGAAAGCAAGTAAGAGCTTTTCGTCGCAAAATCGGCATGATCTTCCAATCGTTCAACCTTGTAACGAGAACGACTGTATTGAACAATGTACTTGTTTCATCTGTACCCGAACTTTCTTTTTGGAGAAAGACTTTAGGCTTATTCCCTAAAGATAAAAAAGTGGCAGCACTTGAGGCATTGGATAAAGTAGGCATTTTAGATAAAGCCTACAACCGTGTAGACCAATTGTCTGGTGGACAGCAACAACGTGTTGCCTTAGCGCGTACACTGGCACAAAATCCTTCGATTATCCTAGCAGATGAGCCTGTAGCTTCTCTTGATCCGGTAACGGCTAAAGTTGTAATGGATGATTTCAAACGTATCAATCAAGAAATGGATATGTCGATTCTGATCAATATTCACCATGTTGAACTAGCGTTAGAATATGCAGACCGTGTAATTGGCGTGCGTAAAGGAGAAATCGTCTACGACGGTAAGTCAGAAGACGTAACACAAGATGTGTTGAATAATATTTACGGTAGTATAACGGAAGTCCCACATATGGATGATCCTGAAGAAGCAGAAGTGTAAGGAGGGAAGACATTGGAAGAGACATTTTACGACAAGATTTTCAAACCGAAAACTTACACATTAGAAAATGGTAAAACGGTGAAGCAAAGAGCTTCTAGAACACCGATCGTTCTTTTACTTGTACTTGTTGCGACTTATGCTTCGTTTAGAACAACAGGTGCCGATCTATCTTTATTACTTTCACGTGGACACCAGTTTTTTGTTATTATTATCGGCATGATCCCACCAAACTTCAAATTTATTTCAAGCATTTGGGGACCGCTGTTTGATACGATTCAGATGTCTTTATTAGGTTCCTTAGCAGGTGCATTAGTAGCTATACCATTAGCGTTATTATCTTCGAGCAATATTATTAAAAATGTATTCGTGAACGGATTCTTCAAATTCTTTTTAAGTATTTTGAGAACTCTTCCTACATTAGTGCTAGCGTTGATTTTCACGTTCTTATTCGGACTTGGAACGATGGCAGGGATGTTATCGATCTTTGTTTTTACAGCTTCTTATGTTGGGAAATTAATGTATGAGCACATTGAAAATGTGGATATGGGTGCTTTTGAAGCACATGAGTCTATGGGATTGACTAAAGTAGAGGCGTTCAGATATGCCATTATACCAGAAGTTTTACCCACATATCTTTCTGTATCTTTATATGCATTCGAAGGTAATGTAAGATATGCAGCTATTTTAGGTTATGTTGGTGCTGGTGGGATAGGATTAGTTCTAAACGAACGTTTAGGATGGAGAGATTATCCAAGTGTCGGAATGGTCTTGCTTGTGTTGATGATCGTAGTGTTCATCATTGAACGAGTCAGTGAATATTTCAGACGCCAATTATCATAGAGAGGAAGAGTATACATGAATGAAGCAGTAAAACTGCAATATAATAAAGCACCAAACCGTAAAATGTACTTCGCTGTCTTAACAACGATCATACTAGCTCTTCTGATCTGGTCATTTTTAGGTGTAGATATCACTGGCTTTGATGAAAAAGGAACAGGTCTAGCACGTAATATCGTATCCGGAATTTTAACGCCTGATTTGGAATTCTTATTTGATTTTTCTAGCCAAGGTGTACCGTACCTACTTTATGAAACAATTGCTATTGCATTGTTAGGAACGGTTTTTGGTTCAATACTTGCGATTCCGATTTCTTTCTTAATGGCACCGAGTGTTGTAAAACCACCCGTTGCATACATCACAAGACTTTTTGTTATCTTCATTCGTACGATTCCATCATTGGTCTACGGAATCATGTTTATCCGTGTAACAGGTCCAGGGGCTTATGCAGGGGTATTGACGATGTCCATCACATCGATTGGTATGATTTCTAGATTGTATGTAGATGTTATTGAAAACTTAGATCGCGGAATATTAGAAGCGATGACTTCAATGGGTTGTACGACGTATCAAAAGATTCGTTATGGCATTTTACCGCAA
Organism: Marinilactibacillus kalidii; assembly: GCF_017599325.1. Taxonomy (GTDB): domain Bacteria; phylum Bacillota; class Bacilli; order Lactobacillales; family Carnobacteriaceae_A; genus Marinilactibacillus; species Marinilactibacillus kalidii. Next base: position 110,212 of record NZ_JAGFVM010000022.1, on the reverse strand, counting down.
TTATTTTCAAGTTTCTTATCAACAACGATTTATCGTTTCGATATGAACTTGCGTGATGCGACAATCTTAGGATTAGTTGGAGCCGGTGGTATCGGTGCACCACTGATCTTCGCAATGAGATCTTATCGCTGGAATGAAGTTGGCTCTATTTTAATCGGGTTAGTCGTCTTGATTCTATTGGTAGAACTCTTCTCAAATAAATTAAGATCTAGATTAGTTAGCGGAACATAATAAAATATCGTATACTTGGGAAGTTGCATCTTGAAAAAGGTGCAGCTTTTTATTATAAGTAGAAAGCATGGGTCTTTATGAATAAGACCGAAATGCGGAGGGTTTAAATGAATACCAATAAATTGTTTTTTAAGTATGTGAGTTTGAATGTTTTAGGGATGATCGGCATATCCTTATATATTTTAGCGGATACCTTTTTTATCGCGCAAGCGCTAGGATCTAACGGGATTGCTTCGTTAAACTTGAGTATTCCAGCGTACGGAGTGATTCACGGTATTGGCTTAATGCTGGGTCTCGGAGGCGCTTCGCGCTTTAGTATATTGAATGCGCAACAAAAGATAAAAGAAGCAAGAAGTGTTTATACGCAGTCGCTATTATTTGGGTTGATTGTCGGGGTACTTTTTTCGATTATTGGTTTAGTAGGTGCAGATACTATTGCACGCATGCTCGGTGCGAATAATGAAACTTTTGCCAATACCTCGATTTACTTGAGAACACTGCTCTTCTTCTCTCCATTCTTTATTATCAATAATGCGATGCAGTCTTTTATCAGAAACGATGGGGATCCGTCGTTAGCCATGTACGGTATGTTGATTGGGAGTCTTTTGAATATTGTATTGGATTATATTTTTATCTTTCCATTAAATATGGGAATGTTTGGGGCAGCATTAGCGACGAGCATTGCACCTATCAGTAGCTTAGCTATTTTGAGCATTCATTTTAGACGACCTGCGAATCAGTTGAAGTTTGTGTTTCAAGGTATACAGCTAAAAGTAATACAAGACATCTGTTATTTGGGTGCTGCCGGATTTATCAACGAAATAGCGGCAGCAATCGTTATGTTCTCATTCAATACAATCATCTTCAATCTCGAAGGTAATCTAGGGTTAGCAGCGTATGGGATTGTTGCAAATATCTCCTTTGTTGTATTGTCTTTGTTTACTGGAGTCGCACAAGGTGCACAGCCGCTTCTAAGCGATAGTTATGGACTGAAAGATCTTAGTAAGATGAAACATGTCCTCACATTAGCGATAGCCACAGCGCTCTCTATTAGTACACTGATTTACGCATCAACATTTGTATTTAGAGAAGGTATTGTGTTTGCTTTTAATAGTGATCAAAATCCTCATGTTAAAGAAATGGCGATCATCGGTCTGTTGGTTTACTTTATCGGTTTCTTTTTTGCGGGTGCCAATACGATTTTGACGACTTATTTTAGTGCAACTGATCAACCGAGACTAGCTTTATTCTTTTCCCTTCTTAGAGGGGGATTCATCATTATACCCGTTGTTTTATTGCTGAGTTATTTATATGGTATGACGGGTGTCTGGTCTTCTTACGTCGTAGCAGAAGCTGTCGTAGTTTGTTGGATCATGGTTAAGATGAACCCAAATAAGCGAATTCGACAGAAGAAAGTTTCAAAAAAATAAAGAAATAGGGTATCGTCTTTTGACGATACCCTATTTTGATTGACTATCTAAAAAAAGCAACGAGGTATGGATATAAGCCCATCGCTAAAACAATTAGCGCAAAAGTATAGTAGACCGTGTTCACTATGATCCGTAAGTGTAAAATTTGTTCAGATTTTAAAGCATCACTCTTTTCTAAAATCTTAATCAAACTTCTTTTAATGATGTAACCAGATACGATCAAAAGAGCGTAGAATAAATTGGTTAGCAAAGTGATGATTCTAATCATTTGCATATAGGGATAACCTCCTTTGTCAACTTGATTTAGGCGGAAAAGGATACCTGTTCACACTAACAGAAATGTTAACGTATTCAAAATAGGACTGTTGAGTAAATTAGGTAGGATGCCTTAAGCTAACTGTTCTTGTTGGTAAACTTTTTGAAATATGAATGAAATGTTTTGTAACATTCTATAGGCTTTTTTCTATCTTCATGGTACGATATGCTTGTTCATTTACTATTCGGTTGTCTTGGTGAAAAAGCATCAATTTCAAGCGGTTTTTTCAAAATAGGCGTATAAAGTAGATGGATATAGGGTATAATAGTGCTAATCTTGTACTTATTTAACAAAATAGTATCATTGAATAACTGGTGATTGCTCAACGAACAACCACTTTTTTCTGCTTTTGATCGAAAGGTTGGTATACATATCGAGTTAGAAAAAACCACCTTACGAATCAGGCTAGTGTAAGAAGCATAAAATGAATTGTTCTTGTAAGGAAAAATAGTGATTGTATTTTGTGAAAAAAAGTATGGGATAAAAAATAGAGAGGAGGATGCATACCATTTGATTGAAACAATTCTATCCAACCAAACATATATGCAAATTGCTTTTGTCACGTTCTTGATTCTAGCGTTACTTATGTTGCCTTTGAGAGATATTTTAACGATTGGTTTTTTTGATATCAGTGATTTATTTGTCAGTATCATGATAGCAGTCTTCATCGGATACATCATTAATGATCGTTTGCCAGAAAATGATTCTATTTCTGTTGGGCTATTCACATTTTTATTCATCACTGTGGTCATTGGCGTAGTCTTACTTAACATATTCGTGATTATCCCTTTCCGAAGCCGTTCGGAAAACTCAAGTGCTACGTCGATTCATCAACTAGAAGGTAAAGAAGGAACCGTGTCCATTTCGATCACGGCGGATGGTGTGGGAGAAGTACTGATGTACACCGGTTTTACCAAAATCAATAGAATGGCGAAGATTTACGAAAACAGTAGTGAGCCCGTGACCTTTATTGAACAGGGTACAAATATTTTAGTCATGGATGTGAAAGATTCAATGCTTTATGTTTTACCGTATACCAATGCTATTCAAGCAGCAAAAGAGCAACAACCAACATGGAATCCAAATACAAAAAATAGAAAACGAAAGTAGGAACTTCTTCATGGATACACGACTTTTTGGACTTATCGGCATTGTTGCCATCGCATTATTGATTATTATTTTACTCGTTAGTCGCTACCGCATTGCCTCACCGGATATTGCGTTGATTATCAGTGGTACGGCACTTGGAAATAAAAATGTCTACACAGATCCCAATACAAATAATAAAATGAAGATTGTTAGTGGGGGCGGCTCGTTCGTCCTACCGGTTATTCAATCTGCTAGAACATTATCGCTATTATCTTCCAAACTAAAAGTGAGTACACCTGATGTTTATACAAAAGAAGGGGTACCTGTTACTGCAGACGGGACTGTTATCATCAAAGTTGGTTCAACAACTGAAGATATCGCTACCGCTGCTGAACAGTATCTTGGTAAAGCAACAGAAGATCTAGAAAATGAAGCACGTGAAGTTTTAGAAGGTCACTTGCGTTCAATCTTGGGTTCACTGACGGTTGAAGAGATTTATCAAAACCGAGATCGCTTCAGTCAAGATGTACAGAAAGTCGCTTCAGTCGATTTAGCAAAAATGGGCTTAACGATTGTTTCGTTTACCTTGAAAGAAGTAACCGATAAAAACGGTTATCTTGATTCACTTGGTCAAGGACGTATCGCTGAAGTAAGACGTGATGCGGATATCCAGTCTGCTAGAGCGGACAAAGAAACACGTATTGAACGTGCCTTAGCTGAGCAACAATCGAAAAAGGCAGAATTACAACGTCAAACAGAAACAGCTGAATCTGAAAAAGATAAAAGCTTACGTATTGCTGAATTCAAACGCCAAGAGAATGTTGCGACAGCGCAAGCTGAAAGTGCATATGAATTAGAAAAAGCTAAGCTAAGAAAACAAGTAATTATTGAACAAGGGAATGCTCAGATTATCGAACGTGAGAAACAAATTGAATTACAAGAAAAAGAAACAATCAAGAAAGAACGTGAATATGACGCTTCTGTTCGTAAAAAAGCTGATGCTGAGCGTTATGCTATCGAACAAGAGTCTGAAGCGAATAAATCAAAAGCCATCGCTGAATCTGAAGCGCGTGCTAAAGAAATTGAATTGAACGGTAAGGCAAAAGCAGAAAGTATCCGTGAAGTCGGTAAAGCCGAAGCTGAAAGTAAAACAGCTCTTGCGAAAGCTTTGAAAGAATACGGACAAGAAGCCATCGCTACATTGATGATCGAAGCGTATCCTGAAATGATCCGTGCCGCATCTGAACCGTTAGGAAATATTGATAAAATTACTATCGTGGACAGTGGTAATGGAAAAGGTGCGTCATCATTGACCAATACGGCATTGAACACACTAGCATCATCACAAGAGGCTTTTAAAGATGCTGTTGGACTAGACCTAACAGGTTTGATTGAATCATATGCAGGAACAAAAAATGTTGGTGGACAAGTAAGAGAATTAAATCAGACTTTAAAAAATTCAACACAAACGGAGACAATGCCATCTGAAGATACACAATCAGCGACAGAATAATTTAATTGAGCAAAAAGGCTAGGACTCTTGTCCTAGCCTTTTTACGATTATATGAAGTACATTTAAAATGAATAAATGCTATTTTTAGAGACACTTTATATCATTAGGATGAAAATCGGATAGAGTTAAAATAGAAATAGTATAAGCTTTTTTTTAAAAATATAAACAATGGGTATAGTACATATTTAACAAATCACTTGCTGTAATTTTGGAGAATTTTTAGTACAATTTGAATCTCTTTAGATCAGAGGTATAATAAAATTAGCTATATAGACCAGAAATAGTATGCTATAATGCGATGGAAATTAAGCGGTTACAAAAAAGGAGCGGTTAGATTGACTGATTTTCCAAATAAAGGTGTATGGAGTACGAAGCCAGCTGAGAAATGGGAAGAAGGCTATATTGTTGGGAATGGGGCATTAGGTGGTATATTATATGGTGCGCCACATACGTTCAAACTTGTAGCAAACCATCACACCTTATTTTTAAAACAACATAAAATGAATGAGATTCCGAATTTATCTACACATCTTGATTCTCTTAGAGAAACCATTGAAATGGATGGGTATCAAAAAGGCGTAGAATATTTTGAACAAAAGGCATTAGAAAAAGGCTATCAAGGTTTGACGATGAGTGACCCTTATCATCCAGGCAGTGAAATAGAATTCCAAATCAATGAGAATCAGGAAAGCATTACGGAATATAATAGGCAACTCAATTATGAGAACGCTACCGTAACTGAGCAGTTCACAACCGCTTCCGGAAAATTATTTACCAAAACACTATTTTGTTCCAAAGAACAAGAGGCTCTTTATTTTAAACTCACATCAAATCAACCATTCGATCTTTCTTTCTCTTTAACAGACTTTCAACATCCAGAACTTCAGCAAGAAGTGATTCAAATGACTGATCACCGACTTGTACAAAAGGCTTCGTACACAGATCAATCTGGTTATGTATCAAGCGTAGACTGGATCGTTAGAGAAGGGGAAGTAACAATTGAAAAAGATTGGATAACGGTCACGCAGACGAACGAAATTTCTCTTGCTTTGTCGATTCAGCCAGAAGCCGTGACCAATCCAATCGAAAGCATTGAACAAATTCAACAAGCTCATATCCAAGAGTTTCAATCAACTTACAATCAAGTCTCTTTGAGACTGGTTGATGCAGAAGAACGTAGTCGGTCTTTAGATGATATTGTCGAAGAGATGCGTACAACAGAAATGGTGCCATTGGTGCTATATGAGAAGCTCTATGACGCGAGTCGGTATGTGATTCAATCGATGGCTGGAGAGGCGTTACCGAACTTGCAAGGGATTTGGGGTGGAGATTTTTCGCCTGCGTGGAGTGGTGACTACACTTTGGACACGAATGTTCAGCTTGCGATTGCTTCTTTAGCCAGTCTTGGCTTATTTGAGCAGTTTGACGGTTTATTCAATCGAATGGCAGAATATCATGAGGACTTCAGAGAAAATGCTGCTTGCTATTATGGCTGTCGTGGGTATTTGATGCCAGTTCATGCTAGTACACGTGCACTTCATGTTCATTGGAATAGCGAATGGCCGATGGTTTTATGGACAGCAGGAGCCGGTTGGATGAGTCACTTTTACGATGAATACTTTACGTATACACAAGATAAAGGATTCCTGAAAGAGAAGGCGATTCCTTTTTACGAAGAGACGCTTTTGTTTTATGAAGATTTCTTAACGATCAAAGCAGGTAAAGTCCACTTGCGGCCAAGTTATTCTGCTGAAAACGGAATGGGCGACACGGCGACGATGGATATTGCTGTTATCAAAGAAACTATCTGGAATCTGCAGAAAGCTTATCATTTGTTGGGTGAACCCGTACCTGAGAAATATGAAACTTTACTAGCGCAGCTACCAGATTACATGATTGATTCGGAGGGTATTTTAAAAGAATGGATCGATGAAACAAAAGCAGAAAACTTCAACCACCGTCACTTTTCCAATTTATATCCTGTCTTTCAGAGTAAAGAAATCGATCAAAAATCGCCTGCATTATGGGCGGCAGCGAATAAAGCCTTTGATAAGAGAATTGAGGCTTGGTTATTGAGTGAAGATGGGGATACAAGTTCTTCGCACGGTAGGATCCATGCAGCGATGTGCGGAATCGCTTTGGAAAGATCCAAGGAAGTAGAAGCCGCTTTGCGAGAACTCGTGATCAATGAATCCTTTTTCCCTTCACTCGCAACAGCACATTACAATCAAGCGCATGTATTTAATGTAGATGCGAACGGATCATTTCCTAAAGTTCTGCATGATGCCTTGATTTATTCTGAGGCAGACGGCTTGTTGACTTTATTCAAAGCTACACCGACATGGTTAAACAAGGGAGCTTTGAGTGGTATTCGATTACCCAAAGGCGTGGTAGTAAAAGCCTTTGAATGGGATTTAACACAGACAGAGAAAAGCTGTCGCTTGACCTTGCAGTCGGATAGAGACCTGACAGTGTCGATTCAACTTCAACCCCAATACACGTTGCTAGGGTCTGATAAAGATACGATTCAACTTATACTGACAGGTCAAAAAGCGCAAACGATAGATTTACCGTTTACCATGCTAGAGGATGTGCCAGATGGAGAAAACAGCTAAGAAAAAACGCTATATTTCAATTAAACAAAAATTGCTCGGTACTTATTTCGTGATGTTGATCATTCCGATTTTACTCGTCGGTATTTATCTGACAACGAGTATCCGAACCAATCTGATCAATAATAAAATGGCAGAAATCGAAAACAACAATGAACGTATTCAGACTGATTATGCAGCGCTTTTGTCGTCGGTAACCAATGTCTCCGACTGGATCTATCAAGATGGAGACTTGGCTGATCTTGTGACGAAACAATACGAAGCCCCTTTTGAGGTTTACCAAGCTTATCAGAATTATCAAATGTTTGAAGATTACTTACGGTATTATGATGAAATTGAGCATATTCGTTTTTATGTGGATAACGATACACTGACGAGTACAACAGGTATCTATAACGCAGATGAAACGATCAAAAGTGAGTCGTGGTACCAAAATAGTGTCAGTGGAAATGGTGGCATTGAGTGGCTTGTTTTGGAAGATACGATCTCAAAAGAACAACATTTGAATTTGGTTCGTTCTGTTTATCGAAACTATGAACTAGTCGGCGTCTTGACAATCGCCGTAAACGATAATATGGTCAAAAGTCTATTAGCTGATTCAGCCAGTACCGTTTTTATCACGCTGAACAATCAAACACCCCTGTACAGCTATCCCGAATACGAGAATATATTGGATACGTATAACCAATACAGACCTGTTTTGGCAGCTGTTGAGGACACTGAAGGTAATTATGAAGCCCTAGATTCACAGCGATACGACCGAGAATTCACCTTAAATATCCGGGATGTTGAAATTCCTAAAACCTTAGATTCTCAAATGCAGATCGTCGGCGTCGTACCTACAGATACAATCTTACGCGATGTGAATAAGGATCTGCGACTAGCTTATATGATCATTGTAGCGGCTTTGAGCATCAGTATACTATTGCTGAGCATTTTTATCCGAACCTTTAACAAGCGCATCATCAAATTGAAAGATGCCATGACAACTGTAGCAGCGGGACGTTTCACCATACCGCCTTCCATCAATGGAAATGATGAGTTATCGGAGGTATATAAGCATCTCGTCAAGACAACGAGAAGTATTGAAGCTTTGATGGCATTGAACGCTGAACATATTGTGAACGAAAAAGATTGGGAGTTACAAGTAAAAGATGCACAATTCAAAATGCTGGCAAGTCAGATCAATCCGCATTTTCTGTATAACACACTTGAGATGATCCGTATGAAAGCTTTGCGTAATCAAGATCGCGAAGTGGCTGAAATCGTCATGATTCTTAGTAAGCTCATGCGGAAGTCGTTAGAAAGAAAACAGAAAGAAACAACATTGAGTGAAGAATTGACTTTTACCGATCTGTATTTGCAGATTCAAAAATTACGATTTGGAGAACATATCGATTATGAGATCGAGAACACTGCAACATATGACTATACGATCGTACCCCTGATTATTCAGCCGCTAGTAGAAAATTCCTTTATTCATGGTATTGAACCCAAGATTGATAAAGGGCATATCAAAATCCAAGTAGCAGAAGTGGATGACTACCTTGAGATAACGGTGAAGGACAATGGCATCGGTATGAAGACAGAACAGTTGAATCAGATCCGAGCGTTACTGGCATCTAATGGAGACAGCAGTCACCTGGGTGTTTACAATGTTCATCAACGGATTCGCTTTACCTACGGACCAACATCAGGGCTATCCATTGACAGTATAGAAGGAGAAGGCACAACAGCGAAAATTAGATTACCTTTACCAGAGAAACCTTAATCAACAGGAGGAATAATATGTACACGGTAGTTTTAGTGGACGATGAACCGATTGTAAGAGAAGGCATGGCGTATATTATCGACTGGAAAAAAGAAGGCTTTCAAATTGTCGAATCTGTGGATAATGGCATAGAAGGATTAGAGGCCATAGAAAAGAAACAGCCAGATCTTGTGATCACAGATATTCGTATGCCAGGATTAAATGGCTTAGAAATGGTCGAGGCAGCCAAAAAGCGTCAATTAGATGCAAAGTTTATTGTATTATCAGGCTATTCAGATTTTGAATATGCACAAAAGTCTGTTTCTCTAGGAGCGCTTCATTATTTACTCAAGCCAATTGATGAAGAACAGCTTGTCGTTATTTTGAGAAAAATCAAAGCACAACTTGATGAAGAACAGGTGAAAAAGAAAGAGCGTACGCATATAGAGAAGCATTTATTCGCCAATCAATTATTTTCCTATATCATGTACCGGGAAAAAATGTTCGATTTGAGTCGTTTAACACAGTACCGAAGCTTTCGATTGATGAAAATGTCTAGTAAAGAAAAGCGTATCGATTTACAATTATTATTGGATTTTGAGAAAACGTTGGTTGGTGAGGAACATTTTTATACCTACACGGATGGCCGAACGATTCTCTTATTGATTTGTAACGAAGAACAGCAAGCATTCGAGCATGTTGTCCAATGCTTCAGTGAAGTAGAACATGTTCAAATAAAAATAAGCTCAGTAACAGAAAAGTATGAAGGACTCCCTGTTCTTTACGATGAAATTAGAGAACTGGATAATTTATCTTATATTTTTCCAAATGAGCAGATTCTACTCAGTTCTCTTTTGAAGACAAAAGCAGCGTATCCGTTATCGGTCAATGAGTTACTGAAAAAGTTGAAGAAGGCCATCAAGGATAACAATAAAGAGCAAATTGAATGTGTCTTGGATGACTACGTTTCTTTCTTTCAGCATTCCAATAAAACGGTTGAAGAAGTCAAAAGGGACTGGTCTTATGTTTTTATTGAATGTGTAGAATTTCTAGAAGAGAGTATGCATAAACCAGTCAAAGAAATCGAAAAGGACAAGATTTTATCGGTTATCTGGAAAGAATCGTCGATTGAACAGACCGCTGACTTTTTGGAATTTACCTTTTATGATTTTGGACGTTTCTTCTATGAAGCTTTTGAAAAGCAAGATATCGTAGAAGAAATCAAACGCTATACCATGAAAAATTATCACTTGAATTTAAATTTAAAAGAATTGGCGCATCACTTTAACTATAGTCAGTCGTATTTAGGTAAGAAATTCAAAGCAGATATGAAAGTCAGTTACCATGACTACTTGGATACGATTCGACTGAATAAAGCCAAACAATTTCTTGAAGAAGGATCGCTCTATGTGTACGAGATTGCCAAGATGGTAGGTTACGCAAACTACGACTACTTCCACAAAAAATTCAAGAAGCAATTTGGAGTTAGTCCAAAGGGCTACCAGAAGCATCAGCAGGAGGCGATGGAATGAAAGAGAGAAATTCTACAGATACGATTTTTTATAAAGCAACCCAATATATCTATTACTTCTTATTAACGAATACTTATTTTCTAGTGAGTAACGTATTGATTTTATCGGCACTGATTTTTCTGCCACTAAGTATTTCCAATTTACTTATCTATGGTGTAGCACTCATCCCAACAGGTGCTAGTATGACTGCCCTATTTTATGTGATGGGTAAACTCTATAGAGAAAAGACGATTCAGCCTACAAAAGAGTATTGGCGAGCCTATCTAAGCAATTTTAAAGAAAGTACGAAATATTGGGCACTTATTATTTTAGTGCTCGTTATCTTGAGCGTAGACATTTTATATGTGTTGGAACGCGGATGGCTTTTTTTGACGATCATCAGCTTGATTGCATTAGCAATTTTGACCGTTACCATTATTTATGCATTTTCTATTTTAGCCCGTTTTGAAGTCACGACAAAAAATCTTGTGATTTTTTCTATCTTACTACTGTTTAGAAATAAACTAAATTCTCTGTCGCTACTGTTCCTACTAGTAGCTTTTATGGTGATTTTCTATGGATTCGCTGGCTATGCACTGTTATTTATTTTTTCGGTCTCTGGGTATTATTTCATGCGGAGCAACCACAAAATACTAGAAAAATTAATGCTAGATTTTCAATGAACTTAATCAATTATCCCAAAAAAATGGCTACTTTTTTATAAAGTGTCCATTTTTTACTATGTTGAGGGCAGAATAACACTGTAGTTATTGTAAGCGTTATCAATTATTATGGGTGTAGGAAATAAATCAAAGAGGGTGGGTATAGATGGATTCTTCTAAATCGATGGATGTGAACAGTAAAGGAATGACCAATACAAAATTAAAGAAAATCCCGAAGAAAAAAATCACCTGGGAAGCGATCAAACGACAGAAACTACTAATCATTATGACAATACCTTTTGTGATTTGGTTACTGGTTTTTGCTTATACACCACTGATTGGCTGGCTTGTCGCCTTTCAGGAATATCGACCACAAAATGGCTTTTTTGATTCACAATGGGTAGGCTTTACCCAGTTTCAGACATTATTCAAAGATTCACTTTTCTATACGGCATTGAAAAATACGCTAGGTATGGGTGGATTAGGACTTGTCTTTGGGACGGGAACAGCGATTACGTTTTCCTTGTTGCTAAATGAATTACGATTTACAAAATTCAAAAAATTTACGCAAACGATCTCGTATCTACCGCATTTCGTATCATGGGTCGTAGTAGCCAACTTAGTGACGACGGTTCTAGCAAATACGGGTATTGTAAATGAATTATTACAATTTTTAAACATCACGAGTGGCCCAATCAATTTCATGGCAAAACCGAATATGTTCTGGGGAATTGTAACAGGTGCAGATGTTTGGAAATCAACAGGTTGGAACGCCATTATTTACTTATCAGCGATGACAAGCATTGATCAAGAAATGTATGAAGCTGCTCACGTAGATGGCGCGAGTCGTCTCCAAAAAATGTGGCATATCACCTTACCATCAATCAAGGGTATTATCATTATTTTGATGATTATGAATATCGGTAATATTATCAATATTGGATTTGAACGACAAATGCTGTTAGGAAATAATATCGTAGCAGATGCAGCAATTGTTATTGAAAAATATGCATTAGACTATGGTATCGGCATGTTCAGGTATTCTTACGGAACAGCGATCGGGATATTCAAATCTGTTATCTCCATTGCGCTGATCGTAACCTTTAACTCGATCGCCAAGAAAACAAGTGACATCTCAATCATGTAGAAAGGAGGAATAATATGGATACACCAGTAAATAAGCCATTCATAAAGAAAAAGAAGAAAAAATGGAGTGATCGAGCGACTACGCTAGATTATGTTATCGCCGTCATGATGGTGATTGTGGTGATCGTCACCCTTTATCCCTTCTTGCACGTCCTAGCTATTTCGTTTAATAGTTCGGTTGATACAGCGCGAGGTGGATTAACGATTTTCCCAAGAGAATTTACCTTACAAAACTACCGAGAGGTGTTTGGTTCAAATAATAATTTGCTGATTGCTTTTAGAAATTCAGTACTCAGAACAGTCATTGGAACAATTTCAGCAACTTTCTGCTGTGCGGTATTAGCTTATATTCTTAGTAGAAAAAGCTTTATTTTAAGAAGACCATTAGGTATCTTGCTCGTCTTAACCATGTATGTCAGTGGTGGGTTGATTCCAACCTACTTGGTTATCAGAGGTTTGGGGTTGGTGAATACATTCGCCGTCTACATCATCCCGGGATTGGTCAATGCCTTTAATGTTATTGTCATAAGGTCCTTTATTGATGGGTTACCAGATGCGCTCGAAGAATCTGCTAAAATGGATGGGGCGAATGAAATAACGATTTTCTCTAAAATCATCATGCCACTCTGTGTACCAGTACTTGCGACGGTTGCTTTATTCGTAGCCGTTGGACAGTGGAACAACTGGTTCGATACGTACCTTTATGCAGGCGCTAATGTGAATTTAACGACCTTACAATATGAATTGATGCAGATTTTAAATAACGCTTCTTCTATGAGAGCGGCGGATGTCAGTGGGCTCGCTCAAACAGGTGGAACCGCTATACGGGTCAATCCTGAGTCGATTAGAATGGCGATCACGATTATCGTAACCTTCCCGATTGTCTGTGTGTATCCATTCCTTCAGAAGTATTTCGTATCAGGTTTAACGTTAGGTGCAGTAAAATAATCAACGAGCTTGAGCAATTTAAAAAGAAAAGGAAAAGAGGAAAAATAAATGAAAGCACTTACGATAAAAAGTTCGATTTTAGTTTCTAGTTTATTCTTGCTAGCAGCATGTGGTAATGGAGATGATAGCAGCAATGACGCTTCAGGATCAGCTGATGGTGAAGATGAGGTTTTGACACTCAAGATGTTCAGCGCGGATTTGACTCAAGACGATCCATTTGATAACGCTGTTGCACAAGAAATCGAGAAAAGAACAGGCGTGAGATTAGAGTTTTCATACCCAGTTGGTGGAGATGATCAAGAAGCGATCGCATTGATGATTGCCAGCGGTGACTATCCAGATTTGATTTACGGCAAAGGTGGATTGAACCAACTCATTGATGCAGGTGGTGTCATTGCGTTAGATGATTTAATTGAAGAGCGTGGAGATAATATCAAAGCCATGTATGGCGATCAGTTAGACCGATTAAGAAGAAGTACAGAAGATCCTAACATTTACCACGTAGGTACAGCTGGCGTTGAAAATATGTATCTGGAAACCAGTGGTACGTTAAGACTACAAATGGAAGTCCTTAAGGAATTAGGTTATCCAGAAATCAATACTCTTGAAGATTATGAGAATGCTTTGACAGAATACATGGAAATGCACCCAACGAATGAAGACGGTGAACCATGGATTCCAATGTCTCTATCTGGTAGTGACTGGCATTGGCTCATTACAGTTGGCGATCCAGCTAGTGCAGTAGGCGGTATCGAAGGTGATGGTCAATGGTACGTAACAGATGAAGGTGAAGCAACTTACAAATTCCAGCGTCCAGAATTAAAAGAGTACTTCAAGTGGTTAAATGGCATGAACGCAAAAGGAATGTTGGATGAGGAGTCTTTCACGCATACAAATGACACTTATGTCTCTAAACTTTCTTCAGGAAGAGTACTTGGTATCGCAGATCAGGATTGGAACTTCACAGAAGCAGAAGCAGCACTGAGAGCGGATGGCAATGAGTGGAATCTATGGGCACCACTACCTGTAGGTTTAGATGAAAGTGTTGAAGTTCAAACATTGAAAGATTATGGCTTCACAGGAATGACAGGTGTTTCCATTACATCTGGATCAGAACATCAAGAAGAAGCCTTTGATTTCTTAGATTGGTTTGCAACAGAAGAAGCACAGATTTTAATGAACTGGGGCGTTGAAGGTGTCCACTATGAAATAGTAGATGGCAAACGTGTTCAGTTAGAAGATGACTTGAAAAATTCTCAAACAAATCCAAACTATTCAATCGAATCAGGTGTAGGTGCATACATTCATCCGTTCCCACAATGGGGTTCTGCAGCAGTAGACTCTAATGGTCAAACAATCGGTAGAATGGGCGCAGAAGATATTATGGCACAATACTCTGATGCTGAAAAAGAAGCGCTAGCAGGATACGATGCTGACCTTTGGGTAGACTTGTTCCCGGCTACTGAAGATTTAGAAACACCAAAACATGGTCGTGCTTGGGAAATTGCTTTACCAACAGGCAGCGATGTAAATGTGATTCAACAAAGAGCAGATGATTATACGACTCAAAAAGTCACAGAAGCAATCTTAGCAGACCCAGCGGACTTTGATGGCATATGGGAAGAAATGCAAGCTGAACTAGAGTCAATGGGGATTGAAAAAGCAAATACTCAAATGACTGAGATTATCAAAGATAGACTAGAACTATGGGGAGAAACTGAATAAGTTGTTCAACCAGATGAAAAGTATATACCCTCCTTTTATAGGAACATATACTTTTCATCTCTTTTTTTATCAGACTGTGAAGGAGTTAAAACGATGGCCTATATTTGCTTTGACATCGGTGGCACGAATAGCAAGCATGCCTTAGTTAACGAGAAAGGCATCATTTTAAAACAAGGATTCTTTCCGACGATCCACACGAGTACAGAGGATTTTGTATCAGGATTGGTTGAACAGATTCATCTTTATGAAGCTGTTGAAACGATTGAGGGCGTCGCTATGAGTATCCCAGGCATTGTTAAAAAAGGAACGGGAGAATTGATCACCGCTGGAGCATTACTGCATTTGTATGGAGAGAATATACAGGATTTGTTGCTTCAGTACATTTCTTACCCAGTATACGTAGAGAACGATGCGAAGTGTGCCTTGATGGCTGAGCTGACATTTGGCGCAGCTGAGGGATTGAGAGATGTCGTTTTGATGACGGTCGGGACGGGGATTGGTGGCGCAGTTGCCTATGATCGACAGATTTTATATGGTAATGAATACAAAATTGGTGAATTCGGTATGATGCGAATGGATATGATAAATGAGCCTGATAAAACGATGCATGATTATGCGTCTACAGCGGCTTTGATTCGCGAATTTAAAGCACTTAAAAATGTTTCACAAGAAACATTCGTAGATGCACGGACGATTTTGGAAGAGATGGAGACCGATCCAGTAGTCAATGAACTTGTTGAGCGTTGGGCATATTATCTAGCGACAGGTATATTCAACGTGTCTGTTTCCTTTAATCCCCAAAGAATTGTTATCGGTGGAGGAATTAGTGCAAATCCTAAATTGATTCCACTGATCAAGAAGCAACTGGAAAGAAACATTCACTGGGAGAATCACCGTACGGAGATCGAAACAGCAATATATAGAAATGATGCGGGTATCATCGGTGCGTGGATCTTTTTAACGGCGCATATCAATAGAAAAATACAGAGTGAAAAAGGAGCTTAACATGTATCAGGAAAAATTAGACGCATTTCCAACGTCCTTCTTGTGGGGAGCAGCTTCGGCAGCTTATCAAATCGAAGGTGCGTATGACACAGATGGAAAAGGACCATCTATCTGGGATGAATTCACTAAAATAGAAGGTAAAACCTATGAAGGAACCAATGGAGATGTAGCCATCGATCACTACAATCGCTACAAAGAAGACGTCAAACTGATGGCCGACATGGGATTGAAAGCTTATCGATTCTCTGTTTCATGGGCTAGAATCTTACCGGATGGAGAAGGGCAAGTCAACGAAGATGGGTTGGCTTTCTACGAAAATCTAGTTGATGAGCTGATTGAGAACGGTATCGAACCTGTTTTGACGCTCTATCACTGGGATTTACCGCTAGCGCTCCAAGAAAAATATAATGGATGGGAATCCAGAGAAGTGATTCGTGCATTTAAAGAATACTGCAAAGTACTCTTTAAACGACTTGGAGAAAAAGTTCACTACTGGGTCACCTTCAATGAACAGAATGTTTTTACAAGCATGGGCTATAGATGGGCAACGCATCCGCCAAATGTAACTGACACGAAACGAATGTTTGAAGCCAATCACATCATCAATCTGGCAAACGCTGAAGCCATTGTCTTGTTCAAGGAAATGGTTCCCAACGGAAAAATCGGTCCAAGCTTTGGTTACGGTCCGGTCTATCCACTGACGGCTGATCCAAGTGATGTGTTAGCAGCGGAAAATGCACATGAATTCAGTAATAGCTGGTGGTTGGATGTTTATTGTAAAGGGAGATATCCTGTAGCAGTCTTCAAACAACTCGAGCGTAAAGGCATTGCGCCAACGGTGACAGAAGAAGACAAAATAGTGCTTAAAAAAGCAAAACCAGATTTTTTAGGCATTAATTATTATCACGGAGGAACTGTAAAACAAAATAAAATTGAAAAACCTACACAGGGTAATGAACAAGACAAACAATTCTCGTCAACAGATCCTTACTTGATGCAACCGAAAGAAGAGCAGTCACAAAGCCCAGAGATTCCGATGTATCAGTCATTGGATAACCCCTATTTAGAAAAAACAGAATGGGGTTGGGAAATTGATCCTGTCGGTTTCCGACTAGCACTGAGACAAGTGTACGCAAGATATGACTTACCGATTTTTGTAACAGAGAATGGCTTAGGCGCAAAAGATACCTTAACAGATGAAGGTGAGATCAATGATGATTATCGGATCGATTATCTCAATAAACATATTGTAGAGATGAAAAAAGCGATCACTGATGGCGTAGAAATGATTGGTTATTGTGCATGGTCATTCACGGATCTCTTAAGCTGGTTGAATGGTTATAAAAAACGGTATGGGTTTGTTTTTGTTGATCGAACAGAACAAGAGGAAAAAGACCTCAAGAGAATACCGAAGAAAAGTTATTTCTGGTACAAAGAGGTTATCGAACAAAACGGCAAAAATATAAAATAGGAGTGACAGGATGAAGTTTCTAGACGGAGGATGGCTGGTTAAAGAAGGATATGAAGTGGACTATCCAGCCCATGTGTATGCAACAAGAAAAACAGATAAACAACTAACGGTTTACGCACCATTCAGGTACGTCGCGGATAAAGGCGGTACGCTAGACGGCGGTATGATGACGGTAGAACTCAGTTCACCGCACGAAAACATTATCGGGGTCAAAGTCTATCATCATAAAGGCACTGTAGCAGCGGGTCCTTCATTTGAATTGGATAAACAAAATCCTACTGTCGAAATCAAGGATGGAGAAACAGAAGCTTCACTAAAAAGTGGGGCACTTTCTGCCCACATCCAAAAAGGTGATCAATTCGAAATCAGCTTTGAAAAAGATGGAGAAGTGTTGACTGCTAGTAAACCTAGAGGACAAGCTTATATTCGTCAACCACTTGAAAATCAGTCTTACATTAGTGAACAACTGACGATTGATGTAGGTGAACTGGTTTACGGATTAGGTGAACGGTTCACTTCTTTCGTTAAGAATGGCCAGACAGTTGATATCTGGAATGCAGATGGTGGAACCGGAACAGAGCAAGCTTATAAGAATATTCCATTTTATATGACCAATAGAGGATATGGCGTATTCGTCAACAGCCCAAAAAAAGTCAGTTATGAAATCGGTAGTGAAAAAGTATCTCGTGTTCAATTCAGCGTGCCTGGTGAAGAGATGGAATACTTTATCATTGCAGGTGACTCTATGAAAGAAGTACTCGAAAATTATACAAATTTGACCGGCAAGCCGGCATTACCACCCGCTTGGTCCTTTGGTCTCTGGATGAGTACGTCTTTCTTAACTGATTATGACGAAGCGACGGTCAATCATTTTGTGGACGGTATGATCGAGCGAGATATTCCTTTAGAAGTGTTTCATTTTGACTGTTTGTGGATGGAAGAATATGAGTGGGTCAACTTTGAGTGGGACAAACGCACATTCCCTGAACCACAGAAGATGTTGACAAGATTAAAAGAAAAAGGATTAAAAATCTGTGTCTGGATCAACCCTTATGTTGGGCAAAAATCGCCCTTGTTTGATGAAGGTATGGAAAAAGGTTACTTTATCAAACGACCAAATGGAGATGTTTGGCAGTGGGACAAGTGGCAAGCAGGATTGGCCATTATTGATTTCACAAATCCAGCAGCGGTTAAATGGTATCAAGATCATTTAGCGAAGTTGATGGATATGGGTGTCGATTCCTTCAAGACCGACTTCGGTGAACGCATTCCAGTAGATGCTGTCTACTACGATGGATCAGATCCTGAACGGATGCACAACTATTACACGCAACTATACAATCAGATCGTTTTTGACTTATCAAAATCTAAAAATAAAGATGACGAAGCAGTAGTGTTTGCGCGTTCTGCAACAGTCGGTGGACAGAAATTCCCAGTACACTGGGGTGGAGACAGTACATCTGACTATCCTTCAATGGCAGAATCTTTAAGAGCGGGATTGTCATTTGGTATGAGCGGCTTCGGTTATTGGAGTCATGATATTGGCGGATTTGAAGAAGGGTGTACACCCGACTTGTATAAACGCTGGACACAATTTGGCCTACTTTCTTCCCATAGTCGTTATCATGGAAGTAAAGAATACAAAGTGCCTTGGGTCTATGATGAAGAAGCAGTCGATGTCACACGAAGCTTTACAAAACTGAAATTAAGCTTAATGCCATACTTGATGAATCAAGCTGTAGTAGCGACTGAAGGTATACCAATGATGCGCTCGATGGTGCTCGAGTTTCCTGAAGATATGACTAGTCACACGCTTGATCGACAATTTATGCTAGGAGATTCTTTACTGGTAGCGCCAATCTTTAACGATAAAGGAACGGTCAACTACTATGTACCTGAAGGAACATGGACGAACTATTTGACGAATGAAAAAATCGAAGGTGGCAAATGGCATAACGAAACACATGGTTATGATACCTTACCCCTACTTGCAAGACCCAATAGTATCATTGTAGAAGGTAGTCAAGATACGCAAGCAGAATATGATTATGCTGAAGCCGTTACGCTACATGTATTCGAAGTGTCTGAAGGCGTAGAAGCAACGACTCGTATTGTAGACCGTTCAGGTAAAGTAGTCGGCACAGCTAGTGTACATTTTGCTGAAGGTGCGTATAACATAAAAGTCGATCATATTGATGTAAAAGCTGTTTTATTGCATAACGTTCATAACGTAGAAACAGTAGAAAACGGAAAAATAGAAGCCACTGATTTTGGCACACGCATTTCTGTAGAAGGCACAGAAGTTAACGTTCAATTAACAAAATAAGACACATCAGGAGGGAATCAATGAGTAAACAATTGTTTGACCGCATGTTGTACGGAGGAGACTATAATCCAGAACAATGGCCAAAAGAAGTCTGGGATGAAGATCTTCGTATGTTTAAAAAAGCGCATATCAATTCAGCAACGATCAACGTCTTTTCATGGGCGAAACTACAGCCTTCTGAAGAAGAATACAACTTTGAAGAACTAGATGAGATCGTAGAACGACTATCCAGCCAAGGCATGGATATCGTTCTTGCTACCGCTACAGCGGCATTGCCAGCTTGGATGTGTAGAAAATACCCAGATGTGAAAAGAGTGGACTTTGAAGGAAGAAAGCATGGATTTGGTCATCGACATAACCATTGTCCGAATAGTCCAAGTTTCAAGCGATTTGCCAGTGAACTTGTATACAAACTAGCAGAACGGTATGGTGACCACCAAAGTATCAAACTCTGGCATATATCTAATGAGTATGGCGGGGAATGCTACTGCGACAACTGCGCAAAAGCTTTCCGTGTTTGGGTAAAAAACAAATATGGTTCTATTGAAGCAGTCAATGAAGCATGGAATATGCATTTCTGGGGACATACGCTTTATAGTTTTGACGATATCATTCCGCCAAACTATCTAGGAGACGGTATTAGTGACACAGCGGCTGCTTTTGCTGGATTATCCATTGATTATCGTCGCTTTAATTCAGATAGTTTATTGGATAATTATAAAATGGAACGGGACATCATTCGCTTATTTGATGAGACACCCGCAACAACGAATCTGATGGGCACCTTCAAAGGACTCGATTACTTTAAGTGGGCGAAAGAATTGGATATCGTTTCTTGGGATAATTATCCAAGTCATCATACACCGCTGAGCCATGTAGCGATGAATCATGATTTGATGCGTGGCCTCAAAGATGGACAAAGCTTTATGTTGATGGAACAAACACCCAGTCAACAAAATTGGCAACCTTATAATTCCTTAAAACGCCCCGGGAAAATGCGCGCGCAAAGTTATCAGACGATTGCGCATGGTGCGGATACGATTCAGTTCTTCCAACTCCGTCGCTCAAAAGGTGCCGTAGAGAAATTCCATGGTGCAGTCATCGAACATGCTGGACACGAAAACACACGTGTCTTTCGAGAGGTCACAGCACTTGGAGAAGAATTGGAACAGTTAGGCGATCAATTGATTGGTGCAGAAACGAAAGCCAGAGTAGGTATTTACTTTGACTGGGATACGTATTGGGCTTTGGAATATACAAGCGGGCCAACTGTTGATCTTCGATATGTCGAACAGATTCAGCAGTACTATGATGCTTGCTACGCCAAGCAAGTGGCAGTCGATATGCTACATGAAGGAGCTGATTTCAGTCAGTACGATGTTATACTAGCGCCCGTTCTGTATATGGTGAAAGAAGGATTAACTGAAAAAATCGAAGCATTTGTTGAAGCTGGTGGTACCTTTGTTACAACCTTTATGAGTGGGATTGTCGATCAAAGTGACAATGTTCATTTAGGTGGGTATCCTGGTCCACTGAGAAAAGTATTGGGGATTTGGGCTGAAGAAATCGATGCTTTAGCACCCGGACAAACCAATGTTGTGCATACAAAAGCAGATTTCTTCAAACATTCTTCCTACACGTGTCGTATGTTGTGTGATCTGGTTCATCCAGAAACAGCAGAAGTCGTAGCAGAATACGGTTCAGACTTTTATAAAGGTATGCCGGCTGTGACGAAAAATACAGTTGGTAAAGGTGAAGCGTGGTATGTTGCGACAGTTCCAGAACAACACTTGCTGAATGAATTGATTGGACATATACTAAACGAGAAAACGATTGAAGGCTTTGATCATTTACCAGAAGGCGTAGAAATTGCTTGTCGTGTGAAAGAAGATAAACAATATTACTTTGTCATGAACCATACTGAAACACATCATAGCATCGACCTACCATTCTCAGGATATAAAAACTTGCTGAACAATGAAACAGTAGAGAAGACCTTAACGCTTAAATCATTTGCGGTAAAGATACTGACCGCGTCATAATCAACCGAATCACTTAAAACAACAGCCGATGTTTTTACCGATAAAAAACTGGGAGGACAGTCAATAATGAAAAAATTGATTGCAATACTGGCTACTTTAATGGTCGTGATACCTTGGGCATCAACGAAGAAAGTTCAGGCAGCAGAAGAGACACCGTCTCAACGTTATGTCGAGGCTATGGGCAGTGGATGGAATTTAGGAAATACGTTCGATGGATTCGATGAAGCAGGAGATACTGGCGAAACATCTTGGTCTAATCCAGTTGTGACGAGAGAACTTATTTCTAGCGTAAAAGATAAAGGTTACGATAGTATCCGCATGCCGTTCACAGCGCACATGCGTGTTGGTGGGGCGGAATCGAACTATCAACTCGACGAAGCTTTTCTTGATCGATATGAAGAAGTCGTCAACTGGGCTTTGGAAGAAGACTTGTATGTCATGATCAACGTGCATCACGATTCATGGATCTGGCTAGCCGATTGGGATGGTAATACGGAAGCCGAAGCGTATAAGAAATACGTTCGAATTTGGGAACAACTAGCAGATCGTTTCAAAGACTATGATGAACGGGTCATGTTTGAATCGATTAACGAACCACAATTCTATACAGACGAAGCGAATGCGCTTAGTCATCTTGAAAAAATCAACAATACTTTCCATACGATCATTCGAAATTCCGGGGGACGCAATGCCGAAAGAATGCTTATTTTACCAACTTTAGTGACTGATTCAGCACAAAGTAGATTAGATGCCCTTTATCAACAGATCGTTGGCTTGGAAGACGAAAATATTATCGCGACGATTCACTATTATAGTGAATGGGTATTCAGTGCTAATTTAGGCACGACCCAATTTGATGATGAATTATGGGACGGGGTTACGGCTAGAACGAGTTTGATCAATACCTTTGACCGAATCGCTGAGACGTTTACGGAAAATGGTATTGGTGTTGTTATCGGTGAATATGGCTTATTGGGTTATGACAAAGGCGACGACGTAAACCCATTGGGCGAAACGCTGAAATTCTTGGAATTTATCAATTATTATGCGGATCAAAAAGGGCTCAACTTGATTCTCTGGGATAATGGCCAACATATTGATCGCTATACCTACCAATGGAAAAATACCAGGTTTGGTGACATGATTGAGTCATCAATGGAAGGGCGTTCTGCTTATTCAACGGGATGGGATACAACGTTTTTGAATCGGACAGTTCCCGAAAGTGGGATAAGTATTCCATTGACACTGAATGGTCTAACACTGGCGGCTGTTAGTGAAGGCGATACTGCCCTGACTGCGGGTGTGGATTACACGATGCAAGGGACGAACTTACAACTTACAGAAGCCTATCTTAATCGTTTGCTAGAAAGAACAGGCGGTGTGACCGGAAGTGAGTCAACCCTCAGACTACAGTTCGATGGTGGTGCCGACTGGTATCAAACCCTCGTTTATAGCGAAGCGCCGGTAATGTCTGAAGCACAAGGAACGGTCAGTGAAGGTATCCGTATTCCGACTGCTTATAATGGAAGCCAACTAAAATCAGTGGTCTCTCAAAATGAAGCAGGCGCGATCGTTTCTAATAATAGCTGGTGGAGATTCTTAGAACACAGCAGTGAATTTGTACCAAACGAATCAGAAAATACCATTGATTTGCTAACTAGATATACGTCGATTCTATCAGATGGTCAATATACGTTGACCTTCACTTACTATGATGGAACGGTCATTCCCTATCAGTTAAGCATTCAAAATGGTGGCATCAGCGGTCAAGTCGTGACTGCGGTAGAGACGCCGGAAGTAACACCAAAGCCTCCAGTAGAGGCAGCGCCAGGGGCACCAATTGAAGAGACACCTGGGGAAGTTACCGAACCAGAAGAGCCAGAGGAAACAATCAGTACACCTGACACACCAACTGTTTCTGAACCGGAAACGATGCCGGAAGCAGAAAATCTAGAAAATAAAAGTAACCATAGAGAAATGCTCGATATAGTAGGGGATCGAGAAGCTGAAGGATATATAAGAATAGAAGAAGAACCAATTTTTTCTAGCGATAATGAGGAAGTCAGTAAAGCACAAGCTCTGCCCGCAACTGGGATGACAACGTCAATTACTGGGTTCGTTGGATCTCTATTATTAAGTAGTGGATTGGGTATGTTTTTCTGGAGCAAAAGAAGATAAATAACCAAAAGACGCGATGAATTTTTCTCATCGCGTTTTTTAATGGATATTAATAAAAATTTATTGAAAAAACTGTTATCAATCTCTACTATGAAGGATAATAAGGAGTGATTTTCGTGGCAACGATTGAGGATTTTCAGTCATTAGACATCAGAGTTGGAACCATTTTAGAAGCATCATTTTTTGAAGAAGCAAGAAAGCCAGCGTATAAAGTACGCATCGACTTTGGGGAAGAATGGGGCATCAAACAAAGCTCTGCACAGATTACAGATCGATACGAAGCAGAACAGCTTGTGGGGAAACAGGTAATCGCGGTCATAAATTTTCCGTCTATGCGGATTGCAGGATATAAATCCGAAGTCTTGATCCTTGGCGGTGTGCTCGCAAATAAAGCAGTTGTGTTGCTAAATTTAGATGACCCTGTTCCAAATGGTACGAAAATTAGTTGATGACAAGTATTAAAAAAGCTGTGGGGGCTGTAAGGCTAACCATAGCTTTTTGTGAGTGACTTAAATTTGTGTAGTCTCGCCGTCATTCGGCACAAGTAATTTTTCTGAGAAATCATTTTCTCTAGCGTATTCCCGTAGGTTTTTTCTAGAAAGTATCCAATGATTGACTGCTTCCATATGGACAGCAATGATGGTTGATGCTGGTGTTGCCAAATGAAGCGCGTGCACATCTTTTTCATTCATCACGATCGGGCCACCCTGTAGAAACTCATTCGCACCGGCATTTACAATGATAACATCGGGCGTATGTGTGTGAAGTGCCGTTTGAACACCTTCGTACCAAACAGTGTCTCCTGCAATATAGAGGGTTTTCTCTGAAGAATGTTTAAAAACGACCCCACAGACTTTTCCAGTTAACACCTTTATTTCTCCACGTCCGTGTTCACCAGCAGTTTTACTAAGGCTAATCCCATCAAAATCTGTGTGCAGTTGAAGGATACGGACGTTTTTAAATCCGTCGTTTTCGATGATTTTTTGGTCAGTTTCATTTTGGACAAAAATAGGCATTTCCTTAGGTAATCTATCTCTTGCAACAGGATCATAATGATCTAAATGCAAGTGTGTTAGCACGACAGCGTCTATGTTCTCGGTAACTTCTTCTATTGATACAGGTAAATCTACAATTGGATTTTTCGCCTCTTGTCTTATCGTGTTTTTGACAGGATCATAGGTCCCTTTCTCTGCTAAATACGGATCAATTAAGAATCGTTTTCCAGCATAGTCGATTCTTAGCGTTGCATTTCTAATCAACTGTATCTTCATGATCAAATCTCCTTTGTTTTTGTGTAATTCTATTTTATACTTATAGTGATTTCTTTAATATAGAAAGAATCAAGTCTTTTAATGATCTTACTTGATTTTTGAAAGGATAAAATAAATGATTGATGCAACAGATGAGCTAATTTTAAAAGAACTTCAACAGCATGGTAGAATCACGATGAAAGCGTTGGGTGAAAAGGTTCATTTATCTGGACAAGCTACAGCGGATCGAGTGATTAGACTGGAAGAATCAGGGGTCATAGAAGGCTATACGACAACAGTTAAACTTGAAAAAAATCAAATGAGTATCAAAGCCTTTATTACCTTGATTATAAAAGCGACGAGTCATGAACCACTTTTAAAGTTTATCGAAGAGGAAAGAGGTTGTGTCAAAAAAGCTTATAGAATAAGTGGAGAAGGCTGTTATCTCGTTGAAGGTGAATTTAGTTCAAGTGATGTAATGGATGAATTTTTAGTGAAACTAAATCATTATGCCTCATACAAAGTATCTATTGTGATCAAAGATATATTGCTTTAATCGTACGGTCTCGTTTTCAAAATAATGAGAAAATGAAAAACGACCAAGTACAGCGAGATTGTTGCTGCTACTCAGTCGTTTTTTTAGAAGATGCTTTTTTTTAAAGGTTGTTCAGTAGTTCTTTTGCTGTCTGCAAGTTCATGTGAGGCGCTTTTTTAAGTTGTTCAGCAATTAATTCAACGTGTTCACCTTTAGCACCGGCACTGATCGCTAAAGAACGAGCGTGCAGACCCATATGGCCTTTTTGAATACCGTCCGTTACCAATGCTCTCACTGCACCAAAGTTCTGTGCAAGACCAACAGAAACAAGGATACTTTCAAGTCTCTTAGCATCAGGGTACATCATTAACTTGTGAGCAAGTTTCGCACCGGGATGAATACTGATTGAACCACCGACTGTTCCAATCGCTAGCGGAAGTGTCAAGGTACCCACTAGATCACCTTGGTCATTCTTTTGCCATTTTGATAGAGCACGGTACTGCCCAGATCGAGCAGCATAAGCATGTACGCCGGCTTCAATCGCTCGCCAGTCATTCCCGGAAGCTACCACGACGGCATCGACGCCATTCATGATTCCTTTATTGTGGGTGACCGCTCGGTAAGGGTCTGCCAAGGCTACTTGAGAAGCCTCAATAATGCGGTCGCGTACCGCTTCGCCAGTATAGTCACCGGTTTTTAATTTGTGTGCTGGAATCGTG
This sequence comes from Marinilactibacillus kalidii, assembly GCF_017599325.1. GTDB lineage: Bacteria > Bacillota > Bacilli > Lactobacillales > Carnobacteriaceae_A > Marinilactibacillus > Marinilactibacillus kalidii. The sequence goes on along the minus strand of NZ_JAGFVM010000022.1, from coordinate 83,753 downwards.
CAAGTAGCTGTTGCTAAACATTCAGTTGCGTAGTTGGACAGAATCCGTAACAATGCTTTTCCACCGGTCAGCTCTTCAATGTAAGGTGCGATGCCCTCCATCATTGTGTTGACGATATTCGCACCCATCGCTTCTTGTGTGTCTATATGCAAGTGAACGACGAGGAATGCTGGAATGTTTTCTTCAGGATCTGCCTCGAGTATCCGTGTTTCAAGCGCTTTTGCACCTCCGCCACGTTTGACGATAGAAGGATGCGCTTCATTAGCGCGCTCTAAAATGTTGTGTTCAGCTGCTTTGATATTTTGAGCAGCTTGTTCCATATCTTTGACATTTTTAAGCGTGACTTGCCCAATCATCAATCGATCAGAGACAGCGGTCGTAAAGCCACCCGCTGAACCAATGATTTTTGCCGCAAAACTAGCCGCTGCGATGACGGATGGTTCTTCAATAGCCATTGGGACGAGTACTTCGTTGTCGTCAATAACAAAGTTTGTAGAAATACCTAGTGGTAGAGAATAATTTCCAATATAATTTTCAATCATGTGTTCACCGACTGAAGGATCTAGATCTAATCCATCTTCCGTTAGCACCGTGGCTTCTTCTAAAGAAATAACCCCTGCCTCTTTGAGTGCTGAGATTTTTTCTGCATGTGTTTTTTTGTAGAATTTCGATAATTTATTCGTATCCATCTGGTTCCGTCTCCTCCGAATGTTGTTAATCTTATTATGAAGTACGGAGCAGAAAAAGAAAAGGATTGAATCCTTTTGAGCAAACAGAATCTTTACAAATCAATGAAGAAAGGGTATACTAATGGAGTACGAAAAAAAGGTTCTTTAGCTCAGTTGGGAGAGCACTACCTCGACAAGGTAGGGGTCGCTGGTTCGAGCCCGGCAAGGACCATCAATATAAAAAGGCAGCGCCATTCTTATTATTAGAAGGGCGCTGCCTTTTTTTCTCATTAGCTGTTAAAGCATAAAGTTTAATAGTCATACATTTGGTAAAGTGCATACGATTACCTCATTAAACCGTGAATAGTGTATCTGTTTTTAATAGATGAACCGAGAACCGTTTTACTGATTATTCTTTTACTTTAATCCATTCCATATTTTCTTCAGATTCATAAATCGGGATGACAAATACCTGTTCGAGCGAGTAGCCGTGACTGATACGTGCAAAGATTTCATCTCCTGCATGAATTTCTTTACGATTGAGATTAATAATTTCAAAGTATCCTTCGTCGTTGATTTCAGGAGTGATTCGTACCACATCTTCCATATCTCCAGATTCATTTAATGAAAACTCAATGACTTCTCCTGGATTAATACGTCCTTCATACACTTCTGTGTTTTCGTGCCATCCTGGAAGCATGAGATGTTCATATACGCGTTTGTTGATTTCTTCAGGATGAGGAGCGAGTGACTCGTGATAATTTTTACGTTCCTGACTATTCATACCTACTAAATCACTGATATGACTATTGGCAGGTCTTGATCTTTCCCCTGCTGTATCGCTGTCATCTGTTGAGCCGCTGATAGTCTCATCGACAGACTGAAAGTCATCGTCTTCATTCGAACTCTCCACGTGTTCATTCTCGTTATCTTCGGAATCAGCTTCAACTGCATCCGAATCCTCTGCCTCATTTTCGATTGTCTCTTTAGTGTCGGTATTTCCCTCCTCACTCATTTCAATCTTTTCTTCTGAGGATTCTTCTTTATCTGTCGAAGAGCAAGCGAATAATAGTAGTGATGTTGAAGCTAAAAGTAACGTTACTTTTTTAGATTTTTTTATCATTTTAGTCATCCTTTTAGTGAAATATGTAGTAATTTTAACAACAATAAATCAATAGCACAAACGATATATGGTTATAATATCGCTCACATTTTAGTAAAAAGGCCTTTTAAGTGAAGTATAATTAAAAAACTTGTTATCGAGAGAACACCTTATTCTTGAGTAACTTTTGATAGGAAGTTTCGTTATCAAAAACTATGATAGTATGAGTAAAAGGATATGATTGAAATCTATCATTTAAAAAGAATGAGTAGGAATGAAGCAGAAGATATTATTAATTGGAAATATCCTAGCCCATATAATTTCTACGATATGAATGAAGACAGTTTAGAAGAAATGTTAGAAGAGAGATACTTTTCATGTATAGAAAGCAAGAAACTTATAGGATTTTTTTGTTTTGGAAAAAGCGCTCAAGTACCTAGTGGCAATAAAAATAGAGTGTATGCTAATACCGACTTTTTAGATATTGGGTTAGGCCTACATCCAAAATTGACAGGGACAGGGAAAGGAATTGACTTCATTAAGGCTGGCCTTGAATTTGCAAAATTTGAGTTTCATCCAGTAGGATTTAGGTTAAGTGTAGCAGCTTTTAATAAGACAGCATTCCTCTATCAATAGAAGGCGTTATCTTTGTTTGTTCATTATCAAGCATCTATCTCTTACTCTTGATTAACTAAAAATGCATAACTGACGGTTCCTTCTGGCCATTCTGCTAGCACTTCATAGGTGACTTCTCCTTCAACGGAAAGTAGGTCTTCGTCGGGTATAACCGTATTTGTTTCATTATCCCACACTTTTACAGTAACCTTATCGGGTGCTTTGTCAAAGGCCAAATTATACGAAGTTTCATCGGTTAAATGCAAGGGTGTAGTGTCTTTAACAAGTTCTGGTGGAGAATCGGAATTGGCCTCTACAGAATTATCCATTCCTTCTGTGCTTTCATCACTCCAACTATATGTACCTATGACAGGTTCAACAACTTCTCCGCCAGCTTGGACTGTTAAGATAGGAGGTGTTAGATCAATTTCATCCGTACTGTTGTCAGAGAAATCGATTATCGTGTGTTGACTAATATCTTCATCTTCATCTTTATTTTGTTCGAGTGAGTTGACACAACCACTTAAAATAGATAAAGCGGTGATAGTAAATATAGCGAATAGATAAATTTGTTTATTCATTAGATTTCCTCCATTTTAAGGCATTCTCAGTTAACTCAGATACAAGATTATGTTTGCTTTGTTGATACACAGCTACGTCCTGAGAAGATCCTTTGATATAGTCTTTCTTAAACTGTTTATATCGTGCTGCCTCGTTTGGAAAAGCAATCAGGTAATCTCTAAACGCTAAATGTTTGTTGATTTCATCAGAACCACTTTGAAAAACATGGACATGGTGTGTTCGCTTCTGCTGTTCTTCTTTTATAAAAAATCGTCTTCCTTCAATACCGTTTTCACCTCTAGGGATATAACCAGCTACTTCCATCTTGGTATTTAATGCGTCCACATATGAAATATCTTGGACTTCTATTAAGACATCTATAGTCGGTTTAGCCATCATACCGGGAATAGATGTACTACCTATATGATGAATACGAGAAGCGGTATCACCAAAGATGACCTTGATTTCTTTAGCTGTTTTGTCAAATTCAGTCGGCCAACTATCTTGGTAGTTTATCAATTCTAAGTACCTCATTATCTTCCTCCAACCTTATATTACGCATCAACAGATGTGATTATTTTACAAAAATAAGTTTGAGATAAGTATATCACTATTTGTAAGCAGTGTTAGCCCTTTGTTCTGTGAGAGTTAACACTGCTTTTTTAATGCGTTCAATAGTTAAAAATGTATTACAGTGGCTATAAGTTGTTAAGCTAGTAGATTGTTGTTATATTTTTTTTAAGGAAGTATGAGAAAGTGTTAAAAAATAAAGAAATCATAATTAATTTTAAAAGTATTCTAGCTTGCCGAAAGGAAGAACAGTTGATGAAAAAGTTATTTATATTGAGTACGTCTATTTTACTATTGTCGAGTTGTAGTAATAATGAAACAACAGAAACAGATGAAACCAATCAAATAGAGAGTGAACAAACTTCTGAAGAGACAGACTCAAACAAAGATCAAGAGGGTATGGGTACAAACGATACAGAAACGGATGAAGAATCTGTGGAAAATACAGATGATACTGAAGATGAAAATCAGAATAAAGAAAACACTAAAATGACTAAAAAAGAAGCTGAAGAGAAGGTTATTGCTTATATAAATGAACAAGCAGACTATACAGAAACTGATTTTTATGAATTCAACATCCAAGATGAAGGGTCGGTTTATACGGCTTCAATGTATGCACCTGTTTCTACTGATGAAACAAAAGGTGCACCGATTATTTCAATGTATGAGATCAATCAAACGACGGGTGAAGTGAAGGAAATTGAGGTAGGAAATGATGAACAAGACACAGCAATCAGCGAAATTGTGACCATGAGTGAGGAAGAAAGAAAAGCACACCATAGAGAATTGGTTGCTGAAGGTGAAAGTATCGACAAGAGCGTCCTAGAAAATTTAATGTTACCGGGCGTTCACATGAATACAACATTTTATGAAGGAAGGGTAAATCCCGGAGACGCTATAGAGGCTTCTCTTGGTACCGCGGATACACCACCGGATTATGAACAAATTGATGTTGCTCCAAAAGTAGATTCAGATGGATACTTTACGATTAGTCTTAGCCCATATGATTTGACGAATAAATCAGTTTTACGTTTTTCCATTCAAGGAGATTATTCAGAAGAACAAATCTTCGATGTTTCAATCTATGAGGAACAAGCGGGAATGGAAAATGTCGGTGTGAGAGAATAATAGTTGAATCGTTCTGTCGTAACGTTGAGAAGAAAATAGCGAACACCTGACGTCAGGAGAAGCAAGCAGAATCGATTTTATGGAGACGACAGATAGGGAAATTCCAGATTTCGATTTCTCCTTTAACAAGAAGTCATTGACGTGCCGTTTGATGAAATTATAGAATAGTACCCTAAAGTATTTTAGGGGGTAAAACAGTTGAAAAGAATTACAATCGTAGGACCTTCAGGTTCTGGAAAATCTACCTTAGCTAAACAATTAGGACAAATATTTGATCTACCTGTTTTCCATATGGATCAGCTGTTTTTTGATCCTGGTTGGGTGGAAAAATCCAAAGAGACATTACTAGAAGAGGTAAAGCAAATACTTGATAAAAATGATCAGTGGATTATAGAGGGAAATTATGGAAAAACACTACCTACTAGACTGTCACAGAGTACGCAGGTTATCTTTTTAGATTATCCTCGAAGAATCTATTTTTACAGAGTATTGAAGCGAGTAGTCACCACCTTAGGAAGCGTTCGAGAGGACATGGCACCGGGCTGTCCGGAAAAAATAGATCTTCCCTTTTTGAAGTACGTCTGGAACTTTAAAACAGCAAGACGAGAAAAGCTAGTTAAACTGATTCAATCGGAACTACCGGATGATTGCGAACTAATTGTATTTGAGCATCCAAAAGCTTGTGAGCAGTATTTTAAAAATATAAAAGAAAGTTAGATAATGGTTGCATATCCTGCAATATTATCTAACTTTCTCTATGAAAAGGAGATTTAGATGCGTTACAAAGAATAAATGAGATTTACCAATAATGGGTTCTTTATGGGTTGTCTACTCTTTATCACCACTGTTATCATTTATGAGGGTGTTAGAGGGTATATATTTGAAACCTTGCTGAGCACCTTATTTTTTTTCTACTTATCTCTTTGTATTTGGTCATTCGCTTTCTTGACTAGTATTCTTGCAGAGCTAGAAGAGGACAAGAAATTCGTTCTCAGAGGATCATTTTCAGAAATATTTCTATTTGGTCCAATCATCTATCTGTGGGTAAAAAAGTGCAGATAATCTACCGTTTACTTAGTCGTACTTTCTTCTAGCATATCCAACATGGCTTCATCCATCATGCGAAGACTTTTATGCGTATTTTCAGAAAGGGTTTTGTGGTACTCATTTCCATCCAAATCTTGAATGATGCTATCACTTAATTTCTTGAACCGTTGTGAATAGCCATTCGCTGTGACAACGTAATAATTTTTGTCCAATTCAATCGTCATGTCGGGATATTCTTTTGTGCCGTCTTCAATGCCTTTTTCAAGTAGCTCATTCGCTCCTGCAGATGAATGGTTTTCATCTAGATCACTTCTTAAAGCGCCATTAAGCCTATGAGAATTGTATATAGCTACGCTGCTTTGGTCGAAGGATAAAAAAGACTGATCAAGATTTTTAGAAAGAGAGTAGTTTAGTTCCCAAGACGATTCAATGAGATCGTTTGGACTCAAACCTTCTTCGTTGATTTGAGCGTGTTGGCGTGAATTGAAATAGTAAGTTGTGCTAAAACCAATGACGATCAATAACAATGCGCTAAGCACAATATTCAGTACTTTCCTACGTTCACTTCTTTTTACCTTTCGAGAAATTTCTTCAATCATATTTGAATCTTCTTTCAACAGGTCGTCAAGTGGGACTTCATAGTACTCACTGATGGTCACCAATGTCTCAAGATCTGGATACGTTCGCCCAACTTCCCAGCTAGATACGGTCTGTCTAGATACATGTAAAATCTCTCCCAATTCTTTTTGAGATAAAGAAGCCCCTAACCTTTTTTCTTTTAATCGATCACCAATTTTCATATCTTTGTCCCCCTGTTCTTTCTACCATTATAAATTAAGCCAATAGAATAATACTAGATTTATTTTAGTGTTTTCCTAAGAAACGTTGGTGTATCAGCTTGCTACAGTTTGTTGCTAGTGTAAGTATGCTCTTTTTATTACTATTTATACTTTCTCGTAGGTACGTAATCAAAAAATAGTTAACGTAATTTGACTGATAACAATCTGTTCACTTTCTTTATTATTTCCATATTGATTCATCCCGTGATCAATTAATAAAGGTTGAATATTCATTTTTTTGAAAAAATTCAATTTGATTTTAACTATATAAACTTCAAGCATTAGTTATATTTAAAAGATCGATAGTTATAAGTCAAAGAAAAAATGTAAAATGCAAATAATCTTCATAGAATCTTTATCTTCATTTGCTAAGATTTTAAATTGTAAAAGAATGAATACAATCGTTATTTTTGAAATGTATTTCTACAAGTGTTGTTCTATTAAAATCGTTTTTAAGGAGTTTTATAAATGTTTAAAAAAGGAAATCGTAAATTGAGTAGAAGAAAGGTTGTTGTTCTACTTTTTGTCGTTCCACTTGTTATGCTGCTAGCGAGCGGAGCTGTTTATGCAAAGAGTTTGCTTAAAACAACGGAAAAGGTATTGGAATCGTCTTATAAAGAAATTGACCGATCGAAACCTGTGGAAGAAGTGAATCCAATTGAAGAACCTGTCTCGATTTTACTGATGGGTATTGACGATGATGACGAAAGAGGGCTAGGTTCTGCAAGAGCGGACTCACTAATTTATGCAACAGTCAATCCTAAAACACATCAGTTAGATATGGTTTCGATTCCAAGAGACACATACGTCCCGATTATGAATGATGGTGAAGAAGTAGGGATGGATCGAATCAATACAGCTTATGCCATTGGAGAAGAAGATGCGATGGTAGAAACAGTAGAACATTTTCTTGATTTGCCGGTCAATTATTATGCGACATTTAATTTCCATTCCTTTTTAGACGTGATAGATGCGCTTGGAGGAATAGAAGTTGATGTTCCGGTAGATATTGTAGAAATGGACTCCAAAGATAACAGTCAAGCGATTTCGCTTAACAAAGGACTACAGACATTAAATGGTGAACAGGCTTTAGCGTTAGCACGAACACGGAAAATTGATGATGATATTGCACGCGGTCAAAGACAACAGTTAGTGGTTAAATCTGTTATCAATAAAGCGGCTGATCTAGGTTCGATTACTAAATATAATGACGTTTTAAAAAGTATTGGCGCAAATATGAGAACCAATATGAAAATGAACGAGATTAAAAGCGTACTACAAACGGGATTGAATGAGTCCTTTGATACAGAATCTCATGTGTTCGGATGGACGAGTTTCAGAGACGCTGGAAGAGATCTTGTGAAAATAGATTCTAAAAGTTACGATGAGATTCAACAAACATTAGCTGAATCATTGGAATTAGAACAGCAAACGATCAATACGATTCCTGATGGTATCGAATCGGAAGAAGTAATGGGTGATTCAGAGGGTGAGGATAACTATAGCGAGGATTATCCAAAAATGGATTTGGAAAAAAGTAATGGATCTACTTCGGTAAAATCACAATAGTGATGAATGAAAGTGAAATGACTGATTTTTAAATAAGAAGCAATATAATATAGAATATAACTATAAAAGAATGCCTTTGATTAATATTTTCAATTGTTGAACAGTATTTATTAAAGGAGATATAAACGAAAGACTGTGAAAATGATGAAGAACGGTTTTGCTCACTATTTCATTCCAATTTAGAAGGAGGGAACTTGATGTGCCAAAAACGATTTTGTTAGTAGAGGACGAAGCGATATTAAGAGAGATTAGTAAAGATTATTTTCTAAGTGAAGGATATAGCGTTTTGGAAGCTGAAAATGGATTAGAGGCGCTAGCATTATTTAATACACACACGGTGGATCTTATTGTTTTAGATATTATGATGCCTAAATTCGATGGTTGGAGTGTGTGTAAGACAATACGGAAACGCTCTTCTGTCCCAATCATTATGTTGACAGCGAGGTCTGACGAGGAAGATACGATTGTTGGATTCGAACTAGGCGCAGATGATTACGTGACAAAGCCCTATAACCCTAAGATCCTACTAGCTAGAGCGAACAGACTATTGAATGCTACAGTACACCCCTTTGAACAGTTGGATCAAACGAAGACTTTGAAAAGTGGCTTGATTGAGATTGATTTACAATCTCGTTCAGTAGCCGTTGAACAGCAGCTGATTGATTTGACACATACAGAATTCGAAATATTGGTTTACCTAATGAAAAATAAGAATATTGTCATTTCAAGAGAGCAGATGATCGTGAAAATATGGGGATATGAGTACTTAGGAGCTGACAGAACAATCAATACGCACATGCGTAACCTCAGAAAAAAACTAGGAGATGCTGCGAATCAAATAAAAACGATTGTTAGAACAGGTTACAAATTCGAGGGCAACTAATGAAAACGAGTATTGTTGTAAAATTATTTTTATTTACCTCTCTTCTTTGTATGACTATCGTTGCAAGTATCTATTGCGGTCAGACTTTATTTTTTGAATATTACTATGAAAATAGCAAAATCGACAACTTGTCAAAAGCGATTGATGAATTCAAGCAAGCGTATATCAGTTTGGATGAAAAAAATCAGATGCGAGACTTGGAACAACAGTTTTACCAAGAAAATAATGCTTGGATCGTCGCCTTAGATGAGCATGGGTATATAGAAGGCACAACACCGTTAAGGATGGATATAACAGGAATATCTATTTCGGAAAAAGCTGAAGAGGGGTATATAGATGAACAGCTCATTACGCCAATTGAATACCTGTTAGATTCCTATGATAGTGATCACTTAAGTGCTTTGAGAAATAAAGAGAGCGTATTTGCGGAGATTCACGGAATCGAAAAAGATGATGAGTTTTATACGTATGCAATGATTTTGACTGAAATGGACGTAGATTATGAACATGAAAAAGCGGAGGCTGCTTCCAATACGGTTGTGGAAAGCGTGAATAGTTTTAAAAATCAGACATTGCTATCTAAAATAGCAGAGCAAAACGACCAGATGGGACTTGTTGAAAAGGTATATTATGGAGAAATCAAAAATCTTCAAGTACCTAATCATTACGGCTTGCTTTACTCTTCTTCGCTTACAAGTAAACTGTTTTTTGAACAAATTAAAGTATTCCAAGCCAGATTGCTCTTTGATGAGTTTGAATCAGATGGTCAAGAAGCATCCGTAACAGATTTCGAAGAAAATGGCATACAGTATAAAATGATTATTGATCAAGGACTGTCCAAAGATGGACAAGTCATTTACTTCTTTACGATGGCTTCGCTCCAACCGATAGATGAAGCCGTAGGAATGATGCGTCAGTATTATATCTATATTATTATCGGAGTAATTCTTTTAATTCTATTTGCAGCTTTTTACTATTCAAAAATGATCGCTAAGCCATTGATTAGAATGAATAACTCTGCAAAAAGAATAGCCAATCTTGATTTTTCAGAGCGTATTGATATTCGGTCTAAAGATGAGATAGGAGAATTGTCGCAAAATATCAATTTTCTTTCTGATAGCTTACACGAGCGCATTAGCATGTTGCAAGGGGATATTCAGAAGGAACGACAGCTTGAGAATACGAGAAAAGAATTTATCGCCAGTGTTTCGCACGAATTGAAGACGCCGTTGAGTATAATGAAGAGTTGTATCAGTATTCTTCAGGACGAAGTAGCGGTTGAAAAGAGAGACCATTTCTTTGCTGAGATGGATGCAGAAGTCAATCGGATGAATCAGTTGATCGTTGATATGCTGGAACTAGCTAAATTTGAGTCAGGAACTTATAAGATGAAAAAAGAAGTTTTTGCACTTGATGTGCTCGTTAGAGATACCTGTCAGCAACTTTTTATCAAGCTAGAAGAAAAAAGATTAATCGTACAAATGGCCTTAGAGGATGCAGAGATTATAGGGAACGAACACTGGATCAAACAAGTTGTAATGAATTCTGTTATAAATGCGATCACGCATACGCCAGAAGGTAAGCACATTAGAATTGCCATTACGAAAGAATCGGAAAGAATTCGTTTATCTATCGAAAACGAGGGAAATCCTATTGAAGAAACGCAATTAAATCATATATGGGATAGATTTTATCAGATTGAAAAATCGCAACGAACAAAAGAGGGGACAGGCTTGGGATTGGCGATATCTAAAAATATCATGCTGCTACATGATGGTGAATATGGGGTTCGCAACACTGAACATGGCGTAGAATTTTATTTTTATTTTGAGTTAGCCAAACCTGATCAATAATCTTGATTCAATCTTTGCCTCATCTTTATTTTAACTTCATTTCAACTTCATTTCGCTGATTTACTATAAGTTTAAAAGATAGTATAAATCAAGGCGAAAGGAATTATGAATATGACTAGCAAGGTAAGGTTTGTACTGACTATTGGATTGCTAGCGATCCTGTATTTTGCCTATAAAGGAAGCCACGAATCCAAAGTACAAGACGTGGATTCTGCTATAGAAGCAAATACCTTTGTAGATCCTGTTAAAGATGAAGTCGAGCTGGAAGAACCAAAAGAAAAAACAGAAGAATTGCAAGAAGAACAAGAAGATCCCCAAGAACAGCAAGAAGATGCACAACAGACAGAGCAAAATTCGATAGAAGAACAAACTGGACAGGAAGATCAAAAAGAAATAGAACCAGAACCGGTAGCGGAAGAAGAACCTATTACAAAAGAAGAAGCACCAAAAATAGAAACAGAAGATCAGAGGAAAATCATCTATCTAACCTTTGATGATGGTCCCAATGCAGTTACAGAAAAAATATTAGACATATTAAAAGAATATGATGCAAAAGGGACGTTTTTCATGTTGGAGCCAGCGATGAGAAATCATCCGGAAACCCTTAAAAGAATTGTTAAAGAAAACCATGGTGTTGGATTACACGGTGTGACGCACGATGTAAAGGCATTTTATCGAACAGAGCATGCAGCATTAGATGAGATGCAGACATGTCAGCAAACCTTAAAAGAACTGACCGGTGTAGAATCCTATCTGGTTAGAACGCCTTATGGAAGCATGCCCTATTTTAAACAAACTTTCAGAGCCCTATTTGATCAATACAACTTCAAGCTGTGGGACTGGAATGTTGATAGTAGAGACTGGGCTTCTACGGGAGATGAGTACGTTAAAAGAGTGATTTCCTTACTAGAAGAATTAGATTCTAGTTGTACACCAGTCGTGTTAATGCATGATAGAGAAGGGACAGTAGCGCATCTTCCAGCATTAATGCAATATTTGAAAGAAAATCATTATCAGACGAAAATCATTGAAAATAGTACAGAACCTTACCACTTTAAGCTATCACAATAATAAAAGGCTATTGGTATTTTTAAGATAAAGGAAATGAATAGCATGTCGATTCAAAGAGCAATATTTGGAGGTGAACCTTTTGGTGCAAGAGGAAGTAATATCGGTAGAGAAAATTTATAAGATCATCCTTACGACACTGGTATGTTTATTTATATTGTTGGGATTTGTTGGGCATCATTTTTGGGTTAGCTCACTTAACTCTTTAGAACCTCAATCCGATGAATCGATAACCGTTCAAATACCAAGAGGATCTTCAAGAATGGCTATCTCAAAAACATTGGAAGACGATGGTGTAATCAAAAGTGCTTTTGTATTCAATTATTATGCTAAGTTCAGAAGCAATAAAACTTTTCTTCAAGGAAACTATGAACTTTCTCCAGCTATGTCGGTAGATGAAATTCTCGAAAGAATCCAAAAATGACAAGTAGAGATGGACATATGATAATGACAATTGACTCAAATTAACTTACACCCACATACAAAAAAAGACAGCCTTCGATCCTACTAAAGGATTGAGGCTGTCTTTCTTATATGATTCAACAGAGATTATGCGTAAAGAGATTTGATTTGATCTTGTATATCTTTATTCTCAAGAAATTCATCATAAGTGGTTTCTGAGCGGTCAACGACTCCGTTAGGTGTCAGTTCAATGATGCGGTTAGCTAATGTTTGAATAAATTGATAATCATGCGATCCAAAAAGAATAGCACCTTTAAAGTCGATCAAACCATTATTCAATGCAGTAATAGATTCTAGATCCAAGTGATTCGTTGGATCATCCATAACGAGCACATTTGCTTTGCTCAACATCATTTTTGATAGCATACAACGAACTTTTTCTCCCCCAGAAAGGACAGAAACTTGTTTCAGTACTTCTTCTCCTGAGAACAACATTCTTCCTAAGAAGCTACGTAAGAAAGTATTATCGTTTTCTTCTTTGGAAGCATACTGGCGTAACCAGTCTAAAACAGATTCGTTGTTATTGTTGAATTCGTCAGAAGTATCTTTCGGTAGGTAAGACTGAGAAGTCGTTACGCCCCATTGGAAAGACCCTGTATCAGGTTCCATTTCGCCCATAATAATTCTGAAGAGCGTTGTGATAGCAACATCGTTCAAACTAGTAAAAGCGACTTTATCGTTTCTACCAAGGTTGAATGAAATATTGTCCAAGACTTTCTTACCATCAATTGTTTTAGAGATATTTTCAACGCGAAGTAAATCATTTCCGATTTCACGCTCAGGACTAAATCCGACAAACGGATAACGTCTAGAAGAAGGTTGGATATCATCTAAAGTGATTTTATCCAGCATTTTTTTACGTGAAGTTGCTTGTTTCGATTTAGATGCATTGGCACTGAATCGTGCGATAAAGTCTTGGAGTTCTTTGATTTTTTCTTCTTTTTTGCTATTTGAATCAGCAGCTAGTTTAGAAGCAAGTTGACTAGATTCTAACCAGAAGTCGTAGTTCCCTACAAACAATTTGATTTTACCGAAATCAACGTCGACCATGTGCGTACATACCTTGTTTAGGAAGTGACGGTCATGGGAAACAACGATGACCGTATTATCAAAGTTGATCAAGAAGTCTTCCAACCATTTGATTGACTGTGCATCCAAACCGTTGGTAGGCTCATCCAGTAGTAATACATCTGGATCACCGAATAGTGTTTGAGCTAGTAAGGCTTTAACGTGTTGTCCACCTGTTAACTCGCTCATTTTTTGATTGTGTAATGCTTCAGGAATACCGAGACCTTTTAATAACGTCATTGCTTCAGGTTCAGCTTCCCAACCATTTAACTCAGCGAATTCGCCTTCAAGTTCAGCAGCGCGAATACCATCTTCATCAGAAAAGTCTGCTTTTGTATAGATGGCGTCTTTTTCTTGCATGATTTCATAGAGACGTTTATGTCCCATGATTACTGTGTCAATAACCGTTTGTTCTTCAAAGTCATAATGGTTTTGTTTTAATACAGCCATTCGTTTGTCGGCAGGTAATGAAACATTACCAGAAGTTGGAGCAATTTCTCCTGAAAGAATTTTTAGGAAGGTTGATTTACCGGCACCGTTCGCACCAATCACACCATAGCAATTGTCATTATTAAATTGTAGATTTACATCATCAAATAGTTTTCTATCTGAAAAGTTTAAGCTCACGTCTGTTACTGTAATCATTTAATGATAGCCTCGTTTCTTTTTTGATCTTTGCCACAAGGCAATTTATGCCCATTACGTTCTATTATACGTCATTTTCAAAATAATGCATTGTTTATGAGAAGGTAAAAAGAAAAAAATAGTGGATTTGAAAAACTGTCACAATTTAATGGTTGGGCACAATTTAATTTGTCAAAACAAGATCGTATATGGAACTAAATGCTTAATATAGTTCGAAAAGAGAACAAATCCTGTAATAAGATAAGTACACATTTAACAATTTTCAAGGAGAAAAAGCATCAAAAAACACAAAAATAAACTATTCCTAATTCGAGTTAAATGACATTTTTAGATTTTCAGTTTATAATAACGTTACTTTCAATCTTTGACGACCTAGAGATTCTTGATTTTTAGGCAATGAGAAAGAAAAGTCTAAGAAAATAAAGGAGTCGTTTTAAAATGATGGAGAGTATGACTATTGAAAAAAGTGGGCTACATGAAGAATTGATTGTGACTGCATTGGAACAGAATATCGCAATTATTCGGTTTGATACCAATAAGAGAGTTACATACGTCAATGACAATTTCGCGAACGTTTTAGGCTATCACAAAGAAGAACTGTATGGGAAAGAGCATAAGATATTTTGTTTTCCTGAATTTGTAAATAGTCCAGCATATGATGAACTTTGGAGCAATTTATTAAAAGGTGTTAAATTCCAAGATAAAATTGTTAGAAGAAATGTGCACGCTGAAGAAGTCTGGTTAGAAGCAACATATTTTCCAATTTATGATGAAAATCATATAAATGTAGTTGGAGTAGCTAAAGTGGCCACGGATATTACAGAAAGACAAAAAAATATTGAAAAAGTGACCGCAGATTTGTCAGAGATGTCTAGCAAATTAACCGGTTCTTCAAAAGAAGGTATCCAGAAAGGCCATGATTTGCTTGGTGAGAGTAAAGAAATGATCAATCTTTCTAATGTTAGTACGGATAACTTGAGTGAATTACAAAAGAAAAACAAATCTATTCAAAATATTGTAGAAACTATTCAAGACATAGCATCGAATACAAATCTTTTAGCGATCAATGCTTCTATCGAAGCAGCACACGCCGGAGATTATGGTCGGGGATTTGGGGTTATTGCGCAAGAAGTGAAAAACCTGTCTCAGAAAGTATCGGAGTCTGCTTATATAATTGGGGAAGACATATCTGCGATAACCAACAATATTGATTTAGTTGTGAATGGAAACACGCAATTAAAAGAACGTATTTTGATGAGTGAAGAACAAATTGAAGGAACGATTGGTGAGTTTAATCAAATCGATTTTGAATCTAAAAAACTGCAAGAGCAAGCAGAAAAATTGGAAAATATTATTTGAATTTTTTGAGATATTTTTTATCAACGCTTAAACCTTAACACTATCTTCAATTATGTCTTATAGAATAAAGGGGTAGATAAGACTGGATAGATAGGAGACGATGACGTGGGAAACTATGGTGAAATGCTAGCAAAGCAACAAGCCTTTTACAATTCTGGCGCGACAAAAGAAGTAGATTTCAGAATTGAAGCGTTGAAGCGCTTGGGTGAATCGTTGAAAGAACATGAGCAACAGTTGATCGAGGCTTTAAAAAAGGATTTAAACAAATCTGCTTTCGAGACATATTCTTCTGAAATCGGTATGGTCTTGCAAGAACTTCGATTCACAATGCGCAATCTAAAAAAGTGGATGAAACCTAAACGCGTGAAAACAACTTTTACACATACTGGGTCTAAAGGGACAGTGTACGCTGATCCTTATGGTGTGGCGCTGATTATCGGCCCATGGAATTATCCGATACAATTAATCTTAGCACCTTTGATTGGGGCAATTGCTGGTGGTAATTGTGCCATGATCAAGCCCTCTGAATTAACACCAGAAACGTCGAAGGTTCTCAAAAAAGTCATCAATCGAGCCTATCCAGAGCGTTACATCGCTGTTGTAGAAGGAGATGCGGAAACCACGCAGGATCTTTTAACAGAAAAATTTGATTATTTGTTTTTCACGGGTAGTGTACAGGTAGGAAAGATTGTGATGGAAGCTGCTGCAAAAAATTTAACACCGTTAACCTTAGAGTTGGGCGGGAAAAGTCCCGCTATCGTGCATGAAGACGCAGACCTCAAACTTGCGGCTAAAAGAATTGCTTGGGGAAAATTTATGAATGCAGGACAAACTTGTGTTGCACCAGATTATTTATACGTACACCAAAGTGTTAAACAAGCATTTATTGATCAGCTGATTCGTGAGACACGAGAAATATATGGGGAAACGCCAATTGAAAATGAAGCATACACGCATATCGTGAATCAGAAACATTTTAATCGGCTGAAGAGCTATTTAAACCAAGGGCATGTTTTATATGGTGGTCAGGTCAAAGGAGAAGCTTTAGTGATCGAACCGACGATTTTAGAGCAGGTTTCTTTTGAAGACGAGGTCATGCAAGAAGAAATTTTCGGGCCTATCCTACCAATCATCACGTATGAAACTATTTCAGAAGTGATCGAAGGGGTACAACATAATCCAAACCCACTGGCACTCTATCTTTTTACCAATAGTCAAAAAATAGAGAAAACGATTATTCAATTTTTATCCTATGGTGGCGGCTGTATCAATGATACGGTATTCCATATCGTTACCCCCTATCTTCCGTTTGGTGGCGTTGGGACTAGCGGGATGGGAACGTATCATGGGAAAAGTAGCTTTGAGACCTTTACTCATAAAAAAAGCATACTTAAACAGACCAATCAATTTGATAACCCCTTCCGGTATCCAAATACTAAGCATGGATTGAGCATGATTAAGCGAATTTTAAAATAAAAGACAGATGACCTTTTAACAAGAGGCCATCTGTCTTTTATAGTTTAATCATTGAAACCGAATAGGATACCTTTAGTATATTTTATAGACAGATAGCCAAAGTAAACCTCTGCCAAAATGACAGTCAAGTAAATCCACCAGATATTTATACTGATGAATGTTGACGTGAAATACAAAAGTGTCAGACATGGTGAGGCAAACAACAGTAATGCCAATGTTAGACGCCAATATTTAGGAATCGACTGATTCTTAAAAAAGAGCCGTGTGAACGAAGTGACTAGAAAAAAGACGAATTCTATGACCATCTCAACCAAGTCTGCCAATGCCCCATCCTCCTAATGAGTTAATTTGATTTATTTATCCCTATTATATTAAAAAAAGAAACCAATTAATAGTACGATAACAACAATTATTGGGGCAGGTATTTTTCTTGTTGAAAGGATTAAAACGGTGCCTAGCGTAACAAGTAAGTTGTCCCAAGTTAAACCACTTTGTTGAGTGAGTAAAACAGCTGCAATGGCAATTAGACCACCGGCAACAGCAGCGACCCCTTTTAAGGCGATATTAAATCCCTTGATGTGCTTGATGGCTTCCCACATTGGATAGACAAAATAAATCAGTAATAAACCTGGGAGGAAAATACCAATACCACCGGCGATCGCGCCAATAATTTGCATCCAGATAGCGTTAGCTTGTACGGAAAGACCGCCAGCATAGGCTGCGAAACTGAACATGGGTCCTGGAATGCCTTGGACTAGACCGTAACCCGTTAGAAATTCTTGGCTACTCATTAACTGATTCACATCGACTAGCTCACTGTACATCACAGGAATCACTACTTGACCGCCACCGAACACAAGATAGCCATAACGATAAAAACGCTCAAAAACTTGAATCAGTTCTTGTTGGAAGACTGTCGCGAGTGTCAGTGAACCGAACGTGAAAAGTAAGAATAACGCGAGATAACCATAAGGCGGATTTAAGGTAACACGATTCCAAAGGTTTTTTTCTTTTGAAGTCAGTACACTAGCGAGTCCACCAATCACTAAAACTAAAGGGAAAATCCAAGGGTCACGAACAAAATAGGTGGTAATCGCGCCAAATAAAAGCAAGAGAAACGTCAAGCGATCTTTAACGACTTTCTTACCGATACGATAAGAAGCAACAATGATAAAACCAACTGCCATTGGACCAATGTATCGTAAAATATCAGTTGAAATATCTTGCATATCTAAAAATTGATAGAGGAAAGATAAAATGGTCATGATGACTAATGCTGGGAACGCCCAGACGAGCATGGTAAGGAAAGCAAGTAAAGGTCCGCCAGTTTTATGTCCAATAGCGACGATCGTTTGTGTACTACTAGGACCAGGTAGAAAGCTACATAAAGCAATCAGCTCAACGAGCTCTTCTTCAGTCAAGTAGTGTTTCTTGGTTACGAGCTGATCTGTAAACACGCTGTAATGGGCTTCTGGACCACCGAAAGCACCTAAAGAACAAATGAAAATATCCTTTAAAAATGTTTTCCAATTTACTGGTGAAGATTTAACAGTTTCATGCATAAAAATAGCTCCTCATCATTTTGTTTAAGCGTCCTTTCCAAGATACCTTAAATAAAGTCGAAATACTACAACCGTTGAAAACTTTACATTCTTTACAATTTTATCATTGTAATCTTTCGTTTTGGTTGATATGATAACTTCATCAAAAAAAATTGATAAAGGAGACCGTTGCATGGATCAAATTAAAACGATGAGAACGGACTTGCCAGATGTCGTTACTTATGCAAAACAATTTAAGGCACTTTCAGATCCGATCAGATTAACGATTTTGCACCTTTTAGCGATGAATGGTAAATCGTGTGTGTGTGATTTGGAGGATATTCTCGAATTGCCGCAATCTAAACTGTCTTACCACTTAAAAATATTATTAAATAATGGATTGATCCATAAAGAAATTTCAAAAACTTGGAGCTACTATTGGGTCGATGAAGCGAAAACAAATGAATTACTATCTGAACAATTCTGCTACTTTTTAAAATCCCCAGATGATGATTGCTGTTAAAAGGAGAGAATACGTATGAGAATCGTGATAATCGGTTCAGTAGCGGCGGGTACTTCCGTTGCTGCAAAAGCAAGAAGAAATGATGAAACAGCTGAAATTGTCGTTTATGAAGCGGCGCAGGATATTTCATATTCCGTATGTGGGATGCCTTATTTTTTAGGCGGAGAAGTGCCTTCTGTAGAAGAACTGATCCCTAGAGATGCAAATTGGTTCAAAAAGCGTTTTGAGATTGATATCCACACTAATCAACAAGTAGTGGCGATTCAACCCCAAGAAAAAGCGTTAACGATTCACGATAAGCTAACAGGTGAAGATACGCAAGATTCTTACGACAAATTGGTTATCGCAACAGGTTCGTACTCGTTAACGCCAAGACCGTTTGATCAATCGACATCAGATAATGTGTTTCATGTCAAAACGATGGAGAACACAAGAAAGATTGACCAGTTTATGCAAGAAAATGAGATTAAAAACGTTACGATTGTTGGATCAGGATTTATTGGTCTTGAAATGGCTGAGCAGTTGACTGAAAAAGGAATACAGGTAACTATCGTCGAATTAGCTGACCAAATTTTCCCGAAAATTGATCCAGATATGTCTTATCATTTAGCGGAGACATTACGGAATAACCATGTCGATTTCTACTTAAACGATAAAGTTGAACTAATAGAAGGAAAAGATAATATCACTCAGTTGAAAACAGCTAAAGGCGAGGTCATTGATACAGATATGGTGATTTTAGCGGTGGGTGTGCGACCGAATGTGTCACTTGCAGAAGCTGCGGGTATCACATTGGGCGAAACGGGTGCTATCAAAGTAAATCCGTTCATGCAAACTTCTGAGAAAGATATTTATGCTGTAGGGGATGTTGCGGAAAGCTACCATCTCATTACAGGGAAACCTGTTTACCACCCGCTAGGTTCAACGGCGAACAAAATGGGCCGTGTTGCGGGAGACCACATAACCGGTGGCGCTTTATCGTTTAAAGGAACACTTGGCACAGGGATATTTAGGTTGTTCGATCTGACCGTTGCTTATACTGGCTTATCATATAATGAGGCGCAAACACAGGGCTATGATCCTGTTGTGATCCACAATATCAAACCTACTCATGCAACTTATCTGGGCGGGGAAAACCTTTTGATTAAAGGGGTTGCGGATAGAGAAACTGGTAGGGTGCTTGGTGCGCAAATTGTTGGTCCTGAGGGTGTAGACAAACGAATTGATGTACTGGCAACGGCTATTTCATTTAATGCCAATGCGGAAGATCTGTTTCATTTAGATTTGGCGTATGCTCCGCCATTTAGTACGACGAAAGACCCCGTTCATTATACCGGTATGGTATTGGAGAATGCTCGTCAGCATTTACCTGTGATGACACCCGAAACGGTCATTGAACTTCAAAAAGCGCAGCAGCCTTTGCAGGTTGTTGATGTTCGGTCTTCATCAGCGTTTGAAAAGGGACATGTGACTAATGCAGTAAATATGCCGATGCCTAGTTTAAGAAAAGAACTAGATAAACTAGATAAACGTTTACCGACAGTCGTTTATTGCAACAAAGGGGTAACCAGTAATACTGCACAGAACTTATTATTGAATAGTGGATTTAAAGAGGTTTATGTTTTGTCTGGTGGAAACACGCATTATCAAAATTATCAAAAAAGTTTAATAAAATAAAGATTAGAGGGTCTTGCTTTCTATCCTATTAAGGAAAGCAAGACCGTTCTAAATCAAAATTTAGGACGAGTGCTTAATCAATTTTTTTTGATTAAGGAAATGGAGGAACGTATGGAGAAGACAGGGAATAAAGATATCAGTTTGTTCGAGCGCTATTTAACCGTTTGGGTACTTTTATGTATGGCAATTGGTGTAATGATCGGGCAATTTGTACCTCAAATTCCAGATTTATTGAGTCGATTTGAATATTACCAAGTATCCGTACCAACGGCTATCTTGATTTGGATCATGATTTTTCCGATGATGTTGAAAATTGATTTTGCCAGTCTCTTGAATGCGACAAAAAAACCAAAAGGTCTCTTTTTAACGACAACTGTAAACTGGCTGATTAAACCATTTACCATGTTTTTTATTGCCTCATTTTTCTTTCTGTTTGTATTTGGAGGTCTTATTGAAAATGAGTTGGCACGAGAGTATATTGCAGGTGCGGTACTTTTGGGGGCAGCACCCTGTACAGCAATGGTGTTCGTTTGGAGCAAATTGACTAACGGTGACCCAGCTTACACACTTGTTCAAGTATCCGTTAACGATATCATTATTTTGGTGTTATTTGCGCCAATTGTTGCAGTATTATTAGGTGTTGGAAATGTAAGTGTACCGTGGAATACGTTGCTACTTTCTACTGTGCTATTTGTTGTCGTTCCATTGTTGATGGGTATACTCATTAGAAAATTTGTAGTCAAAAAGCAAGGGATCACTTATTTTGAGAAGACCTTTATCAGCAAATTTGATCGTGTCACAATGGCAGGACTGCTCTTGACACTGATTATTATCTTTTCGTTTCAAGGAGAGAGAATTGTTCAAAACCCTGTACATATTCTCTTGATCTCAGTGCCATTGATCATTCAAACGCTCTTTATCTTTAGCATCACCTATTTTGGCGCATATGCTTGCAAACTGCCATATAATATTGCTGCACCCTCTGCCATGATTGGTGCCAGTAACTTTTTTGAATTATCGGTGGCTGTTGCGATCTCTTTATTCGGTCTTAACTCTGGAGCAACATTAGCAACGGTAGTGGGTGTGTTAGTTGAAGTGCCTGTCATGTTAATGTTGGTCAAAGTAGCGAATAGCACACAAGCTTGGTTTGATTTTAAATAAGGGTATAAAGAAAGCTAGATAGTATCTGGCTTTTTTTATTGCTTCAAAACTGTGGTATCGTTAAAATGAAACTAGCTACTGAACGATGCTGAGATTTGCAGTGTAGCTATAGTTGGCTAGAGATCTATTATTTTTTAATAACTAGGGGAGATGAAGAAATGACGATTACATACAAAGAAACGAAAGTAATTGAAGTAGAAAAAGTAAAGGCACTCTATCAGGATGTGGGCTGGGTTGCTTACACAGAAGACGATAATATTATTACAGCTATCATACCTAATGCGTTGCAAGTAATTTCGGCATGGGATGGGGATGAACTGATCGGTTTAGTAAGAACAGTTGGTGATGGTGTTTATATTATGTACATACAAGATATTCTTGTTAAAGAAAGTCATCAAGGAAAAGGCGTCGGAAGTCAGTTGTTACAAAAACTTTTAGAATCAAACAAGCATATTCGACAAAATGTATTGCTGACGGAAGATACAGAGAAAACCATACAATTTTATGAAAAAAATGGCTTTATGAAAGCAGATGGGAAAGAAGCAGGCATTGCCTTTGTAAAATACGGGGGCTAATTACAACAGTTAAATAAAAAGGTATAGCCATCTTTTGTTGAAAAGATGGCTATACCAATTTGCCTAAATGAGTAAAGTTGACAATCGCAGATTTAAATTTCTTCTACTGCAACCGGTTTTCTTGCGTTTAATAACATATCATAGTGTGCAATATCATCTTCATCATAGTAAAGTTCTGAAATGATTTCAAAACCATAAGATTCATAAAAATCTTTGAGATAAGCTTGTGCCTGAATCTGCACTTCTCGTTTAGGATACCGTACCGAAATGTAATTCAGTGCGACCTTGAGTAATTCTTTGCCGTTTCCAGAACCTCTAGAATGCTCTGGAACCAAAACACGACCGATCCAGATTTTTCTGTCTTTAATATAAATTCTGCAGTAGGCATTGATCGTCTCTCTGCAGCGTTTTATTAAGTGAGTTGCAGTAAGATCGATATCGTCGACTTCCTGATAAGCTGCACTTTGTTCTACAACGAATACTTTGGTTCTTTCTCTCACGATTGAGTGTAACTCTTTTGCGCTCATTTCTTCTAACTGTTTAAACTGCCACATACGGTTTAAGTAATCCTCCTAGTCGATGCCAGACATACTGTTTTAGCACCTTCGATAAATGAAATATACATACGGTTTTCTTGTAACATGTCCTTCTTCAACTACAGTATACATAAAAAAAATAGATTCTCAAATGCTACATGAAAATGATAGAAAAATGAAGGATATTGTTCGGGAATAGAAGGGTAAAAAGCAAGGGAATAGCTTTGTTTACTTACTTAAAAAAAGTGGAGAATGCGTGTATTGGATGATGTCTTAATTATCTGAAGTGTTAGAAAGAGAAAAACGCTTTTTTTATTTGATCAACGAAAATTATCAAAGTATTTTATCCGTAACTAGCAAATAGACGACAAAAAAACCTAGACTCGGAAGTCTAGGCTCTTTTAAGGGTCGCTTATACAAAGTTGAGAGGCATTGTATAAGCTACGGTAGAGGTATTTATCATGCTACGAATCGACTTTATCGGCTTTAGCAAGGAGAAAAAAATAGATAGGAGTCAAGCCGTCGATCTCATAACTTGATATAAGTGTACTACAAACAGGCTAAAATTCTGATATATAGTCATATAATGTTAAAAAACACTCATTAAAGGGAACAAGCTATACCAATTCTAATTTTTTGTTCCCTTTTTAATCGGTTTAAGCGAATCATCGTAAAGAAGGATGTTTCAAAAAAGCTCTCACTTCTTCTTCTAAATGCTTTTTCAACGTATCTTCTTCTATAACCTTGAGCATATTTGTACCTCTTTTGATCCAAAGATTACCATCTGTATTGCCTGATTTGAGCATAGAAACACCTTTTCTTGCATAACAAACAGCTAGCATATCATGTTTTTTTAATTGTTTAGCATAAAGGATCAAACTTTCCAGTGCTACAAGTGCCTTATCGAATTGTCCATTATCGATTAGTAAATAAACGAGATTGAACTGGAAATTAAACCGTAGACTATTGCTTGCGCGAAAGCCTTCGTATCGTTCTAGTTGTGTGATTGCTCTATCAGAGATATGGATGGCCGAGTCTGCATTAAAGAAATAAAGAATATTATTAACTAAGTAGATTTCCGTCAAATGCCACTCATCAAATGATTCCAAGCGATCCCAGACAGGCTGGACATGTTTTCTGGCTAATCTGATGTCATGCGTTTTTCCGAAAATGATTAACCCTTCATAGATAGATTGGATGTCTTGAACGATAGGATCTTCGTTGTAGTGAAGATAATCAGTTACTTCGGACTTTAACTTTTCCAACTCTTCGGGTACGTTATATTTTTGAGAAACGAATTCATAAATAATATTTCCTTTTTTAGAATGTCTATAGTCACCTTGAATAAATAAGAATTCTTCAACTGAGATTTCTAACCGATCTAAAATAGCAAATAATTTAGGTGCTGAAGGTTCTGTTTCTTCTCTTTCGATTTTAGAATAAGTAGATTGTCGCATGATACCTTGGGAAACATGCTTTTGTGTATACCCCTTCGATTCTCGTATCTTTCGAAGCAGTTTTCCAGATAATTGATTGAAAGGTGCTAGATTCTCTTCGAAATGATCCATGATTACCCTCTTTTATTAAATGTGATTTATTAAAATTATACTATTTTTTTGATGTATTTGCTATAAAATAGTGATAAACCTTCCTGTTCAACAAGGTTAAATCAATCGTACTGATTTATGTTTATCTTGTTTGAGGTCATTATGTAGTCATCATTCTTAGTAAAGCGAATTTGAAATGATGAAAAGAACGACATCTGTTTGTATTTTTTAGGCGGCATCACCTATATAGTAAATTTAGAACGCGTTCCTTTTTATTAAAGAAGTGACTGTCATTTTTTTGTGGATTTTATGAAACAATTCGGCGGAAAGCATTGTATTCATAAGGGATTTAGTATAAAGTGAAGAGAGTGATTTTGTGAAACAAATAGCTGTTTCACGAGTCGATATAAAAGGAGTTTTTGGTTATGAATCCAGAAGAATTTAGAGCCGAGTTAGAACGTCGTGGTTTACCAATCACTGATGAAAAAATGACTCAATTTAATCTTTATTTAGAACTACTTCAAGAATGGAACGAAAAAATTAACCTGACTGCGATTACGGAAAAAGAAGAAGTTTATTTAAAACACTTCTATGATTCGTTGACAGCAGGACTATATGTAGATTTTAGCAAAGGGGTCCACAGCTTATGCGATGTAGGCTCAGGTGCTGGTTTTCCCAGTATCCCCCTAAAAATACTTTACCCAGAATTATCTATTACGATCGTCGATTCATTAAAGAAAAGAATTGGCTTCTTAGAGATTTTAGTAGAGAAACTTGGTCTGAAAGACGTCACATTATTGCATGATCGTGCAGAAACATTCGGTCAAAACAAACAGTATAGAGCGTCTTTTGATTTCGTCACTGCAAGAGCTGTCGCAAGAATGAGCGTGCTTGCGGAGTTATGTTTACCGCTTGTGAAAAAAGGTGGTACCTTTATCGCGATGAAAGCGATGCATGCACCTGAAGAAATGAAGGCCGCAGAAAAAGCAATTGCAACGTTAGGTGGAAAAATCAAAGAAGATTTTTCATTCGAGCTTCCGCTTGAAGCTGGAGAAAGACATATCTTACTGATTGATAAGAAAAAAGAAACACCTAACAAATACCCTAGAAATCCAGGAACACCGAATAAGAAACCACTATAAAGTAGAAAATATATGTCTGGAGGATTCAAATGGCACAGATTATTGCCGTTGCGAACCAAAAAGGTGGTGTAGGTAAGACAACTACCACTGTCAATTTGGGTGCATCACTCGCTTATGCAGGAAAGAAAATTTTATTGATTGATATGGATGCTCAAGGAAATGCTACAAGCGGTTTAGGCATTCGTAAAGGAGAAGTTGACAGAGATATCTATGATGTACTGATCAACGAAGTACCGCTAGAAGAAGTGATCCTACCTACGAGTAGAGAAAACCTATCTATCGTTCCAGCTACTATTCAGCTAGCCGGTGCAGAAGTGGAATTGACCAGCTTGATGGCTAGAGAAACGAGATTGAAGAGAGCGATTGAGACCATTGATGAAGGCTATGACTATGTACTGATCGACTGTCCGCCATCATTAGGACATTTAACGATCAATGCCTTTACAGCAAGTGATTCTGTTTTGATTCCAGTTCAATGTGAATATTACGCGCTTGAAGGGTTAAGTCAATTACTGAATACCGTGCGCTTAGTTCAAAAACACTTTAATAAAGAGCTGAAAGTGGAAGGCGTTTTACTAACGATGCTGGATGCAAGAACAAATCTGGGATTTGAAGTAGTTAATGAAGTGAAAAAATATTTCCGTGAGAAAGTATACAACACGATTATTCCGAGAAATATTCGTTTGTCCGAAGCGCCGAGTTACGGACTTTCGATCATAGATTATGATTTACGGTCGAAAGGCGCGGAAGTTTACCAAGAGTTAGCGAAGGAAGTGATGACGAATGGTAAATAAGAAAAAAGGTCTAGGTCGAGGTATAGATGCTTTATTTGATGTGCCTGACTTTGAAAAAGAAGTTAATCGTGATGATGAACGTGTGGAAATGATTGCGCTTGATGAGATTCGTCCAAATCCTTATCAGCCAAGAAGACATTTTGACGAAACGGCATTAAACGAATTGGCAAATTCTATACGTGTATCGGGTGTGCTTCAACCAATCATTTTGAGAAAATCATCGGTAAAGGGCTACGAAATCATTGCGGGAGAGCGTCGCTATAGAGCTTCTAAACTTGCTGATAAAGAGACTGTTCCGGCGATCATACGCGAGTTGGATGAGGAAGTCATGATGCAAGTCGCTATCTTAGAGAACTTACAGCGTGAAGACCTAACCTCACTTGAGGAAGCAGAAGCATATAACTTGATGATGGAAAAGTTGGCTATGACGCAA
The DNA here is from genome assembly GCF_017599325.1 of Marinilactibacillus kalidii. Lineage (GTDB taxonomy): Bacteria > Bacillota > Bacilli > Lactobacillales > Carnobacteriaceae_A > Marinilactibacillus > Marinilactibacillus kalidii. The sequence continues at coordinate 56,911 of NZ_JAGFVM010000022.1, read as the reverse complement.
GAAAAGGTTGCTGAAAAGCTGGGTAAAAGCCGTTCTTATATTGCCAACCATTTACGTTTACTGACACTACCTCTTGAAGTTAAAAATCTACTTCAAGAAAATAAATTATCTAATGGTCAAGCAAGAACCTTATTAGGACTAAAAGATAAGAAAAAATTGACGAAATTGGCTAGGCGTACGGTCAAAGAAGGCTTAACGGTTAGACAATTAGAGCAGTTGGTTGCGGAAGCGAATCAGAAACCGAAAAATGAGCCAAACAAAAAAGTGAATGAAAACAAATCGATCTATATCAAACGCTCAGAAGAACTATTAACAGATAAATTCGGAACGAGTGTCGTGATTCGAGAAAAAGGTAAAAAAGGTAAAATCGAAATCGAGTATGTCTCTCAAGATGATTTGAATCGTATATTAGAAGATTTGAATATTGATTTTGATTGATTCAGGAGGCAGAATAAAATGGACAAAGCATACGAATTGAATGATATCGTTGAGATGAAGAAACAACATCCATGTGGCGTCAACCGTTGGGCAATCATTCGCATGGGTGCGGATATTCGTATCAAGTGTGAAGGGTGCGGCCAACTTGTGCTTATGTCGAGAAGAGAATTCGAACGTAAAATGAAGAAAATTCTAGTGAAGGCAGACGCCGAATAAGCAAAAAGATCATAAAGAATAAAATAAGTTTTAAAAATCGAAGGAAAAGAAAGGTGAATACCAAGCATGCCTTTAACAGCAGGAATCGTCGGTTTACCAAATGTAGGGAAATCGACGCTATTTAACGCCATTACAAAAGCGGGAGCAGAAGCTGCAAACTACCCGTTCGCAACAATCGATCCGAACGTAGGAATCGTAGAAGTACCCGATCGTAGATTAGATCGATTGAAAGAACTCGTTAATCCTCAAAAAGTCGTTCCAACGACATTTGAGTTCACAGATATTGCCGGTATCGTCAAAGGTGCCAGCAAAGGTGAGGGGCTTGGAAATAAATTCTTGGCTAATATCCGTGAAGTAGATGCGATTTGTCACGTTGTTCGTTGTTTCGATGACGAAAACATCACACATGTTTCTGGAACAGTTAGTCCAGCAGACGATATCGAAACGATCAATTTGGAATTAGCACTAGCCGATCTTGATGCAGTGGAAAAAAGATACGATCGAGTGAAAAGACAAGCGAAGTCTAAAGAAAAAGATGCAATGGAAATGATGACGGTTCTTGAGAAAATCAAGCCAGTCCTTGAAGAAGGTAAACCAGTTAGAATGCTGTCATTCACGCCAGAAGAATTACCAATTGTGAAGTCATTATTCTTACTAACAAGCAAACCTGTTTTGTATGTAGCAAATGTAGCAGAAGAAGACATTGCAGATGCAGAAGGAAATGAGCATTTAGCAGTCGTTAGAAGCATTGCTGCCGAAGAAGGCGCAGAAGTTGTAACAATCTCTGCTGCCATCGAAGAAGAAATCGCCGAATTAGATGACGAAGAAAAAGCAATGTTTTTAGAAGATCTAGGTGTAGAAGAACCAGGATTGGATAAATTGATCCGTTCTTCATACGATTTACTTGGATTGGCAACATTCTTTACAGCGGGAGAAAAAGAAGTTCGTGCATGGACATTCCGTAAAGGGATGAAAGCTCCTCAGACTGCCGGCGTTATTCATAGTGATTTTGAACACGGATTTATTCGTGCTGAAACGATTGCTTATGCAGACTATGATGCATTGGGTAGTGAAAAAGCAGCTAGAGAAGCAGGGAAATTGCGTTCTGAAGGAAAAGAATATGTCGTACAAGACGGAGATGTCATTCTTTTCAGATTCAACGTATAAGAATGTGCTCAGCGAAAGGATGACATAACTGTGTTCAATAGTAAAAAGAAAGAAACTGTCGAGCAGCCGGACAAGGTAGCTGAATTGGCAGCGATGCAAGAAGAAAATGCGAGACTGAAGCGTCAGCTGACAAACAAAAATAATGAGTATGTATTGAAACTGAATCGTAGTTTAGACGAACGAGGCGTTTCAGAAGAAAGAAAAACGTTGATCTTCAACGATATGCTTAAAAATATTGTTGAACAACAAGAGAAGCATTTAACGGCTCGTAAAATATACGGTACCGTTACAGACCAAGCCAATTATTTAACAGAAAATCCAACGACCAGAGAACAAGGAGAAGTTGTTCGTTCTGAACCTTGGAAATTGTATATTGATGGTGGCTTGTTACTTGGCGGAATGTTCGCGGTTATCTATGGCTTGCAAGGTATGTTCACAGATGTAAGCAATGAAGCAGCAGGGATGCGACTAATGGTCTTGATTTTGAACTTCATCTTAGGTGGATTTGCTTTCGTTATTATCACCAAATATGCACCAGTACCCGGACAAAAGGGTGGTTTCATGAAGTATATTTTAGCAACGGTCCTAGCAATGATGCTCTTTGTTCTGTTCGTTACATTGGGTGCTGCCATACCAGCAGTCATTAATCCGATTGTACCAGCACAAGTATCGTTAGGCATTGGTGTAATTGCGATTGCTGCAAAATTCTATTTAAAACGCAAACTTAACATTCGCGGAACGCTATTTTAAAATAGTGTTTTAGAGAGCTCTTTTAAGGATGAGAATCTTTGAAAGAGCTCTTTTGTTACAGATTAAAAGCATATGTTAAAGTGGTATAAAGCTTTGATCGTTCGTTTTTATAGCGCTACCAGTCGGAAGATAGGTTGAATTTATGAGAAAGTTCTTACATGGCTATCTAGAGTGTTGACCTAGCTGGAAATGGGTGGTAATTTAGTTATTAAAAATTACGATAGCGAGCGTATAAACGAAAAATTGGAGGAGATCAACATGGGGAACTGGGAAACGAAATTCAATAAAAAAGGATTCACGTTTGATGATGTACTATTACTACCAGCAGAAAGTCATGTTTTACCGAACGATGTTAACTTACAAGTAACACTTTCGGATGCAGTTAAACTAAATCTGCCTATTTTAAGTGCAAGTATGGATACTGTTACGGCATCTGGAATGGCAATCGGGATGGCACGCCAAGGTGGACTAGGTATCATTCACAAAAATATGACGGTAGAGCAACAAGCAGAAGAAGTACGTAAAGTGAAACGCTCTGAGTCAGGCGTTATCATTGATCCGTTTTTCCTAACTCCAGAACATCTCGTATCTGAAGCAGAGGCCCTGATGTCTACTTATCGAATTAGTGGGGTACCAATTGTTGAGACGATGGAAAACAGAAAATTTGTTGGTATACTGACGAACCGTGATATGCGTTTTATTACGGATATGGATGAGAAAATTCAAGAGGTTATGACAAAAGAAAACCTTGTCACGGCACCCGAAGGAACTTCGCTTGAAGAAGCGGAACATTTGCTTAAAGTACACAAAATTGAGAAATTACCTTTAGTAGATCAGAATGGTTGGTTGAGTGGCTTGATCACCATTAAAGATATTGAAAAAATCACCCAGTTTCCTAATGCCGCTAAAGATAAACATGGTCGCTTATTAGCTGGTGCAGCAGTAGGTATCACTAAGGACACGTTTGAGCGTACACAAGCGCTGATTGATGCTGGCGTAGATGTGATCGTTGTGGATACAGCACACGGACATAGTGCAGGCGTATTGAGAGAAATGAAAAAAATTCGTGAGGAATTTCCGACGATCACATTGATTGCAGGTAATGTAGCTACAGCAGAAGGCACACGCGCATTATTTGAAGCCGGCGCAGATGTTGTTAAAGTCGGTATTGGACCCGGATCAATCTGTACAACAAGAGTCGTTGCAGGCGTTGGGGTTCCGCAAATAACAGCAATTTATGACGCAGCATCTGTTGCACGCGAATACGGGAAACCAATTATTGCAGACGGTGGAATCAAGTATTCTGGCGATATCGCAAAAGCACTAGCAGCCGGTGGACATGCGGTGATGCTTGGAAGTATGCTGGCTGGAACAGATGAGTCTCCGGGTGAATTTGAAATTTATCAAGGTAGACGCTTCAAAACCTATCGTGGAATGGGTAGTTTAGGCGCGATGCAAAAAGGATCAAGTGACCGTTATTTCCAAAGTGGAGAAACGGAAGCAAACAAACTCGTTCCTGAGGGAATTGAAGGTCGTGTTGCCTATAAAGGGAGCGTCCAAGATATTATCTTCCAGCTTATTGGTGGACTTCGCTCTGGTATGGGTTATGTTGGCGCAGCAAACTTAAAAGAATTGAGAGAAAATGCTCAGTTCATCGAAATGTCAGGAGCAGGATTGAAAGAATCACATCCGCACGATGTTCATATTACAAAAGAAGCACCAAATTATTCAGTATAATAGAATGAATCAGGCGTTGGGCATGAAATGACCCAGCGTCTTTAATTTTGCAAAAATTTATTATTAAAATCGGACTAAAAGAACATATCTTTTTCGATTAGAGTTTGCTATTCTATAAAGAGTAAATTGATTTAAAAGGAGAATGATATGAAATTATTTGAAGGCTATCCCTTGAGGAAAATACTGAAAAGAGAACAAGCGTTGATGTGGGGGCTATCTTCCATTGTTTTACAGCTTATATTGGGTTTTAGTCTATCTATACTCTTTGTGATAGCAAATCCTGAAATCGTCATGAATTTATCATCAGATGAATTATCAGAAGTATTGATGCCTATGCTTAACACTGTGAGTATAGTAACCACTATTATATCATTACCGTTATTAACGATAGTGATTATCTGGAGAAAGATTCCTTTAGTCAACAGAAAACGTCTCAAGCAAAACAGATGGTTCCATGTACCTGGATTGAATAAACAAGATTGGAAGTTTTTAGCTTGGTACATACCGGTGACATTTGTTTTACATAGAGCTGGAAGTATATTGCTATCAGTAATTTTTGAGGACAACCAGGCAGTCAATCAAGAGGCTATTGAAGACCTTGCTGGTGCGATGCCTATTTGGGCTATGTTTTTAATGGTCGTAATTGCTGCTCCTATTGTAGAAGAATGGTTATTTAGAGGACTGATTTTATTTCGTAAACCAACCCTTGAAGCCTCTTGGATAGCAGTCGGCGTGAGTACAGTCCTATTTGGGCTAATCCATTCACCGACGAATATACCGTCAGCTTTTTCTTATTTAGGTATGGGACTCATGTTCGCCTACGCAGCCAAAAGAACTAAAACAGTAGAAGCTGCTATTGTATATCACATGCTAAACAACTTAATTGCGTTTGTAGCAATGTATGCTTTCTTATAGTAAAAACCCGTTCTATCCTCAAATCACTAAAGGGTAGAACGGGTTTTTTAGTTGCTTTCCAATTTCAGCAATGCGTGTTTCATCGGCAGACCACCTCTAAAGCCTTTCGGTGCACCAGACTTAGGACGTACTCTATGACAAGGGTATACGATCAACAAAGGGTTCTTGCCAATCGCAGTACCGATTGCTCGCGCATGGGTTGTTGTTTTACCTAAAGCGCGTGCGATTTCACCATAAGTGATTGTTTCACCGTATGGAATCGTGAGTAGCTGTTCCCACACTTGTAACTGAAAAGGTGTCCCAATCTGTTCAATAGGAAAAGAAAAAGTTGTACGTTTCCCAGCGAAATATTCTTTGAACGGATTTACATAAGACTGCATAAACCTTTCATCATGTATCAAAGTTGCTTCAAACGGTAACTGAGCTACCCAATTTTCTAATTCTTCTTGATCAAAAGGCGAAGAACCTACAAATATTAATCCTATCTCACTAGCAGCGATAAAAAGGGTCCAATCATCATATGAAATAGCTGTGTAATAAATGTTTTTCATCAGTCTTTTCCCTCCTTTTCCGTGAAGATCAGATGGAATGAGCGGTAAGGGCGGATCTAATTTCTTGCATAACATATATTTTGTCTTCATTCTTTTCAAGATCGATCTTATCAATATCAATGACCAGTGTCGGACTTTTATCATATTCATTAAACCAATCATCATAGCGACTATGTAATTTTGTATAATAGTCTAGCAAATCAGGGTTACCCTCCACTTGTTCGAAAGAACGGCCTCTTTTTTGTATTCTTTCTAAATGTTTATCCAAAGATCCGCGTAGGTAAATGAGCAAATCTGGTGCTTTTTTTGGAATGTCTTGTAGCTCTTCCATCATATTGTCAAGAAGGTCTGTGTAAAGTACCATCTCCGCTTCACTCATATTCCCTTCTTCATAATTGATTTTCGTAAACAAAGCATCTTCATAGATAGAACGGTCTAAAACATTGTGTCTATGCACGAGTGCCTGTTTAATACTTTTGAAACGAGTATTTAAAAAGAAAATTTGTAATGAAAAAGCCCATCTTTTTGGATCAGCATAAAATTTCTCAAGAATCGGGTTATCGACGACTTGTTCATAGAAGGCCTCGCTTTGAAACTCCTCTGATATAAACGTTGTAAACGTACTTTTTCCTGCTCCTATCATACCGGCTAATACAATCACTGACATCTTATCTCCTTCCATTCTTTAAAGAATTAACCCTCTTATCATACCATAGGTAACGGTTGTTTTTTTACTTTATTCGGTTTAATAGTTGTTGATGCAAGAAGGATAGCATGAGCATAGAATTTTTTTCAGAAATAGAAACTGATCAAGAAAATAGATACGCCCCCTAAACACTACGGTCTTGGTTAAAGGGCGTATCTAACGGATTGAATAACTTAGTTCATCTCAAAATAAGCAGCGATTTCTTCTGATTCATCCACAGGAACAGATTCAATGAATTTTCCTTGCGTTAACAATCGTTTATTCCCATCAACATTACAAGTGATTAATGTGACAAGTGTCTCATCGGTATCTTCGATTACCGAAACCGCTGTTGGGTCTATGATTTGATGCGTCACGATTTCATAAACATAAAAATTTTTTGCATCCGTTAAATAGACAGTCATTCCGGGTTCAGCTCTATGAAGTGGTGCGAAAAGTAGCGTAGGATTCTTCATATTGTGACTGGCCAGAGCGTAATTTCCTTCTCCCATCACTTGATTTGGTTTCATTGTTCCAGCGCCTGCTAACAAATTAGCATTTGAAACGCCATTTAATATAGGGAGATGTAAACCGACATCGGGGATGGCGATTGATCCAATTGCGGCTAAGTTTTGATCAGAAAATTGAGCTTGAATAACATCTTGTAAAGATAGCTCTTCAACAGATTCAAAGTCAAAATCGCCTTCTTGCGCCGAAACGTTTTGTCCGATATCTGACATAAGAACTTGTGTGCTTTGTCTTTGGACTAAAAAATTTTGTACTGGTTCGATCGCTAAAAAGCCTAGACCTAGTAAAAATAGAAAAATAGCTAAAAAAGTGGTTTTATTTCGTTTTGATTTTTTATTGATGCTATTCACCTTCTTGAATGATTATATCTGGTTAATAGTCATAGTATACCGTTTTTTTAAAAGGGATATGTTAAAAAAGATAGAAAATAAAAGGACTTTTTTGTTGAAAATAGATTTGAAAGATGACAAGTAGATGAAAACAGCGTCTATCAGTCATACGCTTTATACCAAGCGTATCAGTTGAATACGGCTACATTTTTTCACTAAGATAGAGAGTAACAGAATGTACGCTTTATTAGGAGGAAAAAAGATGAATCAGAGAACAGTCGATACTGGTGTGCCTTTGAATAGTTTGAAATTAAAATTGAAAAAATTAAAGAATCAAGTAATGGTTATTACAGGTGCAACAAGCGGGATTGGTCTTGTAACAGCTAGAATGGCAGCTGAACAAGGAGTGAAATTAGTTTTAGTTGCTCGAAATGAAGAAGCTTTGAATATCTTGAAAAAAGAATTGAAAGTTAGAGGCGCTGAATCTATTTATGTTGTAGCAGATGTATCCAAAGAAGAAGACGTTGATCGTATTGCAGATGCAGCTATTGAGGCGTTCGGGGGATTTGATACATGGGTAAATAATGCAGCGGTTTCGATTTATGGTTACGCTGCAGAAATACCTGTAAAAGATATGCGTCGTTTATTCGATGTCAATTTTTGGGGAACTGTTTATGGAACGCGAAAAGCTGTTGCACATTATAAAGAAAAAGAACAAGCTGGATCCATTATCAACATGGGAAGTGTCGTAGGAAATCGCGCTTTTCCAGTTCAATCAGCTTATTCAGCTAGTAAACATGCTATTAGAGGATTCACGGATGCTGTCCGTATGGAGCTCGAAAAAGAGCAAGCACCCGTTGTACTTTCTCAAATTCATCCGGCTAGAGTAGATACACCGTATACGGATCATGCAACTAGTTACATCGATAAAAAGCCGACACATAAAGGAATCGTTTACCCACCAGAAAGTGTGGCTGAAGCCATCCTATATGTAGCGGAACATCCTAAACGAGATATGTATGTCGGTACACAATCAAAATTCTTTTCGATTTTTGGTATGGTGTACCCTAGAATGACTGATAAAATAATGGAATTAAATACATTCCAGACAAATTATGATGAAAACCAAGCCGCTCCAGAACCTTCAGCAGGAAACTTATATGAACCAAGAGAAGATCTATATGAGCGTGGGACGAATCAGGGTTGGCATAGACCAAAAAGTCTCATGGTTAAGGCAAAGAAACATCCTGGCTTATCAACGGCGGCATTAGTAACCGTGGGAATAGCAGTTACGGCATTAAAAGTCGTTGAAATTAAGAAATTAAAAAGCTTATTCTAAAAACCTAAATACAGAGTAGATCGGTTAACGCTACTCTGTATTTTTGCGATTAGCAGTTGATAATTAAATAGTTGTTTGACTAAGAAAAATAAAAGATTGCTATCTTACTAAAATAGTGATCACTTACTTAGTATTCATTTAGAAATGAGGAATAGAAAATGAAAAGCTTGAATTATGCGCACAGAGGATTCAGTGGAGCGTACCCTGAAAATACAATGATAGCTTTTGAGAAGGCACTTGAAGCAGGGGCAGATGGAATCGAACTAGACGTCCAGTTAACAAGTGATGAAGAGCTAGTGATTTTTCACGACGATACGCTAGATAGACTGACAAATGGATCAGGTTATCTGATAGACCATACATTAGCAGAATTGAAGCAGTTATCTTTTAAGACTGAAAAAAAAGATGTTCAAATACAAACCATACCGACGTTAGAAGAATACCTCAAGTGGGTGTCTAAGACTGATTTGGTAACCAATATAGAACTCAAGGCAACGTCAAAAGAAGACAGAGGACTTGAAAAGAAAGTAATCGAGACATTGGCTACTTTTGATGGTATGGATCAAATGTTGTTTTCTTCTTTTCATGAGGAAAGCTTAGCTCGAATCAAACAATTTTCTCCGAATGCCCGAACAGGATTACTCGTTTTGGGTTGTAGAGAACAAGATATCCAGAAAGCTTATGAAATGGAAATCGATTATCTTCATCCACGTGGCAGTGATCTCAACGAAGTGATCATTGAGCATATTCACAAGATGGGTCTGAAAATAAATGCATGGACAATCAATTTGGAATCCAGTATACAAGAAGCGCTAGCTTTTGGCATTGATGGAATCATCACAGATTATCCAGACAGAGTCGATCGTATGAAAAATAGTGAATACGTTAAATAAGTTGGGGATCACGACAAAAGGATAGTTAGATTTACTTGAAAGTAGCATTAAGACAAGTTGATATAGAATAAACCTGACTCAGGCATCACGAATCGGAAGCGATTTGTGATGCTTTTATATCGCAAATCGGTTCGACAAAGCTACCTACAAGAAGCGTCCTACATTAAAAAGATAAAGCGATAAAATTTATGCAATAAAACGTATTTTTATACTAAAATTATAACTAATTCTACTATTCTATTTAAATTATATACAAGAAAAAGCTTTCATCATTCTTTAATATAATATGATGCAGAATTATGAAGTGAAGGTATCTATAGTATTAAAACTAATAAAATAAAGTTTTTCTCATATTTATTTAATAATAATAACGAGTTTATAAAGGCAGATGATTGTTTCGGTTGAATGTTTGATGTATAATTAATTAATTATTGTAACAAAAAATGAAAGGAGCACTACTAAATATTATGGAAATTAAAAGGAAAAATAAAGTATTTATCGGTATATTATTTTTATTCACGCTACTATTAAATACAGTTCTGTTTCCGGCAGATGTGAATGCAGCTGAACCGGGGGAAAAATATATTATCGCAACGGATGTGACATTCGCGCCGTTCGAATTCCAAGATGAAAGTGGCGAATACGTCGGTATAGATGTTGACATCCTTACAGCCATTTCTGAAGATCAAGGATTTGAATTTGAATTAAGACCGATGAACTTCAGTGCGGGTCTTCAGGCATTAGAGTCTAATCAAGTAGATGGTATGATTGCGGCCATGAGTATTACACCTGAACGTGAAGAAGCATTTGACTTCTCAGATCCTTACTTTGATGCTGGTCCTGTTATGGCGGTTAGAGAAGATAACGACGAAATTGACGGATACTCAGATCTTGAAGGTAAGACAGTAGCCGTAAAAGTAGGAACAACTGGAGCAGAGCTAGCGAGTGAACTTCAAGAAAGTTATGACTTTGAAATTAACCAATTTGAAGATTCAGCTGGTATGTACGAAGATGTTGTTTCTAGACACTCGGATGCTGTTTTTGAGGATTATCCCGTTATGGCATACGCCATTCAGCAAGGGCTGGAATTAAGATTTCCTACTGAACCTGAAGAAGGCGATTCATATGGCTTCGCTGTGAATAAAGGAGAAAATCCAGAATTGACTGAGATGTTCAATGCTGGATTAGTCAATATTAGAGAAAATGGTACGTATCAAGAAATTACAGAAAAATATTTAGGTGACAGTGTTGAGTCGGGCCAACAAAGAGGCTTCTTAGCATTGGTTCAACAAAACTTTGGAAACTTGCTTTCAGGAATGGGTCGCACCTTAGTGCTGACACTGATTTCGTTTGCTATCGCTTTGCTCGCTGGGACGATCATTGGATTATTCAGCGCAACACCAAGTAAAGCGTTGAATGTTATTGCCGATATTTATGTAACGATTTTACGTGGTATCCCATTGATCGTTTTAGCCTTCTTTATGTACTTCACTGTGCCGCAATTGCTAGGTGTACAAATCACAGCCTTTACGGCAGGTGTCATTACACTGAGTTTGAATACGACGGCTTACATTGCAGAACAAGTACGAGGCGGTATTGCAGCTGTAGAAAAAGGTCAATTAGAGGCAGCGCGTAGTTTGGGCTTGCCGTATGGTTTATCTATGCGTAAAGTTGTCCTACCACAGGCAATCAAGATCATGATTCCATCTTTGATCAACCAATTCGTCATCACACTCAAAGATACATCAATTCTATCTGTTATCGGAATCGTAGAATTAACACAAACAGGTCGTATTATTATTGCGCGTAACTATCAATCGGGTCCAATGTGGATCATCGTAGCGATTATGTATCTCGTATTGATTACCCTGTTAACAAAACTATCTAATCTGATTGAAAGGAGATTAGTAGCCAATGATTAAGCTTAAAACAGAACAATTAAGAAAAAGCTTTGGAAAACTCGAAGTCTTAAAAGGACTAGATATAGAAGTAAAAGAAGGAGAAGTCGTTGTGATTATCGGACCATCTGGTTCAGGTAAAAGTACCTTCCTTCGTTGTATGAACTTACTAGAAAAAGTTAGTGCTGGTAAAGTGATCGTCGATGATCATGATTTGACTGATCCTTCTCAGAATATCAATAAAGTACGCGAAAACATTGGGATGGTATTCCAACAGTTCAACCTGTTCCCGCATTTATCGGTTACAGATAACATTACGTTGGCACCTAAACAATTGTTAAACATCTCTAATAGTGATAGTAAAAAATTAGCGATGAAGCTACTGGAAAGCGTTGGAATGGAAGACAAAGCAGAAGCTTACCCTAACGCCTTATCTGGTGGGCAAAAACAACGTGTAGCGATTGCGAGAGCGTTGGCAATGGATCCGGACATCATGTTATTCGATGAACCAACCAGTGCGCTGGATCCTGAGATGGTTGGAGAAGTTCTGGGCGCAATGAAAAAATTGGCGCAAGAAGGGATGACCATGGTCGTAGTAACTCACGAAATGGGTTTTGCCAGAGAAATGGCAGATCGTATCGTGTTTATGGATGAAGGAAATATTGTTGAAGTGGGTACACCGGAACAAATTTTCAATAATCCACAAAGTGAACGAACACGTGATTTCTTAGATAAAGTATTATAATCAGTAGAGAAGAGGCTGGGGGAATTTCCCTCAGCCTCTTCTTGTTTGTATTTGAATCGATTCAATGGTTACCTTTTTTAGATTAAAGTTACATAAATTTTTTTGAGAAAAAATTGATGGATAGAATCGACTGTTATAAAATAAAAATAGATGATGGTGTAAAATAAGTATCTTTTTGCTTAGCTTTGATGTCGATGGCATCGATATATCCTGTATCATGCTGGTAAAGTGTTGAAAGTTTTCAAAAAGTGAATCGTGCATGAGCGTATGCTTGTTATGAGTGTGTTTTATAGACGATAATGATGGCAAAGTGATTGAAATCAGCGTATTAAAAGAGTACAGTAGGGTTATTCATTAGACTAATAATTTGTGAAAGAAAGAACAAGAAAAGCAAAAAATGACAAGACAAGAATAACCGTACTCAATATAATTAACGCAAAAATACCAAAATATAGTGCGCCTTTTCCTTTTAAATAGCTTTTATCTGCTGGTTCTCTATCTTGAAAATTTTTCATCGATGCATCTCCTTAAGTGAATAATGTTAGTATAGTTTAAAGATGATTAAAAGGAAAGCCGTTTAAGTTAAATGAGAATGGAGTGTATTTATATGTTCAGTAAAGACAAATATGAAGTATCAAAAGAAAAACGATTTGTGGTGAAAAGTGTAGACCAAGTTGCTGATGGAAGTCAGTACACGATTGTCGTAGATCGGGTAACCGGTGTGCATTACTTGCAAACTTGGGTCGGAGGCGGTAGTAGTATTACGCCTTTACTCGATGCACAAGGTAGAGTGGTGATCGAACATAGTCCAAACGTTTAAATGCTGGCGATGTTGTAATCGTTGATTTGTGGAAATAAGGAGTGGTCTTATGTCAAACGAACATCAAGAAACCTACCGAGCTCCAAAAGAAGTAAAGGATCTGACGATCGTCAATACGTATGAATTGGAAGAAGCTGCTAGAGATGTCTTGCCAAAAGGTGGCTATGGTTATATCTCTGGGGGATCTGGCGATGAATTCACTAAAAGACAAAATATTGAGTCATTCAACCATAAAGGCATCTTACCAAGGGTGTTAGCTGATGTAGAAAACCCGGATTTGCGTACAACCATACTGGGCCATGACATACGAGCGCCCTTTATCATGGCACCCATCGCGGCACATGGATTGGCACACGAATCGAAAGAGGCAGGGACCGCAAAAGGTGTCGCTGAGTTTGGTACGATCATGTCAATCAGTGCCTATTCTGGTGCAACCTTCGAGGAAATCGAAGAAGGACTGAATGGCTCACCACGCTGGTTTCAGCTTTACATGAGTAAGGATGATGAACTCAATAAATTGATTGTAGACGAAGCGAAAAAAGATGGTGCAACGGCCATTATTTTGACTGCGGATGCAACGTTGAGTGGGAACCGAGAAACCGATATACGAAATGCATTTGTTTATCCTTTTGGAATGCCGATCGTTTCGCGCTATCTGACTGGTAGTGGAGAAAATATGTCTTTAAATAATATCTATGCTCAATCCAAGCAAAAAATCAGTCCAAAAGATGTTGAATTTCTTGCGGATTATTCAGCACTACCGATTATTGTCAAAGGAATTCAAACGCCTGAAGATGCCTTGATTGCCATCAAAGCAGGTGCCGAAGGGATTTGGGTATCGAATCATGGTGGACGTCAATTAGACGGTGCGCCTGGTTCGTTCGATACCCTTGAAGCGATCTCAAAAGCTGTTGGTGGCAAGGTCCCTATCATTTTTGACAGTGGAATCAGACGTGGAGAACATATTTTTAAAGCCATAGCCAGTGGTGCAGACATTGTAGCGTTGGGACGTCCCATGCTTTATGGTCTTGCGTTAGGCGGTTGGAAAGGTGTTCGTTCAGTCCTTGATTATTTTGATGCGGACTTGAAACGCGTTATGCAACTAGCAGGCACACAAACTGTAGAAGACATCAAACAGGCTAAGCTATATGATTTCAAAGCTTAAGGATAGGCTTGAACTCATTTTTCATGCTTTTATTTGATTCCCTGTTTAAATAAAGGCCCCCATTCTTTTCAATTTGAGAAGAATGGGGGTTTTCGCTATTCAATTCTCACTCAATTCAAAACTTTTCTTAGAAGTCTCAATAAGCGGTTTTCGGTGATATCCATTGAAAGATTTTGCTGACCTTTTCTAACATGGCCAATCTGTAGACGTCTTGCTGGGACAAGGTTAATGGGCAGCTTGTTCATGGAAAAAAATTTTAGTTCTTTTGTTTCGGGCCCTTCTTTAATGGCTTCTCCTGAAATAATTTTGCTTTTAACGATGACTTGCGTATCTTTTCGAATCGAATCGGTATAGGTACCGGTTTTTTCAGTGATGGAGACGATAAATCCTGTTTCTTCTTGCGCTTCTCTTGTTGCACAAGCTTCTATCGACTCGTTATCATCGAGCCGACCACCTGGCAAGTCCCATAGCGGTAAGTCTCGCCTTTTTACAAGTAAAATGTCATTTGAACGAAGAATAGCATTGAACACACCAGTTGTACTCATAAATAAAAGCTCCTTTTATCGTTTGAAATAGATAGCCTACGGCGCAAAGCCATAAAACGTTAAAATGAATAAAGGATATCCTAGAAGACCGATACCCGCTAGAAATATAGCGATCACAACCAATACGATAAATCTCACGATGACTGAGTAGGCGGTTATATTTTTGATCCATAGTAAAAAAGTCGTAAATATAGCGACGAAAAGTGGGATGAACATCATAAAATAAGAAAAGGCGACGCCGGCAAACAGTGGTCCAGCAATGTCGTAATTAGCTGCTCGTTGGCTGTAAAAATCAATCCCGATTAAAAATAGTAAAAAAAGACCACTGATGAAAACTGAATATGTACGGTAACGTTTCTTATAAGGAGCTGGTAAGTTTAAACTAAAAGCAATCGCGAGATAAATCAAACTGACGACTAAAGCAGAGATGATACTTGAGGAGAATAACATTAAGGCACTCCTTTCTCGTTTATTGTGATATAATAAACGTATTCGATTAATGTAAATATACCCTATCGGATAAAGTGAATCAAGGTGTTAAGCGGATTCTATTATCGTTTCACCTAATTAAAAAAGTACAAGTGGGAGGGTAAAATGGAAGAAATAATAAGTGTTGTAAAAACAGCTTTTGAGATTCGAGGACCGTGGATACTAATCGAATTGATTTTTTTGGCTGTCGGTATACTATCGATTGTGACGGGCGTAAAGATTCGAAAACAGAGTAAACGATCTGCCATCATCAGCATCGTACTAGGTATCGCTGTAATTCTTTTCGTACTCTATATGCTACTTTGGACAATCGTTTTCGGATACAATTCATAAGATGCTTGATAGAGGGTATTCGAATGTATTAATGAGCCCTTTGTTACTGTAGGAGTCTCACTACTAATGTTTTTTTAACGCATTTGCTTGTCATAGAAGAAAAGAAATACATAACTTATGAGGTAACGCTTTTATTGCGGTGCTGTATGTTAAAATAACTTAAAAAAGGGAACCTGATTATATAACTAATCGGGCGCCCTATTTTCACTAGTGTAGATTTACGATCTCACAGCTTATTGGTAATAAACTTCATCTAAAAATAGTCCTTGAGAAGGTACCGTCATACCGGCATTGCTTCTAACGCCACTTTCAAATATCTCATCGATCGTTTCAAGTGGGATTTCACCAGTACCAATCTCGAGCAAGGTCCCCATCATAATCCGAACCATTTTGTGTAAAAATCCATCTCCGATGAAGGTAAAGTGTAACAATCCACCTTCTTTTTCAATCGATATGTCTTGGATCGTTCGTACCGTCGATTTTTTTGATTTTTTTAACGCAGAGAAACCGATAAAATCGTGTTCACCGCGTAATTTTTCACAAGCAGCTTTCATTTTTTTGATATCCAATGGTTTTGGATGATGAAAGCTATAGTTACGCTCAAAAGCAGATGGAACAACTTCGTTCCAAACGTAGTAGCTATACTGTTTGCCATTTGCATGGTAACGAGAATGGAAGCGTTCAGGTACTTCTTCAAGATCTTTTACAATAATATCTTGAGGAAGATAACGGATAAGATGGCTACGCATGGCTAGTAGTTCCATCTTGGATTCCGTCTTAAAATTGGCTACTTGCCCCTTAGCGT
Organism: Marinilactibacillus kalidii; assembly: GCF_017599325.1. Classification (GTDB taxonomy): domain Bacteria; phylum Bacillota; class Bacilli; order Lactobacillales; family Carnobacteriaceae_A; genus Marinilactibacillus; species Marinilactibacillus kalidii. The sequence goes on along the minus strand of NZ_JAGFVM010000022.1, from coordinate 40,563 downwards.
GTGTTCCTGCATCCGTTCTACCAGAACCAACGATTTCTAGTTTCTCGCCAGTCATATCTGAAAGGATTTGTTCTATTTTTCCTTGGATCGTTTTGTCTGAATCACCAAGTCTCTGCCATCCAGCGTAACGGGCACCATCATATTCAATTGTCATTTTAATATTTCTCATTGTATCCCTCTTCATCGTTTTGTATCTATCTTTAAGATGTATCATGTTCAATCCGATTGAGTGTACTACAGATTAACTCAGAATACTAGTCTTTACCTATTATAATTATTTTCGTAAATGATTGCCTATAGGGATTTAAAAGAACGCCAAGTTCGTTTATACTAGATGTAAAGATATTTATAAATGTAATGAGCGAGGTGAACGCTATAGAAACGAAGCAAAAGCTAAATAGCGCCATGATCAGCGTACTGCAGTTTGTTTTTTCAATCATGGTAATTTTGTTACATTCAAACCGAGTCTTTTACTCAGATGTCTTTCATTTTACCCAGAAAAGTATTTTCAGCAGACTCGCCGTGCCATTTTTCCTGATATGTTCAGCCTATTTTTACAAGCGGAGTCCTCATAAAAAAGGCTATTTTAAAAAAGCGATTATGCAATACATTGGCTGGAGCATTTTATACATACCGCTAGGTTACATTTATATTGCTAGTCTTGCTTTACCCGTCTTTGCTATTCCACTAGCAATCATTGTAGGCTTATGCTATTCGGGGATCTGGTATCATTTGTGGTATATTCCTGCATTTTTATTTGGCATTTATTTTGTTAACAAATTAAATCAGTATATGAAAATGCGAATGGTGTTCTTGATCTCTTTGATTCTTTACCTGATAGGTTCCGTAGAAACTTATTACAGTTATTTGCAAGGAACATTTTTACATCAGATCTATGAACAATATCGGGTCTTTTTTCTGACAAGTCGTAATGGGTTGTTTTACGTACCGATTTTCATCTGTGTGGGCTACTTGATTGCGCAGGAAAAAGAGGTAGGACTGTTTTCAAAACAATTCTTTAAAATGAAATGTTTGCTGGCTTTAGGATGTTTAGTGCTAGAAGGCACGATCATTTATATGAACCAAGGAATAGACAAAAATTTCATGTTTTCTTTTATTCCGGTCACTGGTTTATTATTTATTTGGGCAAAGCATACGTCGATTTGGCAAGAAAAGCAATTGTGTACATTAAAACAGTTAAGTATCTATTACTTTTTCATCCATCCACTCTTTATAGAGATGGCTGCTCTTTTTTCAGAAGAAATGGGGCAAAGTCTTGGGATTCACGAAGGTTGGGTCGTTTTCATTTTCACTTTGGTTGCGACACATCTAACAGCCTACAGCATTTTGAAAACTGGGGTGGTTGAACGAATAAAGATAAAGTTGCGCACAGTAGCCATTTTTATTAAGAAAAATGCACGAAAACATTCTCAGATCAATACATAAAGAAACGCTATGGAGAAGTTATTCCCATAGCGTTTCTTCGTTATCACAAAAGTAGTCATTCAAATTTTTTTGAGCAGTTTTAAATAAGATAGAATCGGGGTTCAACCGAATACTTTGGTGATTTAGGTAAACTGAATCGTCCATGAGGAGTTCAGGGATTAATTTGGGACTGCCATTGAAACTGATCTCGTATTTAAAAAACAAATCACCCATTGCATCAATTTGAAAGGTACCAAAGCCGTCTTCGGATTCTGGTGGACGCATATTCTTAATGATTGCCATAATAGAGACACCTTCCTTTCTATTCATGTAAGCGTTTATCTGATTATAACAGTTCATTTGTGAAATTGCAGTTAAATTTTTGTAAACCAAATATATGTTTCTATAAATAATGGTTTTTGTTAAAATAAAGGCAATGAAGAATCGGAGAATGGAGCATTATATATGAGGATACTACATACAGCTGACTGGCATATCGGAAAAATCGTTAATGAATTTTCGATGCTGGAGGATCAAGAATATTATTTAACACAATTAGTTGATTTCGTTAAGTCTAATCAAATCGATGTATTGATTATGGCGGGAGATCTTTATGATAGAGCGATACCGCCAAAAGAAGCTGTGACATTGGCCAATAAGATTCTGACTCGGTTGATCAAGGAAGTGAACATTCCTGTCTTAGCGATTGCAGGGAATCACGATAGTAATGAACGATTAGAATACGGCGCAGCACTGCTAGAAACCAGTCGTTTGTACATGGAAGGTACGTTAAAAACGGCCACAAGAAAAGTTACGATCGATGGTATCAACTTTTATTTGATGCCTTTTGCGGATCACGTTACGGTTAGACAATTACTTGGTCATGATGAGATCAAAGATCTTGAAGATGCTACGCGTGTACAAATTGAAGCCATTAAAGCGCAGATGAATAATGATGAAGTAAATATATTGATCGCGCATGGCTATGTTGTCAATCAGACTAAAGATTCTGTAGAAGACTCTGAATCCGAAAGACCGCTGAGTATCGGAACCGCTGAATTCGTGGATGCTGGATTATTTGAAGACTTTGACTATGTTGCTTTAGGCCATTTGCATAAAGCGCAAAAAGTAAAATGGGAGAAGATTCGTTATAGTGGATCACCGCTGAAATATTCAAAATCTGAAGTGCCTCACCATAAAAAAAGCTGGATCGTAGATATTGAAAAAAACCATCTTGACATTGAGCCTGTTGAGATCAAGCCGCTAAGAGATATGCAGGTTTTAAAAGGAACTTTTGATGAATTGATGACCGGCGAGTCTACAGATTATATTTTCTTCGAATTAGAAGATAAAGACTATGTGATGGATGCAATGAATCAACTGCGAAAAAGATATCCATTTGCGATGGGGCTGGAGTATATCGGTAGAGAACGTTCAGAAGCTGCCGCTACTCAGCAAACGCAAGCATCATTACAAGAAAAATCTCTTGTCGAGTTATTTGAAGACTTTTACAAAACCTACCATCAAGATGCACTTGATGATAAGCAAAAAGCGATTATCGAACAAATGGTGAACGATAGCCAGAAAGGAGAAGCCTAATGCGCCCGTTAAAGTTAGTGATGAATGCTTTTGGTCCCTATAAAGAGAAGGTAGAAATTGATTTTACAACGTTGGCACAGTCTTCTTTATTTCTAGTGAGTGGACCTACTGGAGCAGGAAAGACGACGATTTTTGATGCGATTGCTTATGCTCTATTTGATCAAGCGAGTGGGGACACAAGGCAAAAGGATACCTTTAAATCCCAATTCGCAAAAGATACAGACCTTAGCTTCGTAGAATTAGCATTTGAGCTAGGAGAAAAGTGTTACTTTATTCACCGAGAGCCTACTCAGATTGGACCAGGTACACGCTCTAAAACAAAACAGATCCAATCGAATGTTGAATTTCATCATGGCGAACAAGTGACGACTAAGGTAAAAGAGGCAAATGAAGAAATCCAAAGAATTATCGGTTTGACCTATGATCAATTTCGACAAATTGTGATGCTACCTCAAGGCTCTTTCAAAAAAATGTTGGAATCCGATAGTGGCGATAAAGAAAAAATATTCAGAAATATTTTTCAAACAAAGCAAATTGAGCAGTTTCAAGCACTACTGAAGATAAAGGCAAAGCAGCTAGAAGATCAGTATAAAAGTAGCAAACAAGCTATGGAACAAGCCTTCTCCACGATTGCAATCAAAGAGGATCAGGAATTAGAGAAAGCAATCGAACAATTTGACGTTAATAAAATTCTCGAGCGGTTAACGGAAACGATTGCTGAGGAAGAAGCCGAGCTAGGTACTGTGAGAGAAACACTGTCGACTTTGCAAAAAGAATTGAAAGAGAAAGAGCAGATTCTTGAGTGGTTAGCACAAAAAGAAAAAATCACTGCTGAGCGAGAAAGCCTTGAAGCCAACCATAAAACGATACAACAAAAAGAAGTAGCGTTGAAACAGCATGATGAAGCGGAAAAAATTGTTCAAGCAGAAACTGAACTTCAAGAAGTGGCGAAACAAGTAACCACCCAAACATCCAAGCTCACTGCATTAAAGGAAACTGTGCAACAACTAGAAGTTGAAGAAAAACGACAGTTAGAGAAGCAAGTAGCCAGTAAAGCGGCTGTAGACACGTTAAAGCAATTGCGCAAAACGGTCTCCGCGCTACAGGAAGAAATCAAGCGGTTTGATCAAGTTGAGGCGAAAGAAAGCTTACTCAAACAACAAGCTGAAAAAATCAAAAATGAACAAGACAAGCAGTCAAAACTAAGCGAGCAATTAGTATTGACTAACGAGAAAATTGAAAAAGCTGAAAAAGAATTGGCATTGATGCAAAAGCTCCAAACAAAAATCGAAGAATTGAAAGAAAAAGTATTAGATACAAAGGAAAGATTACAAGCATCAAGTAGTCTTGAGGAACAACTAGCAGCGATTTGTAAATTACAGCAGACTGAACAAAAGAGTAAGAATGAAGTTGAAGCAGCTAAGCAACTAAGCGACATCGCTTATCGGAAACTGGTTACTGGGAAAGCAGATTATTTTGCCAATCTTGCTAGTAGATTGGCTGAAGAACTAGGCGAAGAGGAAGCCTGTCCCGTATGCGGCTCAACACATCATCCAAGCTTAGCAACAATCAGTGAGACCGCAGTAACGGAAGAACAAATAGAAGCATTAGAACAAGAAGAAAAGCAAACGAATGCAAAAGCGATCCAATTAGAAGCGCAACTAGAAAATGTTCGACAAGATATCGCAAACCGAAGCGAGTCAATCGCAATCGATCCCGCTACTGCTGCAACTGTTTACGAGGAAACCAAATTGCAGAAGCAGTCATTGGAAATAGAGATGCAAGGTTTTGTAGAATCGCTAGAGACAGCAGAGCAGCAAATGCTCGAAGAAGCAAAAGTGAAAGAACAACTAACAATGCTGAAAGAAGAAGCGCAAGAGAGTAAAATCAATCAGCAGCAAGTGATGTCAACGATTGCATTTACAGAAACGAGAATGCAAGAGCTGTCAGAGGAATTAGAGCAACTTAAAGCACCGTTGAGTGGAGAAAGTAAGCTCACGATCCAAACTGAGATTGAAACGAAAGAACAGGCGATTGACAAGATCGAGCAAACGCATGAAGCGATACAAAAAGCGCTCAGCGAAATTAGTAGCCAATTAGCTTCAACAAAGACGGCCATCGAATTAACAACTAGTCAATTAGAAGAAACCAGTCAGCGCAAGAGTCGCTTAAATAAACTTTTCGAAGAACTCAAATCAGCGAGTGATTTGAGTGAGCCATTTTCGGACTACGTACTATCTGAATCCAATCAGCAGTCTTATGCAAAAGAAGTAGAAACGCATAAGCAAGCCGTTTTAGTGAATAAAGATAGACATCAACAAATTGAGCAACAGTTGAATCAAGTGGCTGCTTTGGAAGATAAAAAAGATTACGAAGAGGCGACTGCACAAATCACTATCGAGTACCAAAAGTTAGAACAAGAACGTGATGAACGCTTGATGTCTACAGCGCAAAACAAACGTGCCAAAGAAACCATTTCGATGTATCACAAGCAAAGTGGGGAAGCTGAGAAAGAATATCAACTGTATGGTAGGCTGGCAGACTTGGCGAATGGTACGAAACAAACGGACTATATCTCATTTGAACGCTATGTGCTTGGGATTTACTTCGAAGAGATTTTATTGGCAGCTAATCAACGATTTAATCAAATGACCAATAATCGCTATGAATTGAAAAGACAGTTAGAACGAGGCAAAGGGTCTGGGAAACAAGGATTAGACATGGAAGTATTTGACCACTATACAGGTAAAAGTAGAAGTGTTCATACCCTGTCAGGGGGAGAAACTTTTAAAGCATCTCTAGCTTTGGCACTTGGGTTAAGTGATGTCATCCAGAATCAAAATGGTGGCGTCAGTGTCGACACACTATTTGTTGATGAAGGATTTGGAACGCTTGATTCCGATTCCTTGGATATGGCTGTTCAGACATTATTAGACCTGCATCAAAAAGGTCGACTGGTAGGCATCATCTCTCATGTGGATGAACTGAAAACAAGAATTCCAGCACATATCGTTGTTGAAAAAACAGCTACAGGAAGCACCGCGTACATTCAACAGTAAGCATAAGTGTCTTTCCTTTAATAATCTGGTAGAGGAGCGTTATAATGAACTCGTAGAAAAGTAGAACATATCAGATGGAAGGAAGGATCTACTTGAATAAAGAACAAATGAAACGAATGGAATCAGGAAAAGGATTTATCGCAGCATTGGACCAAAGTGGCGGTAGTACGCCTAAGGCACTCGAAGCATATGGTGTTCATGAAGATGCCTATTCAACTGACGATGAAATGTTTACAGTCGTTCACGAAATGAGAACGCGTGTCATTAAAAGTGACGCCTTCACTTCTGAACATATTCTTGGTGCGATTTTATTTGAAAACACAATGGACCGCATGGTTGATGATAAATATACAGCCGACTATCTATGGGAAGAAAAAGGAATCGTTCCTTTCTTAAAAGTAGATAAAGGACTCGCTGAGGTAGAAAACGGTGTGCAAGTCATGAAGCCGATTCCAGACTTAGATCAATTATTGAAAAGAGCAGTAGACCATCATATTTTTGGTACTAAAATGCGTTCGGTGATTTCAGAAGCGAACGAAGTAGGTATCAAAAAAGTTGTGGAACAACAGTTTGAAGTAGCGAAACAGATAACAGATGCAGGGTTGATGCCAATCATTGAACCCGAAGTCGGTGTTTACAGTGAAGACAAAATGAAATCTGAGGAACTGTTAAGAACAGCCATCAAGTCAAGCTTAGATAACTTAGAAGAAGGCACAAAAGTGATGCTGAAATTGACGATTCCTACAGAAGCAGGTTTCTATTCAGAATTGATTGAACATCCGAACGTATTGCGTGTCGTCGCTCTTTCAGGTGGATATAGCCGTGAAGAAGCGAACGAGAAATTAGCGAAAAACAAAGGATTGATTGCAAGTTTCTCTCGCGCACTTTCAGAAGACTTGAATGCTGAACAGTCAGCAGAAGAATTCGATCAACACCTTTCAAACGCGATTCAGTCAATCTACGAAGCATCTATTTCACCTGAATAAATAGGGTTCTTCGTCAAATGACGTGGATAAAGGATAAAACTTAAAAGTGAAATAGTTTAGGAAAGGACACACAGCTGCTCAATACGGCTGTGTGTTCTTTTCCTTTTTTTATTTTAATTTTATTATTGATTCTTTCTATCTTTCCGCCGTTTAAGGTTGATAATCGTTTTAAAAATAGAGATCTCGTGATGAACAAAAAAGTTCAAAACGAAATCTCTATTTTATTTCACTAAATGGATTCTTTTGGTTAGAATAGTGATAAAATAAATAAAACCAGAAGAGGGGAGTCACCATGTACTCAAATAAAAAGGTACAAATTGCGCAATTCGTTGTTGCACTACTTTTGATAGGGGTTATTTTATTACAAATGTTCAGTCAGATTCATTATGAAGATACAAAAGGATTGCTGTATTTTCTATTGCTCATCAATATGGTCATTGCCGTAATTTCAATCATGCAAAGTAGAAAAAAGCACTAAAGGAGGAAAAGTGTTGAGAAAAGAATTTCTATTTAAACTGCTTTTTTCGTTATTAGTTATAGGTGGGTATATCTTTAGTTACGCGACAGGATCGATAGGGCTACAGGCGGTTAATCTAAACGGCTTGATTGTCATAATCTTCTTAGTTTTGCTCGTCTACGAAGAGGTTAAAGAAAGAAAAATGGATATAAAGAAACGTAATCAGTTAGAAAGATGGATGGACGGACTATTTATTTTGATAACAGCTAGCGTTGCTGTAGAAATTATATTGTCCTTAATTTTTGTAGGATTTGGCTAGTTTTAGTTTTGTATATTTTTTGAATAATTATACAAAATGAATTGACTTTTATTGTGGGTAGGATTAAACTAATCAGTAAAATGAAAATTAGGGGAATCTTATGACGATGAAATTATATACAGAAAACATTCAAACGATTATAGAAGATCTAAGTCCAGAGCTTAAAGAACTCAGCGAATATATTTATGACCATCCAGAACTCGGTCACGAAGAATATCTTTCTTCAAAAGCACATGTGACGTTACTTGAAAAACATGAATTTGATGTTGAATATCCTTACCTTGGTATCGATACAGCATTCAAGGCAGTGTATAAAGGAAAGAAAACCGGACCAACGATTGCTTATCTTTCTGAATACGATGCACTTCCAGGGATTGGACACGGCTGCGGTCATAACTTATTGGGATCAACAGATACGGGTGCAGGAATCGCTTTATCAAAACTAGTCGATGAAGTCGGTGGAACAGTGGTGGTATTAGGGACACCCGCAGAAGAAACCAATGGCGATAAAGTCACAATGGCAGAAGCTGGAACATTTGAAGATATTGATGTCGCTTTTTGTACGCACCCATCAGATGACTATTACGCGAGTGGCACTTCAATGGCTATGGAAGCAATCGAATTCAAGTTTCATGGTAAAACTTCTCATGCAGCTGCATCACCGTTTGAGGGAAAGAACGCATTGGATGCGTGCTTAAATACATTCAACAATATCAATTCACTTAGACAGCAGATTCATCCTTCAGCGCGTGTGCATGGCGTCATTAAACAAGGTGGAGAAGCTGCGAATATTATTCCAGATTTCACTAGAGCGGAGTTTTACGTACGTGCGATGGATATGCCTTACTTAACAGAACTGAAAGAAAAAGTCATTCGATGTGCAGAAGCCGGTGCAATGGCAGCGGGTTGTACGATGGAATGGGGACATTATGAAGCGAGCTATCAAAATCTCATCACGAATAAGACGTTATCTGAGCGATATAACGAAAACATGAAACAACTAGGAATCGAAATGAATACAGAAGTAAAAGATTCTATGGGCTCAATGGATATGGGAAATGTCAGCCAAGTTGTGCCAGCGATCAATCCGTATTTCGGTATTAGTGAGGGCAATAGTGTAACAGCCCACACAGTGGAATTTAGAGAATATACCAAGACAGCCGCTGCTTATCAAGGTATGGAAAAGACTATCGCTGCCTTTACTGAGACAGCTTTAGATCTAATACTTGACCAACAATTACTAGCGGATGTTAAGGCAGAATTCGAAGCGACACTTTAAAAAGGAGGGTAACGATTTGCAGTTGCGGAAGTTATTGATAACGGATGAACATGCTTATAGAACCTTCGTTGATAGTTGGGGAGACGAAAATATCGTACCAACGTCCGCCGACTTTGAGGGTCAATCTTATTCAGAGTATCTAAAGCAGTTGATATTGGATGAAGCAGGAAGAACAGGATGGGTACCAGCAGAAACCTATTTTTTGTTCCTTAATGAGGATGAAATAGCGGGTGCGATTAATTGTCGATACAAATTAAATGACCGATTGAAACACCTTGGAGGCCATATCGGTTATGGTGTATCTCCAATCCATAGACGACAAGGATTAGCACAGACGATGGTGAGCACAGTATTACCTTTGTTCAAAGAACGAGGGATTGAAAGCGTGGTGATCACTGCGGATGATCAAAACAAACCTAGCATCCAAACAATACTGAATCAAAATGGTCAAAGAGAATCATCAGGTGTTAAAGATGATGGCCGATCATTTGGACGTTACTGGATCACATTATAAAAAAATCCCCCTGATTACAAAGCAGTGTTTCAACGGCTTTAGTAGTCGGGGGATTTTTATATTCCTTTATTCAGACAATAGTCCTTCTTCAACGAGAAATTCTCGAGCAACATCAGCAGCGGTAACATCTTCGTAGTCTACGCGGTAATTCATTTCGCGCATTTGATCATCGGTAATGCGACCACCAAGTACGGATAATATTTCTTCTAATTCTGGATGTTCATCAAGTAAAGCATTTTTTAGAAGGGGTGCGCCTTGATACGGAGGGAATAAATCCAAATCATCTTCTAAAACAGTCAGATCGTATTGAGCGATTTGTCCATCTGTACTGTAGGCGTCAAGGATATCAATATCTCCTTGTTCCATTGCCGTATAGCGCAATTGTGGCTCCATCGTTTGTACGTTACCGAAAGTAACACCGTACAATTCCTGAATACCAGGGTAACCATCTTCGCGGTCATTGAACTCGATTGTGAATCCGGCGTTCATATTAGCCGCTACACCATTCAAATCGGACATTGTGACCAAATTATTTTCTTCAGCAAATTCTTTCTGAACCGCCAAAGTATAAGTGTTGTTGTAAGCCATTGGTTCAAGTAAAGTCATATCATACTCTTCGTTCAATCGTTTATTTGCTTCTTCGTATACTTCTTCTTCTGTGGTTCCAGGTTCGGGTACTTCATCAAAGAATGTACTTAGTACAGTTCCTGTGAATTCCGGATAAATATCGATTTCGTCAGCTTGTAGTGCGTTAAAGACGAAGGTTGTTTTACCGAAATTAGGTTCGATTCTGACCTTTAGATCTGATTGATCTTCAATGAGTAACTTGTAAATATTCATCAAGATTTCGGGTTCAGTATTTAATTTACCAGCAATAACGATATCTTCTTCTTCATTGAAAACCATTGGAACAAAAATTACACCTATAACCAGTACAAGGGCAGAACTGAGTAAAATAACAGTTCTTTTAAATGAAGTTTTTTGAATGTAGCTGAGTAACCAGTCAAAGAAAATGGCGAGGAGCGCTGCCGGAACGGCACCTAAAATAATCAATGCATTATTACCACGGTCAATTCCTAAAAGAATCAGACTACCAAGACCACCTGCGCCAATCAATGCGGCAACTGTAGCGGTACCGATGATCAAAACCATTGCTGTCCGAATACCAGCCATGATGACAGGAAGGGCAATTGGGATTTGAACTTTCGTTAATTTTCTATAACGACTCATCCCCATTGCATCAGCCGCTTCATTCAACGCAGGATTGATCTCTGCCAGACCCGTATACGTGTTTCTTAATATTGGTAGCAAAGCATAAACAACAAGTGCGATAACTGCTGGGACAGTACCAATACCGATCAGTGGTATCAGTAAGCCTAGTAGAGCAAGGGACGGGACCGTCTGGAAGATTGCTGTGACTTGAATAATAGGTTCAGCAATTCGTTTATGTCCTATCAACCAAATTCCGATGGGAACGGCAATCAAAACGGCAATCAGTAAAGAGATAAAAGATAATTGCATATGTTCGTATAGAGCAGTCCAAAAAGCACCGCTACGCTGTTGGAAAGTTTCGACTAAATTCATTAAATGTTATCCTCCTTTGACGATGCAGCTTCTTCTGCTAGGAAGCTGACAAGATGGGCTTTTGTGATAACAGCGTTTGTTCCTTCTACCGTAATGGCCTCATGTTCGGATAGAAGAATCGTCAAGGTCTTGACTGTTTCAGTAGTAGCGATGATCGCGCTTGTTGGTTCAACAGTTTGATCAACATATCCTTTTTCTACTAAATCTTGTACGGTTTTTTCTTCTTGGTAGTTTGGAAGTCCGGTTTGAATAAATTCACGAACAAAATCGTTAGCAGGTTGCTTTAAAATCTCTTCTGCGGTACCTACTTGCTCGATTTTACCTTTATTCATTAGGCAGATTCTATCTCCTAGGCTAATAGCTTCTTGCATATCATGTGTAACAAAGACGACTGTTTTTTTGAGTTGACGTTGGAGTTTCAGGACGTCTTTTTGTAAATTATTTCTAGTAATCGGATCTAATGCACTAAAAGGTTCATCCATTAAAATAATATCTGGATCAGCTGCGAGCGCACGAACAACACCAATTCGCTGTTGCTCACCACCGGAAAGCTCAGATGTTTTACGGTGACGATAGCTTTCAGGATCCATTCCAACACTCTCTAGTAGTTCAGCTACGCGATTACGCATATCTTCTTTCGACCATTTCTTCATTTCTGGTACGACCAGAATATTTTCTTCAATCGTCATATTCGGAAATAAGGCGATTTGTTGTAGTACGTAACCAATGTTCCACCTTAGCTCTTGGAGATCGTAGTCGCTAATCGGCTTGCCCTCTATTCGGATGTATCCTTCTGAGAGATCGATCAATTGATTGATCATTTTAAGTGTAGTCGTTTTCCCACTCCCACTGGGACCAATCAGTACAAAAAACTCTCCCTCTTTAATTTCAAGAGAAAAGTCTGATACAACAGCTTGATCATTATAGCGTTTATAAACTTTCTCAAATTGAATCATAAGTGCGCTCCTTTAAAATCGTTGTTGTTATAGTATAGCAAAAGCCATTCTATAAACTGAATAAATATGGCTTGAGAACACAGAATTACTTCCTTATAATCATTTATTAAAGGAGAGGACGCTATGAACTTAAAGATTAGAAAAATCCAGCAACAAGATAATCAGAAGATGGGAGAGATCGTCCAGCGTAACCTAGAAAAAGCTGGCTTGGCTATACCGGGTACCGCTTATTTTGATCCCTATTTATTTCAACTGTCCACTATCTACCTAGCAGAACGGTCAGACTACTGGGTAATGAAAAAAAATCACAAGATCATTGGTGGGGGTGGGTATGGTCCCTTCGGTCATCATAAAACAACAGGAGAACTACAAAAGCTGTATATTATTGAAGAAGAACAAGGACAGGGGTATGCACATCTGTTGATGCGCACCATTCTTGAAGAGGCTGGTCACGTTTACGAGGAGATTTATATTGAAACCTTTGCTTCGCTCGCGGTAGCTAATACGCTTTACTTAAAATATGGATTTGAAAAGTTAGATCAACCGCTTGATGGATCTGAACATGGTGCGTGCGATACATGGTTATTAAAATCTTTATACAAATAATCATCCAATTAAAAATAAATCAATATTTTGATGCGTATTGATTCATCTATTTATTAAATTCGTTCTTTTTTCCCTTTCAATTATGGTAAACTTGTTTGGTAAGTAAATGGTAATAATATGATGAAAATTAACTCATTTTATTATGATGATTAAGTTTTAGGGGGGAAAGTATGTATGAATTTTGGATAAAAGCAGAGCGGTTTTACACAACTATTATGCCAATGATTTTATTGATTCTTTCTGTTGCTATGATCGTTGGTTTGTTCATGTTTTATTATACGGAAAAACGTAGCAAAAAAAGAAAAGTGATGGGTATCAGTCTCATTCTACTCTTTCTTGGAAGTGCTATGTTCTCTTTCTGGGGTCATGATACATATGGTTTTTGGCTAGAACAATTCAATTACATCAATCCAGGTGTGCGTAGCCAAAAGAAAATTATGGGTACAGTCATCGTGGAGAACCCATCGTTGGTATCTAATTATCAAGGTGTTGATTTGAGTGATCATTATCAGTCGCTAGAAATGTATCAACGTGAAGAAGTGCGTCAGGCAATCAATCATCCCTATCTTGGTGAATTGAATGGACGTCACTACTTTGCGATTGGAAAAGAAGAACAATATGCTTTTTGGTATAGAGGCGATGTAGCGTTCACACAAGAAAAATCCTATATGCAAGGCACACAGTTCCGATTGAACGATCCACGCTTTGAACAGTTAGGCTTTACCCCGATCACACCTAATTACTTAGAGACAATCTATATCAATCAAGAAGAAGCAGATCAAGCAAAAGATGAGTTTCCATCAAAAGTTTTACCCTTCTCAAGTGGCATCTCAGATTGGATCACAGGGGCGCTTACTTCTTGATAATAAATATTTCTATTTGTAAGCAGAAAGGATAAAACAATAATGTATGAATTTTGGGTAAAAGGAGAATCACTTTATACGTTGATTTTACCGATTTTATTAGCAGTTTTGATGGTCGTGTTGATTGCGATTGTTTTTATCCGCATTTATACGGATAAAGGTAGCAAAAACAGAAAAATAGGACAAGGAATGATACTTTTACTGTTAGTGAGTATCGTGGGATATGGTTACGTTCAACATACCAGATACAACCAATGGATCGAGCAGTCTAGCTTGATCAATCCAGGTGTTAGAGATCGGTACAAAATCATGGGGTATGATGTGATGCAGAGCTCAGATTTAGTCAATAGTTATCAATCTATGAATCTATTGGATCGCTTTCGGGAACTAGATATGTATGAAGAAGAAACTGTAGAGGAACCGATTGATTTAACTTACTTAGGTACGAATGGAAATCAGCATTATTTCAAAATGGGGGACGAGGGACAATACGCCGTTCGATATACAGGAGAAATCACCTATACGGATGAGCCCACCCATTTAACGGGCAGTCACTTTAAAGTAGTCGATGAACGATTCGTATCGTTAGGATTTACCCAAACGTCTGCGAACTATTTGGATACTTTCTATATCAATCAAGCTGAAGCGGACGAAGCCCCAAACGAATTTCCGGTAACGATTATTCACCCATCCGAAGTATGGAAGAAATGGAATCTCGGGCATCAACCAACAAAGGGGACCAGTTTAGGACAATAAAGGTATAAGTGTAATCATTTCGGTATCAAACTGATATTGTATTCTCTCGAGGTACTCTGTAAAATAAAGAGATAAATGACCAAGAGAGGAGTTAATAAATGAATACTAACATAGAGACTTTTACACCTTTTCGGCCTGTATTTTATATTTTACTAGGCTTTTTGATAGTGACACTGATTATGGCATTAATACCTAAAAGTAAAGAATCAAAAATCAATATGGTATCGATCTTATCCATCTCTGTTACGCATATAGTCATTGCAAGTGCGTTACTTGTAATAGAAAATCAGTTACTAGATATGTTTGATTTAAAAGGTGATTCTATCAGCTTTTATACTTACTTAGCTGTATTGGTTCTTAGTGTTTTGAACCCTGTTGTTTATTATTTTAGAAATAAACAAAAACGTAGAGGTTCTTATCAATTTAGATAAAGGCAATAGAAAAGGAGAACCAGGCGGTCTACCGCTAGGTTCTCCTTTTTTATTCATTCATTATTTTGGTTTACCGCCGAAGTAATAGAAGCCGCCACCAAAAGAAGCAAGGGCAACGACAGAAGCGACAATCGCAGGTGTAGGGACGTTAGATTCTGTCGCATCAGTCTGATCAGTTTCCGAATCAGATGCTGATGGATCTTGTGTATTTCCATCTTCAGAAGTTTCTGTAACGCTCGTTTCGTCTTTATCCTCATCAACCGTTTCGTCTTCCTCGGTCTCCTCTTCATTCTTAACGTTTTCAAAAGCATCTGGGTTGAATACACCCAATGTACCTGTTTGATTTATCGTTGAGACGACAGCGCCATTTGCATAAGTGCTCTCAAGCGCAGTCCATTTTTCTTCATCTACATTCCATTGATAAAGCAAATCTTGGTTCTCTTCTGCAGAATCAGTAAAGAAACGGTAGGTCATATCTGTTTCAAATGTACGGATACTGGTGCCATCTACGAGCATGTCTAATTCATAAAGTGGCGTTTTTGACTGATCTTGATCGGAGACAGTTTGTTGAAGCTCTTTACTAAAGCGAAGCATTGTTTCCCCATCTTGGAAATTGCTAGATGGAATCAACCATTCCATATCCAGTTTAGCGATCAGCAGGCTGATATTGCGTTCTCTCAATTGTTGAACTTGATCAGCAGACAGTGACAACTGATCAATGTTTGCCATGGTAGCATCAAAGGATACAGCGATAACGCCATTATCTGCCACAGAAGCGAAATCTTCTTCAGTCAGAATAGCTGAACCTTCACGTTCGCCAGGTCGAATCCAAACAGCGTTCTCAGAAATGTCTACAGTTTGTTCGCCATTTGTTTCTTCCGTATCTGCTGCTTCATTTTCTTCTGAATCAGGTGTTTTTGTCTCTTCTTCAGGCTGTTCTTCAACGGGTTCTTCCGTTTCAGGCGTAGATTCATCAGTAGGTGTTTCTGTTTCGCCAGGTTGGGTTTCTTGTTCTGTGCTTTCGTCAGAAGAAGGGGTTTCTGTTGGCGCCTCTTCTGTTTCCTCTTCTACGGGCTCTGTTTCTTCAGGTTGTTCTTCAACCGGTTCAGGCTCTTCAGCAACCGCGGGAGCGTATTGAACAAGACCGTAACCGTAGCGGTTGTCTCGACCAACTGGGCCTAGATCTAATGCATTTTCTTGAAGAATCCCTCTAACTTGTGATGTGCCATATTTTTGCATTAATAAAGCAGCAACACCAGCAACGTGAGGGGTTGCTTGAGAAGTACCTGAATGGGTTGTGTATCCACCGTTGACAGCCAATCCATTGATCGACTGGCCGGGGCCAGCTAGTTCATTTTGAGCAGACACTTTGGAGTCGCCAGCGATTGTTTGATTTCGGCCCACATTAGAAACAGCAACGACTTCAGGGTATGCTGCAGGATAGTCAATCTCACCAGAACCATTCCCGCTAGCGGCAACCACTATAATACCAGCATTCGTTGCTTTAATAATAGCATCATGAATATCTTGGTTTGGGTTTTCGAAACCCGAACTAATATTGATGATACGCATATTATTGTCAATCGACCATTGAATACCGGAAAACAAATTACCTGACGTTGTTTTATTTCCTTCACCTGTAGCATATACTTTGACGCCATATAAATTAACGCCAGGTGCAATACCACGTACAGGGGATTGGTTAGAAGCGCCGATAATGCCGGCAACGTGTGTGCCGTGACCATCACTATCACTTGTCCACTTATCTGCATCACCAAAGATACTATACCCACCGGCATAAGTAATATCTGGATGTTGGTAAAACCCCGTATCAATTACGGCTACGTTAATACCTGAACCCGTTATGCCTTCATCACTAGCTTTAAAAGCGCCGACCATTTCGTTGTTCCAGTCATTGTCGGTCAATGTTCGCTGTGTTGTTTCAGCCGTTTCAGATGTGGTCATCTCTTGATCGTAACTAACACGACGAACACCCTCTTGTTGACTGATCGTCTTTACTGCTGAAGCAGGAACGGTCATCGTTTGAATAGGTAACATATCAAGTGTACGCACATTTTGATAACTTGGATCTAGTGTCTCGGGATCTGGAACGGTGTCTTCATACCGAACGATAATATCCATGAGCTCTTCTGAATCAGTTGACGGTTCCTCAGCTAATACGGTTATAGATGGTGCGATAAAGGTAAATAAGAATAAAAAAACTAAAAATAGCGAACTTAATTTAAGTATAAGCTTCTTCACAAATCAATCTCCTTTAAATCTTGTCATTGAATCCTTCAAACTGTCATCAAAATCGTTTAATTCATTAAAAATATCTTATCATAGACGTGTTACAATACCAGAAGGAAAACCCTCTTTTTTTTCAGGTATTCCACATAACTGCCATATTTTGTTAAAGATTTATGATATCGTACTATTATAATGTTTTTTTAGAAGAATAAAAGACTTCTAAAGAAACTGACACATTTAAGGCGAAAAGAGACGACATATAAAATGAGTAAAAAGGAAGTAATCAATAATGGCTAAACAAGATTCCTTGAAAAAAGCGTTAAACTATTTCAAGAAAAGTGATATCTTCTTTCACTTGTTCTTATTGTTTAAAAATGAATATGATACAACAAAAAAACCGATTAAATTCATAGATATATCAGAATTCACTGAAGAAGAACTCGAACCAGTCAAAGCATTTTTAATGACTGACCTTGATTTATCACAGCAACCTGTCGTAGTTGATACGAGTAGATTTGAAGCAAGACTGCAAATAACATTTGGACTAACATTACCTTTAGAAGCATTTTTAACTGTGTTTTTTCAAGATATGCTTAAGATTGAAGAGCCGGACATGCAACAACCGCATCGGGAAATGAGCAATTTCGTCGATTACTTGGAAAGAGAGTATGGCTTACTAGCAGGTTGGTTCAGTTATTTGAGAAGAGGGACAAGTGACAGTCAATGGGTTTATCACTTGATTTCAGCATCACCGAAGGCTTTTGAAGATCATGTATTGCATCTTTCGGAGGCTGTGCGTCTACTACCGGAGCGACCGATTCGCTTGGGGTTATTCGGACAGATTGTTGCAGGAGATCCGCATGCATTTGATCGACACACTACATTGGGCAAACTATTTCTTCATGTATTGTCAGAGGATGCTAGATATCATGCGATCGAACCAGTAAAAGTTCCGTCAAGTAGTGAAGAAGTGAATCAACTCTTACTGAAATTCAATCTTTTAAGAGACGATATCACAAATTACACAACAGCAGTCAATCTTTATGCAGAAACGATTGAAGGCTATCATCCTGTTTGGGAATCCGCAGCTCACTTGCATAATGTGCTGAATGTACCGATGAGAGAATTGATCAATATTGTCGCTGCATACCCAGCACATGAGGCGCAAATCGTCTGGGTGATTGAAAATCCCGTTGTATTTTCTACGATTTTAGATGAAGTGCCGAATGTACCGATGATTTGCACACAAGGCCAATTGACACTAGCAACCATGGAGTTATTAGACCGACTAGCAGAAGAAGAAACGGATATTCGTTACTGTGGAGATATGACCCCAGAGGGGATACAGCGCGCTGAAAAGATACTGATGCGCTACCCAGAGAGTTCGCAACCTTGGAAAATGGATATTCCATCTTATCTAGCATCAAGAGCAGAAGAAGAAACCTTAGATGCCAAAGACATCGAAACCTTGAATGCTTTCTCGCTGGATATTTTTTCATGTTTGAAAGACGAAATGAAAGACAGGGGCAACCCAGCCTATCAAGAAATGTTGATAGAAGAAATGATTAGTGAATTGAACTATTATTATCAATAAAAAAGAGGCACCGCTAAGATAGACTTTGATCGTCTAAATCAGCGGGCCTCCTTTTTTATTGATTTGATGGTTCGTCCGGTACAGCGACCCAGTGTCTTGGTGAAACTTCTTTAAAAGTAGTGGTCAAAGCATTATATGCAGCTGCATCAAATACTTCGCTTGATTTTTTACGTGTTGCTTCGTAAGCGGGATCCGGAACGGGAATAGCCGCTAGCAACTTTTTAGTATAGGGGTGCAATGGATTAGAAAATAATTCTTCTGAATCAGCTAATTCGACTAACTGTCCATTAAACATAACAGCTACACGGTCGCTGATTCGTTTTACCATTGAAAGATCATGGGCGATAAAGAGATAAGTGAGCCCTAATTTCTGTTGAAGTTCTTCAAGTAGTTCGACGATCTGCGATTGGATAGACGCATCCAGTGCAGAGAGTGGCTCATCGCAGACGATAAATTTAGGATTGACTGCGAGTGCTCTAGCAATACCGATACGTTGACGCTGTCCACCAGAAAATTCGTGAGGGTAGCGCATCGCAAAGGAAGGATCCAGACCGACCAGTTCCAATAGCTCAATGACTCTATCGTAACGTGCTTGTTTGTTTTCTGCTAAGCCATGCACATCGAGTGATTCTCCGATAATATCAATGACTTTCATCCGAGGATCAAGGGAAGCATAAGGATCTTGGAAAATAACTTGCATATATTTTCGCATGTCTTTCATTTCACGATTGTTTAAGTGATTCAAATCGAACCCTTCGTAGATGATCTCGCCGCCGGTAGCCTCGTGGAGACGAAGAATCGTTTTCCCCGTTGTCGATTTACCAGAACCAGATTCTCCAACTAATCCAAGTGTTTCATTTTCATAAATATCAAAAGTGATATTGTTGACCGCTTTTAAAACAGCCCCTTTTCCCATGTCAAAGTGTTTTTGCAAGTTTTTGATGGATAAGAGTGTTTTTTCCGGATGGTTGCGAGAGGAGACTGATTTTTGTTCCTTTTGCAAGTTCGGAACAGCATCTAATAGTCTCTTCGTATAAGGGTGAGAGGGGTGATTGAATACATCTGCAGTTTCACCGCTTTCTACGATCTCTCCATCCTTCATGACCAGTACGCGGTCACACATGTTTGCAACAACACCAAAGTCGTGAGTAATCAAAATGATGGCAGTCCCAAACTTTTCTTGAATGTCTTTTAATAGTTCCAGAATTTGTGCTTGAATCGTAACATCTAATGCCGTTGTTGGTTCATCGGCAATGAGTAAAGCGGGATTACAAGCGAGTGCGATAGCAATCATCATACGCTGACGCATGCCCCCAGAAAACTCATGAGGATACTGCTTATATCTGAAATCAACATCCTTGATACCGACAAGTTTCATGATATCTAATGCTTCTTTTTTTGCGGCATTTTTTTTTAGTTTTTGATGGAATCGAATACTTTCTGTAATCTGATCTCCAATCGTCATAGTTGGATTGAGTGAAGTCATGGGATCTTGAAAAATCATTCCGATATCTTTTCCGCGGATTTTTCGCATCTCTTTTTCAGATAACTGCATTAAATCTTTGTCCATGAACATTACTTGACTCGTTTCACCGTTTTGAGCATTTGGCGGAAGCAAGCGCATAATTGAACGAGCAGTTACACTTTTACCACTTCCAGATTCGCCAACGATTCCTAAGGTTTCACCTTTCGAAACGTCAAAATGAATCTGCTTAGCCACTTCATTTGAAGCGTCACCTTGTTCAAATACAATAGATAAATCCTTTACATCGAGCAATTTTTCCATAGTTTCGCTCCTCAAAGTTCGCCTAGAATAGTTAGATTATAGCACGTTTGTCAATAGAATTAAAAAAACGAATGAGATAGTATCATTCGTTTATTAAGGTTTTCTGATTAAAAATAAAAAAATGTCACTGAATGTTACTGTTTTAACTTGACGAGATATTTTCAATTTGGTATATTTGTGTTCAATCCTATTACTTTGAAAAAATAAGTTAAAAGACTGTGAAAAGAAAAGTACAGATCATGATGAATTTGCAGAGAGTCCTGTATGCTGAGAAGGGATAATGAATGATGGCTGGAAGTGCGTCTTGGAGTCGTATTGTTGAATTTTTTAGGAATTAGACAATATCGGGTAAGCCCGTTACAGCTTTACAGTATAGAAGATATTGTTTATCTAAGTACTGAATGAGATAGTGTAGAGTCACCCCAGAAATGATGGGTTTGAGCTATGCATTTCTTTAAGGTGGAACCGTAAAATGAATCATTTTGCCCTTAAATTCAGAGAATTCTGTGTTTGAGGGCTTTTTTAATGTC
This sequence comes from Marinilactibacillus kalidii, assembly GCF_017599325.1. Lineage (GTDB taxonomy): Bacteria > Bacillota > Bacilli > Lactobacillales > Carnobacteriaceae_A > Marinilactibacillus > Marinilactibacillus kalidii. The sequence goes on along the minus strand of NZ_JAGFVM010000022.1, from coordinate 19,569 downwards.
TTAAAATAGATCATTGCACATCATGAAGCGAGAACGGAGGGTTTCGTCATGCAAACTGAAACAATCATTAGAGAGCAACAAAATATTTTTCAAAAGACTGCTAGACAGTATGAAAAAGCCTATATGAACTGGATATATAGAATCGGTATGCTGCTAGTAGGTTTTCCTTTTCAGATACTCGTCTTTCTCGTTTTTCTCTATAAGAAATACGTGAAACACCAGAATGGGCAAGTGAGTAGTAAAGCAGAACAGTTATTAAAAGCTGAAGGATACGATCAATCCTTGAGAGAACGTTTGAGAGCGCAGGAAGAAAGTAAACAGGCTTTCTTCAATAAAAGACTGAGCGAAAAAGAAACTGAGAAAAAAGTTGATCAACTATTTGAAAAGCAATTTCAAGAAGCGGTTGATGCGCGTGCTCAAGAACTTTTTATGCAATCGGGTAGAGAAAAGATCACTTTTTTGAAACAAACAACGAACTTTATAGCAGATCCTAAGTATTTTGTACTATCTGTATTGCTAGGGTTTCCTATGTATCTTTTGCTGATGATTCATGCCTTTCCGTTTATGAAATATTTGTTTGAACGGTTACTGATGATGGTATTTGTAATCCTAGGCGTAACGGTCGTCGTCTTTACTTTACTGTATTTTTCGCCATCGGATCCTGCGCGAAATATCATTGGAGAGACGGCTACGCAAGCACAAATCGACAACTTCCGGGGGATGTATGGCTTAGACGATCCTTACATTGTCCAACTCGGTCGAACAATAAAAGGGGTTTTCAGCTTTGATCTTGGTAATGCCTATTCAGGTAATCAAGCAGTCGTTTCAACGATCATGCGACGTTTTCCTGTAACGTTAGAGCTCTCGATTTATGCCTTGATTATTGCCCTCGTCGTTGCACTACCCGCTGGTATTTATTCAGCAGTTAAAGCCAATACGACGTTTGATCATGTATTTATGTTTATTGCTTTAATTGGTCTATCTATTCCAAGTTTCTGGCAAGGATTAATTTTCATACTGACCTTTTCAATAGAACTTGGTTGGCTTCCGGCAACATATAACGCAGCCAATGCCGCCTCGTTGATTATGCCATCTGTCGTATTAGGTACCCTGTTGATGGCTTCTGTCGCTAGGATGACACGATCGTCAACCCTTGAAGTGATCAATGAAGATTATATCCTGACAGCTCGTTCAAAAGGTTTATCTAATAGGCGTGTGATTCTTAAACATGCTGTACCAAATGCATTGATTCCGATTGTGACGATCATCGGTCTTCAATTTGGCGGGGTGCTTGGCGGAGCAGCTGTTACTGAACAAGTTTTTAATATTAACGGAATCGGAAGATATATTGTGGACCGCCAATTTATACCAGATATCCCAAGTGTATTGGGTGGCGTTATCTACATCGCCATCGTTTTATCCGTTGTAAATGTCTTTGTCGATATGCTATATGCATTAATCGATCCAAGAATCCGGACAAACCTAAAACGATACTAGAGAGAGGAGACAGTTATTTTTGAAATCTTTTAAAGACACATTGGCCTATAAACAGGCAAACTTTTCTGTTGGTTTATCTCTTTTATATGCTGTCATTTTAGGATTTGCGGCAGTTGACTTCAGTACATTTACGGTACAAGTTCCGTTGTTTATATTAGCAGTCGTCAATTTGATCGCAACCGTTATACAAGTTTTACTGAATTTTAAAATAAGAAAAGATAGTCAGAAAACATTAGTCGTGAATCGAAGTAGTCGTATCATGGCAATGCTATTATTACTATCTTTGCTAGCGGGTAACTTATTTATTGCCCTTTCGTCTATGTACTTGTTGAAGAAGAAGCTAACGACGGGTTATATGTATGGTATTTATATGGTGTTGACTGATTTATTAGTCATTGGCGTTTCGGCTTTAAATTTGTTTAAAGCGTATGTAACAAATTCTTTTATACCCGCAATGCTGATTTTACTGATCATACTTGTTTTTCATACGATAGTATTAGTGACTTACGATAAGATCAGACAAACAAAACCAGCTGTTAAAAAAGGATTTCTTGTCCTATTAGCTTTAACCGTGCTGACCGGAAATCTGTTCGTTCTTTTAGTTGCTTTCTCCATGATGCAAGTAGAAGATACAGTTTCCAACAGACGAAAAGGGATCAGAGAGAAAATACTGAGAAACCAAGCATCCATGATCGGTATGCTATTTATTGTCTTTCTTGTTGCAATGTCAATTTGTAGTGTTTGGACGTTCAACTATCAATTTGCAGTCACAAATGATTATAGTGCCATATTGATATCTCCTACACTCCAGTATCCTTTTGGAACAGATAATTTTGGAAGAGATGTCTTTTCTCGGATTGTTTTCGGGGCTAGAATTTCGCTAGCTGTTGGTGTAGTAGCAACCACGATACCGTTTATTTTCGGGGGTGTTTTAGGCGCAATATCTGGTTATTTTGGGCGCCATACAGATAACTTGATCATGCGATTCTTGGATATTTTATATGCAATTCCAGGTATTTTATTGGCGATTACGATTGTTGCAGCTTTTGGTGCATCAACGACCAATCTAATTATTGCGTTAAGTATTGGCTATATTCCAAGTTATGCACGTACGATGCGAGCAAATGTCATACAAGTGACTAATTTGGAGTATGTAGAAGCGTCTAAAGCTGTAGGGAACCACAACTTTAATATTATTCGACAACATGTTATTCCTAACTCTATGGCACCAATGATTGTGCGCGCAACGCTTACGATTGGTTCTGCCATCATCGCAACAAGTAGTTTAAGTTATTTAGGACTAGGTGTAGAAAATTATATTCCCGAATGGGGAAATATCTTACGTACAGGTAGTTCTTATTTAGAAACGAAACCTTATTTGGCCATTTATCCTGGACTGGCCATTATCGCGCTTGTACTCTCCTTCAATTTTTTGGGAGACGGACTGAGAGATGCGACAGATCCAAGATTATCGTAAGTAACGTGTGACCTTATTAAAAAAATAAATATGCTCAAAGAAAAGAGGAAATAGTGATGAAGAAAAAATTATTAAGTACTGTTTTGATGCTAGGAGCCGTGGCTTTATCAGCTTGTAATATTACGACAGAAGAAGACGCCAACGGGGGCAATGCCAATACCGACCAAGAAAAAGTAGAAATCGAGTTACTAGGTGCAGCAGCAGATGAAAAAGATTTAAATATTTTGCGTGACCAGTTAACTAGAAATGGTTTCGAAGTAAATGTAAATCAACAGCCTGATTATGCAAGCTACAGAGCACAAAGAGATGCAGGAAATTTTGACGTATCGATTGCAAGTTGGACAACTGTAACAGGAAACCCGGATTACGCTGTTCGTTCTATCTTCTCAAGTGATGGAGATAGCCGTGTGATTGAGCCTAATGAAAATATCGATGCATTGATTGATGAGGCAGCTAGCCAAAATGAATCAGAATATACTGAAACGTACAACCAGCTTGAAAATGAATTAGTAACAGAAAATGCTTATATCGCAGGATTATATAACTCGCTGAAAGCACAAGCTTTCAATGAAGACCTAATCAACCCAGATACCGTTAATTTATACAAATCAAGAGCTTTTGCTTGGGAACCCGTCTCATTCAATGATACAGCAATGAATGAGTCAGAATCTTTGGTCTTGACTCAAATGGAATCTGACTTGACCTCTCTTGACCCAATTAAAGGAAACGATTCTTCTATCAACCAATTAAATACAAATATGTATGTTCGTTTAGTAAATCTAACTGAAGATGATCAAGTAACATCTGAAGCATCGTTAAGTTACAATCATGCCATTGCTAAAGGTAATTCTGATTATTACTTCATCCTAAGAGATGATATCAACTTTGCAGGTCTGGAAGATGGACAAGCCGTAGATACTGGCGAACGCGTTGGTGCTAACGATGTGATTTATTCATTAGATCGTGCAAGTGACCCCGAATCTGTACCAGATCAAAGAACGTACAGTTTACATGAGTATATTAATGAAGTGACAGCAGTGGATGATTTAAGTGAACTAGAAAATGTTGAAGTTGCAGATGGCAGCATGACTGTAAAAGAAGCACTAGAAGCAAACTTAGACACTTCGATCAACAGCTTAGTTACTGATAAAACACAAGCAGATAGTGAAGCTGGAAACTACCAAGTTGTTAAATTAACAACGACTGAGCCATTCCCTCAAGTCTTGAACTATCTTGCGCATCAATCAGCAGGTATTGTATCTGAACAACAAGTAGAGAGCGTTAATACGTATGATATCGATGATTACAATGTAGATACAGACATTGCTTATGGAGATCAACGTGCGGTAACAGAAGGCGACACTTATGATAATCACTTATATGCAAGTGGACCTTATATCATGATCGCCAAAAATGATTATGAAGCAACCTTCCAGAAAAACCCTGCTTATATGTCAGAAACTGAAAATGCAGCGAATATTGAAAATGTTACTGTACGTTTCATTGGAGACATGGATAGTGCCCTTTCTGCTTTAAGAAGTGGAGAAGTTGACTTGTTATATGGATTAAGTGAAACACAATACGAAGTAGTAGAAGGCGAAGAGAACCTAGCGTTACAAACTGGGGACAGTAATGCTGTCAGCTATTTGATTGTTAATACGACAAATGAAGATCGTAAGACTGCCGGAAGTGTAGACTTACGTAAAGCAATCGTTCACTCAATCAATCAAGAAGACTTTATCCAATCTTACGATGGACAAAAGAAAAAAGCTTTCTCTCCAGTTTCACCTTTAGTAGATACTGGAAACGTGCTTGAAGCAGATGCTGATCTTGTACAAGATCACTTGGCTAAATACTTGGAACAAGCAGAATAATTTAAATAAATTATAAGTAGCCTGACTAACTAACGTAAACAAACGTTAGTTAGTCAGGCTCTTTTTTTTGCAATTTTATTTTGAGGGATTGGCTCTTTGTTAAGTACTAGTAAGATAAAGAACTGATTCAGAAAATGTTAATACTGTAATAATGAGTAGGATTATCGTGAAATGGTATGTAGTTTTTAAAATGGAGATTGAGCATATTCTCTTTAATCGCGTAGTAGAATCGAGCGAAAGAGTGAATCGACACTTCTTTAAATGAGAGGCATTCACATTTTTCTCTCATTTAATAGTGTATACTAAATTTCGAATATAAAACGCCAATTCATTGGTGTTGAAAGTCGATTAGATAAAGTTAAAAAAAGTAGTTAGAGAAAAAATCGTTAAGAAATGTAACCGATATTATTTTAAAAAGCGAATATTAAAGATTAGAGTTTAGATTTTTATTCGTTTTTCTGTTGTCACAGCGATTGTTTTTACATATAATTCACTAGTCGATTACGATTGCTGAACATTTAAAGCACGAAATAATATAATTATTAAGTTTTGAAACATTTTTTTCATTTTAAATGTGTTTAATCTATAAAAAGAGGATGATCTACTAGCATGTCTAAAAAAACGGCCTATCTGATTTTGACCCCAGGTATCGTATTGTTACTTTTCTTTTTGATGCTACCGTTAGTATCAATCATATGGCCAACGTTTTATGATGGTGGTCTTACATTTAATAGCTATCTTGTTTTTTTCCAAGATTCATACAACTTAGCGATTCTATTTAGGACGATAAAAATCTCACTTATTGTGACGATTATTGGTATTGGCTTTGGTGTGCCAACGGCCTACTATATTGCAAATAGTCCCAAAAAATGGCGAGGACTATTGATGTCATTAACATTATTCCCGTTATTGACGAATTCAGTCGTACGCAGTTTTGCCTGGATCAACATATTAGGGAGGAACGGAATTATCAATACAGCACTACTCTCTACAGGACTCATTTCCGAACCGCTAACACTCTTGTACACCGAATTTGCCATTATCATGGGCTCCTTTTACTTATTTTTACCCGTTATGATTATCTCTCTTGTTGGAACCTTTGAGAATATCGATACAGAAATAATGGAAGCCGCTGAAACGCTCGGTGCTAATCGCTTAGCAGCGTTTGTAAAAGTTATTTTACCATTGAGTATTCCAGGGATTATTGTAGGAAGTATTTTAGTCTTTACAGGTACGTTGACTGCTTATACGACGCCACAATTACTGGGTGGCAATCGAAATATGATGATGTCGACGTTCCTGTATCAAAACGCGATGGCGTTAGGAGACTGGCAGAGCGCAAGTGTGATCGCGCTGATTATGATCGTGACTACACTACTTGTAATGAAAGGTTTTAATACAGTTGCTGCGAAATTAGATAAGCGAGGTGAAAAATATGCGTAAACAAAGAGGCTTATCAATGTTCGTGTTTTTAGTCTTTGCTTTTCTCTGCATCCCGCTATTGATTGTTACTGTAACGGCCTTTGGCGAGCAAGCTAGCATACAATTTCCAATAGAAGGCTTCACGTTCCAATGGTTCGCAAAGGTCTTTGAGATCAGTAGCTTTATGGAAAGCTTAATACTCAGTTTACAAATTTCATTTTTTGCTACGATACTGGCGCTAGCAATCGGTATACCGGCTGCTTACGCTTTGGCACGTCGCCAAACAGCTAAAACAGCATTACTGAAAAGTTTCTTTTTATCACCGACCATTGTACCTGGAGTAGTCGTCGGCTATGCCCTGTTTCAATTTATCGTTGTACAATTAGAGTTGCCTGTATACCAAGGGTTGTTGTTGGGACACTTTTTAATCAGTCTTCCGTATGTGATTCGTGTAGTCGGATCTAGTTTGGAACAACTTGATTTTTCAATTGAAGAAGTAGCATGGACACTAGGCTGTACAAAACTCGCAGCATTCATTCGTATTATTATTCCGAATATCACATCAGGCATTTTCGCTTCCTTCATGTTGGCGTTTATCAATTCCTTTAACAATATTCCTGTTTCTCAATTTTTATCAGGACCGGGTGTAGCAACATTGCCAACGATATTAATGAACTATATTGAGTATAATTATGATCCGACTGTTTCTGCTTTGTCCGTATTATTGATGCTCGGAACGATTCTTCTCATGTTTTTGATTGAAAAAACATTAGGTCTAGCAAGTGTGACATAGGAAAAGAAAGAGGCAATAAAAGCAATGGTTTTTAAGTTTAAAGGAGGAAGTAGAAAGCTATGTCATTTGTTGACTTGGAAGATATTCGCGTTTCATACGACGGAAAAAATAATATTTTAAAAAATTTGAATTTATCGATCGAAGAAGGACAACTCGTATCACTCCTTGGACCGTCGGGGTGTGGGAAAACAACTACCTTAAGAGTAATCGCAGGGCTGATCGAACCCAATGATGGACAGTTTAAAGTAGAAGATAAGGATCTTACGAAAGTACCGGTGCACAAAAGAAACTTTGGTATGGTATTTCAAAGCTATGCATTGTTCCCCCATCTAACCATAAAAGATAACGTAGGATTCGGATTGAAACTACGTAAAGAATCAAAAGCGACTATTCATACAAAAGTAATGGAGATGTTAGAAGTAACAGGACTGGCAGATTATGCGGATCGTTATCCTAAACAACTTTCTGGTGGACAGAGACAGCGTGTAGCATTAGCACGTGCCCTAGTGATCGAACCTAAATTATTACTATTGGATGAACCGCTAAGTAATTTAGATGCAAAATTGAGAATCAATATGCGACTAGAAATCAAAAAAATTCAGCAGCGATTAGGGATCACTTCTGTTTTTGTTACACATGATCAAGAAGAATGTTTCTCGATCTCAGATAAAGTAGCTGTAATGAATCAAGGGGTCATCGAACAATTTGATTCACCAGAAGTGATTTACAATTATCCTAAAACAGAATTCATTGCTCGTTTTATCGGTTTCGAAAACTTTTTCGATTTAACGCATATAGAAGATAGAACATACGTAACATCAGACGGCACCCAGTTCATCACTGGACGTTCTTGGGAACCGACAAAAAAAGTGGGGACGATACGTCCGGAAGATATCGAACTTATTAAGGATCATGATTATCCAGAAGACAATACCATTACGGGTACAGTGAAAGTACGCACTTTTTTAGGAAAAAGTTACCAGTATGAAGTAGATACATCACTTGGAAAAATATTGGTACAAGATAATAGTGGTGTAGCGTATGAAGCTGGAGATAAAGTAAATCTTTACATTCCAGAAGAGAAATTGATTTTAGTGTAAGACCATTTCAAATAAAAAGGGGATCAATAAAATGAATAAAAAGCTTCAGTTATTAGGGGTATCTTTGTTAAGTACAGCAGTATTGGCTGCTTGTGGTAGTGATGAATCAGGAGAAGGTAAACAAGAACTTGTTATTTCAACTTTTGGACTAAGTGAAGATGTTATGCAAGAAGATATCTTTGCCCCATTTGAAGAAGAGCATAACGTGGATATCGTCGTTGAAACGGGGACAAGCTCAGAAAGATATACAAAGTTTGCCAGTAATAACAATTCAAGTATCGATATTTTAGATATTTCTCAATCAAACGCAGCGAAGGGCGTTGAGGAAGGCTTATTTGAAACATTAGATGCAACAAAAGTACCCAATATGGATAACTTGATCAGTAGTGCGAAAGAACTTTCAGCAGATGGTTCTGGACCAGCTTATACGGTGAACAGTATCGGTATTATCTATGATGAAGAGGCTGCAGGTATGAAAATCGAAGAATGGTCTGATTTATGGGATCCTGCATTAGAAGGAAAGATTTCGGTACCAGATATTTCAACGACTTTCGGTCCGGCGATGTTACATGTAGCTAGTGATTATAAAGGTGTGGACATCAAAGAAGATGACGGGGCCGCTGCACTTGAGGGCATCCAAGAACTAGCCCCAAATATTGTCAAAACCTATAGTAAATCATCTGACTTAGTTAATATGTTCAATTCAGGCGAAATTGTTGCCGCGGTTGTTGGTGACTTTGCAGTTCCAATCATTTCTGAATCGAACACAGCTGTTCAGTATATGGTGCCGGAATCTGGCACATACGGAAACTTTAATACAGTGAATGTAAATGCAAATACTGAAAACAAAGAATTAGCCTATGCTTTTATTGATTGGAGAATCAGTCAAGAATTACAAGAAGTAACTGCTGAATCATTGAATGAAGCGCCAACCAACGAAAATGTTGAACTAAGTGAAGCGGTCGCTGCGAACAAGACTTACGGCGATATTGCAGAGCGCACTCAGCCGATTGATTATACGTATGTAAATGCGCATTTAGAAGATTGGATCAATGAATGGAACAGAACGATCAATCAATAATGCGATTGAGAAGTGGCGGTTGGGACAAATGTTCCAACCGTTTTTTTCATTAAAGGGAGTGTAAATAATGATCGTAGACCTGATCGTCAAAAATGCAAATGTATATAATAGTTATCTGAAAACATTTGAACAAAAAGATGTGGCAATTATTGGAGAAAAGTTTTTTTACATCGGAGAAGATACGGTGAATGTCTTGGATACTGTTCAAGAAATCGATGCTAGTGGGCAGTATATGATTCCTGGCCTGATTGATATCCATATGCATATTGAAAGTTCAATGACTTCGCCTGCCATCTTTTCTGGAGCAGGATTAGCCCATGGTGTAACAACGGTTGTTGCTGATGCTCATGAAATCGCGAACGTCTTCGGTTTGGAGGGAATTCAAGCATTTTTAAAGGAAGAAACGATCATGGATATCTTTTATGCCATCCCTTCATCGGTTCCTTCAACAACAAAGGCAATGGAGACAACTGGCGGAACCGTTGGAATAGAAGAGATAAGAGCGCTACTGACTTCTTCTCGTGTAATTGCCTTAGGAGAAGCGATGAACTTCAAAGGCATCGTTAGTGAACCAGATTCGCTGATCCGTCAAATTTTGAATGAAATCCAACAGACTCGGCCATTTTCGCCGATTGAAGGACATGTGCCTCGTGTGACTGGAATGGATTTAGCGAAGTTTCAATATGCAGGAATCACATCTGACCACACTCAACAAACACCAGCATCTATTTATGAAAAGATCAGTAGTGGCTTATTTATTGAGCTACAAAAAAAGTCGATTCATTCGGATAACATCGCGATGATTGAAAAATATCACTTTCATGAATACGTGGCATTAGTAACGGATGACGTTATCGCAGATGACTTACTGACCGGTCATTTAGATGAACTGGTTAGATTAGCTGTAAAGGCTAGTATGTCCATTGAACAAGCCATCTATATCAGTACATTCACAGCTGCTCGACGGATGGGTTTCCAAGATCGTGGCGCGATTTCTCCAGGGTTAAAAGCAGATTTTATCTTATTAGATAATTTGGAAAAGTTGATGATTTCAACAGTCTATAAAAATGGAACCGTACAGCATCAAAAAGGGGAATCTTTCAGCTATCCGAAAGAAAAACCAGTTTTTCCAGCGCAATTTTACCAGTCAGTCAACTGTAAAAAACTTGAAACACAAGACTTAGTCCTAAGGGCAAGCGGGGAAGAAGCTTTATGTAATGTTATGCGTATCCAAGAAGTCGGGACATTTACTGAGCATGTCCAACGAACGATTCCCATTCGAGAAGGCCAACTGGATTGGGCATCTTGTGGCTTAGCGCTGATTGTCGTGATGGAAAGATATGGAAAAGGTGGACACATGAGCTTTGGTCTAGTAGAAAATGCATTAGTTGGAAAAGGTGCGATTGCAACGACGTGGGCGCATGATCATCATAACTTGATGGTTATGGGGACGACAGTGGAAGATATCGTAGCAGCTCAACAGTCGATTCTAGACATGCAAGGTGGCTATGTTGTCATGAAAGAGGGAAAGTTGACCGGAAGCTGTCCACTTCCCATTGGCGGCATCATTACAGATGTGCCCATTGAGGTATCGGGAAAAGCATTAAAAAAAGTTCGGCAAGCAATGAATGACGTGGGCTATGTGAATACAAATGAGATTATGTCATTTTCGACATTGTCGTTGCCGGTCTCTCCCGTACTTAAAATCACTGATCGAGGACTATTTGATGTACGAACACAAGCGAATATACCGTTAATCGAGGAGATAAAATGAGTACATTAATTAAGAACATACACATTCTGACAATGGATGAAGAAAAAACAACCTATCCAGATGGCTATATATTAATAGAAGGTAGTGACATTTCATCAATTGGTCATATGAAAGATCTGCCTGAAAAGGTGAAGGCAACGGAAGTGATTGATGGTAAACAAGCCATTGCTATGCCTGGTATGATCAATACACATACCCACATAGGGATGATTCCTTTTCGTTCTCTTGGAGATGACTATCCAGATCGGTTGCGTCGTTTTCTTTTTCCTTTAGAGAATGAATGCATGACAGAATCGTTAGCCTACCACAGTGGGAAATATGCAATTGCAGAAATGCAGTTAGCGGGTGTTACCACGTTTATGGATATGTATTACTTTGAAGATGCCGTAGCTAAAGCGACGGACGAAATGGGTTCTCGGGCAATTTTAGGTGAGACAGTCATTGATTTTCCAACGTGTGACACGACGGAAGCTTATGGTGGACTAGATTACGCACGACAGTTTATCCCAAAATGGCTTAATCATGAGCTGATCACGCCAGCGATTGCACCACACGCTACAAATACGAATAGTCCAGAAAAATTAAAAGAAGCGGCCCGATTAGCTGAATACTATCAAGTACCGATCACCATGCATGTAGCAGAAATGGATTATGAAATGGCCTATTTCCAGGAACAAAATAATCTAACGCCTGTAGGCTTTCTAGCTGACATTGGGATATTAAGCGAGCGGTTAGTGGCAGCGCATTGTATCCATTTGAGCGATGAAGACATCCATATTTTGAAAAAATATAACGTTAAAGTAGCCCATTGTATTGGCGCAAATACGAAATCTGCAAAAGGTGTCGCACGAGTAGCCGATTTATTAAAAAGCGAGATTCCAGTTGGATTAGGCACAGACGGTCCCAGTAGTGGAAATACGTTGGATTTATTCACCCAGATGAAATTGTTTGCGAATTTCCATAAGACGAATCTAAAAGATAGAGCGGCTTTTCCAGCAGTAGAAATCGTAGAACGCGCTACGATGGGAGGCGCAAAGGTATTAGGATTAGAGGATAAAGTGGGATCACTTGAGATTGGGAAAAAAGCTGATATCGTTTTGGTAGAAACGGATTCGGTAAATATGTTTCCGATATTTGATCCTTATGCTGCATTGGTTTATTCAGCAAATGCTAGCAACGTTCAAGATGTTTTCATTAATGGTCAAAGAAAAGTCAAACAGAAGCAATTGAATCAAGAAAATCTGAAGGACTTACGGCGAAATTTATCAGAGCAGATGGCAGCATTCGCTACGAGTGCAAAGAAACGTCTTTAAATATAAAAAATCCTGTATCCGCTTAGTGGATACAGGATTTATTTTTTTCATATTTGAGGCATTATGATAATACTGGCCAGAAATCTTTATTCGCTTCAATCAAATCATCAAGTAACGCTTTTGCGACCCCAGCACTTGGAACAGTCTTAGACAAGGTCAATGCTTGCCATAATTTCAAGTAATTACCTTCGATATAAGCCTCGACAACCATTTTTTCTACAGTGACTTGTTGATACATCAATGTTTTTTCAAATTCTGGAATCTTACCTTGCGCAAGTGGTTCAGGACCGTCAACACCGACAAGACAAGGGACTTCAACCATTGTATCGTCAGGGAAATTAGCAATCGCGCCATTATTTTCAACGATCATCAGCATTCTTTCATGCGTGTTGAAGGCAATGGCACGGGCAAGGTCAACGATAAAGGAAGCATGACTATCAATATGAAACTCATCGCCAGCGGCTGTTCCTTTTTCAGTGATCGTACGGGCAGCGTCAAAGACTTCTTTTTCACGGCCATTCATTACTTCGTTGGCACGTGTATAGGAACAATCAGCATGACTGACTTCATCATCTGGATAGAGATAGTACTTCAAATAGGTATTTGGAAGGTATCTTGGATTGACAGCCAGTAAGTCTTTCGCTTTTTTATGCGTTTGTTGCCAGCTTGGATCAGTATGCTGCGTTTCCACTTCTACAGAAGTCAGGTAACCATTTTCTGCAACGTAATCACGTATTTGATCAAGATATTCGTGACCACTTTTATCTTTGATACTTGTCCACCAGCCAAAGTGATTTAAGCCAAAGTAGCGTACTTCCAGTTCATCAGGCGTTCTACCAATAATTTGAGACATTCTTCTAAGGGTCCCAACAGGCATATCACAGATATTTAATACTTTGGAATCAGGACGCATGACACGACAAGCTTCCGCAACGATTGCAGCAGGATTTGAATAATTGAGCATCCAGCAGTCGGGAGAATAGGTTTCCATCAGATCAATCAATTCAATCATGCCACCGATACTTCTCAATCCGTATGCGATTCCACCAGGACCACAAGTTTCTTGACCGATAACCCCGTGATTTAAAGGGATTTTTTCATCTTGTTCCCTCATCGCATATTTCCCTACGCGAATATGGGCCATACAGAAATCAACATCTGTAAAAGCTTCTTCTGGATCTGTAGTGAAAGAAAAATCAATATCAGGTGCTTGTTCTTTCATCAAAATAGCGAGAGCTTTTCCTAAGGTTGCTTGTCTTTCCTCATCGTTGTCGTATAACTTCAACGTTCGTAAGGGGAAACGATCTAGATTCTCTAACAACATTCGAACGATTCCGGGTGTAAAGGTACTACCGCCACCAGCAATAACGACTGAAAACTTTTTATCCATTTTATCTTTCTCCTTTATCGGTTAAATTTTACTCTTCTGGGTCACGACCAAGATACTGTTCAACAGATCTTCGTACGCTCGTTACTTGCAGGCCATAAACGACTTGCACGTTATGATCTTTCACAATGACACCACTTGCGCCGGTATCAGCACGAAGTGTTTGTTCGTCGACTAATCCTGGATCTTTCAAGGTTAATCTTAGTCGGGTATAACAGTTTGTAATAGTATCGATATTTTCGGGGCCACCGAGTGCTTGAACAATCAAAGGTGCTGCACCGGCTTCTTTTTCAGTCTCTCTGTCTCCAGTGATAGAATCAACTAATTGGCCAGATTTAGCTGCATGGTAGTCTTTCTTAGAGTATAGTTTTGTTTCTTGTGTGGCTTCTTCTCGTCCAATCGTCCTGAAATTGAATTTAGTAATCAAGAAGCGGAAGAGCAAATAATAAAGAACGAAGTAGATAACGCCGACTAAAATGAACAAGGGCCATCGGGTGCGTTCGATACCAAGCGGTAAATTGTAAAGTAAGAAATCAATAAACCCATTAGGACCAATGGCTCTAACGCTCAGTAAATTTAATGTGACCATACTCAATCCACTCAAAACTGCGTGGACAACGAATAAGGCAGGCGCGATAAACATAAAAGAAAATTCAATCGGTTCTGTTACACCGGCAATAAAAGAAGTGAAGACAGCTGGGATTAGAATCGCTTTTGCTTTCGCTTTGTTTTCTGGTTTCGCGGTATGATACATCGCCAAGCAAGCACCGACGAGACCAAACATCTTCGAGATCCCACGCGCATCCCAGATCACACTTTCAGAAAGTACACGGATAGAAGGATCTGCCATCTCAGCAAAATAAATATTACGTGCGCCTTCAAAAACTTCTCCACCAACTTCGGCTACACCACCCAGTGATGTATATAAGAAAGGCGTGTAAATCAGGTGATGCAGTCCAGTTGGGATGAGTAATCGTTCAAGTGTACCGTACAGGAATAAACCGAAGTTTCCAGTTTGATTGATGAACGATCCTGTCGAATCAATACCTGACTGAATGACCGGCCATACATAACTCATTAAAATAGCCGATAAAACAACTACAGGAATCAACACAATAAAGACAAAACGCGATCCACCATAGATCTGTAAGGCATTATCAAATTCTTTATCAGCAAATTTATTGTGGATAAGGGCTGTGGCAACACCAAGAATAATACCTAAGAATACCCCCATATCTAATACCTGAACACCAAGAACCATTGCTTGACCAGACCCTCTTAATAATTCAGGATCGACAAGTAGTTCATTAAAAGATAGGAAATTATTCATTGCGTAAATAAATACTAAGAAGCCTAAAAGTGCCGTGAACCCAGCTTCTGCTTTTTTCTTGTCAGCTAATCCAGTAGCAATACCCACACAGAAAATCAGTCCAAGGTTTGTTAATATCGAGACAAGTGAACCGGATAGAACTGAACCGAACCCCATCGTGATCGGATTATCTAAAAAAGGAAAGGTTTCAATCAATTGTGCATTCGTAAAAAGATTGCCAATCGCAATCAGTAAACCGGCAATTGGTAAAATCAATACAGGGATAAACATCGCTTTTGCAAAACGCTGCATCCCATTCATCAGTTTGTCTTTCATCGTTTTCCTCCAAACTATTTTTGTACTATAAAATCTATTAAAATAAGAGCGAGTTGTGTTAGTCGTAGTATAACGTGTAAGCGGTTTTAATGTTGAAGATTTACATACAAAGAAACGTGTTTCCAGATTAAGAAACACGTTTCAGTCATTTATTCAGTCATTTGATTGATTTAAATAATGTTCAACGATTGCTTCAAAAGAAAGCAATACGCCGGGAAAAAATAAATTAGGCAACATATTTCGGTCATCTAATTTGTGAAAGTCATAAATCTGAATATTTAAATCAGATAACAGACCCATACGATTCTCGACTTCTCGTGTGAACGATACGGTATAAATACCTGCTTCTTTTGCAGTCTGCAACTTCTGATAGACTTGTTTCGTCTCACCTGACTTTGAAACAACAATCATTGCACCAATATCTTCCAAATTATTTTCAAAGACACCAATGGAATCAGAACCACTAGCTAAAATCTCTTTTCGACCCAAAACGAGTAATTTCTTATAAATGTACTCTGCCGTAATTTGTGAGAATCCGGTCGCATAAATAAAGATATATTGTTGCTTTAGGAGGAGTACATTATCAATAAAGGCTTGCGTGGTTTCGGATGAACAATTTGGAATAAGCCTTGGTAATGCAATATTTAAAATGTTTTCTTTATAATCAACATCAATAGATTCGGCTTTTTTGATTATCGGCAAAAGAGAATAATACATATCCGTGAACCCACTGTATCCTAGTTTTTTTGAAAGCCGAATAATAGATGCGGGCGACGTAAAGGTTGCCTTTGCGACTGCTCGAACGCCCATTTCTTGAACCGCGTCGATATGCGCTATGAAGTACTGCAAGACATTCTCTTCAAGTGATGTCAGCTGTTTATCGTTTATTAGCTTATTAAGATCAATCATCAGTGCGCTCCTTTATCTTCAAATTAGATTTATGTATTTAGAAAAGAAACGGTACGACACTACCTTCTAACATTTATTATAAGTAGAAATAAAGAGAAAGAAAATAGATTTAAATTTTTTACTTCTCATCATACAACCGTCAGCTATTATTGAAAGGATTTAAAATGAATTGACTAAACTATTTGCTTAAATTAGTCTAGTAGACACTCTGTAGAACAGTACAATTGAAAGCGTATGAGACTAGATTTGTATTCCGATGAAATCAGGGTTATAGTTATGCTTGAGATCAATCGTTAAAACGGTTGAATAAGAGCTGGAAAGGAACATGATTGTGAACACATATATGCTGGGTGTCGATTTAGGAACAACAAGTACAAAAGCTGTCTTGTTTGATCGTAACGGCCACGTAAAAAGTCAGTCAACGATAGAATACCCATTAAACGTACCGGAACCAGGTGCCGCTGTGCAAGATCCAGATGAAATATTAACAGCGGTAAAGCAATCAATCAAAGCAGCAATAGACAAGAGTAAGATTTCGAAAGAGGAACTAAAGCTTATTTCGTTCAGCGCAGCGATGCACAGTTTGATTGCGATAGATGAGGATGGCAAGCCGTTAACACCTTCTATCACATGGGCTGATCAACGGAGTGAACCTTATGCGGCTGAAATCAAAAAACAAACAGGATTAGAACTATATAAAAAAACGGGTACACCGATTCACCCAATGTCACCCTTGAGCAATATCTTATGGATCAGAAAAGATCAACCAGCCCTTTTTAATAAAACAGCCAAGTTTATTGGTATTAAAGAGTATGTATTTAACGCCTTTTTCAATGAATACGTTGTTGATCATTCGATTGCTTCTGCGACCGGTCTTTTAAATATTTATGATTTGGATTGGGATAAAGAAGCCTTGGAGATTGCAGGGATTACAACTGGAAAATTGTCGAGACTTGTTCCGACAACAACATCGTTCAAAGGAATAGCGCCCTCCTTAGCAGCAGAAATGGGCATTGATGCAAACGTCCCTTTTATTATTGGGGCGAATGATGGTTGTCTTGCTAACTTGGGTGTGGATGCAGTCATGCCAGGAGAAGTCGCAATCACGATCGGCACAAGCGGTGCAATCAGAACTGTCACAGATAAACCTGTTACGGACGAAAAAGGCCGTACATTCTGCTATGCATTAACTGAAAACCACTGGGTCATTGGTGGTCCCGTTAATAACGGTGGACTAGTATTGAGGTGGTTGAGAGATGAGCTTTGTGCGGAAGAAGTGAAGTTAGCTAAGGAACAAAACAAAAATCCTTACGACTTGATTACAGAACGCATCGACCAAGTGCCTGCTGGCTCTGAAGGGCTGTTATTTCATCCCTATTTATCAGGAGAACGAGCGCCTTCTTGGAATGCAGATGCTAGGGGATCTTTTTTTGGCTTGGCCATACATCATCAGCGAGATCACATGATGCGTGCTGTCTTAGAAGGCATCAACATGAATATGTACATGGTTCTCTTGGCATTAGAAGAATTGATTGGTAGACCTAAAGAAGTTCGGGCTACAGGTGGCTTTGCGCATTCCAAAGTTTGGAGACAGATGGTCGCGGATATTTTTGGACACGAAGTTCACGTTCCAGAAACAGTGGAAAGTGCGTGCTTAGGTGCAGCCATTCTTGGATTATTTGCACTCGGAGAAATCGATGAGCTTACAGAAGTTAAAAAAATGGTACAGACAAGAACGGTCAACTATCCAGATGCTAGAAAAGGCTTGGTATATAAAGAACTCATCCCTATATTCATTCGGATGAGTCGGTTATATGAAAAAGAATACCAATCGATTGTAGACTTTCAGAAGAAACATACGAGCAAAGAATAGGCTACCGATCAGTGTATGGCTTGTTCAAAAAAGAGACGATCATTCGCGAGACTTCTCGGTAGAGATTGTCTCTTTTTTGTCTATAAAATTATGTATGAAAAAGAAAACGCTGGATTTTATAATGAAGTTAGCCACTTAGGCTAACCCATAAAAAAACGCCATGCGAATTTCATGTTATATTGAAGTTATACCACTAACTCTCAATAGACAGGATGAATTCACATGACGCACTCTAACAATAACACAACAGCACGTAAGGGAAAACACTTATCTTATTCAGAACGATCTCAAATCGCTATTTTAAAGACCGAGAACTACTCCAATCGCGGGATTGCAAAAGCTCTGGGACGTGTCCCACAAACGATTAATAGCGAGATTCATCGTGGAACGATTACTCAACTTAAACGTCAAAAGCAAAACGATAAAGTATATGACTACTATTCGACTAACTACGATCCTAATGCCGGACAAGCAGCTTATGATAGGCTTCAATTGAACTGCGGCCGTCGGCCAAAATGGGCTGATTCGGATGCATTTATTGAGTGGGCAGATGATAAACTGTTACGGGAAAAGTGGTCTCCAGATGTAGTCGTTGGGTTTGCTACGACACACGACTTATTTGATCCGTCTATTATTCCTTGTACAACGACCCTTTATGGATGGATTGACAAAGGTATCATGAGAACCAAGAATATGGATCTACTTGAAAAACTGTCGCGTAAACCAAAGGACACTTCTTATAGAAGTAGGATAAATAAGCGGATTTTAGGCCAATCCATTGAACAGAGGCCTGAAGAAGTTGATAATCGACAGACCTTTGGCCATTGGGAAATCGATACCGTTGTCGGAAACAAAGCGAAAACCGATTCGGTTTTATTGACGTTAGTTGAACGCCAAACCCGTTTTGAGATCATACTTAAACTCAAGGGGAAAGATAAAGAGTCCGTTGATCAGGCAATCAGTCAATTACGACATCGAGCCGGTGACACGTTCTCTAAAGTATTTAAGACCATTACCTCTGATAATGGATCTGAGTTTGCCGGCCTTCATAAGGCACTTCAAGAGACTCTTGATGTGTACTTCAGTCATCCTTATGCTTCGTGGGAGAGAGGAACGAGCGAGAACCAACATAAGTTTATTCGCCGATTTATTCCAAAAGGAAAAGCCATCGGTCAATTGAGTGAGACAGAATACTTGAGAATCCAGCAATGGATGAATGACTATCCTCGAAAAATACTTGGCTATAAAACTCCACATGACTGTTTTGCTCGTGCTCTACGCTCTTTATTCCAAATAGCCTAAGCACGTTAGTGCTTTCCAAATGACGACTGACTTCTTCTAATAACAATAACTAATTGAACAACTGACAATTAAGCGGATATATACTTGGAAACTAGGTGGCTAACTTAGACTTGAAATTTACG
>NZ_JAGFVM010000021.1 GCF_017599325.1 Marinilactibacillus kalidii | reverse complement strand
TGTTCAAGTTCCGCGTCACTTTCTTTCTTTATTACTTCGTAATAATAAGATCCTCTACTGATCTCAAGGGCACGGCACATCGCTGATATAGAATATTTATGTTTATTACGTTTGATTACTTCGACTTTCGCCCGAATATCAGCGCCGCTTGCTTTAAAATATCATTTTCCATTTGAAGCTGGGTATTGGCTTTTCTTAATGCTTTCAATTCTTTCTGTTCAGGTGTTAAGTTATCTTTTTCTTTGAATGAACCGGTTTGATGATGTTGACTTACCCACTTGTCAAAAGCAGATCCTGTAAGGTCATATTCTTCTATGATTTCTTTTCTTGATTTTCCTGCTTTGTGTAAATCAACAATTTGCTTCTTGAATTCATCTGTATAAGTTCGACGTGGACGACGAGTAGACATGATAGATTCCTCCTGTGTGCGTTGTGTTTAGTATACACACCTTATCTTTTCTGTCCAACTCAGTGTAACCTATCCAGTTTATTTATTTTAAATTATATTAATTTCATCTGTATTGTGTATTGACGAATAATTTTGATTACCGCCTCCGCTCACCTTACATAAAAACACTTATACAAATAAGTAACTTGTACAAGTGTTTTTACCAATAGTCATTATTTTAAAACTACTATTTCTTTATCATATGTTGCTACAGTGGTTCCTTCTTCTGTATGTTCTGTTCCTCTTGTTACCTTCAACAACTTCCACTCATAAACATCATTGTAAAGTGTGCTTGTAATTTCCTCATTAAATAAAGATTCAGCAAACTAGAAGTGTTTTTGAGTTATATTGATGGAACGCATTTGTCTAGTTTATAGTGACAATTCAGAATATAAAGCGTTAAACACGAAAAACAAAAAAGAGATTTACAATTAATAATACTAATTTGACTGTTGCAATTATGACTGTTTCCTGATTGTTTTTAACGTTCATTCTATACAAAATAATGAATATTAAATATTCTCCTATAGAAGTTATAATAGAAAGAGGAAGATAATTCACAGAAAAAAATGCTGATAATAACAAAGAGATAACTGCTGCAAGACTTGAACTTAGCAAAAGTGTGATTAAGAGATCTTTTTCGTGAAGAAATTCTTCTTTTAAAAATAGTTGAACAAGGAGTTTTATAAATAAGAAGGTGACCAATAAGATAATCGTGTTTAATAAAACTACTATTACTATCATAAATAAATTGAGTTTTGTAGCATCTATATCCAAAAGTTGCTGGCTTTCTTTTAGTAAACCAGCAAGATAAGGGTTGGAAGCTGATAATTCAAAAAACAATAAAACATTGGTGATTATAAAAGGTATGAAGAAAATCAAGATAGATGAACTATTATTTTTTTTAAAGTCATTTTCCATTTTTAATTAATCTCCCTTCAAGTAACTCAACGACCGTGCTTATATTTTTATACTCTCTATCTAAGTCATTATGAGATACGATCAATATACAGGTGTCATTCTCTATAAGAGCCTCACATGCTTCAAGAATTTTATTTCTACTTGTAAAATCTATGCTTGAGAGTGTTTCATCAAGTATAACTAAGTCCCAATGTTGTTTTTTGGCTAGTAAGGAACAGCCTACTTTCAAATTCATTCCCAAAGAAGCCGTTTCAGATAGTGTGTTAAGTTGGTCGTTAGTATATAAATCTTTTATAAATGCCTCTTCTGCACTAGAGAGTTGGATATTATGGATACTATATAATAGGGAGATGTTTTCTGATATGGTTAAATAATTCTGGCTTAAATTTTGGTCAGTAAGATATAGTATGTTTTTGGCTTTATTGTTGTAGGTACCAGACGTAAAGTCTTCCACAGTGGCAATGCCTCTTAAAAGTACGCTCTTTCCGCTACCATTGTCTCCTTTTATAAAGTACATCCCTTTTGATAAAGAAAGGGAGATATCAGAAAGTATAATTTCATCTCCGTACCTTTTAGTACAGTTTTTCATGGTTACTAGCATTAAAAATTGACCATCCCTTCTATTAAACCAGCGATTATTACGTTAATGATGCTAAAAAGATACAACTTATAATTATTCCTCATGAAAGCAAAGACATCATCTAAACTGAATCTTTTATAAAAAATATACATACACTTTAAAGAAAGTAGCATATATAATATCATGTTTGGAAACTCAATAATGCCATGTCTGTATAATAATAAAAATACACTTTCTCCTCCATGAACATTGATGCCTAACCACATTTGGTAAACTAGTATAAATAAATCAATAATGATTAAGAGTGGAGAAATAAAAAAGAAGAGAATATATTGGAAAAAATTTCTTAAATTATTCACAATAATGCTTAAAGAGTATTGAAATCCATAGTCAATTAAATTAACTGAAGTATCATTTGAAACTGGAATATCAAAAATAAAAACAAGAAATAAATATAAAAATGATGCAAAGATAAATATAAATAATGAGAAAGTAATGTAATTTTTATACGTTAGTTTATGGATATAAATCACCATCTTTTAAATAAAATTTTTTAATATGATAAATGAAAAAATAATGACCATAATAATATACTGAAATAGTATATTATTGAATTTTTTTCTATTTCCAACTAGTTTTCTAGTTAATAAACTGTATAAGAATCCAATAAAAGTCATTAAAATAATAGCAATTACACTATTAATGATAGGGTATATATGGGGATCTAAAGTTGTTATGAAAAAAATCAATCCACTATATATAATTAATCTGTGAAAATGTTCAGTTAACAGAAAAGACTCTAGTCTATTTAAGGGACTTAGATACATTAAGTAATACCGCGCAGATGTTTTTTCGATTTCTCTGAATTGTTGATCGGCAATTAACTCTAGATCAAACAAATATAAAAATAATATAATACTGATAAAATCAAAATTTATACTAATTTTGTTAGTTAAAATTATATAAGATAATCCCAGAAAGAGTATCATTAAGTAGTTTTTTATTGGAATGTTTCTAAGATAAGATATAAATAGTTTAATATACATATTTTTATTACTAAAACCAATATCTCTTTTATTTTGACGAGAATGATTATTATTGTAATTTAAAAATTCACGTAAAAACCTTCTTGAATTTAAAACTTGGAATGATAAAAAAGATAGTATCACTATTAAAAATGTATTTAAAAAGTAGTTAACCATAAAAATATTTAAAATAACAGCCAAAATAGTGAAGAGAAACAAACTTACTTTCAATGTTGAATTTTGAGTTAGCTTTGAAGAAAATATACTAATTTGAATTAAGAATGCTAGAATTATGGCTAAAAATAAAGATATATTAGTCAAAGCGAGCATCAGAGCTGCTAGATTGAATATTATTCCAACAATAGATAAAGGATTATTTCTTATGTAAATAAATGCAATATACCTGTACCATATTGGCTTTGAATAACTATAGTGCAAAGATTTTTTAGATTTAATAGTATCAATGACAAATGGAACATTATATTGAAACAATAAAAAATTTATAATAACTAAAAACAAGAAATTACTCATTATTGAATTAGCGATTATTAAAAGGAGTACTAAAAATAAGGAAAGTATTCCACTTAGAATATAAAATATAAAGGGTTCTTTGATTAACTTGAACTCTCTGAACTTGGAAACCAAAATGTACTTTATCATATATACCTCTTCTTACGAATTATTTATCTACTTATTTAAAAGAAGCGTAGCATAAAATGCTTACGCTTCTTTAATAAGTAAATCAAATTACCTTACCATGCAGCAGCGTACGCTTTACCATATCTTTTAACTAGAGCTTTAGCAGTTGCAAGAATTCCTACACCGATACCACCACCGCCAACAACAGCAGCGATAATTCCAACAACGGCAGCAACGCTTGAAGCTGCTGAAATAATATCGATGATTTTTTTCGATGCATAAGCGCTTATTCCTAGCGTACTTGTTAATTCAGGTGCCACAAAAAAGAACATTCCCATAAGAACAGCTGTAAGTATAAACGTTTTCTTCATAATATCACCTCCTTATTAATTCAAAGGTAACATGACATTTCTAAACAAATAAAAAATGTTAATAATTGTTAACAACATTTAAATAATTTTCTATAGGTAGTAATTCAATCATTAGATATTGAGGATGTTTTTTTTACGCTTTCAAGTAATGAAGAACATTGTTGCGCCTTTACAGGCATATCTAAATAATTGAATATAGAAATAATTTTTTCCACTTCGTTATTTGATTTTTTTGTTTTCATCATAAATAACAAATTTTCAAAAAAAATCATCATAGTTCGTTCATACATTTTGTTATTATTTAGTGATGTGTTTTGCAATAGTTCATTGTAAAAATAGTCACACTTCACAATGTTATTTCTTTCTATAAAAAAAACTAAAATATTTAAAATTAATGTAAAAACTTCATTATTATACTTTCTTAGTTGACTAAAAGAAGTCAATTTTGTTCTAGCTCTTTTATAAAGTAATAATATGAGCTCTTCTGGAAAAAAGTCTAATGAGTTAGTGAATAAAACTAATTCATAATAGGTCCATTCCTCACAATCAAGTAAATATGATTTTATTATTTTAAAACTTTTTTCATTTACATTTTCATGGGTAATATAAGTAAGTGTGAGATCAGCTAATGCTGAATAATGTAAATATTTTATCTTATAAGAAGATTCAAACATTTCTTTATTGCTAGATTTTAATACTGATAATTTTTTTACATCATTAGAGTAAAAAGCTTCAAAATAGTTATGTAGAAAATCATTGTCATCTTTTACTTTTTCCAAATTATAAAAGAAAAAAAATTCTTCCAAAGAAATATTTAAATTCTCTAGTATTTCAAACAATTTATGTGAAGTAGTGTCACTTAAACCTTTCTCAAATTTAGAAATAGCAGGACGACTCAAAATTCCTGAATAAACATTTTTTGAATTAATATTTTTTGATAGCCTAATGTATTTTATTATTTCTCCAATATTCATACAGACCAACTTTCTATTATAAAAATGTAAACTTTTGTTAACGTTTCTGCACTTATTATCTTCGAAAGTATAACATACCTCATAGAACACGTAAATATTTATCGAAATGATTAATGAGAGGTGGGGATGTTAATGCTACAACTAATGGCAATGTTAGTATGGGATATTATTGGGATTGGTTAATATAATAATAAATTAAACCAAGCGAAAAATATTCAATTTTATATTATTATGAAATACATAATATATTTAAATTCTATAGTAGTCCGATTTATTGTATACAATAAATAAGCAATTTAAATACACAATTTTTTAAAATTATATCTAATGATTTTAAATTTCATTTTGCATAGTCTCTTCGTCCAAACCAATATAAGGAAGTGTGACTGGGGGACTAGAATCATTAAATTTCTTCAATAGTAAACACATTTCATCGGTGTTTTTATAATGAAGATAACAAAATATTTCCGTAGGCTATGAGGAGACAGCTCCAATCCAGGCAACACACCAAATTCCTGAACAACTCTAAAGCTCTGATAGGGGCTAATAGATTGTTCAGGTTTTTTATTGCTCGAAAATAGATATTCCCCTTCGGTAAAGTGATTAGCCAAAACATAAATCTTGGTGTTCAGTATGATTCCTTCATATAACTTGGAACGTTTCAATATGCCATTTTCTAAATAATTAAGCGTAATCTATCCAAATTCTATTAATCTCTTTTACATACTTTAAAAAGGCTTCTTTTGAACATCACGATACCATGAAAGCAAGTTAACTAACGATGTATTATCACTTAGAAATAACGCTTGTTGTAATAATGTTTCTTTAGGGATACTCCAAGGGTTCACTCGAATGCACGGATAATCAAATGATACAAAACAAAAGAACAGGCTACGGTTTTATCAACTTTGATTGTTTTGAAAAGTATCTTGTTCTTTCACTAAATATGAAGCCTGAAAAAGAAGTATCAAGTGAAATCAATTGCGTCCTCTTTTAGAATACTGACGTTATCCATAATAGGTGTCAGAAATCCCTAATTAGTTGATAAAGTAAAGACATTAGAATAGCTCTATTTAAAAATTGGACTTAATTTTAATATATACTTGAAATTAAGTCCTTTATGATGTATAAAATATGTATGGTAACGTTTTCAAAATAAAAAAACTAAATTGGTTTGTTTATTTAGAAATCAGTTGAATGAAAAAGGAGAGAATAATATGCAAAAGGTAACAGATACATTGGAACGAACGCTCGTACCAGTCGCTACAAAAATACAACAGAACAAAGTGCTCAGGGCAGTAGGGAATGGATTTGCGTCATCTTTAACCATTATTATTGTCGGTGCTATTTTTACCTTATTAGGTAGTTTTCAGTGGAGTGCTTATCAATCTTTTCTTGCTTCTACAGGCATAGGGACGATTTTATCTTACGCACCACTTGTTACGACTGACATGCTTGCAGTCTATATTGCTTTCTTGATTGGTAAATCTTTTACCGAAGAATTAGGGTTAAAAGATAATGCAAGTTTCTGCGGTATTCTATCACTGTTTGCCTTTTTATTAATGATGCCACTGGGTGTCAGTGAACTTCAGGGAGAAACGACAGTAGAGATTACTAGTGCCCTAGGTCTTAGATGGCTTGGTGCGCAAGGTCTTTTTACAGCTATTATTATTGGTTTAATCGTACCTCTTATCTATGCATTTATTATAAAACGAAACATCGTCATCAAGATGCCAGATGGTGTTCCACCAACGATTGCGAAATCTTTTTCAGCTTTGATTCCAGGTTTTGTAATTGCAATCTTATTTAGTATCATTCGTCATTTCATCTCACTAACAACATTTGGAGATTTAAATACGTTTATTTATGGCATTATTCAAGAGCCTTTAACTAGTTTAGGCGCAAGTCCATTAACGTTTGTTCTATTCATAGTGATCTGTAATGTTCTTTGGTTCTTCGGGATTCACGGTGGGGCAGTCGTTATGCCTTTCCTACAGATTTTATATGCAGCACCAGCACTTGAGAACCTAGTAGCTTATGGCGCAGGTGAACCCTTGCCCCATTCAATCATACAAGCAGGTTGGTTTGTATATGCCAACATGGGTGGCGCAGGTGGGACTTTCGGTTTAGTCCTCATACTCGCATTCATGGCGAAAAGTAAACGGTATAAAACACTTGGTAGAATGGCTTTGCCGACTGTTGCTGTTGGAATCAATGAGCCTTTGACATTTGGTCTTCCAGTAGTCTTGAATCCCATTATCATTCTGCCTTTTATCATTACACCGATTACAAGTTTTCTTCTTTCTTATGGATTAACTTTACTAGGCATCTTGCCACCTTTAAACGGGGTGACTATTCCATTAGGAACACCGATTATTTTTTCAGGGTGGTTGACCGGCGGTATACCAGTTATGTTGTTCCAAATCGTCAATATATTCATTCAAGTAGCTATTTACTATCCATTTACTAAAGTACTCGATAGTCAAGCCCTAGCTGAGGAAGTACAAGAAGACACAATACAAACTGGAGAACCAAAAGATGCTTCTGTACCTGTAAATGGTTAAAACTAATATTCAGATGTATTAAAAATAAGACCTATAAACTAATAAGAACCGTTGGAAGTCTGATATAGATTCTCAACGCTTCTTAATTAGTTTGTATAGAAAAAACTACTAATTGATTTTATGGTCTGTTTTTACAGTCTCTTCTCTAGTGTATTCAACTATCTGTTTGTGAAATTTTTTCATAAATTTTTCTTCTTACAATGAAATATTTTCGATTTTATTCATAATTTTGTTAATTTAATATCTTGAACAGTCTCTATCTTGACTGAATTGATATATAATCAGAGTTTCTCAAAAAGAGTTATCGTCTAATACTCTTGAACCTGCAGAAAAGATCATTGATATAATATTAATGTTAGAACTAACAAAAATTTTATTAACATTAATGATTTATTATTCAAATTCTATTGCTGGATTTTATAATGAAGTTAGCCACTTAGGCTAACCCATAAAAAAACGCCATGCGAATTTCATGTTATATTGAAGTTATACCACTAACTCTCAATAGACAGGATGAATTCACATGACGCACTCTAACAATAACACAACAGCACGTAAGGGAAAACACTTATCTTATTCAGAACGATCTCAAATCGCTATTTTAAAGACCGAGAACTACTCCAATCGCGGGATTGCAAAAGCTCTGGGACGTGTCCCACAAACGATTAATAGCGAGATTCATCGTGGAACGATTACTCAACTTAAACGTCAAAAGCAAAACGATAAAGTATATGACTACTATTCGACTAACTACGATCCTAATGCCGGACAAGCAGCTTATGATAGGCTTCAATTGAACTGCGGCCGTCGGCCAAAATGGGCTGATTCGGATGCATTTATTGAGTGGGCAGATGATAAACTGTTACGGGAAAAGTGGTCTCCAGATGTAGTCGTTGGGTTTGCTACGACACACGACTTATTTGATCCGTCTATTATTCCTTGTACAACGACCCTTTATGGATGGATTGACAAAGGTATCATGAGAACCAAGAATATGGATCTACTTGAAAAACTGTCGCGTAAACCAAAGGACACTTCTTATAGAAGTAGGATAAATAAGCGGATTTTAGGCCAATCCATTGAACAGAGGCCTGAAGAAGTTGATAATCGACAGACCTTTGGCCATTGGGAAATCGATACCGTTGTCGGAAACAAAGCGAAAACCGATTCGGTTTTATTGACGTTAGTTGAACGCCAAACCCGTTTTGAGATCATACTTAAACTCAAGGGGAAAGATAAAGAGTCCGTTGATCAGGCAATCAGTCAATTACGACATCGAGCCGGTGACACGTTCTCTAAAGTATTTAAGACCATTACCTCTGATAATGGATCTGAGTTTGCCGGCCTTCATAAGGCACTTCAAGAGACTCTTGATGTGTACTTCAGTCATCCTTATGCTTCGTGGGAGAGAGGAACGAGCGAGAACCAACATAAGTTTATTCGCCGATTTATTCCAAAAGGAAAAGCCATCGGTCAATTGAGTGAGACAGAATACTTGAGAATCCAGCAATGGATGAATGACTATCCTCGAAAAATACTTGGCTATAAAACTCCACATGACTGTTTTGCTCGTGCTCTACGCTCTTTATTCCAAATAGCCTAAGCACGTTAGTGCTTTCCAAATGACGACTGACTTCTTCTAATAACAATAACTAATTGAACAACTGACAATTAAGCGGATATATACTTGGAAACTAGGTGGCTAACTTAGACTTGAAATTTACG
>NZ_JAGFVM010000020.1 GCF_017599325.1 Marinilactibacillus kalidii | reverse complement strand
GGACAAGTTGTGATGGGGAGGGAAATGATAGTACCGAAGTATCTGATGTCACACTGTCAAGAAAAGCTTCTAGTTAGAAGTAGGCTGCCCGTACCGCAAACCGACACAGGTAGTCGAGGAGAGAATCCTAAGGTGATCGAGAGAACTCTCGTTAAGGAACTCGGCAAAATGACCCCGTAACTTCGGGAGAAGGGGTGCTGACCATCTGGTCAGCCGCAGTGAATAGGCCCAAGCGACTGTTTACCAAAAACACAGGTCTCTGCTAATTCGAAAGAAGATGTATAGGGGCTGACACCTGCCCGGTGCTGGAAGGTTAAGAGGAAGGGTTAGCTTCGGCGAAGCTCTGAATTGAAGCCCCAGTAAACGGCGGCCGTAACTATAACGGTCCTAAGGTAGCGAAATTCCTTGTCGGGTAAGTTCCGACCCGCACGAAAGGTGTAACGATTTGGGCACTGTCTCAACGAGAGACTCGGTGAAATTATAGTACCTGTGAAGATGCAGGTTACCCGCGACAGGACGGAAAGACCCCATGGAGCTTTACTGTAGTTTGATATTGAGTGTCTGTACAGCTTGTACAGGATAGGTAGGAGCCAATGAAGCCAGGACGCCAGTCTTGGTGGAGGCAATGGTGGGATACTACCCTCGCTGTATGGCCACTCTAACCCGCAACCGTAATCCGGTTGGGAGACAGTGTCAGATGGGCAGTTTGACTGGGGCGGTCGCCTCCTAAAAGGTAACGGAGGCGCCCAAAGGTTCCCTCAGAATGGTTGGAAATCATTCGCAGAGTGTAAAGGCAGAAGGGAGCTTGACTGCGAGACTTACAAGTCGAGCAGGGACGAAAGTCGGGCTTAGTGATCCGGTGGTTCCGTATGGAAGGGCCATCGCTCAACGGATAAAAGCTACCCTGGGGATAACAGGCTTATCTCCCCCAAGAGTTCACATCGACGGGGAGGTTTGGCACCTCGATGTCGGCTCGTC
Source organism: Marinilactibacillus kalidii (assembly GCF_017599325.1). GTDB lineage: Bacteria > Bacillota > Bacilli > Lactobacillales > Carnobacteriaceae_A > Marinilactibacillus > Marinilactibacillus kalidii. The sequence goes on along the minus strand of NZ_JAGFVM010000020.1, from coordinate 16,259 downwards.
GCATCCTGGGGCTGTAGTCGGTCCCAAGGGTTGGGCTGTTCGCCCATTAAAGCGGCACGCGAGCTGGGTTCAGAACGTCGTGAGACAGTTCGGTCCCTATCCGTCGCGGGCGTTGGAAATTTGAGAAGAGCTATCCTTAGTACGAGAGGACCGGGATGGACACACCGCTGGTGTACCAGTTGTCTTGCCAAAGGCATCGCTGGGTAGCTATGTGTGGACGGGATAAACGCTGAAAGCATCTAAGCGTGAAGCCCCCTTCAAGATGAGATTTCCCATTCCTTTAAGGAAGTAAGATCCCTGAAAGATGATCAGGTAGATAGGCTGGAAGTGGAAGTACAGTGATGTATGGAGCGGACCAGTACTAATCGATCGAGGACTTAACCACAAAACGTGGCTTAAGAGTATGAAGGTGTTGAATCAAAACATGTTTGCGAACCATCAACTATCTAGTTTTCAGAGAACGGAGTTCTCTTATAAAAGAAAAAGAGTCATTGTGCGGTAATGATGGCGGGAAGGATCCACCTGTTCCCATTCCGAACACAGCCGTTAAGCTTCCCAGCGCCGAGGATAGTGAGGGGTTTCCCCTTGTGAAAGCAGGACGTTGCCGTGCAGTTCTTTTTTTTTATCTAATACCATTTTTTGATTCCGCAATAGCTCAGTTGGTAGAGCGCGCGACTGTTAATCGCGTTGTCGCAGGTTCGAGCCCTGCTTGCGGAGTTTTTATTTGCAAATAATCCAGCCGCTTTAGCTCAGTAGGTAGAGCGCATCCATGGTAAGGATGAGGTCGCCGGTTCGAATCCGGCAAGTGGCTTCGATAAACAACGTCTGCGGACGTTGTTTTTTTGTGTCTTTAATCTTCTTAAACGAAGAAATTATACTATTCATATCTGCTTTTTCAGTCTTTAGACCTATATCAACACCTCACAAAATTTGATATACTTAGCGTGAAGCTATATGGTCTACAATCATTTAAAAGTAGATATAGTGATAAAAGTATAGTATAAAAATAGAAGTGATGCATTTATTGTAAGTCATTGTTGATCAGCTAAATCGATAGGAGTAAGCGAGTTATGCTTTTCGATTACATACGGTCAACAATTAAAAAAGGTAATTTGTCTTGTGTCTTCACGGGTAGTGAAAAATAGAGACAATGATAGAAATGAATTGAAACGATTGGATGGTCCTTTATAATGAAATCAATCGGTATTGAAATCAAAAAAAATAAGTTAATTAATTTTGCAATCATTTTATGTATCAGTTTTGGTTATATTATTTTTCATTTTCGAGATTTAAATTTAAATGAGGCAGCAAAAAATCTAAGACAGATCGAAGTGAGTTGGCTTTTACTAGGTATGGGAATCATGTGCATTTATTGGTTCTTAGAAGCGCTCGTTTTATGTAAGATGTCCAATAAGACGCAGACAAGGCAATCATTGTGGAAATCAATTCAAATTACAATGATTGGTCAATTTTTTAATACAATTACACCTTTTTCAAGTGGTGGACAGCCTGCACAATTGTTTATGATGGTAAAAAATGGTATTTCTATAGGAGTAGGTAGCTCTGTCTTACTCATGAAGTTTATTGTTTTTCAGGCTATGCTTGTCTTTAGCTCTATTATTGTCTTGTTATTTGGTCATGAATATTTACAAAGCAATACCATTCCGCAGCTAAACACGCTTATTTTAGTAGGATTCGGGTTGAATACGCTCGTTATCATTACGCTTATTTCGATTGCTAAAAGTAAACGAGTCGCCTTTTTTATTGCACGGTCTATATTGAAACCTGTATCGTTTTTCATCAAACGAGAACGTTATTTGAAATGGAAAGAGAAACTTGATCAGAAACTTGTTTCTTTTCATGAAGAAAGTAATCGAATGAGCTTCGATCTAAAATTGTTATTTCAGTGTAGTGTACTGACACTAGTGCAATTATGGTTGTTTTTCAGTATTCCTTATTTCGTTATACATGGACTAGGTATTGCTAATATTAATTTCTTTCAAGTGATTGCTTTCCATGCATTCATTATGATGTTCTCTTCGCTTGTTCCAATACCTGGGGGGAGTGGTGGAGCAGAATATAGCTTCTCTCTTTTGTTCGGGCTTATATTACAACCAACTATACTGATTCTTTGTTTGATATTTTGGCGATTTATCACTTATTATAGTTGTATTATTTTTGGTTCATTTTTCCTATTCGTGGCCGGGAAAAAACAACGTAAAAAAAGTACGATCAGTTAACCACTTATAGGGTATAAAAACAGATAGTGAGAAACACCAAAGGTACAGACCGTTTGAAAATGTCTGTACCTTTGGTGTTTTTTTGGTTAGTATAAAACCGTTTATGCTAAAAGGTCTTTCAACTTGCTGGAGGAGATTATCGTTCGCCAACTACTGTAAAGCGCTCATTTAAGTGTTCTGCTGCTTCTATTTCATCTAATACAGCAATTGCATAGTCAGCGTAACTAATATAGCTATCGTCCGCTGAATTTGTCATTAGGTGGTCTTTACCTACTTTGTAAGAGCCCGTTCTGTTTCCATCAGGACTAAATTCAGCAGAAGGGCTAATAAAGGTCCATTGAATATCAGACGTTTGCTGTAGCTCTTCTAAATTGCGCCCTTGTCCTTTAGCAGTTGGTAAGAAGTTATCTGGGAAATCGGGTGTATCCATCACCTTTGTTTTCATATCTTTATCTACATATAAGCTACCTGCGCCACCGACAATGACTGCTCTAGTGTCGGAGCCTTTAAGTGCCTGAATAAGCGCGTGACCAGCATCTACGTGGGCTTGCTCTTCGCCGAGGGGTGCTCCAAATGCATTTACCACAACATCAAAAGGTTTTAAGTCATCTACGCTCAGATCATAGATACTACGTTCCAAAACAGCAACATCTTGTTTCAATTTTGAAGCATTTCTGACAATGGCTGTAACATCATGCCCTCGAGTGATCGCTTCTTTCAAAATCACTTGCCCAGCTTGCCCAGTCGCTGCAATAATACCAATCTTCATGTTATTTCTCCTCCTCTAGTTATACATGTAACTAATTTGAGTACATGCTGATTGTAGGAGATCAACATGCTTTTGTCAAAGATCGTTTACTTCAAGTTGTCATAGAAGAGAAAACAGTTATTTCGGGGTCTATATCAAGTAGTGTGAAATACAAATCCAGTGTCATTGGAAAGATTATTGGTACGCTGAGAAAAGCTGACTTGATTAAAATACATCATGGTGTAGCCGGTGTTCGATTGATGAGTGCACCTGAAGAAATCACTTTACTGGATATAGAAAACGCTATAGCAATTGAAGGTGAAAATAGCTTGTTTAGTAAACACCATCATTATAATTGTATTGTTAGTAAAAGTATTCAGGAAACGATTCAACCCATTTTTCAAAGCACGCAATTGGCAATGCAGCACAAACTAAAACCATTTAACTTAAAAGATTCCATAGAAAATATTTTTCCAATAGAGGAAATTAGACTTAAAAAAAATGACTGCCCTTAGTTAAAAGGACAGTCATTTTTTTAAAATTCTGGAACTTCTTTTACATTTGAAGGAATCGCACCGATTTCTCCAGTTTTACGTAAAACGATTTTAGTAATAACTGGTCCAGAGAACTCATATAGTAAAGTTGCGCTTAAGACAACAGTTCTAATTTGATCTGCGTATTCAGGTAAGATACCTGCTGAGATGGCAATCAAACCGATCCCAACGCCTGCTTGGGGTAGGAGCATAAATCCTAGATAATTCCTAACAACTTTAGGTGTATGCATCAACAAAGCACCTAAATAGGCACCGATAACTTTCCCTACAATACGGAAAATTGTGTACATGATACCAATTAGCCCGACGGTTGGGATAATATGAATATCTAACTGTGCACCTGCCAAAACAAAGAACATTAAGAAAATTGGAGGTGTGAAGCGATCAGAGAACTCTCCCATTTGAGGTGCATCGCTTGAAATGTTCGTTAGAACAGCACCAGTCATCATAGCAGAAAGCAATTCCGAAACACCTAAACCTACAGATATACTACTAGAAAGGAATACAAATGCAATTAACAATGTTAATTTTTGTCCAGAAGTTTTCGTATATTTCAGTGGATACTTCATTACGAAACCAACAAGTGCACCAACAGCGAGTGCGATAAACACACTTAAAATTGGTTGAAATATAGAAGCAAGTACATTTACGCTTTCACCAGTTGTATCAACGAGTAATTTGACAGCCGTTGAACAGAATCCGAAGAGAATCAGTGCGGTTGCATCATCTAGAGCAGCAACACTTTTCAACATTTCAGATACCGGCCCTTTAGCTCGATATTCTTTCATAACGAGCAAGATAGAGGTCGGAGCAGTAGCAGCGGCGATTGCGCCCATAATCAAAGCAAATGAAGGGTCTGTACCAATTAGGAATAGAGAACCGGCTACTAATACAGCAGCTAAAGTCGATTCCATCATTGCGATAATTAGTGGTGTTAGTCCAACTCTTCTTAAGTAGCTTGCTTTGAATGATAATCCGATAGTGAACGATATAAAGGCTAACGCGATTTCGGATATAATTTCCATATTTTCTATTGTTGTTTCGGGCATAATATTAAAAAACGAAGGGCCAATCAATAATCCTCCAAAAATATAACCTGTTACTGTTGGTAATTTGATTAGAGCGGCCAAACGACCGAACAAAGACCCTACTATTAACATTAGGGCCACATAAAACATCGTATTAAATTCCAATTTCTTCTCTCTTCCTTCCTAGCAAAGTATATTAATGAAAGCCTTCAGTGAATAAGGTTGGTATTGCGAACAATACTCCAGTATCGGGATCTGAAAGATCTCCAATGACTTCTTTAACAACTGTGCGTATCGTTTCAACTTGTGCTTCATCTACGATCGTAAAGATCATTTTGTTTTCTGAGTGATCAGAAGTAATGAATGGACGAAGTGTAGATAAAATACGAGTATGTTCGAGAGTAGAGAGTTGTTGTGCCATTCCAACAGAATTTAAAACAGTAGCAGAATCTATTCCGTTGTTTGTGAATTCTAAAAGCAATTCATCTAACAGTTCAGTTTTATTTAAAATCATGATGACTAAAATTTTGTGGTCTTTAGAAATTTCGGACATAAATGATGTCTCCTCCTTTGATGTATAACGATCTTTGGTTCACTAGCATTATTAGTTTACTCCTCTTTTTTTAGATGTCAAATAATTTATGAATGTTTTCAGAAAAATTCTAGCCTAAAGCGTTTTTTTTGAACATTCTGACACTTTTCAGTTTTTTCAAGGGACAGTAAAAGCATATATTCAATAACTGTGATAAATTAATGAGTAACAAACTTATTAATAGGAGGAATAAAAATGGACTTTACTAAAGGTGATAATCGACTCTACAAAGAAGAAAACGGGAAATTGTTAGCAGAAATCACATTTGTTCAGGGAAATGGAAATGTGATAGCGATTGATCATACATTCGTCGATCCCTCTTTAAGAGGTCAGGGCGTTGCGGAGCAACTGGTTGATGATGTAGTAAAAGATATGCAGGAACAAGGGAAAATGATTAAAGCAGTATGTCCTTATGTTGTAGAGTTATTTAAAAGAAAACCAGAAAAATATCAATCAATCAATGTAGATGCTTGATGTTAAAAAAAATTTTTTATTTTTTTAAGCATTCTGTTGACAAATGAGGTCTTTCATAATACAATATATCTTGTGCTCAAAAAGTACAAGATATAATGGCCCCTTGGTCAAGCGGTTAAGACACCGCCCTTTCACGGCGGTAACACGGGTTCGAATCCCGTAGGGGTCATTTAGAAATAGTTTTTGTTATGCTTGCTTTAAAGTAGCCGGCTTAGCTCAGTTGGTAGAGCAACTGAATCGTAATCAGTGGGTCGAGGGTTCAATTCCTTTAGCCGGCATAGTGATAGAACTTTTTTCTATATTTAACGGAGGGATAGCGAAGTGGCTAAACGCGGCGGACTGTAAATCCGCTCCTTCGGGTTCGTAGGTTCGAATCCTACTCCCTCCATTTTGTGATTGGGCTATAGCCAAGCGGTAAGGCAGCGGGTTTTGATCCCGTCATTCCCCAGGTTCGAATCCTGGTAGCCCAGTATTTTAAAAGTTAGTTAGCATAATTTGCTATCTAGCTTTTTTTTTGTATAAAATATACGAAGTTAATTGTGACAAATTTCGGCTAATTATACGAATAAAACGTGTAATTATGATATACTGATTTCGTGCATGTTTAGAATTAGGAGGTGACTTTCATGCCCTTTGAAGGATTAGCGGATTTTGACTGGTCACAGCTATGGACTTTAAGAGCAGCGATCAATGTTGTGGATATTATGATCGTAACGTTCTTTATCTATCAGTTGATCAAAATCGTCCGTGGAACACGAGCAATTGAGTTGCTCAAAGGAATTGGTGTAATATTATTACTTAAACTATTTAGTGCAGTGTTACAGTTGCATACGACGGAATTTATCGTCAATTTTGTTATTCAATGGTCAGCGCTTGCGTTAATCATTATTTTTCAACCAGAGTTAAGAAGAGGATTAGAACATCTAGGTAGAGGTTCTGTTTTTGGAAGAAAAAGAAAAAGTAATCCTAGTGAGGTCGTCGTCGAGGACTTGGCCCAAGCAATACAATATATGAGTAAGAGGCGTATTGGCGCGTTGATTTCTATTGAAATGGAAAGTGGCTTGGATGAATATATCAAAACAGGTATATCTATCGGTGCTGATATCTCATCGGAGTTACTAATCAATATTTTCATTCCCAATACACCATTACATGATGGAGCAGTAATCATCAAAAACTTTAAGGTGATGACAGCTGCCAGCTATTTACCGTTATCTGAAAGTCCTGCGATACCTAAAAAGTTAGGAACAAGACACAGAGCGGCTATTGGTTTATCAGAAGTAACAGATGCGATTACGCTTATCGTTTCAGAAGAAACAGGTGAGATCAGCATTGCACGTAGTGGAAATCTTATTACTGAAATGACAAGTAATGATGTCATTAATTATTTGAACAAAGAATTGGTAATGAGTGAGAAGGAAAAAGAGACACAAGGACCGATACAGAGAATAATAAACTCGGTGCGGAAAGGAGTGTCTGGTAAGTGAAATGGAATTTAGATAATAATTGGTTTACACGCTTTATTGCGTTATTTTTTGCGATTTTATTGTTTTCATTTGTTTACTATGAGGAAGCTTCCAGAAACTTATCAACAAATCCGACGGACGGTGCTAGCATAACGGGTAGCGATGTCATTACGAATATGCCAATCGATATCGATATCGATCGTGATCGATACTTTGTTTCAGGAATACCTGAAACGGCCACTATTCGTTTAGAAGGACCGCAAGCCATTTTGACCCAAACGCTAGCTGCACAGAATTTTAGTATAGTAACGCCTGATTTGAATGAATTAGGTCCTGGAACACATAATGTAAGCCTAGAAGCTACAGGAGTCAGTAATCAGTTGGATTATAGTATTAGTCCTTCAGAGTTTTCATTGACTATTGAGCAAAAACGAGTGGAAGAGCACGATGTTCGCGTTGAATTTAATGCTTCTTCACATCTATCTGAAGGCTATTCAGCAGGGGTACCAGTGTTATCTTCAGAAAAGGTACGTATTTCAGGAGCAGAGTCGACGATGGACGAAATTGCTGATGTTATGGTTGTTGTTGTACCAGAAGATAGTGATATAACGGAAGATATCGATATGACCATTAACGTCTTAGTGCTAAATGAAATAGGAGATCCTTTGAATGTAAATATCGATCCACAGCAAATTGATGTAACGATTCCAGTTGAAGGAACACAAAGAACCGTTCCAATCGTATTGAAAGAAGCTGGAACAGTAGATGAAAATTATAATTATACGCTTGAATTTGCTCAGGGAGAACCAGAGAACGTAACAGTTGCAGGGGAAACTGAGGCACTTGAAGCGTTGAAAAACTTTTCTGTAGATGTAGATGTATCAGGTATAACAGAGTCGACTGTACGGACTGTTCCACTAATATTACCCGAAGGAATCACAGAAGTTGATCCTCAGGAACTAGAAGTATTGATTCGAGTAACAACTGAAGAAGAAGGTACAGATACTGGAAATACTTCAGAATAAAATTCAACGTTTTGTGAATGAAAAAGGAGACTATTAAATTATGGGAAAATATTTTGGCACAGATGGTGTAAGAGGAATTGCTAATGCAGAATTAACACCAGAAATGGCATTTAAACTAGGTAGATATGGTGGTTATGTATTAGCGCAACATACAGAAGATAAAAGACCAAGAGTATTGGTTGGTAAAGATACACGTGTATCTGGACGTATGTTAGAATATGCATTAATAGCGGGCTTACTTTCTGTTGGGGCAGAGGTATTGAGATTAGGCGTGCTTACTACACCTGGCGTATCTTATTTAACACGTCAACAAGGTGCGACTGCTGGGATCATGATTTCAGCTTCTCATAACCCTGTTCAAGACAACGGAATCAAATTCTTCGGCGCAGACGGATTCAAACTATCTGACGTACAGGAGAATGAAATTGAAGAGCTGATTGATGCACCGGAAGATTCTTTACCACGTCCGAGTGCTGAAGGCTTAGGCACTTCAGAGGAATATAAAGAAGGTATGTTGAAGTACATCCAATTTTTAACACAAACGATTTCAGGAGACCTTTCAGGTATCCATGTTGCTTTGGATGGCGCTAATGGAGCAGCTAGTCCATTATTGAATCGCTTGTTTGCAGATTTAGATACCGATTTCGACGTTACAGGTGTTTCACCAGATGGTTTAAATATTAACGAAGGTGTTGGAAGTACACATCCTGAACATCTAGCTGAGTTTTTACTTGAAAAGGGTGCAGATGTAGGTCTATCATTCGATGGCGACGGAGACCGTTTGATTGCGGTTGATGAATTAGGAAACATTGTAGATGGTGACAAAATTCTTTATATCTGTGGTAAATATATGCATGATGAAGGACGTCTAAAGAAAAATACGATTGTCTCTACAGTCATGAGTAATATTGGCTTTTATAAAGCAATTGAACAACATGAGTTGGAATCTGTTAAAACAAAAGTTGGAGACCGTTATGTTGTAGAAGAAATGTTGAAAAATGGTTATAACCTTGGTGGGGAGCAATCAGGACACGTCGTATTCCTTGATTATCATACAACTGGGGATGGTCTACTTACAGGTATCCAATTATTGAACGTAATGAAGCAAACAGGTAAAAAATTATCTGAGTTAGCAGAAGAAGTCGTTACATTCCCTCAAAAACTCGTCAATATTCCTGTTACAGATAAACACAATGTAATGGAAAATGATGCAATCAAATCTGTTATCGAAGAAGTTGAAGCAGAAATGAATGGGAATGGTCGTGTACTCGTTCGTCCTAGTGGAACAGAATCGTTGTTACGTGTTATGGCTGAAGCAGAAACAGAAGAAGCAGTCGTAAACTATGTTGACCGTATTGCAGATGTTGTTCGATCTGAATTAGGAACCAACCAGTAAAAAAGATAAATAGTAAAATGAAGGGTTAGAGCATTTGCTCTAGCTCTTTTTATTTTTTGAACTTATTCCTAGAAATCCTTTTAAACAATCTAAACAATCGGTATAATAGAAATCAATTCAAAACAAAATATTTGAGAAAAGGAGTGCACAATAATGATAGAACTGATTCGTCTTTATTCAGCGTTGACGAGATTAGAAGAACGGATAAAACGCAATCAACGAGAATTAGAACAGTATGTGCAAGAGGAAGCAGATGCGCGGCAAGCTTATAAACCTTTTGAGTCATCCTCAGAGCCATCTGTCGGACATCGGTTCAAACAATTGATGATGAGTGTGATTGGTAGAGAAGAGCGATATGTAGAAGATAGGCAGCGTGATCGAGCTGAATCTAAGGCATATTTGCAAGCATGTATTGAAAAACACACACAAGCCCAGTCAGAGCAAGCGGCATTAGTGGACGAATACGACGAAATGTTGAGCCAATTACATAGATTGAAACTGGATTTAAGCAAGACAAGTGATACATATAAAGAAAAGGTAGTAGAGGCGTTCGGAGAACGACAAACCTGGCGAAAAGCATGCGAGGAGATTGATGAAGCTTTAAAAGCTGGAAAAAGGGTTTTAAGTTTATTAAACGAAGCATTGAATGCACTAGATTCTGCCAAGTCTTGGTCTACGGTAGATATGCTTGGTGGTGGGCTGTTTACAGACCTAGCTAAATATAATCATATTGATCATGCAGAAGAAATTATGAAAGACATAGAGATGGCATTACTTCGATATCGTAAAGAACTTAAGGATGTTCCATCTGATTGGAATAGTCAATATGAATATATCTCAGAAAGTCATCGATTAATGGATGTTCTTTTCGATAACATTTTTACCGATGTGAGTAATTATCAAAAAATTGCAGATAATCTAACAAGTCTGGAAAATCTTCAAGGGCAAGTAATCGATACTCAGAATAAACTGATGCAACTAAGAAGAGATACTGAAAAAGAGATTGAACGTTCTCTAGACTTATATGATGTAAACAAATATCAGTCTTAAGCATGATAGCTTTGTCCGAATCACTTTAGTAAAATAAAGAAAAGGTCAGGTGAGTAGAGCATGACAAAGGATGATAAGAATGATGGATAAAGAAACAGCGATGTTAATGGACATAATTAAAAACGGCAAACAAGACTGCCAGCTTACGGCGTTTATTCTACTACTAGAAAAAGCGGAGAATGAAGTGGAATGGTCTTATGATATTTGGGACTCATTGAGAGATTCTTTGACGTCGTCAGACAGTTATAAAAGAGCGGCGGCTAGTCAAATGTTAGCCTATTTATCAATTAGTGATCCCGATCAGAAAATTTTGCAAGATTTCCCTCATATCTGGAAGGAAACCTATCATTCGAATCAAGTTGTTGCGGAAAGCGTATTAGAGGCAACATGGAGAATCGGACTGGCAGGAGAAATACAAAGAGCTACGCTCTTACGTACTTATGAAGAAAGACTTTCAGAAGATCGATATCTGAAAAATAAAGATGCATGGGCGACGAAGATCATTATAAAGAATCTAGAACTACTTAGTGAACACGTGAAAGAAAAACCAATTCAAGTATTACTAAAGAAAGTCAGTGAGTAAAGGGCAGGGAACAGTACCAGTGAATAAGCAGCTGATTACTGTAAGTCCTCATTATCTGAATAGAAAGCAGGAGAAGGAATATGTTATCCGTAGGAGAAATAAAAAGGGAAGCTAGACAAACATTAAATGGAAGATGGAAAGAAGCGGCATTACTTAATGTTATTCCGGTAGTGATAACGATTTTAATTGTAGGTAGTGGATCATTTGCTTTTGGCTACTTTGGTACCAATATTTTTAACGGTGATTATATAAACGGTCTTACAGAAACGGATGGGACAGCAGCGGCTAATGCTCGAGAATGGTTATCAGACCTACTAACGATTGTTTTTGCGACAGGTGTCTCTTATACACTTTTAGATATGGTTAGAAATCCTAATTATGAGATTGTGCCTCTTAGAGATTCGTTACAGGTAATTAAAAAAGGATATACTCTACCGGTACTAGGTATGTTCATACTTCAGTGGTTATTCGTATCCCTTTGGGCAATATTATTTGTCATACCAGGTTTAATTAAAATATTTTCATATGCACTCACTTATTTTGTATACAAAGATGCAACAGAAAGCGGTCATTATCTTTCACCTTTGGATTGTATCACACGTAGTAGAGAATTGATGGATGGCAATAAAGGTAGATTGTTTTTACTTGAACTTAGCTTTATCGGCTGGCATTTGGTAGGAACATTTACACTAGGGTTAGGCTATTTGTTCATCACGCCATACTTGGCAGCTTCTAGAGCAATTTTCTATGAAGATCTTCTTCGCTCAAGATGATAAAAAGAAGTCGATCGAACAAGTTATCACAACTTGCTGATTGACTTCTTTTTAGTGCAATGATATGATTACTTCAAATTAATGGAAACACATTCATAATAAGAAAGGAATGGACTCATTGAGAAATCTATTTTTGAACATGAATAAAGGTTGCTGTTGTACATGTTGCACAGTTTATTCTTCATGCTCTCAAAAATATTTTATCGAAGTCGATGAGCCAATCCAGACGAAACCTTAATTTTAAAAACTTTGTTCTCAAACAGAGTGGGTGCCGTCTAACCGATTTTATAAAATAGTGAGCGCATGAGGCATAGCCTTGTGCGCTTTTTTAATGAACACGATCAATTAAATGAGGGAGTGCTGGAAAATGATCTACCGCAATATAAGCGATTTGATTGGAAAGACGCCGATGATTGAAATTACAGGGTATGACATACCAAATGGGTCAAGAATTCTTGCTAAACTAGAAATGTTTAACCCTGGCGGCAGTATCAAAGACCGTTTAGGTAAAAAATTAATAGAAGCGGCATTAGCGTCTGGAGAAATCAACCATGAAACTACGATTGTTGAACCAACAGCTGGAAATACCGGTATTGGATTAGCACTGGCTGCCTTAGCTCATGGTATGCCGACTTTGTTTGTAGTCCCTGAACAATTCAGTATAGAAAAACAGCAATTAATGAAAGCGTTGGGCGCAGAAATTGTCCATACACCAACAAAAAAAGGAATGAAAGGGGCAATCGAAAAGGCAAAAGAGATCAACCGAACACATCCAAACGCTTATCTACCATTACAGTTTGAAAATGAACGCAATCCTGAAACCTATTACGAAACACTCGGACCGGAGTTGCTGTCTGACTTGGATGGTGAGTATCCTGATTCGTTCGTAGCCGGGGCCGGAAGTGGTGGGACGTTCAGTGGGATTGCGAAGTATTTGAAAGAACAACAGTCTGACATCCGAACGGTTGTCGTCGAGCCGGAAGGTTCCATAATTGGTGGAGGAAAGCCAGGACCACACAAAACCGAAGGGATTGGTATGGAATTTATACCTGCTTTTATGAAGAAAGAATGGATCGATCAAGTTTATACTATTTCAGATGACGATGCTTTTTTCTTTACGGAAGCTTTAGCTAAGCGAAATGGGTTATTCGTAGGCAGCTCGAGTGGTGCAGCATTTGCAGCTGCCATTGAAGAAGCTAAGCGATTGCCCGCTGGCAGTACGATCGTAACGATTTTTCCAGATAGTAGTGAACGTTATTTATCAAAAAATATTTATAAGGGAGCACAATCATAATGAGAATGAGAACAACTTATATTCATGGTGGTATTAGTCATGACGAAGCAACAGGATCGGTCAACGTACCCATCCACCAAACGACTACCTATAAACAAGAAAAAGTCGGTGTGCATAAAGGATATGAATATTCACGAACTGGTAACCCAACGCGAGCTGCACTTGAAAAACTGATTGCGGATATGGAAGGCGGCGTTCGTGGTTTAGCTTTTGCATCTGGATCTGCCGGCACCCATACGATTTTCTCTTTATTTTCAAAAGGAGATCACATCATCGTTGGAGACGATGTTTATGGCGGAACGTATCGCTTAATGGACAAGATTTTAAAACGATTAGGGTTAACGTTTACGATCGTTGATACAAGTAAGATCGAATTAGTAGAAGAAGCTATACAAGAACAGACAAAAGCAATCTTTTTGGAAACACCGACGAATCCGTTGCTGAAAATAACAGATATCGCAGCGGTCGCAGCGATTGCTAAGAAACACAATCTTATCTCCATCGTGGATAATACATTTGCGACACCGTACAATCAAAAACCACTTGAACTAGGTGCTTCTATTGTTTTACACAGCGCTTCTAAATACCTTGGTGGGCACAGTGATGTCGTTGCTGGTTTAGTCACAACCAATGATGAAAAACTAGCAGAAGAACTAGCCTTTCTTCAAAATGCGATTGGTGGGATCCTTGGGCCTCAAGATAGCTGGATTATTCAAAGGGGTATTAAGACACTAGCGATTCGAATGGATGCACACGAAGCTAATGCTAAAAAAATCGTGCAGTATTTAGATGAACATCCACAAGTAGCAAAGGTATATTATCCAGGCCTTGCGTCTCACCCAGGTCATGAAATTGCTAAAAAACAGACAACAGGTTTCGGTGGAATGGTTTCATTTGAATTAGTTGAGGGACTCTCTGCGAAAACATTTGTTGAGAATTTATCATTGATTACACTGGCAGAAAGTTTAGGTGCTGTAGAAAGTCTGATTGAAATTCCTGCGCTGATGACACATGGCTCAATCCCAAAAGAAGAAAGACTGAAATCAGGTATTAAAGACGAATTGATTCGATTGTCTGTAGGCATTGAAGATGTAGCAGACTTAATGGAAGATTTAGATATGGGCTTTTCTCATGTTCAAAATCAGTAAGTAGAAGGAGCAGGTATGGAATCCTTTAAAGCATTGATTCAGACATATCAGAGGCAAGACCCAGCAGCTAGAACAAAATTGGAAATTTTTTTAACATATCCAGGTTTATGGGCAACCGTTTATTATAGAATGGCACATTTTTTGTACAAGAAGAATCTCAAGTTACTTGCTAGAATCATCTCAACCTTTGCCCGATTTTTGACTGGGATAGAAATTCATCCAGGAGCCATTATTGGGAACCGATTGTTTATTGACCATGGAATGGGAATCGTGATTGGTGAAACAGCAGAAATAGGCGACGATGTACGCATGTATCATGGTGTAACACTTGGTGGACGTGGAAACGAAACAGGTAAGCGACATCCGACTATTGGAGACGGTGTCTTGCTATCAGCATACGTGCAAGTCATTGGCAATATAACGATTGGTTCATATGCCAAAATCGGGGCGGGTGCTGTTGTTTTAAAAGATATACCACCTGGCGTCACAGCAGTCGGTATACCCGCTGAAATCGTTAAAACAAAAAAAGATAATGAAAAACGGTAAGACGAGAGGAAGAGCCGAATGGGTAGAGAATTTTTAGAGGTGTTTTCTGAATGGGCAGCAGACTATGATACTTTTGTAGAAGGACAGGACATTCAATATCAGGCCGTCTTTTTGAATTATGATCAGATATTAAATGAAATCGTCGCTAAAAGCGGAGATAGCGTGCTTGAATTTGGTATTGGCACAGGAAATTTAACACAGAAATTGTTAGATTCAGGGAAAATAGTATTTGCTGTGGAACCCTCTGAAGAGATGCGAGCAGTTGCATTGGAAAAACTTCCGGAAGGCTTTATGATTCATGATGGCGATATGCAAAAGTATCCTGTGCCAACGGAAACTATCGATACCATCGTCAGTTCTTACGTGTTTCATCACCTCACCGACAGGGAAAAAGCAGAAGTTCTCATGCAATACTACGACTTACTTCCGTCAGGTGGGAAAGTCATTTTTGCGGATACAGCTTTCATATCAGAGGCGGCGTACCAATTAAAGATTGAAGAAGCTTCTAATCTGGGGTATGCTGAACTGGTAGAGGATTTAAAAAGAGAATATTATCCAGTACTAGAAAAAGTACATGCTGCATTTGAGCAAGCGGGTTTTACAGCATTATCTTTTCAGCAGTTAAATGAATATGTTTGGATACTGCAGGGTACGAAAAAGTGAAGGAAAGACTATAATCGAAATAAACTTTAATCGAGCAGAAGAAAAAGGAGATCAATCTGATGACAGAAAAAAGAATGAACGTTGAAAGTTTTAATTTAGATCATAACAAGGTCATTGCACCTTACGTAAGAGTAGCAGACCGAAAAACTGGGGCTAATGGAGATGTAATCGTTAAGTACGATGTCCGTTTCTCCCAACCGAATAAAGAGCATATGGATATGATGGCTGTCCATTCACTAGAGCATTTAACTGCTGAACATATCCGCAATCACGCAGATTATGTTATTGATTTTGGGCCGATGGGCTGCCAGACAGGATTTTATTTGACTGTTATCAATCACGAAAATTATGATGAAATTTTAGATGTATTAAAACGTACGATGGAAGATATTTTAGAAGCTGACGAAGTACCGGCAAGTAACGAAAAACAATGTGGTTGGGCTGCACACCACACATTAGAAGGCGCACAAGAAGTTGCGCGCGAATTCTTGTCTAAACAAGATGAATGGTCTATTGTATTTGCAGAAGATGCAAAATAATGATTCAAACGAAGAGATGATCGCAATTAGATCATCTCTTTTTTCTATGTGCGCCCGGCATGGGCGACAACTTGGTGGTGAAAGTCCACTACAGGATTGGCAGTAGGAACTGTTAGCGAATGACAAGGGTGTCCGCCGTG
>NZ_JAGFVM010000019.1:0-2500 GCF_017599325.1 Marinilactibacillus kalidii | reverse complement strand
GAAAGACGCTGATGACTTTTAATCAGCGTCTTTCTTTTTTGATTAAATTAGCATATAAGTGTGTTCGTCTATAAAATAGTGTCGGTAAAGTTCATTTGCCCATATCAAATGTGCGTGTGTTTCTTCGTTTAACATGGGATGTACTTCATGCTGAATAAATGGGATATCGTTAAAAGGAATATTATCTAGGGTTTTCCCTTTAATCACCTGGTTTGAAAGAGAAAAAACGTAGTATATAAGTTCTCTAAGGAATCATTTAAATGGTATGTTTAATTTTCTTGATCGGCTTCGTCAACTAATTAGATATAGGTAGAGTAAATCATTAACCTTTAAATAGTATGCTACATATCACGATTCTGAACATTTTCTAAAAATTATTCGCACTTGAAGGTGATTGTCGGACATAGAAATAAAACTACAGTTATTTCTATCATTAATGTTAGGCTGCTGCTTCTGTCTATATCTGCAAGTGAGGTGAATAAGTATATCAACTTAGACATTATCTGTAATAACTTCTATGCTACTGCTACATACTCTGAAGGTGGTCTATGTTAGCCTAATGAATAGATCAACCTTACAATAATAAATTATAAAATCAATAATTGCTTGAAGTACTTTTAGTGAAGAGGTTCTTTACTTTGAGATAAATTAGATAGATTAGCGATTATCTAATGCTATCAAGTCTTCTGATAATCATGCCTAGAGTGAGGTATGGCCGGCTATATTTTTATCTTACATAGTATAATGTTTATTTATTAGATAGAGACTTTAGATAATTTCTTAGCTGACGATGTTAAATTTCTTCAGAAGCCGTTTTAGAGTATCTGCTATTTTTTACATACTATAGACATGTGAGTCGTCACACTACCTGGATATATACGGTTCATTTATTATTTACGTCATAATGAGTACAGTAACCGATATAAATGAATTTTGTATTGGACAAAGAGTGTATTTATCTTTTGACATAAAAATCTTGTTCCAAAACGGTTGGTGATGATTACCAACCGTTTTGGATTTTTTATTTAAGTATAGATTTCTATAAAAGTGGATCAAATTTATTCGTCTAAGATGACTGAGAAGTAAAAGATATATATACAGTTTACCTTATTCGTTTAATCAAATAATCTGTTGAGTGAGTAAAATATTTAATCTATATCGAGATAACTTTTAAAATGATAGGAACCTAAAAAGATGAACATGATTTCTCCAATTTGATTTGGCATTGGTGTAAACCCTGTTGGGAAAGTTCTAACTAGGTAGTGTTTCACTGATAGCATTCCGATCGTCTTTATTTTCATATGAAGTCTATGTAAGCAACTATTGTACTGACAGATGCTCTATATAAGCTATTAAAATGTTTACCGGTTTACTGACTACTGAAGAAGGTGGATAGCTGTCTAAGTGGATAGTGTAACAGGGTTTATTGTAACTAATACATAGAGAGAAAGTTAGGGATGTTGAATGAGTTAAGAGATCATCACTGTAGTTGGTAATACTCATAAATATAAGAACAGATTATTTTAAAAAATAAAAAAGTAACGTTGTACGCAAGTGAAATAATCTAATGAGCTAGTAGAAGATTGAAAAACCACCAAGTTTAATATGTGAGGTGAAAGAATAGATAAGGAGAAATGTCATATGAGTGTTAGAGAAGAGAGGATATACTGAAAGAGCGCTCTATCTGTTTCAGACTACTATACGGTCATATAAAATCGTTTAATGATAGTAAAGAACAGCTGCCTGTATATCAGAATGTATGTCTATACTTAGAAAATGCTGGAATAAACTATAGATAAAAGTATATCGTTTTGACTATCTATAGTGAAGAGCGCATATTCATAGATGATAGTAGTGTTCAGCCAACAATCTATGATATCGGACATTTCATAGAAAAATGATTAATCAGTACAGCTGACTTTAGCAGAATCTCCAGAATAGGACTTAAAAAAAGTATGTAGAACAAAACGAGAAAGGTGTATTTCACGCAAGATTGTGATTGATGTAACAAAAAACGAATTTTCTCAATAACTTGGTGAATATCAAATGATTATCAGAAAGTGAACGTTATGTCATAAATTGGGATAGGAAGTATGAAGGTGATTTATTCAGTGAAATGTACTTAGTAAGAAGCATAGCTATTGGCTATAACGAATAGAGGTGTTTTTTTGTTATATTTAAAAACAGAAGAAAGAAATTGCTTGAAAGCTTATATATCAACGGTTTTAGAGGATTTATAATAGAAGTATAGAAAAGTAAATAGATAAACATCAAAGAAAATTAGGTTAAAGGGTTGACGATTATTGATTCCCATGATATTATATAAAAGTTGCTGATAACGACGTCGACAAGATCGAATAAATCGGTCGAAAAAAACTTTTAAAAAAGTTGTTGACACCTAATCAACAGCATGGTATGATGTACTAGTTGCTGCTAAAGCAGTAAACAAACGAAACACCAAGTTATAAAGAGTAGATCTTTGAAAACTGAACAAAGTAAA
>NZ_JAGFVM010000018.1 GCF_017599325.1 Marinilactibacillus kalidii | reverse complement strand
CATTCGTTTAGTTGTCTTGATTCATAAATGAATCGAAGACCCCTGCACATTTGGTTGTTTTTACTTTGTTCAGTTTTCAAAGATCTACTCTTTATGACTTAGATATTTTGTTGTTACCGCGTTAGCAGCAACTTTTATATCTTACCACGTTGTCTCTTCGATGTCAATAACTTTTTTAAAAAGTTTTTTCTTCTAAACCTTATCAAACCAAGGTTGGAAGCGTTAACTCGCTCGACTTATAGTAGTATATCATCTCGTGATATTCTGTGTCAAGAAAAACATTTATTTGTTTTTCCGACTCATTTCGTCTCTCACAAGCGACAAGATATACTTTATCATGATATCGATTGTCGGTCAATAGAAATCTATCGAATATTCTATTTTTATTTTCAAATTTTGTGTTATCTAAGATGAAGTCCTTATTTAGAGCCTTTTCTCATATAGATTAAAGCTAGACTGACTATGCGGTTCATTACGCTTATGTTCTTCAACTAGCAAGAAACCAATCGAGGAATAGAAATGATTCAAATATTGATTAGTTGATATACAATCTAATCTCACTATTTTTTTCTCTTTGTTTTTTGCTACTTTAATTGCTGCTTTCACTAATTCTTTACCGCTTCCTTTACCATGTACCTGATGTCCTAAAGCAACTCTATGCAAATAGACTATATCGTCGCTTGTTTCTCTGCCCCATAACTGAGCATCCCATGCGCTTTGCTCTTCAAGAAGAATAAATACGCCTAATAACGCTTCATCGGAATATACGATGTAGACATTTTGTTTTTCTATAGCTTGGTCAGTTCTATGGACATCTACTCCCCGGAGCAAATCTGACCACTGATCAGAACCTTTCTCTTTTAACCAATTTGCAGTCTCAACTAATACCGAAAAAACCTTATCGTAATCTTCTCTTCGAGCAACAACACTCTTGATTGAATTTCCCACTACTATATTCCTCCTTATATTCTTATAGTTAAAAATCTCCCATAAGCTAAATAGCTTGTGGGAGATTTTAGTTTATTTCACTTAACGATACTACAAACGATCATTTAATTCTTTTGCAAGTTCTTCAAACCCAGGTTTCCCTAGCAATGCAAACATATTTTTCTTGTACGCTTCCACTCCAGGTTGATCAAATGGATTTACGCTGTTTAGATACCCAGAAATAGCCACTGCGATTTCAAAGTAATAGAACAAGTAGCCTAATGTATATGCACTCGTATCCGGTATAGTAAGAACAAAGTTAGGTACATCGCCATCAGTATGGGCAAGTAGTGTACCTTGGAATGCTTTTGTGTTTACGAAGTCAACGTCTTTTCCTTCTAAATAACCTAAGCCATCCAAATCTTCTGATTCAGAAGGGATCTCAATTGATTTAGTTGGACGGTCGATTTTAATCACTGTTTCAAAAAGATTACGTCTTCCTTCTTGAATATATTGACCTAGAGAGTGTAAGTCTGTTGAAAAATTAGCACTTGAAGGATAAATACCGCGTTGATCCTTACCTTCAGACTCTCCAAATAATTGTTTCCACCACTCAGAGAAGTATTGTAGGTTTGGCTCATAGTTGATTAATAACTCAGTAGAATACCCTTTACGATATAATACATTTCTCAACGCAGCATATTGATAAGCTTCATTATTTGAAAGATCAGTATCCGTATACAAACTTGCTGCATCTGCTGCGCCCTTCATCAAGTCATCTAAGTTTCCACCACTTACTGCTATAGGTAGTAAGCCAACAGCCGTTAATACTGAGAAACGTCCCCCAACATCATCAGGAATAACGAAAGTCTCATATCCTTCTGTGTCCGCTAATGATTTTAAAGCACCTTTTTCTTTGTCTGTGGTCGCAAAAATACGAGATTTCGCTTCTTCTTTACCATATTTTTCAATAAGAAGATTTTTGAATACCCTAAATGCTAAAGCTGGTTCAGTAGTTGTACCAGATTTAGAAATGACATTTACTGAAAAGTCTTTATCGCCAATTAGTTCAATTAGGTCTGAAAGATAAGTTGAACTAATACTGTTTCCGGCAAAAAAGATTTGTGGCGTTTCTCTTTTATCAGAACTTAATTCGTTATAAAAAGAATGGTTTAAGAAATCAATCGCTGCTTTTGCTCCTAAGTAAGAACCACCGATTCCTATAACAACAAGAATTTCAGAATTTGATTTAATCTTTTCTGCTGCTTTCTTGATGCGTGAAAATTCATCTTTATCATATTCCGTAGGTAAATTTACCCAGCCTAGAAAATCGCTTCCTGCTCCAGTACCGTTTCTTACTGTATCATGTGCAGTTGTTACTTGCGCTTGCATGTTTTTTAATTCTTCTTCCCCTATAAATCGGCTTAAAACGTTTGAATAATCAAATGAAATGTGACCCATCCGAGTTCCAACCTCCATAATTTTTATATCGTTCATTGTTTATTTTAAATGATTTATACCATAAAAAACAAGAGGAACCTCAAAGATCCTCTTGTTTTATTGATATACTTAGATCAACAAAAACTGCGGAACACCAGATATCTCCCAGTCCTCAAGTGTCTTCGTTATTTTTTCAGAATGTTCCCAAGATAACTCACTGTTATCTTTCAATAAGTCTTGGGGAGAAGGGTGGCTCTCGTTATCGTAAATAAACACGAATAGAGGCACACTGTGGTTTTGAACTACAGCGTTAGTCAGCTCATTCAACTCAAGTTTTTCTACATCTATGTGTAATACTTCTTTTATTCTTTCAATGATACAAGCTAGCCCAGTCTTTTTAGGCAAAACTTCTGTTGCTGGAAAAGAAAATCCTTCTACTTCTTTTTTGACTAAAAACACATATCTATCTTCTTCGTCTTTAACTAGTACTGTACATGCCACATAATGATTTTTTGCTATCAAATTTACACCTCTCAGGATCCGACCAGCCATTCTGGTACAACTTCTTAACAATCGACTCTTAAATTGGTTAATTTTAAAGCTTCAGTATTGTAATTGTTTTTAGACTTCACTACTCTTGACGTTCGCCTTCTTCAATTTCTCGAAGTGCTTCATCTATCCAATTAGGAAATTTTCTACGAATTGACTCAAATTCCGTCCCTGATCGCCGCCCGTATCTTGGGTTCTTTTTTTTATTCGAAAAAGGATGATATTTGGGTTTGTTCAGTCCCCGCATCGATAGACTAATTTTTTTGCTGTATTCATCGATGTCCATGACGATCACATCTACAGCATCTCCAATCGTAACAATATCTTCAATTTCTTTTATAAAACCATGTTTAAGTTCAGAAATATGCACGAGCCCCTGTGTTTCATCATCTAATGCAACAAATACTCCATACGGTTGTATACCAGTGACATTTCCACGCACACGGTCTCCAATTTTGTATTCCATGAATTCACCTCTCTATCTTTCATGGAGTATTTTTCCAATTTATCCTAATTAGTATATCATGAATATTTTACTTAGGGAAATTCTCTAACTGCTTAAAAATCCTTAGAATAGGTGAGATTTTAAAAATCCATTATAGAATTCCAAAAAAATCAGCGTTATAATGAAAAAAAGTTATAAAGGATGTTTTATATGAATAGTCAATTTGATGAAATCGTTAAGCGTGCAGGAACAAATAGTGTGAAGTGGGATGGACGCGAAGCTATATTTGGTTCAGAAACCGCCTTACCTATGTGGGTAGCTGACATGGATTTTGATCATCCGAATACTATCAAGCAAGCACTGCATGATTTGATTGATTCTTCTATTCTTGGCTACGCCATGCCATCTACTCAATTAGTCCATGCAATTGCAGACTGGCAAAAGGAAAGACATCATATGGACGTTACAGAAGATAATCTTTTATTCTCACCAGGCGTTGTTGGAGCTTTAGCTGTATGTGTACAAGCATTAACTGATCCCAAAGATGGTGTTATGATTCATGACCCTGTCTATACTCCCTTCGCTTCAGTTGTAGAATCAAACAATCGAACGCTTTACAGATCGCCTTTATTTATTAGGGATGGGCAATATAAAATGGATTTCGATCACATTGAGCATCTATTATCGACGCAACCAATCAAATTATTTCTATTAAGTAATCCACACAATCCCGGTGGACGTGTCTGGTCAAAAGCAGAATTGATTAAGCTTGTCAATTTATGTATCAAATATCAAGTTAAGTTAGTCAGTGATGAAATCCATAGTGATTTAGTCTATTCTTCTGTTTCTATGTTCTCTCCGGTTACATTAAGTGAAGGCTATAAAGATTGGGTGATTACACTTCATTCGGCTACTAAGACATTTAACATTGCTGGAACCAAGTTAGCCTTTTATATCGTATATAATGAAGAAATAAAAAATAAGTTGCAGTTTGTTCAATCTCAAACCGAACAAAGTCATGTATCTACCTTTGGAATGGTTGCAACAGAAGCTGCCTTTACTAGAAGTTCAGAGTGGCATCTCGGCTTAATGCAGTATTTAGAAAAAAACCGAGCAGTTGTAACAGATTTTTTTGAACAGGAACTTCCAACAATTTTTTATATGATACCAGAATCCACCTACTTGTTTTGGTTTGATGCTTCAGCTTTGAATCTTAAAAGTGATGAGCTGAAAGATGCTTTCATTAAATTGGGGGATATTGCGTTAAACGATGGTCAAGCATACGGACATACTAGCGGACAATTTATGCGGTTGAATTTCGCTTGTCCTACCGCTGTGCTTTTAGAAGGTCTGTCTAGAATCAAAAAGGTTTTTGATTCTAGAACAAAGTAAAAATTTTCTTCAAAAAAGCGATTGAGCTTAGTGTCATGAACACTTCACTCAATCGCTTTTTTGTTTTAACCTTAATCCTACACGTTTATTTTTTTAATTCATTCATTGCCAAAATTAAGCTTCCTGTAATACCGGCATCATCACCCAAATCTGGACTCGTAATATATGATTCCAAATCTGGTGTTTCGACGTAATCATTCAATAACGTTTTAAAAGCACTCCGAATAAGTGGAAAGAGTTGTTTTTGTTTCATCACCCCTCCACCAAGAATAATTTTCTCTGGGCTTAATATTAACGTATAGTTCATCAACGCTTGCGCTATATAGTAAGCTTGAATCGTCCAAACTTCTTCACGATTACTTAGATTTTGCGCTTTATCGCCATATCTCTTTTCAATAGCAGGACCTGCAGCCAAGCCTTCTAAACAGTTACCATGATAAGGGCAAACACCTTCAAAAGAATCTTCAGGGTGCAGTTTAACTAGCACATGTCCCATTTCCGGATGACCAAATCCTTCCAAGGGTTTACCATCTACTACGGCACCTCCACCTATTCCGGTCCCTACCGTCAAATAAACACATGAAGACAGTCCTTTGGCAGCACCTGCTTCTAATTCTCCTAATGCTGCAGCGTTCACATCTGTTGTCCAACCAATTGGAATGTTATACCGTGCT
Source organism: Marinilactibacillus kalidii (assembly GCF_017599325.1). Taxonomy (GTDB): domain Bacteria; phylum Bacillota; class Bacilli; order Lactobacillales; family Carnobacteriaceae_A; genus Marinilactibacillus; species Marinilactibacillus kalidii. The sequence goes on along the minus strand of NZ_JAGFVM010000018.1, from coordinate 31,088 downwards.
TTCATCCGTCCAAGAAAATCAGTATTTTTCCAAGCAGTTTTTGGGGTAGTTGTGACAAAACCATACGAATCTGACTCTTTATTCACCCCAATTGGTCCAAATGAGCCAATACCTATTGCACTTAATTCATATTGATCAAAAAACGCAAAAACCTTTCCTAGCGTTTCGTCTGGCGTGGTTGTTGGAATCGTCATTCTATCTTGAATCGTAAGCGAATCATCACTGATAGCGCATACAAACTTCGTTCCCCCAGCTTCAATAGCTCCTATCATTCTCTACACTCCATTCAGTTAATATGTAAGGCAAGGCAAGGCAAAGTTTGCACTTCACCTTGCCTTAATGCTTTATTATCTATTGATCTCAATTGTTTTAATGACTACATCTTCATTCGGTTTGTCCATAGCATTGCGATCAACATCTTGTATAGTTTCAGCTACGTCTAAGCCTTTGATAACGTGTCCAAATACAGTATGTTTTTGATCTAACCATGGTGTTCCGCCATTTGATTTGTAAGCTTCAATAACTTCATCTGGGAAGCCTGCTTGCTCTAATTGTGGAACCATTTGTTCTGGAAGTTCTGACATTGTAACGATAAAGAACTGACTAGAATTCGTTCCAGGTCCAGCGTTCGCCATTGATAATGCACCTTTTAAATTAAATAGCTCTGGTGAGAATTCATCCTCGAAGTTACCGCCCCATAGACTTTCTCCACCCATACCGCTACCAGTTGGGTCTCCACCTTGAATCATAAAATTAGGAATCACTCTATGGAAAATAATACCATCGTAGTATCCTTTTTCAGCTAAACCAGTAAAGTTCTCTACTGTCTTAGGTGCATGCTCTGGAAATAACTCGACAGTGATATCTCCTTTGTTTGTTTTAATCGTTGCTGTTAAAGCATCAGCTTTTGCTTCTGCTAATTGTGGAAATTGGCTCATATTAATATTCCTCCTTCATAAGATCATTATTAGTTTACATTAGATCCCTTCTTTTTCCAATACCTTTTCGTTAATTGTCTTACAGTCTTTCATTTCATGAATTTTGTAATGGTCAATTAGCTTCAGGAATGACTATAAAATGATCATTTCAGACTACCATAACGGGATTCTTTTCTCGTTCTTCCCATCTAAATCGAAACTTTTATTTAGATAATATATCTATTCATGTTATGATAAATACTAGATTTGCATTTATTATAAAGGGAGAAATTCTATGCCATTTTTCAATAATTATCCTATGATAGCCGCTCTTTCTGCCATAATTATTACACAAATCATTAAAATTCCTGTTGCATTCATACTCGGAAGGCCAACATCTCTTGCATTAGCTACTTCTACTGGTGGAATGCCTAGTTCTCACTCTGCGGGTGTAACTGCATTGATTACGAGTTTAATTATAAAAGAAGGGATGGAATCACCTTTTGTTGCGATTGCAGCAACTTTTGGCGTCATCGTCATCTTTGATTCAATGGGGGTCAGAAGACAAAGTGGCGAACATGGCATCTTGATCAATGAACTGATCGCTGACTTTGAGAACCTAAGAAAAATGATTGTTAACCTTGGACAAGATGGTAGCAAAAGCGTGAAAGAAATGATCGATGAAACGAAACACTCAAAAGAGTTTCTTGGGCACAAACCAATTGAAGTATTTTTTGGAATATTGTCCGGTATTCTCATTGCACTAGGTATACACATATTCTATTAATGAACGAACACAAGGAAAGTTTTATATTTCATGATTTATTGGAGGAGTACCATTGGTAAGTGAAGAAAACATAACAGACATTACAATTATTGGCGGAGGACCAATCGGCATGTTCGCAGCTTTTTATGCCGGTATGCGTAATGCAAAAACAAAGTTGATTGAAACATTACCCGTACTAGGCGGACAAGTAGCCTTGCTCTACCCTGACAAAACGATTTACGATATTGGTGGCTATGCCGCTGTAACAGGAAAAGAGCTTATCCGTCAATTAACTGCTCAAATGCAACTATTTGATACTACGCTTTGTATGGAAGAAAAAGTTTTAAAAGTAGAAAAAAATGATGAGGACATCTTTGAATTAACAACTAACAAAGGGATTCATTATTCAAAATCAATTATTATTACTACTGGACAAGGTGCATTTAAACCTAGAAAACTATCGCTTGAACATGCTGAACAATTTGAAGATCATTCACTTCACTATATCGTGAATAATATCGAACAATACAAAGATAAAACAGTGGCTATCTGTGGAGGCGGAGATTCAGCCGTCGATTGGGCACTCACACTAGAGTCAGTCGCTAAAAAGGTCTATCTCATTCATAGAAGAGACAAATTCAGAGCACACGAAGCAACTGTAGAGCAAGTAAAGCAATCTTCAATCGAGTTGCTTACACCTTATGTTCCAGAAGCCTTACATGGAGAAGGTAATCAGCTTTCTTCAATCGTTTTGAAAGAAGCCAAAGGTAATCGTACCAAAACGATTGATTTAGATTTTTTTGTAGTCAGTTATGGTTTCAGTTCTTCTGTAGGACCCTTAAAAGATTGGCATGTCGATTTAGAAAAAAGTGAAATTTTAGTTAATCAAAAGATGGAAACTTCCGTTGAAGGAATATATGCAGCCGGAGACATCAGCACATATGATGGTAAAATCAAATTGATTGCTACTGGATTCGGCGAGGCACCAATAGCTGTAAACCATGCCGTACACTATATCCATCCTGAAGAGCATACTCAACCTTATCTAAGCACCAATCTTTCTTTTGATGAATAGATTGGTTTACACAATATAAAGGAGGAATTTAACTATGGTACAACCCAGTTCAAAATTACACAAAGTAGCTTTACAACGTCTAGAAGAACGTGGCGTAACATTAGAAGAAATTGCAGAGTTAGTCTTCGACTTACAAAAACCTTATATTTCAGATATATCGATGGAACTCTGTATCGAGAATGTTCGTTCTGTCATTAAAAAACGTGAAGTACAAAATACCATTCTGACGGGTATCGAACTAGATGTTCTATGCGAACAAGGGAAACTATCTAGTCCCCTACAAGAAATCATTCAAGAGGACGAAGGTTTGTATGGTATCGATGAAATTTTAGCACTATCGATTGTCAATGTTTATGGATCTATTGGTTTTACAAACTACGGCTATCTTGATAAGACCAAACCGAAATTGATTGGAAAGCTAGATAACCATGAGGATTCAAATGAAACACATACTTTCTTAGATGATATTGTTGGAGCGATTGCTGCAGCTGCTGCAAGCCGTCTAGCTCATGACAATCCTGGCATTTCAGATATTATGAAATAATAAATAGCCCCCCTTTCGCTGATCTTTGAACAGCAAAAGGGGGGCTATTTGTTTATTTGAATGCCTTTCTTTTACTATATTGATACCCTGAAATAAAGAATACCTCAATTAAAAAGAAAAATAAGATGAAGCAATACATGAAAAAGTCTTGCGGTAACGCATTGATGATCGGATCTGTTGCAGGATTAAACAGCCAAGCATCATTGTTGAAAAAAACTTGGTGAAAAAGCACAAACATTTGATCAAACCCAATTGCTAAAAACATCAACAATACTGGCGGCATAAGGCTAGCTATGAAAAACGGTTTAATCAGTAGCCACAATCGATTGGCTTGCTTCAAAAATCTCAAGTAGAAAAAAGTGATTACGCCACTAACCACCAAAACACTGTAGTTAACGTAAAACAATCTTTTAACTTCATAAAAATGAAGTAAGCCATCATTAGAACTAGGGAAATCCGGGAAATTCAACTCATTTATCCAAGGAAAATGGAGATAGCGCAAAAGGACATAGTAGTTAGCCATCAACCGCTCATAACTCAGATCTAGCATTTCTGGTATATTCTGCGAACGGATAGTGAATTGATATAAGGGTACGAACCAGATTGTAATCCCGATCGCAGCAGTAATCATAAAAAGAATCAAACAGAGTATTCCTAGACTATCTTTAATTCTACCCATTATCTTACATCCCATTCGTCTAGTGTTTGTATCGAATAAGTTGGTTGCTCAATAACTGTTTCTAAATCTGCTTCTTTAGTAAAACCAGTATAGACAAGTAAGGTGTCTATCTCGTTTTCAATTCCAGCAAGAATATCCGTTTCGTAGTTATCCCCTACCATCAATACCTCACTTTTTTCTAGTCCAATTACTTTTAATGCTTCATTCATAATAATGGATTCTGGTTTTCCAACAAATGTTGGTTTTATTCTGGTAGCTTTTTCAATCAGTGCAACTAGTGATCCGGCTCCCGGTACCATCCCTCGTTCGGTAGGAAGATTGGTATCTTTATTAGTAGCAATAAAAGAAGCACCTTTTTGAATAGCTAAGGTTGCTGTCTCACATTTTTGATAGGTTAGCTCACGGTCCAATCCAACGACAACATGATCAGGGTTTTCTTCGTCTACAATGAATCCAGCTCGTGCAACAGCTTCATGCAAACCTTTTTCACCAATTACATAAACTGATTGACCACCAAGTGTTTTTAAATAATCTGCAGTCGCTAATGAACTAGTGTATATTTCATTTACATAGGCTTCTACACCAAATTGATTAACGAGTTTTTCCGTTACATCTTCGGGACTGCTTGTAGAATTATTTGTTAGAAATAAAAATGGTTTTCCTGCTGTTCTCAGACGATTGATAAAGTCAGGTGCTTCTGAAATCGGCTCGTTTCCTTTGTACATCGTACCATCTAAATCAATTAAATAACCTTTATACTGTTTAACCATTTCCTCCATGAAACCTATCCCTCGTTTTCTGTTAGTTCGACATATGATTTATAAGTCTGTATGATTTTTTTGGCGTATTTTAAATTTTGTTTCGCCTTTTTGATTCTTGACCGTTTTAACTTTGTTATTGTCTGAATGATTTTTTTCAGTCTCAGTCATTACAGTTTGCTGACGATCTTTTTTTGTAAAACTCTTTTTAGTTTGTTCTTTTTTTGGTTGTTCTCTTTTTTTAGGGCTTGCTTTACTTTCATTTCTCTTCATCTGGTCAGATTTTTTCTGATTAGACTGCTTAGAAGATGCATTCGTCTTTCTATTTGTACTCGGTTTAGTATTTGGTTTGTTTTTTCTTTTAGGCTGAGATTTTTGTTTCTTTTTAGGTTCCATTCTTTCAAGTACAAAGTATGCACACCCAAAATTACAATATTCCGTTAAATAATCTTTTAAGCTAGATATGCGCATATCAATCGGCACTTTTTTATTTTTCGAATAATAAAATCCTCTTAAGCGTAACTTTTCATAAGAGATATCCCCTACAATATAATCGTATTTATCTAAAAAGTCGCTATATCTAGCTTCTAGCATTTCTAAATCTAAAGCTTCTCGATAATTTTCTACGACTTTGTATGCATCTCCGTTTAAAGAGAGTGTGTCGTGGTCAATTTTCTTTACAAGCCTGTTATCTTCTTTTAATTGGATTTCTATGGATTCTTCCAATGTCGCTTTTTCAATTACCGGTTCATTTAATTCTTCTTCGTTTCTAAGTGTGTCGTTCATAAGATCCCTTCTTATTCCATATTTATCGGGTAACGTTTGTTTAGGTACTGACCAACTATTTTTCTTAAAAAATGCGGAAATAATACTTCATATTCAGCATCATTTGTAATCTCAGGGAAGAATGGCACAAATAAATAGTGATCGACTGTTGCAATTGAATAAACTTGTTCGTCTATTAACGGTTGTCCTTTTAACATTATCGTTTCTCTATCTATTATTTGTATATCTTTATAACAGAGTTGCCCAAAGACTTCCCCTCTAAATCCTAAACCTTTGATAGGAAGTGTCCGAAGCCTATCTTTTTGTTCTTCCATGGATTCTATCAATAATTTGAGTGCTCTGCCCTTCAATGAGAATTTCAAGATCCGCATAGGGTGTGGCAATGCTCTGTGTAAATCATCATTTGTTACATCGCCTTCAATCAGCGGCTGTAAAAACAGTCCTGCATTCAGTATGGCACTATCAGTATTGGCGTAGTCACGAATAGCTTCCATTGCAATGTCTACAAAATTAGTCTGTTCGTTCCAGTCTACTACTAGATTGTTAGGAATCTCTGCAATCTTTTGCTTTTGTAATAATTCATGTCCAATCTGTATATATTGTTTAGCCAATTGTTTTTCATCCGGTACTGCTGGTATTTCTTCCTCTACACTGATTACTGTAGCCTTAGCCATTTTAACGGTATGTTGGTCAAAGTACAAATCAATTTGTCCAACATGCTCGTCAAATTTTCCAGCTCCGGTCAGTAGGGTTTGATTTACCCTCTCCCCTTCGGGTAAAAGATGATGTGTATGTGCTCCTATTATAACATCTAATTCAGGAAATTCTTTTGCAATTTTACGATCATAGTTAATACCCAAATGACTAAGTAAAATCCAATTATCAATTATATTTTCGTACTCCTGCAGCTTCTCTCTGATTGCCTCGAAAGGATCCTTTACATCCCAACCAAGCGGTCCATAGCTCACAGCTAAAGGTATTGTGCAAGCAATCACGCCAATTCTAGTCTGTTCTTTTGTTTTATAAAGTTTAATTGTGCTAGCCCAATTTGGAGATACCCCCGAAGACCGGTCGGTCAAATTAGAAAGAATAACATCGAAATTTGCTTGATCATATAAGTGATCTAATTGCTCTTTTGTACTTCCTATTCCTTCATTGTTGCCTATTGTAGCCGCATCATAGTGTGCATCATTTAGTAGTCTTGTCATCGCTTTCCCATCCGTTGCTTCAGTGAGCGGATGGACTCTATCACATGCATCGCCAATGTCAAAAATATAGCAATCTTCCAGCTGCGATCTGTGTATTTCCCGTTTTTCTCTAAGGAAAGCTGCTGTTCTAGGCCAATGATCTAAGTGCGAGTGTATGTCATTTGTATGATAAATCGTGACTTTTTCCAACATCTTATCCTCCAACATTCTTTTAAACAAGCTTCGGTTCTATGGAACTATTTTAATGAAATCACATTAATGGTGCAAATAATCGCAGAATTCTTTTGGCCACTCTCGCTATTTTTGAATCCGAAAGTTCCGATAAAGATATTTTTTCACTCAATTTCTCTGTTTCATTAAAATCTAATACCATATTCTTAATTTCAGGTACACCGTATAAAGCAACAGCATTTTCGAAGTGAAGGTACAAGCTTCTATAGTCAAAATTAATTGTTCCAATCACCGCACTTTCTTCATCAACGATTACAGATTTCGCGTGCATAAAGCCTGCTGTGTATTCAAATACTTCGACCCCAGCATCAATTAATTCTTTATAATATGATCGACTGGTCATATGAACTAAGTACTTGTCCCATATTTTCGGAAGAATAATTTTCACACTTACGCCGCTTTGTGCAGCCAGAGTCAAGGCAGTTTCTAGATTTTCATCAAGTATTAAATAAGGGGTATAGATCAGTACCGATTTCTTTGCTTGATGAATCATTTTAACAAATACATGCTCTCCAACATTTTGTGTATCCGTGGGGCTATCCGCATAGGGCTGAACATAGCCTTTAGATTCTTGTCTAGTTGGTCCATCAAAAGCAGGTAATAATAATGTCATTTCTTTTGCTGACAGGGTTTCATCCATCGTTTGCCATAATTGAAGAAAAATCAACGTTTGTCCCCAAGCTGCAGGACCATTCATTTTTATACCTGTATCTTTCCAGTGTCCGAATTTTTCAATTGCATTAATATACTCGTCTGCTATATTAATGCCTCCTGTGAAAGAAACTTCCCCATCGATAGATAGAATTTTTCGATGATCGCGATTATTTTGTGAAGACGTCAGAATAGGATGAAATGGATTATACACTCTGCATTGGATCCCTTTCTCTTCTAATAGCTGCTTTGTTTGCTCTGGAAGGGTTACAAAACTACCAATGTCATCAAACATCACCCGTACTTCCACACCCTGTAATGCTTTTTCAGCTAATATTTCTTGTATTTCACTCCACATTTTTCCTTCTGATACAATAAAGAATTCAAAAAAGATATACTTTTTTGCTTCTTGTAGCGATTGAAGCATCGACTCATAATAGGTTTCCCCAATTTCAAAATATTGAATATCTGTAAGATCGTATACTGGAAAACCCATTGTTTTTTCCAGATAAAACATCTGCGTAGCATATTCAGGGTATTCTATAGATGCCCGTTCCAAAGTATTCGGAAAAGTATTTAAGTAAGATCGATGAAAATCATAAATTTTCTCTAGTTTTTTCTGTAATTTTTTTGTTTTTGTTTGTCGATTGAACATTAAATAAAATAACGCACCATACACTGGAAAAATCAACACTTGAAGAATCCAAGTAATTTTATACGCTTCTTTACCTTTTTTTCCAACTACATGCAGTGCAATCAAAATAGATACAGCCGTAAATACTGATTCTAGTACAATCGAATAAGCAATAGATTGATTAATCATAAAAGAGAATATACCAAATTGTATCACTATGAGTAATGCCAATAACACTCTTCTTCTAAATATTTGAACCAGCCATTTATGCATATCGCCTTCACGCCCTTCTAGCTTTCTACTACATCAGTATGCCTCTTTTTTTTACTTTTGTCACGCTCGTTTTAATGCTTTCTTTTCGCAACAGTTTGTTATTTATGGTAATTTATTAGCATAGTCTTTTACATATAAAAGAAAGGAGGATACCCTTGGAAATGAAAAAAAATGCTCCTACAAAAATAGGATTATCATTATTAACACTTTTCATGATTGTTGGTTTATTTACCGAGCTTCTTCCAAGATATTCTGTTCATCACTCTTCTATGATCATTGGAACCATTGCTTACGTTAGTATGGTTGTTTTAGCTTGGTTTTCTAATGATACTTCTCGTTTCACTATCAAATTTCTTACACTCGCTGTCGCTAGTTTTGCAACTTTTCATATTGTCAGCGAGATACTATTTCTGCAGTCGCTCACTTTCTTAATGATTACCAGTGTACTAGGTTACGCTGCTCTAGCGGTATTCGTTTTAGCAATCGCCACGAAACTGATGAACCTCGTCAGTCAAGGACCTTTGTCTTCGTTAATTGTAAATGGCTTACTCACTATGAGTACAATACTTGTCTATTGGCATGTCGCGTCTATTAACGTAGTCCAATCTTCGTTAGTATTTTTTGTACCATTCACTTTGTTAGGCCTGTCAACAATTATTCAGTTTGCCTATCGTCTAATATTCGTTAAACGTTTATTACAAACAAATGCTTAATATAAAAAAATGCGTCTTTCTATGATTAAGTAGAAAGACGCATTTTTTTATTGCTCAACAATTCTAGTCCCATGGAACTGATCAGTTTCAATTACTTGCTTCACTATTTCTAAATTTTCATGTGTAATACCACCGCCTGGTAAAATTTCAATTCTACCTTTAGCGTGCGTAATCAATTCATTTAATCTATCTTGATGTTCGATTAACTTTCCCGATTTTTTCCCATGAGTAAGTATACGGGTTGCGTGATGATCAATGAGCCATTCCATCTCCTCAAATTGATGATCTGGCGAAATTTCGTCGAACGCCATATGAAAAGTGACTTCTACTTGCTTACATTTTTTTAGCAACGTCTCCATCAATACGTGATCTATTCTATTGTCTTCTGTTAAACATCCCAAAACAACTCCATCTGTTCCCAATTCAATTGCTTGTTCAATATCATTTTCCATGATAATGCCTTCTTGAATTGAATAGTTGAAGTTTCCCCCTCTAGGTCTGATCATCGTCATAACAGGCACAGCTTCTTCCTTACAATATTCTACTGTGCGTTTAATCACGCCATAGGATGGTGTCGTACCGCCTACTGCCAAATTGTCACAAAGTTCTATTCGATTTGCGCCATTTTTTATAGCAGCTTGTATTTGTGTAAAATTTTCTGCACAAAATTCTTTTATCATGATAGTCCCCTTCATCCAGATGCATTTGATCTTTAAGATTATTATACTTGACCATACTCAAATCGCGTCTCAATAAGCTCCATCAATTGAGTAGGGTTTATCCGTTAGGTTACTTTTTTCATGAAACATCGCTATGAAGATATTTCATTTATTCTTAAAGTACTGAATCTGTCATCTTATGTCAATGAAGGATATTGACAACGCCTTATCGATTACATAAAGTAGATAGTGCTTAACTAAATGGAGGTACGTATGGCTCAAAAATTTTATGCAGTAAAAAAAGGAAGAAAACCAGGTATTTATACGACCTGGCCACAAGCTCAACAACAAATTTCAGGCTATTCTGGTGCAGAGTTCAAATCCTTTGCAACCAAACAAGAAGCTGAACAATTCATCAACCCAAAAGAAGTCGTCTCGACAGTGTCAGCGGAAGATACTGTGTTTGCTTATGTAGATGGCTCTTTTGATAAAGTCAGCAATCGCTATAGTTACGGTGTAGTCATGCTCAAAGATGACAAAGTGATTGCCAAGATGAGTAATGCTGACAATGATCCAAGATATGTCGAAAGTTATCAAATTGCTGGAGAATGTTTTGGAAGCTTAAATGCCATCAAATGGGCTAAGGATAATGGTTATAAGAAAGTAATCGTTCACTACGATTATCTTGGTATCGAAATGTGGGCTACTGGGAAATGGCGAGCAAATAAACAAGTTTCTAAAGACTACATTACTTTTTACCAACAAATTTCTACCGGCATTGAAGTAGTATTCCAAAAAGTAAAAGCCCATTCGGGTATAGAATTCAATGAAATCGTTGATCAACTTGCAAAAGACGCTTTGAAATAATCATCGTCGGATAGATTTTTCTGTTAAAGAAGAAATCCTATCCGACTTTTTTATTAAGCTACTAATGTCTATCTTTGAGTTGCTATGCTATGATAAATAGTATACATAAAGATAGGAGAATGATACATTTGAAATTGTTAACGATCGACCAATTAATACTGAAGCAGTTTGCTATTGATATGGATTGTTCTATAGAAGAACTCCAAGGTGCTGAGCATCTTTTTAAAACTATAAAGGGTACAAATAAAAGTCGCTATTGGGCGCGTAATGCCGGCACCATAATTTTTTATAAAAATAATTTATTTTGTCGCACGGAAGACGAAGTATTAACAAAGAAGTTAAAAGAAACCTATAAAAACCGCGCTGGTGAATGGTTTGGAGACATCAATAATTTAATTGAACTGAATGCGTTACTAAAACCTTTTGATTATAAGATGAGTCACTACTCTCCCTTCTTTGTTCCCAAAAACTGGACACCACTTGAAACAGATTCTTCAAATCTAAAGATCTTTGAAGCAGCTCAACTTTCATCTTTTAAAGACGATGAACGTTTTGAAGAATCTTTTTTATACGACGAAACAGATCCGGACAAACTTGGAATTGCCCACATTGTTGACGATGAAATTGTCGCTATGATCGGTACGAATCATAATGGAGAATATACCTGGGAAATTGGTGTCGAAATCGTGGAGGACTATCATTCAAAAGGAATTGCTACGAATCTAGTCAAAACAATGACAAAAGAGATTATCGAAAGGAATAACCAGACTATCCTTCCTGTCTACAGCACACAATTCACTCATACCAAATCAATAAATCTTGCTATTAGAGCTGGATACAAACTAGGATGGACTGAGCTCGTACTCGAAAAAATAACCCATTAAAAAAAGTGATCACTCTTCGGTAGAGTGATCACTTTTTTAATAAAATAAATTAGTTTCCGAATACTTTGAAACGATCTTCGTCGTTCATGTATTCTTTATCACCAGCAGGTGCTTTTGGAGAACCAAAGACTAATTGACCTCTTAGTTTCCAGTTTTCTGGTGTGCCCCATTCTTGTGCAACTCTTTCGTCGATTACAGGATTGTAATGTTGTAAGTTAGCGCCAATGTTTAGTTGAGCTAACGCAGTCCATACGTTTACTTGAGCGATTCCACTTGCTTGGTCAGACCAAATCGGGAAGTTTTCAGCGTAAAGCGCAAATTGTTCTTGCAAGTTTTTAACAACGTCTTGATCTTCAAAGAATAAAACAGTTCCTTTAGCTTGAGCGAAACCTTGTAGTTTAGCTTGAGTATTCGGGAATGCTGCTTCTGGTGTTAATGGTTTTAATAATTCTTCAGTGATTGACCATAATTTTTTATGCTCATCATTAAGTAAAATAACAGCTCTTGAAGTTTGAGAATTGAATGATGTTGGTGATTCTTTAACGACTTCTTTAATTAATTCAACAACTTCTTCTTCAGAAACTGAAATGTCGTCTCCTAAACTATAAATCGAACGGCGTGTTTTTAATTCATCTAAAAATTGCATGTATAAATCTTCCCTTCTATTTTAACCTTACTTTTTGTAACTAACAACATTATACCGCTTTTGCTAAAAAATGCAATGAAAAACTACAAATTCGTAATAGTTATTATCGTATAATTTTCGTTACGATTCTATTGCAATTAATCACTTTTCGGTGACATCACTCTTAAATATCCATTTCATTCAATACATTTTTTAATGACTTGAGATCTTCTGCCGATAATGTCAGTCCTTTACCCATCTTAGTATAATCCGGACTCCAGTCTCTAATGTCAAACTTTGGGTCGTTGCCATTCCAACTGACTAGATTCAATTCCTTTTTCCAGCCACTCTTTCCTTCACTGATCTTACCAATATGTTCCATGATTTCAAATTCTATTCCAGCCATTAGTCTATCTCTCCTTCTATAAAATATCGTCCGACATCTTTTGGTTCATGGGCATCTGAACCCGTTTCTAATATCAAATCCAATTTTTTTGCTCCAGATAAAATCGTTTTGTTGGGATAGGGTTCTCCGTAATCTGGCTTATCCATGCCTGCAAAGTTATAGTCTAATTTGTATTGATTTTTCTTAGCTAATGTTAAGAGCTGTTTCCAATTTATCTCGTCTGTATAACCATATCCTTTTTTAAATTTATGAATCAAATTAATATGGCCAATCTTTTTAGGTGTCAATGTGCCAAAAGGTTCAGACAGCGCTAGTTTCACTGTTTTCTCATAGAGTGTATAAAGCATTTCGTACCCTAATTCACTACCTTTTTCTACAAAAGATTCTTTACTGTAGTCTATACAGTAATAAGAGGCATCCGGTAATTTTAAAAAGTGTACACTTAAAATTGAATAAGGGATCGTCTCTGGATATTGCTCAAGGAATAACTGCGTCTCTTTTTCTTTTCCTTCAATATAATCTACTTCAAATCCTGCATTGATTTCAATTTTATGTCCGTATTGCGCTTTTAGACCTTTTACTTCTTTTAAATATGCATATACATCTTCTTCTCTCATTGCACTATCTTTACTAGGAACAGGATCATCAATTGGGAGTGGAGCATGCTCAGTAAAGGTGATGGCTTCTAGGCCTTTTTCAATCGCTACTTTAACATACTGTTCCATTTTATGTTTTGTCCCGTGCGGGCAGTATTGCGTATGAACGTGACTATCAGATTTTTTCATTTTTTCATCTCTCTCTACACGTTTTCTGGGATATAGGATAATTCTCTTATGCTAAATTAGTGTACCGTATTAATTTCATCTAATCTATTCATAATAAAGCTGTTTTATGTTACTATTTTGGGTATTAGTATCGCTTACTAATACCAAGTTTGATTCTATCAAACTTGACAAAAAAAAGAAACGAGGAAGGAATTATTATGAATACTACTAGCCTGAACAAATCCATACTCCATCAGAAGAAACAAGAACTGGACTTCCTCCATCATTTTCATGGATTAGGCTATGACTTGATTGATTTATCTGCCATCGAAAAATTTGACTGGACAACCCTTTCATCCGATGACTTAGGATTAATGACTGAACGCCATAAATGGCAACACGAAGGTGCATTATATGCCCTTAGAAGCGATTGGACGAATGCAATCGTTCGCTATCGACAAAAGTATCAGCTACATTCCGAAACGATTGCTTATTCAGGACCCATTTACACTTTAACAACTGAAAAACACCAATATGGACTAGAAACGTTCACTGGTGATGTAAACAAACAAATGGCCGTATTAAAACAGATGGTGAACTACATCAAAGATACGTTGACACTGCCACTTTCGGTAGCAGTAATCAGCCACAATACATTATTAAAAAATCTTCTTTCAGAAACTGAATTGAACGATGCACTGACGCGCAAATATATTCAGGAACGTAATCGTGATGCTTTAAAGGCAAAACTAGGTGAAGAACATCCAATCATTGATTTGATGGCCCAACCAGCTGCTGAACAAGCCAATTATGTTAAAACAAATATGCCGCATCTAAAACGTCATATCGAAGAAATGAACCATTGGGAAAAAATATTAATCGAAGAAAAGGTTTCTTATGTTTACGGAGATATGCTAGCACTGCCTTCACAATCCTATTATAAAGGAATTTCTATTCAGTTATATGCTGAAGATCAGGTAGAACCGATTGCTTCTGGTGGTCAATACTCTAGCCCCTCAAATGCTTTCGGCATCGGATTAAATATATAAAATCACTATAATTAAATAGATGGAGGAAAAAAACGGTATGATCACTATTGCGCTATCTAAAGGAAGACAACTAAAAGATTTCATTAATTATTTAGAAGAAAAAGAATTAACGGACTGGAGCTCAGCTTTAAACGCAATCTCTAGAGAGCTTGTCGTAGAATTACCCGATGTTAGGTTTTTACTGGTAAAAGGTGAAGATGTCCCAGTTTATGTTGAAGAAGGCGTTGCTGATTTAGGCATTACAGGTAGCGATGTATTATTTGAACAAGATAGACAGATCAACAATTTGATGGACTTGCCTTTTGGTTATTGCCATTTTGCGGTAGCGGCAAAAGCTCCTCAAGATACCTATCCTGTAGTTGCGACAAAGTACGTTAACTTTACAAAAAATTATTTCGATTCGATCATGCAGCCTGTTAAAATTATCCAACTAAAAGGATCCGTTGAACTCGCGGCTACGATCGATATGGCAGATGCCATCATGGATATCGTACAAACGGGTACGACACTTAAAGAAAATGGTTTGTATGAACAAATTCAATTAGATGAGATCAATGCGCGTCTCATTTCTAATAAGCATGCTTATTTTGCAAAAAATGATGAAATTCAAACAATCATGAATCAATTGAGGATGAATTAATATGTATACAACAGATCGTTTTAAAGATATTTATGCTACAAAAAATGATATTGATTGGACACTATTAGATAATGTTCAGTCAATTATTAAGTCAGTCCAAAAAGAAGGGGATCAAGCCTTATATGACTATTCCAAAAAGTTTGATTCCGTCGATTTGACTGATTTAGAAATTCCACATACTGCCTTAAAAGATGCTTATGATTCGATTGATTCAGATTTAAGAGATGCGTTGATTGCTGCTAAAGAAAATATCGAAGCCTATCAGCAATCTATCAAATGGACACAGAGCGAAGCTTCTGAGTTATACCAAAAAATCCATCCTTTAAATCGCGTAGGTATATACGTTCCCGGTGGCACTGCGCCATTGGTTTCGACCGTGCTCATGACGACTGTATTAGCGAACGTTGCTGGTGTGAATGAAACCATTATCGTCACACCACCTCAAAAGGATGGTATTCAACAAGCGATTCTCGCTGCTTGTTACATCGTTGAAGCCGATCATGTTTATCAGGTCGGTGGTGCTCAGGCAATCGCTGCACTGGCTTATGGAACAGAAACCATACCAAAAGTTGATAAGATCGTCGGCCCTGGAAATCAATATGTCGCCCTTGCGAAAAAACTGGTCTATGGTGATGTCGGTATTGACTCTATCGCCGGTCCTAGTGAAATCGTTGTGGTTGTTGATGAAACAACTAGAGCAGATTGGGTCGCTTATGATTTGCTTGCTCAAGCAGAACATGACATTCAAGCAAGAACCTTTTTAATTAGTGAAAACAAAGAAAAACTAGATGAAATCATGACTGTTGTAGCAGAGAAAGCGGGTCTTCAACCTCGTGCGGAAATCATTGCTAAAAGTCTGGAAGATCACCACTATTCAGTGCACACTGCTTCCAAACAAGAAACGGTTGATACTGTTAATTTGATTGCTGGCGAACACATTTCAATACAAACTGAAGATGCAGCCACGTATGTAGATTTGATTACTACAGGTGGTGCTTTATTTATTGGCACATATTCGCCAGAAGCAATCGGTGATTATGTTGCCGGCCCGAGTCACGTCCTACCAACGGGCGGTAACGCGCGCTTTTCAAATGGACTTTCCGTAAATGATTTTCTTCGTACAAACTCCGTTATTCACTTATCAAATGAGACTTTCAACCAAATGGCACCTTCTGGAATTCGTTTAGCGAAAGAAGAAGCCCTACAAGCGCACCATGATTCACTGTACTTTAGACTGGAGGATAACCACTAATGATTCGCATAGACAAGAATGAAAGTCCTTACCGAGCGCTTACAGAAGATGAAATTGCAAAAATTGCGATTGATACACAGTTCAATCAGTATGCAGAGAATGAATATCAAGATTTGCAAACGAGTTATGCTGCTTTTAATCAGCTTGATCCTGAATTGGTATCTTTCGCTAACGGATCTGATGAATGGATCCAAAAAGCAGTCATCATTTTAGGAGAAGGCCCCGTACTCACTTTTGATCCTGACTTTGTTATGTATGATGTTTACGCAAAACAATTTGGACGTGAAATTGTCAAACTTCCCTGTAATGAAGACTTAACCTTCGATTATGAAGCTGTATACGAGCAGATCAAAGAACTTCGTCCTTCAGTTTTCATCTTTTCTCAACCAAACAATCCCTTTGGTACTTTACACCCTTTAGATTTTATAAAAAAAGCAGCAAAACTGATGAAAGAAGTCGGTGGCTATTTTATTCTAGATGAGGCTTATGGGGAATTTGTAGATGAAGTGATTGAATACCCAACTGGTGATCACATTATTCGCCTTCGTACACTTTCAAAAGTATACGGTTTAGCAGGATTACGCATAGGTGTTGCAACTTCGACACGCTCTACGATGGATCTTTTAGATTCTATTGCCCACCCTTATCCTTTAAATACATTTTCATTAAATGTCGCTGTACACTTATTGAATCAACCAGAAAGACTTGAATCTTTTATTGATTTAAACCGTAAACTTTCTAAACAGCTGCATAGCGTGTTTGAAGAAGAAGTCGGTGATATTATTCCAATGTTAGAAAGTCACACGAACTTTCTATTCACTTATGGTGACGATGCAATGGCTTTAGGTGATTATATTGTTGAAAATGGGTTTTTACCGAGAATGTATCCTGAAGAGGATTCACAGGCTTTGAAGAAAGCTGTACGTTATTCTATTGCAAAAGAAGATCAACTTGAAGAGATCAGACAAATAATCAAAAAATGGAGAGATGAACAATGGCCATTAAGAAAGAACGCATAACGAAAGAAACAGCTATTCGTCTATCTGTTGATCGCGGACTATCCCCTTCTACCATTGATACTGGTGTTGGTTTCTTGAATCATATGCTGGATCTACTAGCTTTTCACGGTCATTTTGTATTTGATATCAAAGTTGATGGCGATTTAGATGTTGATGACCACCATACCACAGAAGATGTGGGCATTTTGCTTGGTCAAGCTATTGCAGAACTCAATATTGATAAATCAAACATAAAACGTTATGGTACAGCCTATGTACCTATGGATGAAACACTTGCTCGCTCAGTAATTGATATTAGCGGTCGTCCTTATTTGCACTTTGAAGCACTATTTTCAAGAGGTAAAGTTGGAACATTTGATGTTGAATTGGTTCACGAATTTTTCTATGCGTTAGTGATCAATGCACGTATCACTGCTCATATGGATTTAATTCGTGGTGGGAATACACACCACGAAATAGAAGCCTTATTTAAAGCCTTTGCTCAAAGTTTAAGAATCGCACTCAGCGATTCCGCAATTGATCGTATCCCTTCTTCTAAAGGAGTGATCGAAGAATGATTGCCATTGTAGATTATGGACTAGGTAATATTGCCAATCTGACAAACGCCGTAGAATTCCTTGGCTATGAAGTTGAAGTGACTAACGATCCAGAACGTTTAAAACAAGCGGATCGTATTATCTTACCTGGTGTCGGTCACTTCAAAGATGCGATGAATAAAATCAACGAATTAAATTTGTTGCCTGTTTTAGAACAATTAAAAGAAACAAAACCATTTTTAGGGATCTGTCTTGGTATGCAATTGCTTTTCGATTCTTCAGAAGAAGGATCAGTCAAAGGTTTAGGCTATCTTCCAGGGGACGTAAAAAAAATTACCGGTAACGTCTCCGTTCCACACTTGGGCTGGAATAAATTAGCTTCAACTGTTCCTTCATTGAATGATGATGTCTATTTTATTCACTCTTTCAAAGTACACACCGATCAGAATGTTATCGCAACAGCTGAGTACGAAGAGGATGTTGTGGCTATCGTTCAAAAAGATCAACTTATAGGAATTCAATTTCATCCAGAAAAAAGTGGCGAGAAAGGTCTGAAGATTCTCGACCAAGCATTAAAAGGTGGGTTTTTGTCATGATAGAACTATGGCCAGCTATTGATTTAATTGACCAGCAAAGCGTACGATTAACTGAAGGAAAATACGAAACAAAAGAAGTCATGAGTCGAACAGCTGAAGAAGCAATTGCCTACTACAATCAATTTGACCAAGTAGCACGCATTCATATTGTTGATTTGATGGGTGCTTTGCATCAAAAACCTGCTGAGAAAACATTTATTACTCAGCTGATGCAAGCTAGCAATGTCCCGATTGAAATCGGCGGTGGCATTCGTTCGGAAGAATCTATCCAGTATTATCTTGAGAATGGTGCTGCATATGTGATTGTCGGCACTCGTGGACTGAAAGACTTACCATGGTTGGAAGAAATGACCATTAAATATCCTGGGAAAATTTATCTTGGACTTGATGCACTCAAAGAGCAAGTAGCCGTGAACGGATGGACGGAAACAGAAGAACGAACAATATATGATATAGCGAAAGAAACAGCTTCTTTTGATTTAGGTGGTATCATTTATACAGACATCTCTAAAGATGGCAAAATGGGCGGTCCTAACGTTGAGTTGACTGGTAAACTTGTCGCTCTCTCTCCTCATCCTATCACTGCATCAGGGGGAATCAGGAGCTTAGAAGACATGCAAGCATTAGAAAAAGTTGGCGTTAAAGCCGCTATTGTCGGTAAAGCTGCGAATACCGAAGCGTTTTGGGAGGGGATTCGTTCATGATCAAAAAACGAATTATTCCTTGTCTAGATGTAAAAGATGGTATGGTCGTCAAAGGGATTCAATTTAAAGGCTTAAGAGATATTGGTAACCCCGTCGATCTTGCTAAACGATACAATGCATTAGGTGCAGATGAGTTAGTCTTTTTAGATATCTCAGCTACTGAGACTGGCCATGCATTGATGCTGGACGTGATCAAACAAACCGCTAAAGAACTGTTTATTCCAATGACCATCGGTGGCGGCATCCAATCTGTTGCTGACATTTCTGCCCTGCTCAAAGCTGGTGCTGATAAAGTTAGTTTAAATTCCTCCGCACTAAGGAATCCTGATTTGATCAAAGAAGCCAGTGAAAAATTTGGTGCCCAATGTATCTGTATTGCCTTAGATGCAAAGTGGGACGAAGAAAAACAAGACTGGTTTTGCTATACACATGGTGGAAAAAAAGCGACAACCATCCGTGCATTGGACTGGGTAAAAACAGTTGAGGCACTCGGTGCTGGAGAGTTACTGGTCACTAGTATGGACTATGACGGAATGAAACAAGGTTTTGACCACACTTTACTGAAACTTATCCAAGATACTGTAACCATTCCCGTCATCGCCTCTGGTGGTGCTGGAAATGCGGAACATTTTACTGACTTGTTTGTGGAAACAGATGTTTCAGCAGGCCTTGCTGCTTCTATCTTCCACGACGAGCATGTGTCAATTCAAGAAGTTAAAGATCTATGCATGAAAAAAGGAGTGCCAATCAGAAATGTCTAAGTATGATAAGTTAAAACCTGATTTTTCAAAAGGATTATTGACCGTAATTCTTCAACATTATACGAATAAAGACGTTCGTATGGTAGGTTATATGAATGAAGAAGCTTTCGAACTGACAAAAAACGAAGAAGTTGCTTGGTTCTATTCCCGTTCTAAAAAGCGCTTATGGAAAAAAGGTGAATCTAGTGGAAATGTACAATATGTAAAAGATATGTATCTGGATTGCGACCAAGACGCTTTACTTGTGATGGTAGACCCTGTCGGTCCAACTTGTCATACAGGGACGGAAAGCTGCTTCAACTTAGCAGAATCTTTTACTTTAAAGGATATCGAAGCAACGATTACCGATCGAGCACAATCTACTAATGAAAAATCTTATACAAATTATCTTCTTTCCAAAGGAACGGATAAGATTGCCAAGAAATTTGGAGAAGAAGCTTTTGAAGTCGTGATCGGTTCAAAAAATAAGGATCATGAAGAAGTCGCAAACGAAGCGGCCGATGTCTTATATCATTTAGGTGTACTCCTTTATGATGCTGGTGTTTCAGTAGCGGATGTTGAAACGGTATTAGCTGCACGTCATCAAAAGCAAAATAATTTTAAAGGTGAGCGAAAAGATATCAATAAATGGTAACCTTTCATTATCTATTAATAACCTCGAATGCACCAGTTTATCACTGGGTATTCGGGGTTATTTGTTTATCTTTACGTTAAAAGTCACTTAAGAATCTTAACGACTATAAACTTGTTATCGCTACCATTTCTTTTTATCATTTATTATCATTTCCCTTTGATACTAACCTCGTTTAATTTAGGTTTTACGGTTGTATAATTTACTAAGAAACTGTATTCTAATAAACAACTAATATTAATATATAAATTGTCAGAAAAAGAAAGAGGTATATGCCATGTTAATCCCATCATCATTATTATTCATTATTCAGCTCAGGACTTAGCACTGTATTCTATGCAGATGCTTAGTCCTGTTCATGTAACGCTGAATGGGACTCGCCCACCCATTCTCCTAGAGAACGGGTGGGCTTTTTGTTTAATAAAAATACATACCAAAAGGAGTGTTACATTTGATCTACTTAAAGAAATTAAATACTGGTTTCAGGCAATATCTTCCTTTCATTGTGATACTCACAGCTATTTTAGCTCTCTTTTTTCCTTCTTTATTTACTTGGGCTGCTGGCATCACAACCTATACTCTACAATTTATTATGTTTACGATGGGGCTGACCATAAACCCCACTGACTTTAAAGAAGTCTTAAAGAAGCCTTGGCAAGTCTTTCTCATTGTACTGGGTCAATACTTCGTTATGCCCTTATCCGCGTTAATGATTGCTCGCTTGTTTAATTTATCTCCTGAAATATCTCTAGGACTTTTGCTAGTAGGATCTGTTCCAGGGGGAACTTCATCAAATGTTATCACCTATTTGGCAAATGGTCATTTACCTTTATCTATTAGTGCGACCACTGTATCAACTTTACTTTCTCCTATTTTCACACCTATTTTACTTGCTTTATATGGTGGAGCCTATTTAGATATTAATTTCTGGACGATGTTCTTTTCTATCCTTCAAGTTGTCTTGTTACCGGTTATTTTAGGATTGGTTATTCGTTTCTTTTTCGGTAAACATACAACCAAAGCTGAACATGTCCTTCCTACTTTTTCTTCTATTGCGGTCTTACTTGTTCTAGCTGGCACTGTATCGGTTAATCAAGAAAACTTACTCACTATAGGGATGACCATCTTTTTGGTTGTGTGGCTTCACAATCTTAGTGGTTATGGCATCAGTTATGTCGTATGTAAATTGACGAAACGCGACATTGCTGTAACTCGAACAGTCGCAGTAGAAGTTGGTTTACAAAATACTGGTTTAGCTGCTAACCTCGGGCTTGCACATTTCACTCCAGCAACTGCTCTAGCAGCGGCAGCCGGTACAATTGTCCACACCTTATTTGGTACTGTATATGCTCATTTATGTAGGCGAAGAGACAACAAGACTGCTGCTAAACTTATGATTAAGCAACCATTAAAACAACAATAATGATAAAGAAAGAGAAGTGAACATTTATGAAACTAAGTCAAACTATCAGAAGTGGTCCAGATCAATATATTTGTACAGAAAACGCATTGAGTTTATTTGATGAAAAACTCAAGTCTTTTGAAAAACCTGTTATTATCACGGGCGACTTATCCTATAAAGCGTTCTTAAAACATTACCCTGGTCATCACGCTTTTCCAGTTTTTAGATATGATCATACTGCTTCAGTTGAAAATATGCAGCAGTTAGCCGATTTGTGTACTGATAGTGACTGTATTATCGGTATTGGTGGTGGGAAGGTATTAGATACAGCTAAAGGTACTGCAGACATGCTCGGCATCGAATATGTAACTGTCCCCACCGTTTTAGGAACTTGCGCAGCCTACACCCCTATTTCTGCTACCTACCATCCTGATGGCACTTTTAGGAGTGTAGATTATTATAATCGTTCTGCTTTCTTATGCCTAGTGGATCTTAATTTGCTTGTCGAATCTCCTAAGGTTTACTTTGCAGGAGGTATTGGCGATACGCTAGCAAAATGGTATGAAGCTGAAGGCATCACTACAAATGTTAAAGAATCATTGCCTGTTATGGTCACCGTTGGATTGCAAACGGCAAAGGTTATTCAGGAGACATTGTTGAAAGATAGCCAAAAAGCGTTGGAAAGTATGGACGCTCAAGAAATTTCACCTGAGTTCGTACGAGTTGTTGAAGCGGTTATTGCGATAGCCGGAACCGTTGGGGGCTTTGCTGGCGAGTATGGTCGTATGGCTGGTGGACATGCTGTTCACAACGGTATGTCTCTTATCCCAGAAACGAGACCTTTTGAACATGGAATTAAAGTTGCCTACGGTGTCCTTGTTCAATTGATTGCAGATGAACGCTATGAAGAAGTAAGACGTCTACTCCCTTTCTATGAAAGTAACGCGTTCCCAACAAAATTATCCGCATTTGGTATTCAACATGATCTAGAAAATAAAATGAAAAAAATCGCTATATTTGCGGCTTCTGAGCAAGAAACTTTTCGATTAGTGGTTCCACAAGTAACAACAGAAAAAATATATTCAGCAATGGCTTACCTTGAAAAACTGAACCTTAAAAAAGTTGTTTGATCTAGCCTTTTGACCCTATCGTTTGATACTATAGGGTCTTTTTGTGATAAATCATTGAATCATCCAGACTTTTTATCCTTCCTAAAAAGTTTTTTCTGCTTTTATTTAACTTAAAAGATTTCTAAGTTTCTTTCCTTATCGCTTGAAATCATGCTCTCATAACAGTAAAGTTATGAAACAGGAAAACGAATAACTCTATACGGAGATCAAGCACCTATCTTTCATGAAGATAGGTTTTATTCTGTATTAGACTACTGAATAGGCGAGGGATATAAATGGAAAATCGTTATGAAAGAATACAGTCAGCTGAGCGAGGTGCGCGCGTTAGTATCATTGTTTACGTTCTGCTTGCATTGATGAAATTGAGTGTAGGTTATTTGTTTAGATCATCTGCACTAAGTGCTGATGGATTGAATAATTTTACTGACGTCATTTCTTCTGTGACGATTCTGATCGGTTTACGTGCTGCAAGAAAACCGGCCGACTCTAATCATCCCTATGGTCATTGGAAAGCAGAGCCCATTGCTAGTTTGATTACTTCTTTTGCGATGCTTTTTGTGGGTTTCCAAGTATTACAATCTACTATTAGCAGACTACTTTCTGGAGAAGTTGTGCCACCAAACATGTTGGCCGCTGTTGCTGCTCTCATTGGTACAGTCGTGATGTTTTTCGTTTACCGCTATAATCTAAATTTAGCTAAGAAGTCCCAATCTAGTGGCTTAGCAGCTGTTGCGAAAGATAATTTAGCCGATGCTTTAACCAGTTTCGCAACTGCAGTAGCCATTTTAGCTTCTGCGCTTGGATGGGTCTGGTTAGATGGCGCAATGGCTGTCATTGTTGCACTCATCATTTTAAAAACTGGGGTTGAAGTCTTTAGAGAAAGTTCTTTTTCTCTCTCTGATGGATTTCATGAAACCGAGCTAGAAACTTATCATTCAGCTGTAAGTGAGTTACCGGAAGTCAAGGAAATCGCCTCATTAAAAGCACGAATGTATGGTACAAATATTTATGTAGATATCACTGTTCTCGTCAATTCGAACATGACTGTTCAGCAGGGGCATGATATAACAGAAATCATAGAAGAGTTGTTATACCAGAAATACGATGTGATGCACACTGATGTACATGTTGAACCTTATCACTATTAAGCATAAAAAGGCTCCCTCATTTGAGGAAGCTTTTTTTAATACTTAACTATTTGACAACTTTAAAGTTATGATTTGTTGTTGCTTCAATTGTACCAAACGCTTTAAAGTAATTACCAATCAATTCATTCATGGGAATCGTGACTTCTCGAACGATTTTTGAAGCATCAAACATAGCATAATCTCCGCCTCCAACAGCACGGTATTGGTTAATCACAATTTCTAATGTATCCTCAGGCTGAATATCTTTCCCTTTATACTTGAATGCCGTTACTCTTTCTCCAAAAGGTCTCGAAACTTCTATTGTATAATCTACACCTTCGTACATATCATAATTGTACATTTGAGGTTTCGGTTCTACAAAATCTGGATTGACGTCAATTTCTCCTTGATCATTTAAGACAAAGTATTCTGCTGATTGTTCAATCGCCTCTTTTAGGTCCGTGCCTGTCACTTTAAGTACAGCTAAGGTATTTGGGAAGATATAGTTCGTTACTACATCTCTCATCGTTACCTGTGGATTGAACCCACTACTTTCGTTGTTAAAGAGTGCCGTACCCGAAATATCGCAGTCAGCATAGTACATTTGAACTTTTTGGATAAATTCAATGTAGGGATGTTCTACGATTCTAGCTCGTTCAACATCACTTATGGTCATGTCTCCCTCAACTTTCCCGATTGGTTGGTCCAGCCAATCCTCAACTTCTTGATTGAGTGCCTCATGTTTATTTGCTAAATGACATTCCACTGGCGTTTCTTTAGTGATTTGGATCAATTCAGGTAGAGATTCTTTCACTTTCCAAGAATGATGCTCTTCTATCAATTCCAATGTTATTTTTCCTAGATAGCTACCCTTATGTCCTGGCATGACTGTTGGTACACCATTTTTTGTCTGTGCAATCACTCTGTGCTGGTGACCAGTCAGTAACACATCAATCCCAGATACTTCTGTCAGTATGCGGTAGCCTTCATTTTCACCAGTTTGTATTTCTGTTTCTTCACCCGTACGAATATCTTTCTCAAATCCACCATGATAACTGACGATAACGATGTCTGCAAGTTCTCTAAGCTTCGGGACATACGCTTTTGCTGTTTCTAAGGCCGATTCGAACTGTAGTCCTAAATAGTTTTCTGGATGCTCCCAATGCGGAATATATTGCGTCGTTAACCCTAAAATAGCGACTTTAACGCCCGCTTTTTCGATTAATACATAAGGTTTACCGAATGCTGGTTCATTATCCTCGTTCAAAATATTTGCTGCTAGCACCGGATGTTTAGCCGCTTCGACTGCTGAATGAAGATAGTCTAATCCGTAATTGAACTCATGGTTTCCAATTACACCTGCATCGTAAGGTAATTCATTGATTGACTCCATCAGAGAATTTGCATCTCCTCTTTCTTTTAAAACAAAAAAGCTTAGTGGAGAACCTTGTATAAAATCACCATTTTCTATGAGGACTGTAGGACCCTCAGCAGATTCCATTTCTTCTTTCAGGACTTTTGCAAGTTTAAATAAACCGAATCCTAAATCTTGTCCTCTTTTCTGGTAGTCTGTTGGAAATAAGTAACCGTGGATGTCACTTGTTTCAAATATGGTCAATTTCATTTTTTTATTCTCCAATCTAAGTAAACTATGATCATCGTTCTAGACAAAATCAACGTTGCTCATTCACTAATATACCTTTTTATTATATAGACTATATAAGCGAAACGAAAGTTTAAATTGTGTGTGAAATAGACGAAATACTAGACCAATTGTATTTTAACTGATTAAATGCTTTTTAAAGTTCTCATTTAAATCAGCAGTTTAACACTAACTTGCTTTTATGTTGTGTTTATAAGACAATAGACGATAAGATTTAATGAGAACAAGGGGAGAATAATCATGATAGATAAATCGTTGAAACAATTGATAATTGAAAAAGAACAAGCTTTAGTATCCTTTAGAAGAACGCTGCATATGCATCCAGAAATCGCCTTCGAAGAACTTGAAACAACGAACCGTATAGCCGAACAGTTGGATCATGCTGGCATTCCTTATAAACGTATGAATCCAACAGGCTTACTCGCTACGATTAAAGGTGAACAGGATGGTAAAGCGATTCTATTGAGAGCCGATATTGATGCGCTACCAGTAGAAGAATTGAACACTCATCTTGACTATCGTTCAACGGAACAATCAAAAATGCATGCATGTGGTCATGATGCACATACTTCCATGTTACTCACTGCTACAATTGCTTTAAACGAAAGAAAAGAGCATATAAAAGGAACCGTACGCATATTATTCCAACCAGCTGAAGAAATTGCAGAGGGCGCACAGAAAATGGTTGAACAAGGTGTCATGGCTGGTGTGGATAATGTCTTTGGTATTCATATCTGGTCTGAGTTGGAATCTGGCAAGGTCTCTTGCCCTCCAGGTCCATCATTTGCAGCTGCAGATCTGTTAACTGTCCAATTTAAAGGTCGAGGCGGTCACGCAGCTATGCCTCATCAAACGGTTGATGCTGCTGTAATGGCCTCTCAATTCGTCTCAACGCTTCAAACGATTGTTTCAAGAGAGATTGATCCGCTTCACCCAGCTGTTGTCACGATTGGAAAAATGGAGGTTGGAAGTCGCTTCAATGTTATTGCAGAAAATGCATTACTAGAAGGCACGATTCGTACCTTTGACCAAGCAACTAGAGACAAAATCGAAACCGCCTTGAACCAGTATGCCACTAACATTGCTCAATTATATGGTGGGACGGCAGTCGTCGATTACGTTCGTAAAACAGAACCAGTCGTTAACGAAGCGCGTTCTGCTCAACTAGTACAAGATGTCGCTGCAGAAGCTTTTGGTGCAGACGTTCTTCAGGAAGAACCGCCAACAATGGGCGCAGAAGATTTCGGCTATTACATGCATGATATACCGGGAGCCTTTGCACTTGTCGGTGCTGGGAACACGGAGAAAGATACGAGATGGGCACATCATCACGGTCGCTTCAACATTGATGAAGATGCTATGCTGATTGGTGCTGAACTGTATGCGCAATATGCATTGAGCTACCTAAACCAAACTAAGTTTTAGTCAAAAAACTTATCTAAGAAATGAGTCTTTAGCGATAGATAAGCCTCTAAAAGATTGTACTTTTTACAATTTTTTAGGGGTTTTTCTTTTTTAATACGTATAGTTACTTTTATTGTATACCCATAGATTATGCACCATGAAGATTAGATTTATTTTACTTTCTACACTCAAAGTTGATTTAAAAATTTCAACCCCAAACAGTTGATGCGTGCGAAAGTCTCTCTACTCTGGAAAGCATCCGCTAACTATTTCACAAACCGAAAAAAAACAAGACTGGAAAAATTCCTAGTCTTGTTTTTAGTTTAATCATTATTTTACATTCAGTACTTGCTCTTTGATATGAATAAATTCTGTAATAACTGTATTTGTTGGCGCCTCTATCCCATACTCTTTAGCCAAGCGAGCCACGGCCCCATTGATATAATCTATCTCCGTTTTACGGTTATGTTGAATCAAGTCTTGGTGCATAGAAGGATAGTGATGCCCTAATTCTTCTGCAGTCTTCACAATATAAGCGACTGTATCGTCGAAATCTAACGATACATCCTGTTTTGCAGCTACAGCCACGAATTCTTTTACAATACTTTTCGTCATAGAAACAGCTTCTTCTGTTGAGAACATCTCTCCAAGCGTCGTATCTAAAAGAGAGCAAGTAGCATTTAGCACGCCGTTTACACAGGCTTTACGCCAAATTGAAAATTTTACATTCTCACTGTATACACCGTTTAATCCAGCTTGCTTCAAAATCGCAACAATTTCTTTTGCTTTTTCTTCTCCACCTGGAATAAAGTTTTGTATTTCAGTTGAGCCACTTCCTTCTAATACGATCTGACCTGGTCCAGTCAATCCTGCTGTAAAAATTGTTACACCAATCAAGATGTTTTCAAGTGCTACATATTCTTTCATAACCGTTTCATGTCCAATACCATTTAGAAGGCAAACGACTTGCGTCTCTTTGCCGATAACTGGCTGGATATCTTCCAACATATCGCCTAAGAACATGGCTTTAGTGAATAGAAAAATGACATCTACTTGCCCTTCTACTTCGTTGGGAAAATAAATCGGAATGTCGACTACATCTTTTGATCCATTATAATTAACCGTTAACCCCTGTTCTCTAATGGTATCAATATGTTCTTTCCATTTATCTATTAAAATAACGTCATTACCAGCCTTGTGAAGCATATAGCCAAAGCGGCTACCCATTGCGCCACTACCTGCGATTGCGATTTTCATTCGATTTCACTCCTACTTTCTCTAAAAAAACTACCTTTCTATTATAGCACATCGATTAATCGTATAAAATTCATCTTAAAAATGTTAGGCTATTCTAGAATATACATTCGATTATCTGTTTTATAGCGATTCTTGAAGAAGAATCACAGCAATCGATACGACAACGACTAGTAGTGATAAAACATTAGCAAAGATAAATGGTTTGATCCCTGTTTTTCTGATGGCGCGAATATCTGTCTTTAATCCGATTGCTGCCAAAGCTGCTACC
The DNA here is from genome assembly GCF_017599325.1 of Marinilactibacillus kalidii. GTDB lineage: Bacteria > Bacillota > Bacilli > Lactobacillales > Carnobacteriaceae_A > Marinilactibacillus > Marinilactibacillus kalidii. Next base: position 2,209 of record NZ_JAGFVM010000018.1, on the reverse strand, counting down.
ATTAAGAACCGACTGATTCCTTTTAATATATCTGCTTGGCTAGCGGTGATCAACCCAAAACTATTCAGCGCGGCCATACCGATAAAGAAAATAATGAACCAAGGAAATAGCGTATTTAGCTGTACTTTTTCTCTAACTTGCTTATTTTTTCGATTCTTTTTGAAATAAATATAAGAAAAAATCAGTACAGTTGGAATAATCGCCAGTGTTCTGGTTAATTTTACCATCGTCGCGATTTCTCCAGCAGCCTCAGAAAATGCAAAACTTGTCGCTACTACACTCGAAGTATCGTTCACTGAAGTCCCACTCCAATACCCAAAGACTTTGTCGCTGAGTGCTAAGGCTCTTCCCATAATGGGATACAAAATAATCATGACCATATCAAATAATATTGTAGCCGATATCGCATAAGAGATATCTTTGTCTTCTGCATCAATAACGGGTGAAAGTGCCGCAATGGCAGATCCTCCACATATGCCAGTACCTGCTGCAATCATAATAGTCAGTTTGGAATTGATTCCCATCCATTTACCCAATAATGCACCACCTAAAAAGGCAGTCAAAAGTGTGAAAATCAAAATGACGATCGTTTGACCGCCCACTTCCAATACGATAGTCAAATTCAACGACGCACCTAACAAGACAATAGCAAATTTCAGAATCTTTTTGCCTGTGAAGGCAATACCCGGTTGAACCGATTCGATTTCAACTGTATACGGGCGCATTAACATTCCGATAAACATCGCTAGAACAGAGGATCCAATAACATGAATCGGTAAGATCGATTCCAACCATGTGGCAACTATCGCGATAGCAATCGCTAAAGCAAAACCTGGTAAAACTTTTTTCATACTACACACCTAATTCTATTTATTTTTTCTTATTCATTTTAACATATTTAAAATTTTGTAAATTTCAAGTTTAAGTTAGCCACCTAGTTTAAAAAGATAGCCGCAACTGATTGTTTAATTTGTTATTGGAAGACGTCACTTGTTATTTGATAAGCACTAACGTGCTCAGGTTGCTTGGGACAAAGAGCGCAGAGCATTGGCAAAACAGTCATGTGGTGTTTTATATCCAAGTATTTTCCGAGGATAGTCATTCATCCATTGCTGGATTCTCAAGTATTGTGTTTCACTAAATTGATTGATAGCTTTTCCTTTTGGAATAAATCGGCGAATAAATTTATGCTGGTTCTCGCTTGTTCCTCTTTCCCACGAAGCATAAGGATGACTGAAGTACACATCAAGTGTCTCGTGAAGTGCCTCATGAAGACCGGCAAATTCAGATCCATTATCAGAAGTGATGGTCTTAAATACTTTAGAGAACGTATCACCGGCTCGATATCGTAATTGACTGATTGCCTGATTGACAGATTCTATATCTTTACCATTGAGTTTAAGGATGATTTCAAAGCGTGTTTGACGTTCAACTAACGTCAATAAAACCGAATCGGTTTTTGTTTTGTTTCCAACAACTGTATCAACTTCCCAGTGACCAAAGGTCTGCCGGTTATCAATTTCTGCGGGTCTTTGTTCAATAGATTGGCCTAGCATTCGCTTGTTTCTTCGGCTTCTATAAGTAGTATCTTTTGGTTTACGCGATAGTTTTTCGAGTAGATCCATATTCTTTGTTCTCATAATGCCTTTGTCAATCCATCCATAGAGCGTCGTTGTACAGGGAATAATAGATGAGTCAAACAAGTCATGTGTCTTCGCAAATCCAATGACTACATCTGGAGACCACTTTTCCTGTAACAATTTATCATCTGCCCACTCAATAAAGGCATCCGTATCAGCCCATTTTGGCCGACGGCCACAGTTCAACCGTAGTTTATCGTAAGCTGCTTGTCCGGCATCGGGATCGTAGAGAGTTGTATAGTAGTCGTAAACTTTACCGTTTTGTTTTTGCCGATTAAGTTGCGTAATGGTTCCACGACAGATTTCGCTATTAATGGTTTGCGGGGCACATCCTAATGCCTTTGCAATTTGACGATTGGAGTACTTCTGAGTCTTTAAAATAGCAATTTGAGAACGTTCTGAATGAGATAAGTGTTTTCCCTTACGTGCTGATATGTTATCGTTAGAGTGCGTCATGTGAATTCATCCTGTCTATTGAGAGTTAGCGGTAACTTCAATATAACATGAAATTCACATGGCGTTTTTTTTGTGGGTTAGCCTAAGTGGCTAACTTCATTATAAAATCCAGC
>NZ_JAGFVM010000017.1 GCF_017599325.1 Marinilactibacillus kalidii | reverse complement strand
TAGTTTAAAAAGATAGCCGCAACTGATTGTTTAATTTGTTATTGGAAGACGTCACTTGTTATTTGATAAGCACTAACGTGCTCAGGTTGCTTGGGACAAAGAGCGCAGAGCATTGGCAAAACAGTCATGTGGTGTTTTATATCCAAGTATTTTCCGAGGATAGTCATTCATCCATTGCTGGATTCTCAAGTATTGTGTTTCACTAAATTGATTGATAGCTTTTCCTTTTGGAATAAATCGGCGAATAAATTTATGCTGGTTCTCGCTTGTTCCTCTTTCCCACGAAGCATAAGGATGACTGAAGTACACATCAAGTGTCTCGTGAAGTGCCTCATGAAGACCGGCAAATTCAGATCCATTATCAGAAGTGATGGTCTTAAATACTTTAGAGAACGTATCACCGGCTCGATATCGTAATTGACTGATTGCCTGATTGACAGATTCTATATCTTTACCATTGAGTTTAAGGATGATTTCAAAGCGTGTTTGACGTTCAACTAACGTCAATAAAACCGAATCGGTTTTTGTTTTGTTTCCAACAACTGTATCAACTTCCCAGTGACCAAAGGTCTGCCGGTTATCAATTTCTGCGGGTCTTTGTTCAATAGATTGGCCTAGCATTCGCTTGTTTCTTCGGCTTCTATAAGTAGTATCTTTTGGTTTACGCGATAGTTTTTCGAGTAGATCCATATTCTTTGTTCTCATAATGCCTTTGTCAATCCATCCATAGAGCGTCGTTGTACAGGGAATAATAGATGAGTCAAACAAGTCATGTGTCTTCGCAAATCCAATGACTACATCTGGAGACCACTTTTCCTGTAACAATTTATCATCTGCCCACTCAATAAAGGCATCCGTATCAGCCCATTTTGGCCGACGGCCACAGTTCAACCGTAGTTTATCGTAAGCTGCTTGTCCGGCATCGGGATCGTAGAGAGTTGTATAGTAGTCGTAAACTTTACCGTTTTGTTTTTGCCGATTAAGTTGCGTAATGGTTCCACGACAGATTTCGCTATTAATGGTTTGCGGGGCACATCCTAATGCCTTTGCAATTTGACGATTGGAGTACTTCTGAGTCTTTAAAATAGCAATTTGAGAACGTTCTGAATGAGATAAGTGTTTTCCCTTACGTGCTGATATGTTATCGTTAGAGTGCGTCATGTGAATTCATCCTGTCTATTGAGAGTTAGCGGTAACTTCAATATAACATGAAATTCACATGGCGTTTTTTTTGTGGGTTAGCCTAAGTGGCTAACTTCATTATAAAATCCAGCTTGTTTTTTTATTTTTTAAATTATTTAAAAATATTTAGCTGAATAAAGCTATTACATAATTAATGATGAAAAGAATAGATGAATTGGAAATAAAAGAGTGTAAGTAGTTTTACAGTATGATAAAATCGATATGTAAGCGTTATTAATTCGGTTTATTAATACTTAAATTATACATTGAATAAATTTGATGATATTACATGAAAATAAGAGGTGAAAAATGGTACCCAAAATATACAAATCTAAATATGATTATAAAAAGTTAGAAGAAATGTTAATGGAAAATGATTATAAAAAAATCGGGGAAGAAAAGAAATACACTACTGAAAATGTAAGAATAAGTTTATTTTTTGAAATTCATGAAAAGAATATACCTGATTGGGTAATAGAAGTAATGAAATTTTTTGGTGATGAAGAAAATTATAGCAGAGAAATTCCAATGCAATACAATGCAATTATAATTGTGCGTACGAAAAAATCAATTTATTTATTACCAAAAGGACGAGCTTTTTGGCAAGTTGAAAAACTAGCAGACTTAGATTTTGGTCTGAACTTTGCTGAGAAAGCTATCGAGTCTCAAGAAATAGTCATGAAAAGTGTGAGTTTTATTCAACGAAATATGATGAGAGGTGTTATGAATTATAAGAAAAATCAAAATGAATTTCCACAAGCAAGTGAGAGTTATTCATATGTTAGTGGAAAGCCTATATCGGAAACGATATATGGAAAAAGTATAGATTGTGGTACAGGAGTTACATTTCCTAGAAATTATGAATTAAACAATTCAAAATCAATTCGAGATTTTTGTAATCTGTTTAATGAGATAGATATTACCTTAAGTCTCAAAGATAGAAAATCTAATATACCTAGATTGCGCAATATATCTAAAAAAGAAAAACTTTATTCTCAATTAAATGATAGTTTGTTATCTGAAATCAAAACTACATCCTCAAAAGATGTAGTCGCTATCAATATTTCTCGGATTCAAATTGTGGATAATTCTATTAATATATCAACAAATAATCAGAGCCTTGGTATATACATTAGAGGTGAAAAAAGGGAGACTGAAGAAAAAATATCGTTAACAGGAACTGAGGTAGTTAGATATATCAAAGAAAGAACAGCATTGATATCTAATTTAGAGCAAATCAATTTTGCAATTTATGACGACGAGGGCCAGCCTATTAAAAGCAATTTTTCATTTAAACAATTAATTTATGCTGAAATAGAAATAAATAATAAGGTATATGTGTTAGACAGTGGAAAGTGGGGGTATTTTAACAATAAATTTTATGAAACGCTTGAGGAAAAACTTATTGAGATAGACAGTATAGTTGAGTTTGATAATGAATATAGTATCTCATACGATTCTCATGAAAAGGGAGAACTTTCTGGTGAAGGTGGGTATATAGAAAAGTTAACAGAAAACGCTGATATGATTAAGCTACATAAACGAAATTTAAACGTATCAGGAGCTACTATAGAAGTAGCAGACATATATAATAAAAAAAGTAATGAACTTTTAGCAATTAAAAGAGGAATGGATACTTCAACTGCAATGTACAGCTTTGAACAATCATTACTATCTATTCAAATACTGACAAATAAAGAAGAGTTTCAAGTGCGAAAAGAATTACTTAAATACAATAATAGAAAGAAGTACGAGAATGTACAAACATATCCTAATATTAGAGAAGGTATGGTAAAAAAAATAATTGATTGTAAAAATGCTTCAGTACTATGGTTAATAGGTGATAAACCGATTTACGTATTCGATGGAGTAAGGGAACGTAATTTTAAACTGAGTCAAATCAACTCAATAATGCTAAAGCTGAAAATAGTAGATTGGTATTTATTTACTAAAGATAGTGGTTATGTACCGAAGTTATATTTTGCATTTGATAAATCACAAAAATAAACATGAAAACGTCTTATTTAAAAAGGCCTTAGAGATAAGATTAATCGTTCATGGTCTATTGGAAAAGGATGGATTTAATGTATATTTCAGAGTTAGAAATTGAGAATTTCCGGATTTTCGGTGATAGAATAAAAGTGTTACTTAATAATGGGTTTAATATTTTCATTGGACAAAATAATTCTGGCAAGACTACTTTAATTAAAGCAATAGAACTTTTATTTGATGAAAATAGTAAAAGAAAACTAACTATAGGTGATTTTCATAAGAACATTTCAGTTAATGAGATAATAAACGAACCACCTAAGATTACACTATCTGCTAAGCTTATCGAATCGAATGATGAGGAAGAATATTCTGATGATTTAATTACTGTTTCGACATGGCTAACTAGAATCGATAAACCTTATGAAGCAAGAATAACATATGAATATTACTTGCCAGAGAAATATATTAAAGAGTATAAGGATATAATGGGAAAATTAAATAGTAGTAATATGGAGGACTATTGGAATGAGATTGAACATAGGTTTATTCCCAAATATAAATATCATATGCTAGCTGGTGATCCTAAGTTGAAAACAAATATAGATAATGAATCGTTAAAAAAATTTGATTTTCAATTTTTAAAAGCAGTTAGAGATGTAGAGAGAGATCTTTATACTGGAAGTAATTCCTTATTAAAAGAAGTAATAGACTTTTTTATTGATTATGATATAAAAAATAATGATAAATTTACTACAGATGAAAAAATCGATAAAATTAGAAACAATAAAAATGAATTTTCGAAAAAAGCTTCTGAATTAATTGAGGATCTTCAAAGGCGGATGAGTTCTGGAAAAAATGAGATGCTAAGATATGCAACTGATACTGGAGCTACCTTTGAAAAATTGACTCCAAGCTTTGAGGGGAAGATATCTGATACTGAATTATATTCTGCTTTAAAATTAATTGTAGAGACTGAAACAGGTATCAAAATACCTGCAGTACAGAATGGATTGGGATATAATAATTTGATTTATATTTCATTACTACTAGCGAAAATGCAAAAAAATTCATCAGGTACTTATTTTGGAACGAATGCCAAGAATTATTCTATTCTGGCAATTGAAGAGCCTGAAGCACATTTACATCCATCAATGCAGTATAAATTATTGAGATTCTTAAATATTAATAGGCAGAAAGAGGTCCAACAAGTATTTGTTACTTCACATTCTCCAAATATAACCGCAGCAGTTGATATTGACAGCTTAATAGTGATTGATCAAATTGGATATAAAACAGAAGTTTCGTATCCAGGTAAGGTATTCAGCAATTCCGAAGAAGACATTGAATCAAAATTATTCGTAGAAAGGTTTTTAGATGTAACCCGTTCAGATTTATTTTTTGCAAAAAGAATAATATTTGTCGAGGGATTAGCAGAACAATTACTACTTCCAGAGTTCTCTAGCATGTTAAATAAAGATTTAATTGATAACCATATATCTGTAATTAATTTAAACGGAAGATATTTTAATCATTTTTTAAAACTTTTTGACTCAGATAGTTCAAAATTTGCTATGAAGAAAAAAGTAGCTTGTATCACGGACTTAGATCCAGTTAGAAAAGAAAAAAGTACAACATCATGGAAAAAGTGTCACCCAATATTTCTAAACGTAGATTCACAAGGTTATGAATACAAAAGTTGTTCTAATTTAATGATTGAAAGTTCAAAATCATTGAGTGATAATGTTAAATATTTTTATCAACCTGTTTCCGAAGGATCAACATTAGAATACCAATTGATGCTAGAAAATCCTAAGTGTGAAGAGCTAATAACTTTAAGTGTGAAAAATCGACAAGAATTGATAGATTTAATTAAAAGTTACAAAAAATTGGATAAGACAGAACTGGAAGACTTTGTTAAAATATTAAAATCAAATAAAATTAATGATGAAATAAAGGGAATTTATAAAAATCATTATTTAAATAAAGAAGACTTTATGAAGCATACTATTGCAACGAGATATTTAGAATCATTGTCTAAGGGAGTAGTTGCACAAGAGTTATCAACAAAAATAATGATGTTAAATATCGGAAACGAGGATTTTAAGAACGAGATTAATGTTCCAGAATATATAAAGGAGAGCATTGAATGGATACATCATTAAAAATAATTACCAGTAAAAGTATACTGCCATCCAGTACCCACCTAAAAATAACTGCAGGACCAGGAGCCGGAAAAACAACTCTTTTGACGAAACATATAAAAGAAATTGTAAAAAAATCTAGAAAGATATCAGGGTTGAGAAGAGTAGGCTGTATTACTCATACTAATATTGCTATCGAAACATTGCGGGAAAGATTAGGGTTAACTCTAGATTATGTAGAAATTGCTACAATTCACAATTTTTTTTACAAGCATATTTTAAAGCCTTATTTATGGGTATTGTTTGAAGATTTTGACTTTGACTTCGAAAGTATTAAAGGACACGAAGATATATTACCTAGCTACTCTTTAATAAAAGACTGGGCAAATGTAACGAATCAGTTTTACTTGATAAGTGGAAGTGGTGAGAATATAAAAGAAATTGCTCAAAAATTGCAGAAAATAACTTGGGAGATTAACGAAGAAGGTCATGGAACACTATGTTTTCCAGAAGAATGGCAAAGAAAAGTTGGGAAATATTATATAAAAGAAGATACTTTATTAGAATATAAAAAAATTTGTTGGTCAAAAGGTAAGATTCATCATGATGATGTTATGTATCTCAGCTTAAAAATATTAGAAAAGAGTAATAGAGTTGTGGATATTCTTAGAGCCAAGTTTCCTTATATCATGATTGATGAATTTCAAGATACTGGATTGATTCAAAATAGAATTATTAAACTAATTGCAGAAAAAGAGACTAAAATCGTAGCTATAGGAGATGCATGTCAATCAATATATGGTTTTGCCGGAGCTAAAGTAAAGGAATTTATTGATTTTGATTTGTCTGGAATAAAAAATTTTAAAATCGAAGAAAACAATAGAAGTACAGTCGAAATTATTAAAGTTCTTAATCATGTAAGTAAAGATGCAAAATTAAATCAATATTCTCCTAAAAGTAAGACAGGTAAAAAACCATCTTTGTTAATTGGGGATATTCATAGTGCATACAAGTACTCAAAAACTATAATATCTAATAACCGATTATTAACACTTGCTTACAGAAAAAATGGGATCAATAATTTGAAATATGGAATTGAAGCTATAGATAACGATGATTTGAAACTAAGTATATTGTTTGATGATGATGACAGAGGCAGGAAAATCTATTATACAATTCAAAGTATAGAATACGGTAAAGAAAATAATTACAAAGAAGCTATCAACTCTATGTTGAAAGCATACCGCAAAAATTTAGGATTTACTGATAAAGAGGCTTTAAAAAATTTACAAAGATTAATAAATGAGTATTCAAATATTGAAAATCTAACTTTGATGGAGTATTACAATAGTTATCTTTGTGGATTTTTTGATACTCAACAGAAGATAACTAGAGGAAAGAAAGTAAAATTATATAATAGTAACTACTACAAAGATATTGCTTCAATAGTAGAAATCAAGGAAACTAGTAATTTGTTCAGAACAATTCATAAGTCAAAAGGTGATGAAGAGGATAACATTTTAGTGATTGTTGAGAATAAAAAGTCATTCAATGAAACAAAAGAGTTAAAATTTCTTCTAAATCCTAAAATAAATGAAAGTGAAGATGACAGAGTTTATTTTGTTGCACTCAGTAGAGCTAAGGAAAATCTTTTCGTAAATATTCCTAGCCTTTCAGAGGATAATAAAATTATACTAGAGAAAATGAATTTATTTGATTTCATATATCTTAATAAATGAACATAATAAATCATAGAATACAGGAAAACGCTGATAGATTGAATATAAGATGCACTTCATGTAAAATAGAAAAACTTATATGAAATTAACCTGACACTTTACTGATTTTTTATAAAAGAGCTTTAAATGGATAAAACCAATCTTTTTAAGAATCTGAATTCAAAAGTATCGTATGCGCCAATCCACGGTTATTAATTAGATAGTCAAAAATTTAATCATGTTTTATGAGTTTACTCTTTTTGAAGATAAAGTCAATATAATTATGTGAAAAGTAAGGTTATATACTTGCCTGTGCGGTATGATATTTTAAGGTTCTATAATATTTAGCGTTGGTGAGAATTCTCCAGCACTATTTTCCGCATATAAAGAAACAAGCGAGATTCTCTGACAGACTATAGTTACCACACCAAATCTATAGGAGGAATCTCGCTTGTTTCAAACAAATGATATCAAAAAATTACTCAATATCCAAGATAAATCAAGCACTTTAACTAAAATTGAAAAAGAGTCGGTCAAGTGATGTCTTACAAATATTGTAAGATGACCCATCACTTATACCCCAAAAGGTTGTCCCAAGTGCTGCACGATCAATACTCAGTACCATGTGAGTAAACATGGATCAAATTATGCTAAGATTGTATCAAACCGTTTCGCTGGCTATCCTACTCGTCTCTATTTAAAGAAACAACGTTTCAATTGTAAATCCTGTAAGCAGACCTTTTCTGCTCAATCCTCTGAAGTTGAAGAACATTGCTTTATTTCCAGAAAAGTTAAACAACATATCGGATTTCAATCAGGAGAAGACCTTTCGATGAAGTATATTGCAGAAGAACACACTGTTTTGCCCACTACCGTGAAACGTTTTATCAGTCATTTTGTCCAGACATACTATCCAGTATATCAGGCATTACCTTCTTGCTTACTCTTTGATGAGTTCAAAACCGTTAAGAATGTGAAAGGTTCTATGAGTTTTATTTACGCCGATGGCGATACACATGAAGTCATTGATGTGAATGCAGCTTATGAGTTCTTTATAAGAGAACTCTTCCCAAATGCTAAGATCATTATCGATCGGTTTCATATCCTACAATTGATCTTTGAATAGAATCAGGGTTAAAATCATGAAACAATACAACCGCTCTAGCTAACCTTCTAAAGGGATTTATATTAGATTCAAGAATCACTGGCGCCTGTTACTCAAAGAAGAACGGACACTTTCAAGCACAGATTATAAGTACTATACTCGCTTTGGACAAACGACTTAACAGCACGTATTTGATATGCTACTCGCCTATAGTAGTGAATTACAAGAAAATTATCGATTCTATCAAGAACTTTTACATGCTTTAAAAACGAAGAACTTTGCCCAATTTAGAAATACGTTAAAAGAGACCATTTTTGAATACCGCAATCCGATGAAGATTAGTCAGAAAACGTTACATTATCACTTAGAAGAAGGTCATATTGAAACAGCGTTTCTTTATAATTACTCTAACGGTCCGTTAGAAGGCTCCAATAATAAAGTGGAAAATATCAAAAGAACAGCCTATGGCTTTATCAGTTTTAATTCTTTTAGAAATCGCCTCGTTCTTTCACAGAAAATGAAACCTAAAAAAAAATAAGATCTATCGAAAAAATTCGATAGAATCTTATTAAAGGTAACTGATGTTACCAACACTATTTAACACAGAGCCAATTTTTTTCAATGGCCTTATTTCTATTATATATCTAAATTGTTCATGAAATCAGATATTGAGCAAAAAATTAATTTTTATTTTTTCATATAAAAGAAATTATTCTTTTGTAAATTTCAAGTTTAAGTTAGCCACCTAGTTTAAAAAGATAGCCGCAACTGATTGTTTAATTTGTTATTGGAAGACGTCACTTGTTATTTGATAAGCACTAACGTGCTCAGGTTGCTTGGGACAAAGAGCGCAGAGCATTGGCAAAACAGTCATGTGGTGTTTTATATCCAAGTATTTTCCGAGGATAGTCATTCATCCATTGCTGGATTCTCAAGTATTGTGTTTCACTAAATTGATTGATAGCTTTTCCTTTTGGAATAAATCGGCGAATAAATTTATGCTGGTTCTCGCTTGTTCCTCTTTCCCACGAAGCATAAGGATGACTGAAGTACACATCAAGTGTCTCGTGAAGTGCCTCATGAAGACCGGCAAATTCAGATCCATTATCAGAAGTGATGGTCTTAAATACTTTAGAGAACGTATCACCGGCTCGATATCGTAATTGACTGATTGCCTGATTGACAGATTCTATATCTTTACCATTGAGTTTAAGGATGATTTCAAAGCGTGTTTGACGTTCAACTAACGTCAATAAAACCGAATCGGTTTTTGTTTTGTTTCCAACAACTGTATCAACTTCCCAGTGACCAAAGGTCTGCCGGTTATCAATTTCTGCGGGTCTTTGTTCAATAGATTGGCCTAGCATTCGCTTGTTTCTTCGGCTTCTATAAGTAGTATCTTTTGGTTTACGCGATAGTTTTTCGAGTAGATCCATATTCTTTGTTCTCATAATGCCTTTGTCAATCCATCCATAGAGCGTCGTTGTACAGGGAATAATAGATGAGTCAAACAAGTCATGTGTCTTCGCAAATCCAATGACTACATCTGGAGACCACTTTTCCTGTAACAATTTATCATCTGCCCACTCAATAAAGGCATCCGTATCAGCCCATTTTGGCCGACGGCCACAGTTCAACCGTAGTTTATCGTAAGCTGCTTGTCCGGCATCGGGATCGTAGAGAGTTGTATAGTAGTCGTAAACTTTACCGTTTTGTTTTTGCCGATTAAGTTGCGTAATGGTTCCACGACAGATTTCGCTATTAATGGTTTGCGGGGCACATCCTAATGCCTTTGCAATTTGACGATTGGAGTACTTCTGAGTCTTTAAAATAGCAATTTGAGAACGTTCTGAATGAGATAAGTGTTTTCCCTTACGTGCTGATATGTTATCGTTAGAGTGCGTCATGTGAATTCATCCTGTCTATTGAGAGTTAGCGGTAACTTCAATATAACATGAAATTCACATGGCGTTTTTTTTGTGGGTTAGCCTAAGTGGCTAACTTCATTATAAAATCCAGC
>NZ_JAGFVM010000016.1 GCF_017599325.1 Marinilactibacillus kalidii | reverse complement strand
GCTGGATTTTATAATGAAGTTAGCCACTTAGGCTAACCCACAAAAAAAACGCCATGTGAATTTCATGTTATATTGAAGTTACCGCTAACTCTCAATAGACAGGATGAATTCACATGACGCACTCTAACGATAACATATCAGCACGTAAGGGAAAACACTTATCTCATTCAGAACGTTCTCAAATTGCTATTTTAAAGACTCAGAAGTACTCCAATCGTCAAATTGCAAAGGCATTAGGATGTGCCCCGCAAACCATTAATAGCGAAATCTGTCGTGGAACCATTACGCAACTTAATCGGCAAAAACAAAACGGTAAAGTTTACGACTACTATACAACTCTCTACGATCCCGATGCCGGACAAGCAGCTTACGATAAACTACGGTTGAACTGTGGCCGTCGGCCAAAATGGGCTGATACGGATGCCTTTATTGAGTGGGCAGATGATAAATTGTTACAGGAAAAGTGGTCTCCAGATGTAGTCATTGGATTTGCGAAGACACATGACTTGTTTGACTCATCTATTATTCCCTGTACAACGACGCTCTATGGATGGATTGACAAAGGCATTATGAGAACAAAGAATATGGATCTACTCGAAAAACTATCGCGTAAACCAAAAGATACTACTTATAGAAGCCGAAGAAACAAGCGAATGCTAGGCCAATCTATTGAACAAAGACCCGCAGAAATTGATAACCGGCAGACCTTTGGTCACTGGGAAGTTGATACAGTTGTTGGAAACAAAACAAAAACCGATTCGGTTTTATTGACGTTAGTTGAACGTCAAACACGCTTTGAAATCATCCTTAAACTCAATGGTAAAGATATAGAATCTGTCAATCAGGCAATCAGTCAATTACGATATCGAGCCGGTGATACGTTCTCTAAAGTATTTAAGACCATCACTTCTGATAATGGATCTGAATTTGCCGGTCTTCATGAGGCACTTCACGAGACACTTGATGTGTACTTCAGTCATCCTTATGCTTCGTGGGAAAGAGGAACAAGCGAGAACCAGCATAAATTTATTCGCCGATTTATTCCAAAAGGAAAAGCTATCAATCAATTTAGTGAAACACAATACTTGAGAATCCAGCAATGGATGAATGACTATCCTCGGAAAATACTTGGATATAAAACACCACATGACTGTTTTGCCAATGCTCTGCGCTCTTTGTCCCAAGCAACCTGAGCACGTTAGTGCTTATCAAATAACAAGTGACGTCTTCCAATAACAAATTAAACAATCAGTTGCGGCTATCTTTTTAAACTAGGTGGCTAACTTAAACTTGAAATTTACAGTTATAATAATTATCTCTATTATAAGATTTTTTTGTAAGGTTCTTCCCATTCAAAATTTCTTGTACATACACTGATCTTGAACCATACTCTGATTCTGTTTTACTATTTACAAGTATATTATCTGTCTGAAGATAAATCATTTGTAACTCTACAATTGAAGATATCTTTTCTTTTTCTAAATTTTTCATTTTTTCTTCTTTAATTTCGATTTTTGAATCAATTTCCTCTATTTTGTTAGATAATAATGAATCTTTCTTATTAATCAGAGTATAAAGGAAACCTTTATTATACTGTAGGTCGGAAAAATCACGAGGAAAGACGTTCTTATAAGTTATGACAGCTAGCAATTTATCTACACTTAAGTCGGCCGTGTTTATTGTTGCATTATAAATTTTGTATTCATTGTAGATATTTATGATTAATCGCATATCATCTAAGTAAAATGACAGCTTCCTCAAAAAACTTTTGCTAAGTTTGTCTTCTGCTTGATTACTATTGTCATTACCCTCTTCACTTATTTCCTTTTCAAAAATATCTATTATTTTATTGTAAGAATTACTTGAAGTAACCACAGGTACAATAGGAATGATCAAATCGAAAAATTTTGCTCTATCTTTGGAAACAAAAATATCGTCCTTTATCAAGTATAAAAAAATCAGCTTCTTTTTAGGTTCTTGTTCGGTTAAATTTTCTGAAATTCTTTTGTTAATCAACTGGTTCAATTCTCTTAATTTTCTAAAAACATCTGGGTTATTGTATCTATCCAAATCTTCAAAGACAATAACGTCAGCATCACTGTTTTCAAACAGATAGACAACTTCGTTTAAATGCTCGTCAAAGAACGAATTTTTATCGTTTTTGTAGAGCTCGATTTCATTACCACGGAAAGATATCTTTTTAACAATAGTCCTATTGATTTGAGCTTCTCCAAACTTATAAGTTAGAACGCCTACAAATATTGCAAGTATTATTGCGGAAACAACTCTAGTCATAGGATTTATAATGAAGTTCTGACTAGAAAACAAATCGTAAGTAGTTACAAAATTTACCCAATAGTTGAACATTATTACATACGTTAGCAAGCCAAGCATGAGTGGCACTACAAGACTCCATATAAATACTGCGAAACTAGAATTATTCTTTTTAACTTTTGCAAACGCTTGAGGGACTCGTTTCGTTTCAACTTGATGTAGTAACTGATTTATTATTTTCCCTTCAATTTCTTTCGTGCTTTTTTTTATTTCTTGTTTGCTGAGTTCCGTTTTTTCGTCATCGTTATCTGTATCGTATTTTCCTAAAGATATATGTATAAACTTTTTTTCTTTGTTTTTCATTTTATAACTTTCGATAGTACTACTTTTACCAGAACCGTAAGGTCCAGTAACACCGACATTTGATACGTCCTCAAGTCTAAACATATCGTCCAGAAAAATTTGGTAATGATTTATATTCATTTTTTTACTAGGTGACAATGATTTCAAAGTTGCTTCTTGATCCTTTAATTCATCTTCCTTACTGCTTGTCCCATTTATCATCTTCCACCCTACTTTCGTAATTTTTAAATTACTTTCATTTACTAGTATATCATTTTATAAAAATTTATTGAGGGAAGAAATAATTTCATTTCGAATAAAACGCAACATTCCTGATTTTTGTTGTATCATAATATAGAATTGTTAAAGTAGTATTTAATAAAATATAAAGTTCACTTCAATCTTTAAGAAGTACAAAAAATAGCATTTAAAGCCTTTTATTAATTTAAAATGTTACTATTTGACTATTTTTTAAATTTTAGATAAGGTTTATATGGGTTCTAAATATGACAATATTAATCGTTATCCTATTTTTCGATTAATAAAAAAGGAGAATGGTACTTATGACAAACTATCGGAAGATATTCGCCAATGTTGCAGTCGCAGGAGTATTGGGAGGAGTAATCTCAACCACTTCCATGCCTTTAATAGCTAACGCACAAGAAAGTACAAGCTCGTCAAGTGAACTAGAAAAAATAGATACAGGCGGAAACTTTAAACCAGCGTATCTTTCTGAAGAATTAACTCAAGAAGATAAAGAATTTATGAATAAGCTAGAAACAATCTATTCTGAGTTGGAATTAGACAGTAATAACCACCTAGTACTTCAAATTACAGACATAGAACTGAAGCAAAATTATAAGTTTACTGATCAAGATATACAAACACTTCATGATACATTAAACTTTCAAAAAGAAAATGCAAATATTGAAGTTTCTGATCAACCAGCTGGCAATCCTGATTTAGTATCTCCTATGTTACATGTATCTGATTGGAAAGTGTATTTAACAAATGATGACTTGAAAATGTATCTTTCATCAGCCATTCAAGCAGGGGCTCCTGCAGTTGTAGCTGTATTGGCTGGTTTAGGTACTACAGTAGGAACTCCAGGAGTAGGAACTGTTCTAGGTGTTGCCTTAGGACTATTCGGCGCCGGACCTATCACTTATCAAATTACACAAGCTCTAGCTAATGGACAGGGCTGGTATATAGGTGTGACTTGGAACGGGGCATTCCCTAATCCGGACTCAGGTACTTGGTAAAAACATTTAAATCTAAGTACGAATAGGAGTGAAACAGTTATATGCTTAACGAATCTAATACCTCAGTAATGAAAAAAATATTAATCCCTTTATTTTTTTCGCTAACGTGGTCTATGTTAATTTATACCTTTAATATGGGTGTTCCCGATCTTTTGTTAACATTCTTTTCTATAGTAACGATAGGGACTTTTCTATATTCTTTATGGAATATTTGGAATATCGTAGAGGAACGATTTAGAGTAAAAATATTTCTATATATTAGTGTTTTCGCAGTAGTATTCCATGCTAGTACAATAGCTATCAACTTTTATTTCCAAGGGATAATTGCTACTATATATGGCTTGTGTATCTTAACTGTTTTTTGGAAGCTAATTACAAAAAAATCGGAAAATAGCGTCACTAATTGAATTTAACTAAAAATAAAAAAGAATTAGTAGATACCGTCTAGCTAAGGTAAATATCTTAACTGGACGGTATTTTTTTAATACTCATTTTGACTAACTTTTGCTCTTGCAAGTATCTACATAATATAACGCAACATTATATAAAACTGTTGCCTTTTTTCTACCTGAAATTTTAGTTACTGGTATAATCGTAATATATTATTAAATTTAACATTAAGGAGTTGTAAAAAAATGCAAAAATACTTTGAATTAAAATTTTCTGCACCATCTCATGCAAAGCCAAGTTTTTGGAGAGCGATTTCTCTGTATGAGTATAGTAATAAAAAAAGTCGCTAATTTAAGAATATCTTATTTCCAATAATACTTAGCTTTGCACCTTATATTTTAAAAAATAAGGAGCTAGCAAAATGAGATATGTAAAAGCAACCACTGTATTACCTGAGGATTTGTTATTAGAAATCCAGAAATATCTTCAAGGTGAAACTATCTACATTCCTAAACAAAAGAAGTCTCACAAAAAATGGGGAACAGTTTCTGGAGAAAGAAAAAAACTTGATACCAGAAATTTATCTATTAAAAGCTCGTTCAATAATGGTAAAACTTTTGAACAATTATCGAAAGAATATTTTCTTTCAATTGAATCTCTAAAAAAAATTGTGTATACAAAAAAATAAAGAAAAAGCACTGGTTCGTAAAAGATAATCAGTGCTTTTTATGGCAAGTTTATTTCTTAATTGTTGAATGTATATATTAAAGACAACCGTAAGCATAAAATAATATCAACGCCTATATGAGTAAACGCTAAAATTTTATGGAATAATAGGATAGAACTTACTTAAATTGTCGGTTTAAACATATGCTCCTTATATTGTAATCATATTATTTTATAAAGTATAAAAACGGAGGAATAGCAATGAAATCAAAGAGAATACATCTCAGACCTATAGCAATAAAAGATACTAAAATTTACTATGAAAGTACCCAAAGTGAAGAAATAATGTATATGACTGGAACTCAGCAAACTTTCACTTTTGAGCAAATAGAAGAGCACATAAAAACAATTATAGTAGACGACTCTAGAGAAGACTATGCAATTTGCTTTAATAAAACAAACGAAATGGTTGGTGAGTTATCTATAATGGATATTGATAAACGGAATAGTGCCGCCGCTTTTAGAATATCAATGAATAGTACGAAATATACTGGTATTGGACTTGGTTCAGAAGCGATTGATCTTATAGTTGATTACGTATTTAACTCACTAAATTTAAATAGATTACAATTGGAAGTTTATAGTCATAATCCTAGAGGTATTAGAGCTTACGAAAAGGCTGGGTTTATTAAAGAGGGGGTTTTGAGAGAGAAACTACTGTACAATGGAAAATACTCTGATGAAATTATAATGTCTATCTTAAAAAAAGACTACAACAATCAATAATCAATAATCATTTTCTAGTCTCACAAAAATTTAAGTTTTCAATAATTGTAAATCCAAAAAAAATCTACTCTTACGCATACAATTTTTATTAGTCAGTGATTTCTAATTTTTATTGAATTAAAAACGCAACAATCTCTAAGATTGTTGCGTCCAAAACCTTGTTTACTCAAGGTTTTTTTTGTATACTGAATTTAAAGCAAAATAACGCAACGTTTTAACATTTGATGTTGCGTTTTAAGGAGCGGAAATATGAGTACCTCGAGTCCAGTGAAAGACCAAGAAAAATTACGAGAATTGAAAAGTTTGTGGGGAAAGACCTCTAAAAAATATGTCTTAATCGATTTCATGCTAAATACAGGTTTAAGAGTGTCTGATGTCCTCTCCACCAAAGTTGGGACTGTCTTACATGGAGAGTATATTGGAATTGAACAAAAAACAAAAAAACCGAAACGATTTCAGTTAAATGCAGGAATTCAGTTGATTATAAGAGATTATGTATTGGCCAACCAGTTAACAGAAGACGATTACCTGTTTCCAAGCAATAAAAATCCTGAACAACCCATCAGCCGCTATCAGGCTTTTCGGATTGTTCAGGAATCTGGTGATCTAATTGGATTGAAATTGTCTCCCCATAGCTTGCGCAAAACATTTGGGTATCTTCATTATAAGCGGACCAATGATGTGAGTTTGCTTATGAAGGTATTTAACCATTCTAGCCCGGCTGTGACATTATCTTATATCGGTTTAGACGAAGAAACTATGCAAAACGAAATATACAATCACTATATATAAATTGAAAAAATGACTAATTAGTACACTGGTATATCAATACTTTTTTGAACAAAAATTATAAGGTGTAAATAATGACTAAGGTTACTTTCCTTAAGTATCTTTAACTGAGTGTCAGGCTAGTTGCGACTGGCTGCTGGACAATGGACTTGTGGTCTTGAATTTCAGACTGTTCCTGTTCCCAACTTCTACTATAATCATTCGGAGATTAGTAGTCCAATGATCCACGTGGGCGAAAATGCTTCCACCAATGTACGTAGTCCATCAGTTGGATTTGTAGTTCATATAGTGTATGGAATGTGTTGTCGTAGACAAGTTCAAACTTAAAAGACTTATACGTGGACTCCGCTACGGCATTGTCGTATGGTTTCCTACTTAATGAGCGCACAATATCAAAGGTACTCAGTAACGCGGAAATGTTGTGGTTGTCAAATTCCTTTTCCCAGTCAGTATGAAACACGTTGACCGCATGTAGATCTCCTTTGACTGTAGCGAGAACCTGCTGAACCCAATCCGCTGTCTTATTGGGTCCTGCGGAATAGCCAATAAGACAGCGGTGGAATAGATATAGAATAAAACAAGCATAAAACTATTTGTTGGTAAACTAGACATAGTTCAAGTCCTTGACGATCACTTTCATAAACTTTTCAAGATTGAATTCACGGTTCAATAGGTTTTTAATTTTCACGTGATTCACACCACTCTTTAGCGGTCTGTATGATTGTTTATCCTATTTGGATACCATATGAAACATTTTCATAATCTGTCCAACTCAATGTAACCTATCCAACATCTACAACACTTCTATAAAATATATTATTATTAGGAAAAAGGAATGTTTGTTTTATATTTCTCAGAATAAATTTTAAGCTAGTATATCTTTTTTATTAAAGAAATAATACGTTATAGACAATAAGAACACAAGGTAAAGACTATTTAGTATCAAAGAAAAAGAAAGCGTCATACCTCCAACTGAAGGACTATTCCCTGGTAAGTAGTTCGTCAAATTCCAATTAGCCATTAACAAGTATTTTGCTAGATCTGTTTTAGTAGCTAAATAGGACATTAATGGTGGTCCTAAAAATAATAATCCTAAGGTTATCCCTAAAGATAATGACATGTTTCTACTAATCGTCGAAAGAGTAAAAGCAATTGTTGCAATAATAATGAGATAAACAATATTACTCGCTAGTATCCCTAAAAAATACATCCAAAAGTTAGAATGCATATACGTCCCATCTGATGATAGATAAACATATTCTGAAGTTAGATTAATTTCAGAAGTGAATAATGAAACTCCAACGGTGGCTATGTATAAACTCATATAGTAAGTCACAGTTATTAGTAGTACAGCAATATACTTAGAAGTTAATATTTTTGAGCGAGAGTATGACCGTATAAGCAATAGTTTTATCGTCCCCATCGAAAATTCTTTCGAAACCATAGCACTTGCTATAAGCGTAACAAAAATACCTATCAATATATTCAATCTAGACGTACCTATTAAAGAAGCATAAAGATTGTTATTAGCTGGTGGCTTAATACCTTCTTTTAGATGATAGTTTAATCGTTCTATTTCAACTTGATTATCACTGGCCGTAACTTCATCGACAAATGATACCTCTGATTCACTAGTTAATAATTTGGTATTCTCTTTCTCCAAGGAATCAATTTGTTTCGTTGCTTGATCTTGCCAATCCATGCCATACGAAATATCCTCAAATGCTGCTTCATCATTAAATAATAATGGCATTAGGCTTAATAAGGAAGAGATTACTAAGATAATGATCAACGTTACATAGTTATTTTTCCTAAAAAACACTTTATTCCATTCATTA
Organism: Marinilactibacillus kalidii; assembly: GCF_017599325.1. GTDB lineage: Bacteria > Bacillota > Bacilli > Lactobacillales > Carnobacteriaceae_A > Marinilactibacillus > Marinilactibacillus kalidii. The sequence continues at coordinate 10,427 of NZ_JAGFVM010000016.1, read as the reverse complement.
ATCACTAGATTTAACATAATTTACTCCTTCTTATTTCATTGTTAGATTCATAAATTTATCTTCCAACGAATTCTCTTTTGGTTCAATACTGTAAATAGCGATATTATTTCCAACCAATAATTTAACTATTTCAGGTATTCCTAAATTCGAATTAGGTAATTGAAATTCGAGCAATCCCTCAGTAACTTCACTAGATAGTTGATACTCTTTAGATAATAATTCCTGGGCTTTATCAATAGGAGTTACTTTGAATTGATAATATTTTTCTTCAGTTTTTCCTTTTAAATTTTCAATCGCTATTAATTCACCTGCTTTAATAATCGCAACTCGATCACACATTAATTCGATTTCACTAAGCATATGACTCGATACAATCACTGTAACTCCTTTTTCATGAGCTAAGGTTTGAAGATATTGTCTTAATTCTTTTATTCCTGCAGGATCTAACCCATTGGTTGGTTCATCCAATATTAAAACTTTTGGATTATTTAATAAAGATTGAGCAATACCTAACCGTTGTCTCATTCCTAAAGAATACGTCTTAACTTTATCCTTTATCCTACCTTCTAAATTTACAAACTCAACTATTTCCTCTATTTTTTCATTTGAAATACCTTTGTGCATTCTACTAAAGTAGTTTAAATTTTCTAATCCCGATAAAAAAGGATACATTTCAGGATTTTCGACTATTGCACCCACATTTTCTAAAGCTTCTTTATGATTAATTTTTACATCGTGACCACAGATTTTTACGCTACCCGAAGTTATACCAATTAGGCCGACAATCATTCTAATAGTCGTCGTTTTTCCAGCTCCATTAGGTCCAAGAAGGCCAAATACTTCTCCCTTTTTTATATTAAGAGATAAATCCTTAATAATCTTTTTTTTACCAATGGCTTTACTTAAATGATTTATTTCAACATTAAACTCCATAATATCTCCTTTATAGTTTATTCATAGACTATCTACCTTTTCTAATGGTTTAAATTTATCCTCCTTCTAAGCAATATCTTATTATCTATTATTTGGTCTCTATTTAAAAGAACTTAATCGTTTGCATCGTAGAAACTAATAGTTGCTATTAATATTTGTTCTATCGATACTTTAAATAACTAGTGGTTCTTTTTTCACGGAAGTAATATATTCAGCTCAATACTTATTCTAATTGATTAATAAAAAAAATTAAAATAACAAATTATGATATTAATATGACGTACAATAACATTACTTAATATATTACAAATTTCAATTGCAAGTGTTACAAATTAATGATAGAATAAATTGACTAATTAAATAGTCAAAAAAATAAGAAAAGAGGTGCATCTTCATGTGGGGAAGAATTTTAGCTTTCGCGGCAAAATACGGTACTAAGGCAGTAAAATATGCATGGTCTCATAAATGGGAATTAATTAATATGGGCGATTTGGCATTCAGATACTTAAAAGATATTTTTGGTTAAACAATTTTTTTACTTAATTTGATAAATTAGTTAGGGATTTATTCACTATTTCCCTAACTAATTTATTTTTATTTTATTGGTTAAAATGTTATCTTAATATATAATCAATAATAAAATTGGAGTGGTGTAGTAATATGATGATTAATCAAATAAAACATGAATACTCAAATTTCAGCTTAGATATTAGTAATTTGATGTTAAAGGATAATTCAATTATTGGTCTTATTGGAGAGAATGGAGCAGGTAAGACAACTTTAATGAATATTCTTTCGGGAATGCAAATTGCTAATACAGAAATGCAGCTAGGTAACTATAAATTTGAAAATATACTTTTTATTCCTTCAGATTTGGATCCATATGATTATATGACTGTTTTAGAGTTCATTACAATTGTTATTAATTACTCGAATTCAATTATAAGCCCACAAAGTATAATAGAAAAATTAGAATTAAACGAAAAAAAAGACACATTGATTTCAGAATTATCTCAAGGAATGAAAAAGAAGTTAACACTTATCAATTTATTTTTAAATAGCTATAACTTAATTATTTTAGACGAACCATTTAACAGTGTTGATATTAAATATATTTATCAAATAAAAAAAATTATTATAGATTTGAAAAAGGAGTCAATTATTCTTATATCGTCTCATATATTAGATACATTAGCCGATATTTGTGATGAGTTCATTTATTTAGAAGATGGTAAAGTTAAAAAAACTTTTAGTAACAATAAAAATTTCAGTACCTTGGAGCGTGAATTATTTGAGTAAAGCTCTTTTTGTTGATCTAAAATTATTCAGAGAACGTTTCAAAGTTTATGGTTTTTTTAACGTTTTCAGTTTACTTTTTATTTTGATTGCAATATTAGTTGGAGGAAAACTATTACTTTTCGTTAAATCTAACTACCTATTATTATCGCTATTGCTCTCTTTTTTTCTTTTAATTTTAGGTGTTGCCAATATTAACTCTAAAAAAATAAATAAATCTGAAGTTCGTATGTTTTCCTTCTTTCCTAGAGTTGGATTAAATAACATAAAAAGCTATTATAAGTACAGAAAAATTATAATTTCTTACATATCTATGATCTATTTATTATTTCCTTTTAGTACTAAATTATCTGATATAAAAATATTTTTTTTCTGCTTATGTATTTTATCGATTTTTATGCTTATAAATAATATTAGTAGTATTATCTTTTCTGAAAGTACTATAAATAACATTACTTTAATAATCAGGATAACTTATGGTATTTTTTTAGCTCTATTGATTCGGGATATGCTTCCTTTTGAAATCGAAAATATTATAGCAATGACAAATGTTATAATACTAGCGCTTCTATTTTTGTTATTATGGATAATAAATATATACTTATTATCCATTCAAACTAAATATGTTAACACGTTTAAAACTAATTTAGTTTTTTTTAAAGTCTACAATCCTTTTTTCTTATTCTTGTTACGTACAAAAGTAAAGTACGACATCATACTTTTACTTTTCGTTTCATTTCTTTCAGTTTTTATTGATAAAAACTATAATGAACCCTTTGCATTTGTAGTAACAATGTTAACTAGTTTATATATAATTTATTATGAGTATTTAAAGATGCAAAAAAACAAGATAAATATTTTTTATAACGTCATTAATTTGAAAAAACTTCGAATGGATACCATCTTTTCATTGTCCGAATTTTCGATAGTTTTTCTTATTATAGCAATAATTTTAGGTATTCTTAGTAATAGTTTACTTACCCATTTTATGTATTATCTCCTAACTATTATTAGTTTTTCACTATCAAATTCTATAATTCCAATAAATATAGAAAAAAGAATAAATAAAAAAATAATTATACTTAAAGATTTAGTTAAAAGTATATTATTAACTGTATTATTATTGAGTTGTTTCATATTTATTTTTATTAAATTTATTTGAATGTATAAAACATACATTCAATGTTACCTATGAAGTGCTATTAAGTGATAAAGATGATATGGTATGTCAACACTTTTTTAGGTAAGAAGATAACGAAAACCATTCTAAAAGATTTACACGTAAACGATAAACGAGAAATAAAGTCAAAGCCTTTAAATCAACTAAGAAGAAAGATAAAGAGCTGTCGCAAAACTATTAGCTGTATATAAAATGTGGACTTTAAAGAAGAACAATGTAATTGATAAAAAGCTATTTGGTTCTGTAAAAAATGACGTTGGTGAGAAATCACTAGCGTCATTTTTTAGCTTAAATTAGAAAACAAGTGAGTTCTCCTGTAGAATAATAGTCGACAAAAATATTATTTTCGAAGATAATTGTGTTTCTTATGGCTTTCACAAACTAAAAAAATGTAAATTTATAGACTGTACACTGATGAATATTGCGAACAGATTGAGCCGCGTATGCGGAGTTTAGAGCCAGTTAGTGCGGGAAATAAATCCACTCAATGCGGAGGAGAAAAGGCCACTGACATGTAATTGTCAGTGGCCGGATTCCATTTATTTAGAGTTTTTTCAATTATGGTTAATGACTTGCTCTATTATCTTACACCCTTCAATCCATGTCTTTCACGCATAGAAACTTCACCATCAATCAAAACAGTGTAAAAATCATGTACGATACGATCAAGAATTGCGTCAGCTACTAACGCTTCACCTAATTTCTCATACCATCTCAGGTGCTGTCTGTGGATAGGTTACACTCAGTTGGACAGAAAAGATAAGGTGTGTATACTAAACACAACACACAGGAGGAATCTATCATGTCTACTCGTCGTCCACGTCGAACTTATACAGAAGAATTCAAGAAGCAAATTGTTGATTTACACAAAGCAGGAAAATCAAGAAAAGAAATCATAGAAGAATATGACCTTACAGTATCTGCTTTTGACAAATGGGTACGTCAACATAATCAAACCGGTTCATTCAAAGAAAAAGATAACTTAACACCTGAACAGAAAGAATTGAAAGAATTAAGAAAAGCCAATACCCAGCTGCAAATGGAAAATGATATTTTAAAGCAAGCGGCGCTGATATTCGGGCGAAAGTCGAAGTAATCAAACGCAATAAACATAACTATTCTATATCAGCGATGTGCCGTGCCCTTGAGATCAGTAGAGGATCTTATTATTACGAAGTAATAAAGAAAGAAAGTGACGCGGAACTTGAACAAGCGATCATTGAAGAGTTTGCCAAAAGCAAAAACAATTATGGCACGCGTAAATTAAAAAATCGATTGAGGAAACGTGCGTTTATCGTGTCCTGTCGGAGAATTGGACGTATTATGAACAAGTTTCATCTGGTATCCAAATATGATAAACGGTCATACAAACCGCAACAGAGCGGCGTCAATCAAGCGAAGATTGAAAATACATTGAACCGCGAGTTCAATCCAGAAGAACCGATGAAAGTAATTGTCACGGACTTGACCTATGTTAAAGTTGCCAACAAGTGGTTCTATGTTTATTTTATTTTAGACCTATTTAACCGCGAGATTATCGGGTATTCCGCAGGACCAAATAAGACAGCTGACTTGGTTCTGCAGGCTCTCGCTACAGTTAAAGGAGACCTACATACGGTCAACATGTTCCATACTGACCGGGGAAAGGAATTCGACAACCACACCATTGATGAGTTACTGGACACCTTTGATATTGTGCGTTCGTTAAGTAGAAAAGGGAACCCTTACGACAATGCCGTAGCGGAGTCCACGTATAAATCATTTAAGTTTGAATTTTTCTACGACAACACATTCCATACACTCTATGAACTGCAAGTTCAACTTATGGACTACGTCCATTGGTGGAATCATTTTCGTCCACATGGATCATTGGACTATGAATCTCCTATCGATTATCGAAAAATTTGGGAACGGGAACAGTTTAAAAATAAAGTCCGCAAGTCCGTTGTCCATCAGCCGGTCAAAACTAGCCTTATATTCAGTTAAAGAGGCAGAAGTAAAGTAAACTCAAATATCATTTACACCTTATAATTTTTGTTTAAAAAAGTGTTGACGTACCATATATTACAACCGTCAAAGGAGAAATTCATATAATGAGAAGAAAAATAATCATCGTAGCATATATTTTACTAGTAATTCCTTTTTTATTTTACTTATTGCACAGTATTACAAGCGATAATACATTTTCTCCTACTTTTATAATTTTAGCTTTTCTTTCTATATTAGGTATGATGTTTACTGAGAAAGATAATTCTATGTTTAGAGTAACTTTTACAATGTTTGTGGCATCTATTGTAGGATTATTTTCAGAAATAATACAGTTTTTCTTAAGCTAACTTAGAAGTAGAAAAAAGCTGGATTGATGCTTACCTATAAAAGCTAGAGTTTAATATTATGCGGTCGTTTGGCTAGTTTAAGTTTAGTATCACACTAAACTTAGACTAGCCAGTTTTTACTTTCGGCAATTTTTGTGACTCTGTGTCAAATATACTAAGAATAGTAGAAGTTAAGATGAGGCAGTCAAAGATATAAGATCTCGATTTTGCTTATCAAACTGGACCTTCACTACTCTTAACAGAATCAACTTGGAATATAATAGTGCTTTAAGATCGAGTATAGGAAAGTAAGATAGTTAAGATGAAGTGGAGTACTTCACATTTCCCTACTTCATTCAAATCGAACCTTTTTCAGTATAGAACTGCTAGAGAAATGTAATAAATGTTAAACGGTAATTTTTTGGCTTATTCTTATTTTCAATTATTATAATACTCATAGACAACAGGCTACTGGATAATTTATTCATTTTCTTATGCTGTATTTACAAACAGACAACTCAGGTTTCTCTAAATTCTCACTATTATTCAAATTGCATACATAAGTTATTAATTATCCATACATACTTTTCTACTTTGATAATGACTCAAGAAAGAATTCAGTCAATGGTTCGTACTAAAGATGGGTTTATTTTGAAATTGACTAGAAACAGTCAATTTCAAAATAAATAGAAAGGCACCAGGTGACGTTAAATGATTCGAAATGAAACGGTCGTGTTCACAGGGAAATTAGCAAGTATGACTAGAAAACAAGCACAGGATTTGGTTAGATCCTTAGGCGGGCAGATCCAATACAGTGTATCTAAAAAGACAACTCTTCTAATCATTGGAAGAATTAACCTGGATCTTTTCGAGCAAGACTCTCGGTCATTAAAGTTAAAACATGCTGAAGAATTCCAAGCTAAAGGAACACACTTTAAAAAAATAACGGAAGAAGAATTTATTAGACTAGCTATTATTCAATTACAATCTAAACTCAATGATTAATCTAATGTCTTGTAGGATTACGTACCACCCCATCTAAATTTAAGGCGCTGAAACTCCTTATGTAGAGCGGAAGTGTAAAAAGTACACCCTGTCAGTTTTAGTTCAATTATATAGGTAAAATCGATTTCGATTAATTAGGAGGTTTGTTTAAAAAAATGAAAGATCACAATAAAGAATCAGAACATTATTCGAATAAAAATTTGAGCATTCATCTGAAAAATGCTTTTACAAAAAACAACGGTATTCTTACTTTTACTCAAGCCAAGTCCTTAAATATTTCTGAAACCGAACTACTAGAAGCCTATAAAAACAAGAACATCCTTCAAGAAGAACCTGGCATTTTCATGGAAAACGAAAGCGACTACGACGATATGTATATCTTACAACTTCTACATCCTACAGGTGTGTACTCTCACGAGACAGCTGTCATGCTTCATAATTTAAGTCGATTCTCTCCTTTTAGAGATTATATGATCGTACCTGAAAACTATGATACTGAACAGTTAAACCAAAATAATGTCGTTACCTTTCAAACTACTGAGTCCTATTTTCCAACTGAGAATGCAACTGTAAAAAATTTCTTAGGCAATAACGTGACGATCACCAACCTTGAACGCACCGTAATTGATATGCTTTCTAGCACCCATTCTATGGGCGACGTAGTCAAAGAAGTGATCGAAAGTTATTTAGACGAAGAACAAAAAAATATTGAACGACTAACAAAGTATGCTAGCTTATTCAACTTGGAAAATACTGTACAAGACCAAATTTTAAACCGTCTTTTCCCTAAAAATTAATTAAAAAACAATCAGATTGAGCAAACATAGTCTCACTTTTCTTGCTCGATTACTACATAAAGTAAAGAGAAATATAGAAAAAAATCCTACAGATCAAAAGCTATTGTAAGGGCATAAGGGAACCCTGATATCACTTCTCAGTTTTGAGACTGAAAATGTGCTATTTTTGGCTGTGCCAAAGGGTTTTTAGTGTAAAACAAATGTTTTACAGGTGATATCACTTTTTGCTCGTGTAAAACATTTGTTTTACATCAAAAGCCTATTAAATCAACACTGTTTTACAAACGTTTTACAGTATTAAGCAGGTTATTATTAAAAAAGATAGTCATATGGCTATCTTTTTTTTCTCTTACTTTACTTTTATTTTTTTAAATGTTCAATTGGTTCTGATTAGATTTCTAAAATGCTTTCTCGTAAAGGTTACATGAGTCTTGTTCTAAAACTTTGAAACTAAAAAAAATTTCTGTCATGAAATTTATAAAAGTAGTCTCTTTTTTTATCGCAAAACACTTGTCCATTTTCTATTTTCAGAGTCCGTTTCATTTTTTCTTCAACATTCTCTTAACGAATAAATCCTACTCCAATTCCTCTACTAACTTACATAAATTCAAAAACTATTCTATCATTTATTACGTCTCTTATAATATAAATCACGTTCTAAACATTCTAATAATCTATCCTGAAAAAAAGTACACTTAGAAGAGAACAATCGACAAAAAAATTAAACAAATTTAGAATCTCATATTTAAAGTTCAATAGAACTTCAAAAAAACAAGCGCATTCTCTTCCATTTTCTACAAGTCTAAGGATAAGATTCTTCATTGACAACTTTAAATCTCTTACAAGGCAATTTTAAAGGCTTAAAGATCACGAGGGCAAAATTGGATATACTAAAATTAAGTTGCGCAATAAAAAACATATCAAACATGAACTAAATATTTTCACTAGATTCAGAACTATTTCTAGATTTTTATACTCCCTTATCCGGCTAAAACAATTCACAAACAGAATTTATTTTAACTTATACCAACTATTAGAGTGCTTTGAATAATTGATCAATTTATCTTTTTTGATTTTATTGAGTAGTCTTATTCTTCACGTTTCTCTATCATATTGAATAAGAAACCAAGGATGACCTACTCCCGCTCCAGAATGAACATTCACCAATAAAAAATCATGATCAAATTTAAAATATAACGTGTACCCTAACAACTCAGGAATCATCGCTCTCTCGTCAACAGTTGCTCTTGCTAGCAAAAATTTCAGCGTTAAAGTACATGAATCTATCAAAATAAATTCATTTAAAGTCTCCACTAAAAAATTAAAAGAAGAAACTTTTTCGTTCGATTCAACAAAATAAAATAACCGAATCATTCTATATACTGTCGATCTTAAAAACAAAAAACACACTAAAATATACAACGTAAGTGAACAAAATCAAAAAAATTGCTCATTATGTATTAAAGAAAAAATCAGCTCATTTATATATAATACTAATCTCTATTGATACTAGAAAAGATATTTTTATTCTTATCTTATGAAATTTCAGAACCAGTTTCCCTCAAAAAATTTGTGCCTTGAATAAAAATTAAATACTTTTGTAAATTTCAAGTTTAAGTTAGCCACCTAGTTTAAAAAGATAGCCGCAACTGATTGTTTAATTTGTTATTGGAAGACGTCACTTGTTATTTGATAAGCACTAACGTGCTCAGGTTGCTTGGGACAAAGAGCGCAGAGCATTGGCAAAACAGTCATGTGGTGTTTTATATCCAAGTATTTTCCGAGGATAGTCATTCATCCATTGCTGGATTCTCAAGTATTGTGTTTCACTAAATTGATTGATAGCTTTTCCTTTTGGAATAAATCGGCGAATAAATTTATGCTGGTTCTCGCTTGTTCCTCTTTCCCACGAAGCATAAGGATGACTGAAGTACACATCAAGTGTCTCGTGAAGTGCCTCATGAAGACCGGCAAATTCAGATCCATTATCAGAAGTGATGGTCTTAAATACTTTAGAGAACGTATCACCGGCTCGATATCGTAATTGACTGATTGCCTGATTGACAGATTCTATATCTTTACCATTGAGTTTAAGGATGATTTCAAAGCGTGTTTGACGTTCAACTAACGTCAATAAAACCGAATCGGTTTTTGTTTTGTTTCCAACAACTGTATCAACTTCCCAGTGACCAAAGGTCTGCCGGTTATCAATTTCTGCGGGTCTTTGTTCAATAGATTGGCCTAGCATTCGCTTGTTTCTTCGGCTTCTATAAGTAGTATCTTTTGGTTTACGCGATAGTTTTTCGAGTAGATCCATATTCTTTGTTCTCATAATGCCTTTGTCAATCCATCCATAGAGCGTCGTTGTACAGGGAATAATAGATGAGTCAAACAAGTCATGTGTCTTCGCAAATCCAATGACTACATCTGGAGACCACTTTTCCTGTAACAATTTATCATCTGCCCACTCAATAAAGGCATCCGTATCAGCCCATTTTGGCCGACGGCCACAGTTCAACCGTAGTTTATCGTAAGCTGCTTGTCCGGCATCGGGATCGTAGAGAGTTGTATAGTAGTCGTAAACTTTACCGTTTTGTTTTTGCCGATTAAGTTGCGTAATGGTTCCACGACAGATTTCGCTATTAATGGTTTGCGGGGCACATCCTAATGCCTTTGCAATTTGACGATTGGAGTACTTCTGAGTCTTTAAAATAGCAATTTGAGAACGTTCTGAATGAGATAAGTGTTTTCCCTTACGTGCTGATATGTTATCGTTAGAGTGCGTCATGTGAATTCATCCTGTCTATTGAGAGTTAGCGGTAACTTCAATATAACATGAAATTCACATGGCGTTTTTTTTGTGGGTTAGCCTAAGTGGCTAACTTCATTATAAAATCCAGC
>NZ_JAGFVM010000015.1 GCF_017599325.1 Marinilactibacillus kalidii | reverse complement strand
GCGGACACCCTTGTCATTCGCTAACAGTTCCTACTGCCAAGCCTGTAGTGGACTTTCACCACCAAGTTGTCGCTCATGCCGGGCGCACATAAAAAAAGGCATCCCTATGAGGGTTGCCTTTCTTAAGAGTCATTCATTCTTGCTTATGATTGAACCTGATTTTTTCCTGAACTTTTGACTTTAAACAGCATACGGTCAGCACGATTAAATAATTGACTAACTGTTTCTTTAGGCTCATATTGAGCTACGCCGATGCTACTCGTGACTTCAGCCGGTTCACTGAAATCCGCTAAAGAAAGTTGATTCCTAATATCTTCTGACAAAGCATGCGCATCTGCTTTTGAAGTATCTGGCAAGACAATCATGAACTTCCCACCTTCAAAATTACCCGCTGTATCTCCTGCTCTCAGATTGTCTTCTATAATCTGAGCAGCTTTTTTAATCACTTCATCACCGAACAACGGTCCAAACAAAGAATTCTGGTGATTCAGATTATCAATATCAAGTAAGCCGATAGAAACGGTTTGTTTCGCACCCATCTGTGAATCATTTACCAGTTTACCTAGTTCAAACAAAATATTCGCTCGGTTATACAATCCAGTAAGCGAATCTTTTTTAGATTGAATCGCCCATTCCTTGTTTTCTTCCAATAGTCTCCGTCTTTCATCTTCGTAATCTGTTACATCAAAAACAATACCAGATAAGAAAAGTGGTGCGCCTTGTTCTGTACGCTTCGTTACTTTTCCTCGATCATAATAGGTACGGTAGCTACCTGTCTTTGTTTTTATTCTATATCTGACTTCCCAAACAGGGCTTTTATTAGACAAATGGTCTCTCATTGCGTCCATTACGCGGTCATAATCATCTGGGTGGAGTCTATCCGTGAAAAACTGAAAATCGACATATTCTGGTAATTCTTCTTTTGAATAACCTAATGCGATGGCTTTCATTGGATTAAATGTAACGCGATTAATTTCAAAATCCCAGAACCAGTGGCCTAGATTCCCGGACCATGCAAAATCTAAAGAGTCTTGCTCTTCCTGTAGATTAAGCAATTCTTTGTTCAGTCTTTTGATAGATTCTAATTCTACTTTTAGCGCTTCAAGTTCTTTTTGACTGTCTTTCTCGGTCATCTACTCACACCTCTCAACTATAATTATAGGACATAAGTTCACTTGTATATACACTTATGAGAGATTCGCGCTTCAAAAAAGAATGTCTGTTCACATTTATGTCAAATACTGAAAGCACTTTTTTAGCTACTCGGATTATCTTAACGACAAACCTTTAATATATACAAATTTTCTATTAATTCATATTGTTTTTTTATATCCTCTATTTTTTATCAAGATGAGCCTGTTCTCATTAACGCAATATTGTTTTTAAAGATCCTGATGTTTTTGTTATTTCTCAAAACAAAAATATTTTTGTCCGTACACCCCTCCAGCACCCGTTTCATTTTCGGACGATTGGTTTGATTGAATCGCCAAATGAATTTCAAAAAATCTCTATCTATACGCTTTGGATTCCCATGATGTTGATGATTCGTTTTTTTTCCTTTTACATATCTTTTGATGACCCGATAAAGACAGATTATTCTGGGTAAATCTAGCCATATCACGGTGTCTGCATAAGAAAGTCTATGGGCGAGCGTCCTATTATAATTACCATCAATGACCCATTCCTCTTTTTTTAGGATAAGCGTTAGTTGTTTATCAAATGCTTGTCTGGAAAGCGTGGTATGATCGTCCAACCAATTAACACGGTCTAAATGTATCAGTTCTAGTTCTAGTTCATTCGCTAATTGCTCCGCCAATGTCGATTTACCTGATCCTGGACAACCAATAATTAAGATTCTTTTCACCTGTTCCTCCTTACTGCTTTATTAAGTAAAATTCTTGGTTTAAATTACGACTAATAGATAGGATAGATCAGTCTAAATTTTTAAGAAGAAGGGATATTTCCACTTCGCACCATTTGGGTTCTGTTTATGCTGAAAGATGAGAATCAGTTGCCAAATATGTGCTGTCAAAAAGAAAGAAGAAAATACATTTGTACCATACGTCATTGAATCAGTTAAGAATGGTGCATACAAGTCAATCAAAAAGAAGCTATAAAGTATATAAACACCTATGTATGTAGTAATCAGTAAACAGCTATCGATGATAAACAGTCGCTTACCGTAATCCTCCCGCTGCGCTTTCAATCCAAAAAATAGCAGAAATAGCATCACCAGTACCGCTGACAAAGTATTCAACAGATAAAAAGGCAAGCCTATGACAACAAAAAAACCTGCAAAAAATGCAAATGGATATTTTATGGTTCTTTTGAATGTAGTTCTTTGATCATATGAAGTCATTTCGTTAAACCTCATCAAAATCCCTCCTTATTCTCATTTTAGACTAATCTATTCTTTAAGTAAAGATTGTCTATATCATAAGAATTTGAAGCATAGTTTTCTTTCAGGACACCTTTTATAAAGGCATAAAAACTTACTCCCATTTTTTATGCTAGTTACAAGTTATACTAAATAAGAAGGAGAACAACATATGGGTTTCAAATAATTAAGTTCAGCTCAATATAACAATGAATCACAATAATCATTGCTGGTACTATACTTATTGGATCCTACAAGCTATCTTTTTTTAAAATTTTATATTAGGATTATTTAATAAGAATGATTCGAAAAATAATTATAGTTAAGTAGGAGGATTTTCAGTGAAAGATATAGAAAAATTTTGGCATAATTATGTCGAATCTAGTGGTATAACATTAAACATGCCTGATTCTTGGATGTTTGGTGATGGTAGTAAAATTTTAGGTGATGAATTAGCTAATTTAGTTTTGTCAGGAAAAAAGACAGGCACTTGTGCTGCAAAAGAAAGTTATCTAGTTGAAAAAGAAGTTATTCCTAAAGTTGAACAGTATGATATTATTTTGAATGGTGATAGCAATCCTGTAGCAATAATAAAGTATACAAAAATTGAAGAAACTCCTATGAACCAAGTGAGTGAAGAATTTGCCATCTCAGAAGGAGAAGGAGATCTAACTTATGAATACTGGTATAAGGAACATGAAAAATTTTTTATAAATGAATTCAATAACTATGGATTAACCTACACACCCGAAATTATTTTAGTTTGCCAAAATTTTGAAGTTGTATATCCAAATCCAGCCCATTAGTAGGCAATTTAAAATAGATATTCCATTATTTAACTTCTTGATTAACAAATATAAATCAGAAATTTTTAAGTTTCACCTTTTATTAGGATTCTCAAAAAATTAGTATGTAAATTACTTTTCAAAAACAATAAAAATGATCTCCACACAAAAAGAACGAGGGCTTAAATCCCGTCGTTCTTTTTACGATAAACATCTACGTATCTTCTTTCACTAACAACTGCTTGTGCTACTATGTTCTAATTCCTTATCCGCTTCGAGACAACTATCCGTTTCCCTCATGAAGATATATTCAATTTCAAATTCTGGGAAGAAGGTGTTCTTGACCTTAACGGCTTCACCGAATTTAAAATCTGATTCTCCATTGATTTTTTCTCTGACAGTCTGGTACCTGACGTTCAACAGATCAGCAATATCTACTAGTGATACTTTTTTTTCTTTTCGAATTCTTTCAAAATTCTGAAGCATCTCTTCACCGCCTATACGATTTTTCGTAACATCTTGCTAAAAAAAACTTTGTGCACCATTACACTATTTATAGTAGTATGAAATTTCGTACTTGTCAATATCATTTATCCATTTTTAATCTTTTTTATACTTGATATGCGATTTTTCGTATGATATTGTTTAATGGACAACATCTTACTGGAGAATGATAATGAAAAGCGAAGATAAATTAAGAGAAATGATTATAGAACGATTTGGTACGATTAAAGAATTCTCACGCGCTATTCAATTACCTTATACAACGATCCGTTCAATTCTTGAACGGGGTATTTTTAACGCTAAGTTGGCCAATGTAATCATCATCTGTCGAGGATTGAACATCTCTCCAGAAGAACTCATCTATACTACTGAGCGTTTAAAAGAAAAAGAGCCCGTTACTTATCAGAGCGTTCCCTCAGCAACCTACAATACACTCACTCAAGAGTGGGATCACGCTACTGGGACTGAAGAGATAGCAGTATCCGATATTGTTTTGGGTAAATATGCTGGAGCAAAAGATGTACTTATTACAAGAATGACCAGTGAATCGATGAATATGATGATTCCTGCTGGATCTTTGATTGGAATCAAAAAAGAAACGATCCTAAATTTAGTAGATGGCGATTTTGTCTTCTTTGCTCATAAAGGGCAATCTATGGTTAAAAAATTAATCAAGATTGGCAATCAAACCATCTTTAGACCAGCTTCTTACGATCCTAAATATACGGATTATATTATCGAAGAAAATGACGATTCTATTCATATACTAGGTAAAATTATTTTTTACCTAGTCGAACCATAGCATCAAAAAAGACGAGCCACCTTTCTTAAAGGGCAGCTCGTCTTTTCTAATTTAAAATAGATAGGTGTAAAAGACTGCAACAAGCATACTAATAAGCGTCCAAATTGCTGCTAAAGGGATACAGATTTTAAATAGTGGCTTTTTTGTTTTGTGTCTGAAGTTCGTCATTCCGATCCAAGCACCGATACCGCCAAATAGAAAAGCACTTAATAGTAATTGTTTTTCAGAAATACGGTACGCCTTTTTTTGTGAACGTTTCTTATCTATAAAAAATAAGTATAAGCTATAAAAGTTCATAATGAATATGAACATTAATGTAATCATTTGAAAATAGTTTAGCGTCTGAAACATATTTTGCCTCCTGACGATTGCTTTCGTACCTTTTTTACTACAAAAAGCTCTTTAAACACTTCTTTGTAGTAATGTCTTCGTCAATCGTTCGATATCTTGTTTACTACTGCCATCTGGCAATTGCTGAATAAGTTTGAGCGCTTTATCCGTATACCGTTCTGCCATTTTAAAGGCAGATTCTATACCTTTTGTTTCGATCAATACGTTTCGAATCGTTATCAAGTCTTCTTGTGTATAAACTTCTTTAGCAAATTGCTCTTTAAAAAAAGTTGGTTCTTGCTTCATTGAAAAAAGGACAGGTGCCGTATAAATACCATTTTTCAAATCTTGAAACATCGCCTTCCCCCAATCAGCCTCATCTTGTGTATATTCGAGTAGATCATCCATCAATTGAAAGGCCATACCGATTTGAATGCCAATTCGGTAGCTGATCCACTGCTCTTTCTCAGGTAAGCCTGACTCCATCGCTCCCGCATAACAAGCTAGTGCAAATAACTCTGCCGTCTTGCCACGAATTTGTGTCAAGTAACGACGCAAGGTCATTTCTTCATTGAATGATTGATCAAGTTGGTGGAGCTCGCCACCGATTACACGTTCCATTGCACGTGTTAAAATGCCTTGCACATCCATTTCCAATCTGTAAGGATGCGTAATTCTGAAACAAACTGACAACAAAAAGTCACCAGCATAAACCGCTGACTTCTTACCGTAAGCTGCTTGTATGGTCGGGGTTCCTCTTCTGATTTCTCCTTCGTCGATAATATCATCATGCAATAAGGTGGCATTGTGGAAAATCTCAATGGCCCCTGCCATAACTCTCGCTCTTTCAGGTTGACTCGTTGATCCAAGTTGCGAAAACAATAGTGCATATGCTGGACGAACCATTTTTCCACTAGCTTCAAAAATATGTTTTGCGGCCTCGTTGACTTGTTTGTTTCGAATGAAAATATTTTGATAGATCATATTTTTTGTTTCATTAAGCTCTTTTTGTATAACAGGATAGTCCTTCCACAACGGGTGCATGCTCACTGTAGTTCCGCCTTAATCGTCTCATTTATAGACGCTTATTCTCTTGATTGTCTCATCACATTTAATTAAGATGTGTACCGTTTTTGTTTTGCAGCTCGTATTTCTTGCTGCGCATATTTAGTGAAATTTGAAGCTGATTTCAGCTGTGCCCATGTAGCGAGGTTGACTACATGCTTCATAATCACTGCCACTGGACCCTTAAGATGAATTTTTTTCATTAAAAATCCTACGCCATAACTAGCTCCTACTGAAACAATCGTTCCTTTTTGCTTATTTTCATGCTGTTTAGATGCCCGGTCACGATAGAGACTAGCTAAAATATTTGCTGCTGCTGTCTCTGCTGTTTGTTCTGCTGTCTGCGCATTTTGAGGAATCGGTGTTCCGTTCTCATCTTCATAATGAACGAGGTCGCCAACAACATAAATATGCTTTAAGCCTTCTGCAGACATTGTTCCTACAGTTTTAAGTCGTCCAGCTTTTCCGAATACCCCTTCTATCTGTCCAATCGTTGAATTGGCTTGAACACCAGCAGTCCAGATCAGCGTATTTGTTTGAAGAGGTGCTTGATCTTTGATTTCCACAGTATCTATTGTGACTTTCGTTACAGATGCGTTTGTCAGTAAGTTAACTTGTTTTTCTTCAAAGTATTGCTTGACGCGTTGTGATTCTTTTTCTGAAAGTGCAGGCAATATAGTTGCTGTCGCTTCAACCAGAGATAAAGAAATCTCATTTTTCTCAAGACTAAATGTTTCTTCTAATTGGGGTTTCCACTCTAGTAATTCACCCATAATCTCAATCCCTGTAAGACCACCCCCACAAACGACAAAATGAAGCATCTGCGCTCGCTCAATAGGATCGGAAATGTTCGAAGCTTTTTCAACTGTCATCAGGATATGCTTGCGAATCTTAACTGCTTCTCTCCATGACCACATCGTAAAGCCAAAGTCATTGACGCCTTCGATGCCGAAGTCATTTGGCTCGCCACCCATTGCTAAGACGAGATAATCGTAAGCAAACTCTTGCTTTTTGGTCATGACCACTTGATTGGTCTCATCTATTTTACTGACTTCATCTACAATAATTTCGACATTTGAATAACCTTTAAATAAAAGCTTTAAGTCATGTAGCGCTTCTTCCGGACGAATACGCCCGCCTACGACTTCATGTAATCTTGTTTTGTAAGTGAAATAAGGATCTTTATTGACTAATTGAATCTTGACTCCACTATCAGCAGGCAATTTCTCTGCTAGTTGCATGACCGTGAAAACACCTGAGAAACCTGCTCCTAGAACAACAATTGTCTGCTTATCCAACTGAATCTCTCCTCTTTTATTCTTTCTTATGGTATATTCTATGTAAAACAGCTGTTATCATTATACCGTTGAATATCCTAATTGTCTAAGACTAAGAATTTGTGAGTAATCAAAGACGATTTATGTTTCACGATAAAAAAGGAGTCTATATATGTCTATCCCACAATTTATGCGGTTCGTTGATATTCGGACAAAATTTACTAGCATGCTTCCCGTGTGCATCGGTGTACTTTATGCCTTATACTATTTCCAGTCTTTCAATCTAATCAATACACTGATTTTTTTTATCGCTACCGTCTTGCTTGATTTTACTACAACAGCTATTAATGTACTGGTGGACTATCAAACAGCTTCTGAAAACTCTTCAGAACTAGAAAATAATATCATGGGTAAGGAAAATATTCCTGAAAGATTGGTCGTCTATTATATTTTCGGTATGCTGTTCCTCTATTTTGTCCTTGGACTGATTTTAGTTACTCGAACTGATTTAGCTTTATTACCTATGGGGATAATCAGTGCCATTATCGCTGTCACGTATACTTATGGACCTATTCCTCTTTCCCGAATGCCATTGGGCGAATTATTCTCTGGACCACCGCTTGGTTTTGGGATTATATTTATTGCCATATTTATCAATTACCGTGACGCACTTATTTTATCCTTGAGTTTTCAAGATGCTACCTTTATGTTGCTTGGAGATTGGTTATTTATACTCGCAATTTTATTCGTATCATTACCGCAAGTTTTTCTTATTTCCACTATCGTTCTTGCTAACAATATTTGTGACCTGGAACAAGATGTGGATAACCATCGGTTTACACTGGTGTATCATATCGGTAAAGAGAAAAGTATTCGTCTTTACAACTGGTTGACCTACGGTAGTTACTTTTCTCTAGGTATTCCGATACTCTTTGGTTGGTTACCACCGGTAATGCTCTTGATCTATCCAACGTTATTTTTTGTTCATCAGCAAGTGAAGATTTTTAACCACAAACAAGTAAAAAGTGAGACCTTTATTACTTCTGTCAAATCTTTCTTGGTATTTACTGTAGCAGAGATTTTATTATTCATTTTGGCCATACTGTGGACAACTTTTTAACAGGCGATACCGCTTTATTCTCTATCTGAATAAGGTTTACTCGATAAACAAACATTTCCCATACTATTTCCACAGGCTTATCCACATGTTTATGCACAACCTGGGGATAACAATTGTTGAAAGCTGAAAAATCACTATCAAAAAATAGACCACTCGGACAGGATTCATCCGGTTGGTCTATTTTTTTTTAAGCTATTTTAAGATTTGAATTGCTCGATTTGTTGCATGAGTTTTTCACTTGAGACTTGTAGATCTTCTGCCGATAATGTAATGGTTTCAAGTGCTGTTAATTGCTCATTAGCTGATGCACTCACTTGTTCTGAGGCGGCAGCTGTTTCCTCCATTACGACCGCGATTTCTCCAATTGCAGAAACCACTTTCTCTTTGTTTGTTTCAATACTCGAAATCTGATTCGTCATGTTTGAAACAAGTTGCATCATTTCCTGATTACTTGCAGCAATCTGGTCGAATGAAGAGACTGTTTTTTCGGTAATCTCAAATTGCTCTGCAGAAAGCTCGCGTGCGTTACCCATTTCGGTAGAAGCTACTTTCGCTTTTGTTTGAATATCTTCCATCGTTCCTCTGATGTGTCCTGTAGCAGATGCTGTTTCTTCTGCTAACTTACGAACTTCCTCAGCAACGACCGCAAAGCCACGACCATGTTCGCCCGCTCTTGCTGCTTCGATTGACGCATTCAATGCAAGTAAGTTGGTCTGTTCCGATATGGAAGCAATCGTGCTGACGATTGATGCTACTTCGCTCATTTGTTCCGTCAAATCTTCTACGACATCTTCAACATGCTTGATCATACCGTCTGTCTGTTCTGCTTTCGTTTGAAGCAGTGCAGTTTGTTCGCTACCGTTTTTATTCGTTTCTTCCACTTGTCCTGCTTGTGCAGTCAATGATTTAGAAGTAACTGTTAATGCAGATAACTGTTCCGAAAGTTCTGTTGTTTTTCTTGATGACTCTTCTGCTGAGGCTGCTGCTGTTGTGGTTCCTTCAGCTACATCTTCAATGGCACGATTGATTTGCTCTGTTGACGCCATTGTTTCTTCTGAAACGGCACTCAACTGTGAAACAGCTTCGGAAGAAGTTTGGACCGATTCTCTGACCGATCCCACTAGTTCTCTTAAACTCGTGACCATCAAATTAAAGCTTGTCGTTAATTCGCCTGTTTCGTCTTTTGTTTTCACAGGGATCTGACGAGTAAGATCACCTTCAGCAATATATTTCACTTCACTATTTAGTGCGCGAATGGGTTTAGTGATTTGTGCTGCAAGCAAGAAAACAGCTAAAGCGGTCAATAAAATCAAAATGACTGCTATGATCACGACATTTCTTAATAATTTATTTACACCCGCGTATACTTCTGATTCGGGCAGTACTAAGCCTAACGTCCAGCCATTTTGATCTAACTGGTTGTACGATACGATGGCATCTCCTGATTCATAGGATACTCTGTCCAAACCATCTTCAGAGAAATGGCTACTGATACCAGCGAGAGCTGGATCGTCTGCCATTGTAGTTGCTTCTGGATGATATAAAAAGGTTCCAGTATTGTCTACTAGAAAAGCCCAACCATTTTCTCCTACTTCCAAGTTTTGCGCTATTCGTTGAATATTCGTAATATCCATATCACTCGATATCGCACCCAACAATGAGCCGTCTTCTGTATAAAAGGGTGTACTGACGGTTACGATGTCTGTTCCTAATGCTTCATCATAAAACGGTGCTGTCCAAGTCGCTTCTCCAGCTTCTTTTCCTGCTACATACCAATCTTGATTGGGATAATCGTAATCAGGTTGCGCATAAACATCTGTAAATGAGATATTTCCATCTTCTCTAAAACTATATGGTGCGAAGAACTCAAGGTTCTCATCGTATGCATACGGTTCAAAAAAGATGCCGATTCCAAGCAAGGAATCACTCAACCCTACTGTTCTTCCTAGCAGTGCTTCGTAGTTACTCTCACCTAACGACGTGCCTTCTGCTCCTACTACTTCTGACAAAGTTTCCCCTATTCGCTGATACTCAGCCAGTTCAACTTCCATACCTCCAGAGACTTGTCCTGCTTCACTTATTAATTTTTCTTCAATTTGATGCTCAATTTCCTCTCTTGCAAAACGATAACTGATTCCCGCAATCAAGACTACTACCAAAATCATGATTGGGATAAAGCTTAATAGCTTCGTTCGAATCGATACTTTCATGGCTTTCTCCTCCTATTTCTTACTTACTAATTATCGTAAGTATTTAGAATTCGTTAAGCTAAAAATCAATTCGAAAGGGCTATCATGAAAACATTTTTTTGTGTTCTTTTCTTTAATGCTTATTTTTTTCACTTCTATCATTAACCATTAAGCTTCTAGTCACTTTTAGTCAGGTTTGTTTTTAAAAACACTATACACGCAATGCACCCCGTACGATACAATAGCCGGCGTCGATTTTTACTTATTCTACAGATTGTAAAACATTTGCTGTTAATAAGTCCTCTAACTCTTGGTATGAATAAACCTCAAAATCTGGCAAGATCGATGTCTGGTTTTTAACTTGTAGAGGATTAAACCAGATACTGGTTATTCCAGCATTTGCTGCACCTAGAATATCTGATTGTAGGGAATCGCCAATCATGACTGTATTCTCAGTTGAGATCATTTGGTGTTGATCAAACAGTGGTGAAAAGAATGTAGGGTCAGGTTTAGCTATACCGATTTCTTCAGAAATTATTACCTCATCGAATAGTTGGTCTAAGCCTGTTCCTTTTAGCCGCTTACGCTGGGTCGATGATGGACCGTTCGTACCCGCAATTAGTCTAAATCCTTGTGCTTTCAAATTTTGCAATAACACTTCTGCCCCTTCAATTATATAAAAATTTTCATCTAAGTAATTTCTATATAAATTTTCTAATTGTACACCATCGTGCTGTAGGTCAAAAAACTGATAGGTCTTTGAAAATCGTTTATCTAACCATTCTTTTGGGGAGCCACCTGCTTCAATCTCTCGCCAAACTTCTCGATTGAAGTGATTAAAGACTTTTACCCATTCCTCGAACTTTACATCTTGCACTGGATACGCTTCAACAATCTTTTTCAAAGATTTTTGAGCACCTTTTTTAAAATCCAGAATCGTATCGTCTAGGTCGAATATGACGTTTATTTCGTTATGCATGTTTTATCCTCCATTTTAAAAAAACTTCTACAAACATTTTACAGAAAACGAGTAGCAACTTATATAGGTTATCTCCCTTTTCTGAAACATGTTATACTAATCAGCGAGAAATCATTTCATTTTAGGAGGCTTACAATGACATCACCAACGATTACGCTAATGGATGCTTATATGATTGAACGACTACTATCTAAGGGTATTTCTAAAGAGTCTTTGATTCAGTCCATTTATGCGCATACGTTAAATCAGTATCAATCTGAAGAGGACTCCTACGATTATGCAGCTCTAGATACGGCTGTCCAAGGTAAAGAATCACTCTACGAAGCGGCGATCACAGACGGCTATGTCGTCAGTTACTTGACGATTAACGGCTTAAAAAATTTGTTGGAGATAAAGTTTGGATTTCAAGCAAGCAGAGACTATACTCTACAGGATGCTAAGCTAGAAAAACTCGTGGTGACTCGTGCTCAATTTGACGCGATTACTTTGTTAGTCGGTCGAGTATGGACTGTTCAACTTACTTCCGAACCATCAAGTGATACAATGGAAATCACTATTCAACATGTTAGTCTCGTATAGAGAATCGTAATAGAGCCACCGTTTCTTTTTCGAAGCGGTGGCTCTATCTTTTTACTCACCTTTCAAATCGAGCACGATCCAAGAGATCGTATAAACCGTAAACCCGCAGACAATCAATAGACCAACTATACTTAATGCGATCACTTTAAATATCATTAAATCAGTTATGAGTAAACCAAAAATGAACAGTCCAAAGCAACTAAGCAACGAAAATGCGATAATGACTTTATAAGCGGTGCTGACGGCCTTATAGGCAATCGTTCTTTCTCTTTCATCTTCTGAACTAAATTCGCCTTTTGCGGGATTGTATCCACCATTTGATTTAGACCGACTAAACAAAATACGCGCTAGTCCGAATAAAACACTGTATGCTATAAACCATGTAAAGAGTGGTCCAAAGGTGATGACTAAACCGTTCTCATTGATTGTCGAGCCCATTGTAATGGACTGCACTAAAGCTGAGATGAACAATCCAACCATTCCAGTATTACCTACTTGTTCGAATAGAATTTTTTTCATTTTCAATCCTCCTCTAAATAAAATAGTTTATTGATATCAACTTCGAGTACCTTGGCCAATTGTAAAGCTAATAACAGTGAAGGCGTATAGTTGCCTTTTTCTAACGTTACGATGGTTTTTCTTGAGACCTGCACTTTTTTTGAGAGTGTTTCTTGCGTCCATTGTTGCTTTTTCCTGTATTCAAGAACTTTATTCACTACTTGCATTGTATGCTCCTTTGTAAAAATGAGTAGTCAACTTCACATTCCAATTATAGTTAGTTCAAAAAGAGAAGTCAACTACTCTTTTTAGACTTTCTCATCTTCTCTAGCGCCTTCAGTAAATTAATTAAATCCATCATTTTACACTGATTTCTTTTGCAAATACAAACTATACCACTATTATTTTTTTATCTGTCTTTCTCTGTTTACTCTGTTCTGATCAGGTGGTATCGTTTGTTTGCAACTTTACAACTACACTGATGATTTACTTAAAAGGAGTATACATTTATGACAGATCGCATCGAACAAGATTCCATTGGCAGTTTACCCATACCAGAAGAAGCCTACTATGGGATTCAATCTTTAAGAGCCAAGCAAAATTTCAGTATTTCTGGAGAACTAATGCATCCCGTTTTCATAAAACATTTGGCTTTAGTAAAGAAAGCGGCGGCCCGAACAAATTATCAAGAACATCACCTATCTCAACCTATTGCCGAAGCAATCATGCGCGCAAGTGATGAGGTGGCAGATGGGCAATTCTCAGATGCCTTTATTGTCGATGCGATTCAAGGCGGTGCTGGAACCTCCGCAAATATGAATATGAATGAAGTGCTTGCTCACCGTGCGAGCGAACTGCTCGGTGGTTCGAAAACGACTTATGATTTAGTTCACCCAAATGATCATGTTAATTACGCTCAGTCCACAAATGATGTCTTCCCCACAGCAGGCAAATTGACCGTTCTAGCATTAATGCCACGGTTGATTTCTAGTCTTTCTTATCTAGAGGCTTTACTTGAAGCAAAAGCAGAGGCATTCTCTGATATCATAAAAATGGGCAGAACACAATTACAAGATGCCGTCCCTACAACGCTCGGCCGTTCTTTTAAAGCCTATCAATCTGCTATACAAAGAGAATTACGTCATTTGACTACCATTACCGATGATATGCATACAATCAATATTGGTGCGACTGCTATCGGCAATTCGATCAATGCCTCTTCTGGCTATTGTGCGAATATTACTGAAAATCTTGCTCATGAAGTAAATTTACCTTTAAGACAAGCGGATGACTTGTTCGATGCTACGCAAAACGTCGACGGTTTTGTCCGTGTCTCTAGTTCAATCAAAACCACTGCATTGACTTTATCTAAAATGAGCAATGATTTACGTCTTTTATCTAGCGGTCCTAAGACTGGTTTCGGAGAAATCAATTTACCTGCCAAACAAAACGGTTCGTCTATCATGCCAGGAAAGGTCAATCCAGTGATTCCAGAAGTCGTTTCTCAAGTAGCCTATCAAATTGTTGGTCATGATGTGACGATCTCAATGGCTGCTGAGAGTGGTCAACTTGAATTAAATGCTTTTGAACCCATCATCTTCAGAAATTTATTCAGCTCGATCGACTTGCTGACAAATGCAGTCTTTACATTGGCAGATAATTATATTATCGGCATTACTGCGAATGAAGATCATTGTTTACAGCAAGTTGAAAATAGTGTCGGTATCGCTACTGCTTTGTGCCCATATATCGGTTATCTCGAAGCCAGCACACTTGCAAAAGAATCTCTTTTAACAGGGGTAGCTATAAGGGAATTGGTACTAGCTAAAAAATTGGTCAATGAAATTGAATTGACTCGTATACTTGATTTACAAAAACTGGCTAAAGGCACCGTCCTTGTTCAACAGCAAGCGGCTGCAGCGCTTTGATATCACTTAACAGATTGCATAAAGTAATTCGTTTTAGTCCTATACCACCTTCATTATTTTAAAACCAACTAGTACGATAAGCTTTTTTAGTTATTTTAATTTTTTTGTTGACAGTCCTTAGTCTCTCTTGCTATAGTAATGAGCAACAAGTGAAAGAAAATAGAAAAGCGTAAGGATAAGTACTATTCGGAAATCTTTTCAGAGAGCCCTGTCTGGTGAAAATGGGTAAGATGAATCAATAGGAAAATGGTCTTTTGAAGCTTGCTCGACGATGAACGTCCGACAAGCCAACGCTGAATGAACGAGTTTTTGATACAAGTTCATTACGGGTACACCCGTTACAGTGTCACAGTATTATACGTATGTAAAACGATGCGTCGTACTGATAGAGACAATGAGGAGTAATTCCATTGTAAATCAAGGTGGTAACACGAGATGACTTTTCGTCCTTGAAGGAAATTCGCAATTAGCGATTTTCTTTCAAGGACTTTTTTTATTCCAATAAAATCTAAACACTGAAGAGATGAGTAAATGAAACTGAGATCATAACAGAGAGCCTGTCCATGGTGAAAGCAGGTTGATTTCAAGACATTGAAGATGGTCTCTTCCCTCACGCCCGATTGATCGGGTGAGTGAGCGTGGTATACCGAGTCAAATGTTTGATGAGGCTATTCCGGTCGCACCCGTTACCGTGCACAAGCAATCTATGCTTGCTGAGATATTTTTCGTAAGAAAGATATAAACAAAGGTGGTACCACGACAATCGCGTTCGTCCTTTGATCAATTCGTTAGAGCCATTTAGTTGGTCTAGCTAGTTGATCAAAGGATGAACGCTTTTTTTGTAAAAAGATCGTTACAACATGTATTAGGAGGAAACTTTATGATAGAACTGAATCACATCAATGTTGATTTTGAATCAAAGAACACAACGATCCATGCCGTTCGCGACGTCACTCTTACCATCAATAAAGGCGATATTTTTGGCATTGTTGGCTATTCAGGTGCAGGAAAAAGCACCTTAGTCAGAACCATCAACTTACTTCAACGTCCAACGGGTGGAACGGTTCATGTAAATGGTGAAGATTTACTTAGTCTGAAACCAAAGAACCTTCGGATAGCACGTAAAAAAATTGGGATGATCTTCCAGCATTTCAATTTAATGAATGAACGAACTGTTGCCGGCAATGTATTGTACGCTTTACGGTCAAGCACACTTCCTAATTTGGAAAAGAAGCGCAAAGTAACGGAATTATTAACCTTAGTCGGATTAGCGGATAAACAGAATGTCTATCCTTCTCAACTTTCTGGTGGGCAGAAACAACGTGTTGGGATTGCTAGAGCATTAGCCAATGATCCAGAAGTCTTACTTTGTGACGAAGCAACCAGTGCATTAGATCCAAAAACAACCTTAGCTATTTTAGAACTAGTGAAAGAGCTCAACGAAAAATTAGATCTGACAATCGTTATTATCACTCATGAAATGGAAGTTATCAAAGAAATTTGTAATAAAGTTGCTGTAATGGAGAATGGCGCTGTTGTTGAACAAGGATCGGTCGTTTCTATCTTTACCGATCCTAAAGAGCCATTGACACAGGAATTTATTAATACGGCTACTCATATTGATCAGGCATTAGCTAAGTTGGCCAAGCACCCCTCTGTCTTGAATATTCGTGAAGAAGACAGCATCGTTCGTCTCTCCTTTGTAGGAGAAAATACCAATAGTCCTTTGATTTCAAGTTTGTATTCTAAGTTTACTGTCACAACAAATATTCTTTACGGCGATATCGAAATCCTTCACGATACGCCGATTGGGAACTTAATCGTTACCCTGAGTGGGACAATCGCTCAAAGGAAATCAGCCATTCACTATTTAGCAGGTCAAGGTGTAAACGTACAACCGCTTGAACAGATCCAACTAAGTGATCAATCAAAAGTTATCTCCATCAACAGAGATAAACACATTCTATAAATACCAAAAGGAGCAAACGAATGAAGCAAATAGCCGCATTTTTAGAAAATATCGCCCCAAATGCATGGGAGATTCAAGATCGAATACTGCAAAGTACTTGGGAAACGATTTACATGACACTCATTGCCGCCATTATTGCCGGGACCATTGGACTGATATTCGGCGTCTTACTAGTCGTTACGGATAAAAACGGCATTTTAGAATGGCCGATATTTTATCGGATAGCCGATCAACTGGTCAACACAGGTCGCTCAATCCCTTTTATTATTCTCATGGCACTTTTGGCGCCTTTTACGCGAATGGTAGTGGGCACAACGATAGGAACGACTGCCGCAATTGTTCCTATTGTTGTAGGTATTATTCCTTTTTATTCCAGACAAGTCGAAAACGCCTTGCTTGAGGTTGATCCAGGAATCGTAGAAGCCGCAAAGTCTATGGGTTCGGCCCCACTTGAAATCATTTTCGGTGTTTACTTGAAAGAAGGTTTTCCTTCACTCGTTCGCGTATCTGCCGTTTCGATCATCAATTTAATTGGACTAACAACGATGGCTGGTGTTGTCGGCGGTGGCGGTTTAGGAGATTTAGCTATTGCTAGAGGGTATAACCGCTATCAACTTGATGTCACACTCGTTTCAACATTTATCATTATCCTTATTGTTTTTTTCACTCAGTGGATTGGACGGATCGTGATTCGAAAAACAGCTCATTGAACCGATTCGCTCATCAGTATCAACTATTATAAAATGAAAAGGGGAAGTAATATGAAAAAAATTGTCGGGATATTCGTTAGTTTTGTAGGAATACTTGTATTGGCAGCCTGTGGTAATAGTGGAGAGTCCGTTCGATTAGGCGTTGTTGGAGAAAATAATGAAGCATGGGAAGACGTCCGAGACCGCTTAGCTGAAGAGGATATCGATCTTGAGATCGTCACCTTCTCAGATTATCAAACACCCAATGTCGCCTTGGCGGATGGCGATATCGACTTAAATGCTTTTCAAACGGTTATTTTCTTAGATGACTTTAACAAAGACACGGGGAATACATTAACGCCGATTGCTGATACGACATTGAATCCATTGGGGATTTATTCTGAAGAAGTAACGGATGTAGACGAGATTCAAGAAGGTGACACGATCGTTGTCCCAAATGATGCCTCAAATGAGGGGCGCGCGTTGATTTTATTGCAGTCTGCTGGATTGATCGAGGTAGATTCAGAAAAAGGGAATTATCCAATCGTGGATGACATTACGGCTAATCCATTGAATCTGGATATCGTGACGGTTGCTGGGAATCAAACAGCTCGTTCGTTGACTGATGCGACTGCTGCTGTCATCAACGTGGGGATGGCTGTGGATGCTGGCTATATTCCATCAGAAGATGCGATTTTCTTAGAACCTGTAAACGAAGAATCCGAACCTTATACAAATGCCATTGTTGCCCGATCAGAAGATGTAGATAATGAAGTCTACCAAAAAATTGTAGACGTATATCAAACAGATGAAACTGCCGCAATCATTGCTGAAGTAACCCAACATTCATCCATTCCTGTCTGGGAGTAAAGCTTAAATCATGGGCACCCAAAAAAGGTGCTCTTTTTTTGTTGACTTTTATATCGCACCTCGATATACTAATCTCAAATAAAGTATATCGAGGTGCGATACAAAATGAGTGACGAAGACTTACACAAAGTATACAACCCCATGACAGAAACAGCTTTTTATATTCTCTTATCTCTACAAGCAGAAAGACATGGGTATGGCATCATGCAGGATGTTGAAGAATTGACCAATAATCGATTGAGTTTCGGTGCTGGGACACTTTACGGCAGTCTATCTAAGTTAAAGAAAGATGGTCTCATCGACATTGTAAAAGAAGAAGGGAAACGAAAGATCTATCAGATTACACCGACTGGGAAACAATTTTTACGATTGGAAAAACAACGTATCGAAGAACTCTATAAAAATGCGGAGAGGATTGACTCATGATGAAAAAATCTGTATATAAATTTATAACTGTCGACAATTATGAAAAAGAGGAATGTTTCTTGAAAGAAATGGCTTTAAAAGGCTGGCATTTTACACATTACAAAGGTTTGAGATACCATTTTGAGCAAGGTGAATCTGAAAAGGTCGATTACCGTATCGATTATTTTGATGGTAAAAAAGAGGAAAAAGAAGATTATGCGCAACTATTTGAAGATGCCGGTTGGACACTCGTCACTACATATCCTATCTTCGACGGAGAATGGTGCTACTTCAAAAAAGAAGCAAAAGATAAGGAAGTAAATGAAATTTTCACTGATGACGAATCTAAAATCATGCTTTTTAAAAAAATTCGTTACCGTTGGACAATGTATGGATTTCTACTATTGGCATTGATCCCGTTTTCTCTTTATACAACCTTATCTAGAGGTACACTCTTTCTTAGTATCCCGATGATGATCTTGTTCAGTTCCGCTATCGTTCTTTATATAAAATTATGGCTAAATCTATCCTTTAAAATCAAACGACTACAAAAATAATGTCTTTTAGTTAGCTATTTCATTAAAAAAACGAAAAGAAAGAGCCCTAGAATGATTCTAGCGGCTCTTTCTTTTCTATCATAAGCAATTCGGGTTTGATTCTAGCAAATCATTTCCGTCTTAAGATTTAAATTGTTCGACTTGTTCAATCAATTTCTCACTTGCAACTTGCAAGTCTTCAGCAGAAACCGTTACTTGTTCCAGTGCTGTCAACTGCTCTGTAGCAGAGGCACTGACTTCTTCTGAAGCGGCTGCACTCTCTTCCATAACGACTGCAATTTCTGCGATTGCTGAAACCACTTTTTCTTTATTTTCTTCGATATCGTTAATATGATTAGTCATATCTGTGAC
The DNA here is from genome assembly GCF_017599325.1 of Marinilactibacillus kalidii. Classification (GTDB taxonomy): domain Bacteria; phylum Bacillota; class Bacilli; order Lactobacillales; family Carnobacteriaceae_A; genus Marinilactibacillus; species Marinilactibacillus kalidii. The sequence continues at coordinate 12,451 of NZ_JAGFVM010000015.1, read as the reverse complement.
TAATTTGCTCATTGTCGTATTGCTTTCGGCAATTTCACTGAAAGAAGCGACCGTTTCTTCCGTGATACCAAACTGTTCAATAGAGAGTTTGCGTGCATTTGCCATTTCACTAGAAACAGTGGTTGCTTTTGCCTGAATATCTTCCATTGAATCTCGGATATCTCTCGTTGCACCAGCCGTTTGTTCTGCCAATTTGCGTACTTCTTCCGCCACAACGGCAAAGCCACGACCATGTTCGCCCGCCTGAGCTGCCTCAATAGATGCATTGAGTGCCAATAAGTTTGTTTTCTCTGAAATAGCTGCAATCGTACCTACAACTGAAGCAACTTCGGTCATTTGTTCCGAAAGATCTTTTACAACGGTTTCGACATAGCCAATCATTTGATCTGTCTGTTCAGCTTTCACTTGAAGCATCCCTGTCTTCTCACTACCTTTTTGATTGGTCTCATCTACTTTTGTTGATTGTTGATGTAAGGATTTAGAGATAACTGATAATGCAGATAACTGTTTAGACAAGGCTGTCGTTTTATTAGATGATTCTTCAGCTGCGGCTGCGGCACTCGTGGTTCCTTCCGCTACATCTTGAATGGCCCGACTGATCTGCTCACTCGTTGCCATTGTTTCTTCTGATATCGCGCTTAGCTGAGAAACAGCATCAGAAGAAGTATGAACAGAATCTCTGACAGACGCAATCAAGTTCTGAAGATTCGCAACCATTTTGTTAAAGCTCATCGTCAATTCGCCGGTTTCATCTTTCGATGTTACAGAAAGGTGTCTAGAAAGATCTCCTTCAGCAACGTATTTCACTTCTTCGTTCAACGCACGAATCGGTTTAGTGATTCGCGAAGCTAATATCACCATCGCTACTGTTGTAAGTAAAATTAAAACGATTGCAATGATAATGACGTTTCTGAGCAATACATTTACACCCGCATATACTTCTGATTCTGGCAAGACGAGTCCTAATGTCCAGCCATTTTGATTCAACATCGTATAGGATACGACTGCATCTCCATCTGGATAGGAAAGACGGCCAGTACCACTCTCTTCAAAATCAGCACTGAGCTGCTGCAAAGCCGGATCATCCTCTATTGCTACTGCATCCCGGTGTGCCAGTAAGTTCCCATTTTCATCCATTAAAAAAGCCCAGCCGTTTTTCCCGACTTGCAAGTTTTGAGCTAAATCTACGATTGCTTCAGCGGTCATCGTACCAGTAACTACTCCTAGTATATTACCATCTTCTGTGTAAAAAGGCGTCCCCGTTGTTACAAGAACAGCATCTAAACCTTCATCATAATAAGGTGCAGTCCAGTAAACTTCCCCTGCCGCAACAGTTCCTGTATACCATTCTTGTGTAGGATAATCATAATCTGCTGCTGAATACTCGTCTGTGTAGACAATATCTTCTCCCTCTTTAAAACTATAGGGACCAAAAAATTCTGTATTTTCGTCGTAAGTATACGGTTCAAACCAAACGCCCATACCGAAAGTCTCTTCATTCATTCCTATCAAATCAGCTTGTAGCGTTTGATACTCTTCTTCGCTAAACGTCGTTCCTTGTTGACTAACGACTTTAGCAAAGGATTCTCCAATCCGCTGATGTTCTATCAAAATCGTTTCCATATCCCCTGCTGTTTCACCTGCTTGATGTGCAAGGCGGCTTTCAATTTCTTCTTCGATTTCATTTTTTGCAAATACATAGCTTAACCCTGAAATAATCAAAACAACCAATACCATGATTGGTATAAAACTCAAGATCTTTGTGCGAATAGACGTTTTCATATTCTTCTCCCCTTTTCACTTCACTCTACTTGGTTATTATCGTAAATAATGAGCGTTATATTAAGATGAAACGCTTACCACAAAGGAATTTCCTCATGCTTATGCCACTTTTAAGACACATATTCTATTTTTGCTAAAGTAAAAAAACAATGGATATAAGCTGTTATCTTTAACACGCTATTTTTAGGTTTTACTATATGATCTTCTGCCTATTCTTATCGCTTTTAAATGGTCATCGGTCACTTCTATTGTACGATTTTTTAAATAACGCTATAACAAAAAGTACGCGCCCTTTTCAGTAGCTATTGACTGAAAAAGACGCGTACTTTTATTTTGGTCGTTTAAGACTTAAACTGTTCAATCTGTTGGATCAGTTTCTCACTTGAGACTTGAAGATCTTCTGCAGACACCGTTACTTGTTCTAATGCCGTTAATTGTTCTGTGGCAGAGGCGCTAACTTCTTCTGAAGCTGCCGCACTTTCTTCCATGACGACCGCTATTTCTGCAATCGCTGATACGACTTTTTCTTTATTTCCTTCGATATCTTCAATATGCTGTGTCATATCCATAACGAGTTTACTCATCGCTGTATTTCCTTTAGCGATTTCGCCAAATGAAGCAACAGTTTCTTCTGTAATCTCAAATTGTTCAATAGACAACTTACGAGCATTTGCCATCTCACCAGAGACAGTTGAAGCTTTTGTTTGGATATCTTCCATCGAATCACGAATATCTCTTGTTGCCTCAGCAGTTTGTTCTGCTAACTTGCGCACTTCTTCCGCGACGACCGCAAAGCCACGACCATGTTCGCCTGCTTGAGCGGCTTCGATCGATGCATTCAATGCCAGTAAATTTGTTTTCTCTGAAATAGCTGCAATCGTTCCAACAACAGAAGCAACTTCACTCATTTGTTCAGATAGATCTTTAACCACTAATTCTACATGACCGATCATTTCATCCGTCTGTTCTGCTTTAACTTGCAGTACACTCGTCTTTTCGCTACCTTTTTGATTCGTTTCATCTACTTTCTCCGATTGTTGATGTAATGATTTGGAGATAACAGACAAGGCCGATAACTGTTGAGACAAGGCTGTCGTTTTATTAGATGATTCTTCAGCTGCAGCAGCTGCACTTGTTGTCCCTTCTGCTACATCTTGAATGGCACGACTAATTTGCTCACTTGTCGCCATTGTTTCTTCTGAAATCGCACTGAGTTGAGAAACGGCATCCGAAGAAGTGTGGACAGATTCTCTTACAGATGCAATCAAATTCTGTAAGTTCGTTACCATTAAATTGAAACTCATCGTCAACTCGCCGGTTTCGTCTTTAGACGTTACAGACAATTGTCTAGACAAATCGCCTTCTGCGACATGTTTCACTTCTTCACTTAGTGCACGAATCGGTTTAGTGATTTTAGAAGCCAGAATCACCATCGCTACTGTCGTTAATAGTATTAATAGGATTGCAATCAGCGCAACTTTAAACAGCAATGCATTAACGCCTGCGTAAACCTCTGATTCTGGTAGTACAAGCCCTAATTTCCAACCCGTTTGATTTAAGGTTGTATAAGATACGACAGCATCCCCTTCTGGATAGGATAAGCGTGCTGTCCCACTCTCTCCAAAGCTTCCGCTACTTGCTTGCAGTACAGCGTCATCTTCAATCGTTTCTGCATCTCGATGGGCGAGTAATGAACCATTTTCATCCATTAAGAATGCCCAACCATTTTCACCTACTTGCAAGTTCTGTGCTAGCGCTAAAATGGCTTCAGCGTTCATATCGCTCGATATTACACCAAGCAAATCATCTTCAGCTGTATAAAAAGGAATACCTGTTGTTACAAGTACAGTGTCTAGCGTTTCATCGTAGTAAGGTGCTGTCCAAACAGTTTCTTTGGCAGCAACACCTGCCGTATACCATTCTTGCGAAGGGTAATTATAATCTGCTGTCTCATATTCATCTGTATAAGCAATCGTATCGCCATCTCTAAAGCTATAAGGTCCAACAAATTCCGTATTCTCTTCATAGGCGAACGGTTCAAACCAGACACCCATTCCGAATGTTTCGTCATTCATCCCAATCAAACGGGCTTCTAAAGCTTGATAATCGGCTTCATTAAATGTTGTGCCTTTCTCACCAGCCACCTGGGCCATCGACTCTCCAACACGCTGGTGTTCCGTAAGGATAGTTTCCATATCTCCAGCTGTTTCTCCAGCCTGTCGAGCAAGACGACTCTCAATTTCATCTTCAATCTCGTTTTTCGCAAATACATAACTTAATCCCGAAATAATCAACACAACAATGATCATAATAGGAATAAAACTCATAATTTTCGTGCGTATAGACATCTTCATTGCATTCTCTCCTTTTTCTATCCTCTACTTTCTTATTATCGTGAAAGATGAGATAAAGATTAAGGCATAACAAGTTATAATGTTTTTTTCTAAGCTCATCAGACAATTATCAGACACAAATTCAGTTTTTACTATTAAAAAATCCAGTATCTAACCGGTGTAACCGGTAAAATACTGGATTAGGTTCTTTTATCATTTTAACAGTGTAATAATCAGACAAATAAAGGCACCCATACAAGCAATCGTTCGAATATGGTTCCAAAATGTCCACGTTCTCATATAGTGTGTCCAACTGTCTTTTTGTTTAGACTCTTTAGTATTTAAAGCTTCTAATTGATTATTCAATGGAATATTTTTTATTCCTGTGACCATGAAACATCCAAAAAAATACAATATAGAACCAATTAATGACCAACCAGATACGATGGGTGTGAAGAAATAGAAAATCATGAGTAGGAAGGAGGTTATGGCTGTGCCAATAAAAAACAAAAAAAACCATGGATTCTGTACTGTACGATTGACTTCCTTCATAGCCGTTGAGCCATTTGCATTGGATAGCTTTGAAAAAGCCCGCATAATAAAATTGGAAAATGCAAAAAATATTCCGGCTACCATTCCGGTTCCAACCAAAGAAAAAACATGTAGACTCCTTACAATGATTTCCATCTTATTCTCCTTCAAGATTTGACGCGTCATAGAATTGCAAGCCAAGCGATTGCCACTTGTTTTCGTAATAAATATCTGTAAACCCGATAGAGCTCAATTGCGATACTTGGTAGTCGTCTCCATCAATCGCAAAAGCTGTCGCACCAGTTTTAAGGTAGTCGATCAAGTTAACAGCTTCCTCATTTGTAATGGTGTACTCTTCTGGAAAGTTGTCTTTATAGACTAAAAGGGTTTCTATATTTTTCAAAATCATTTTAAAGCCTCCCATTAAAGCATTTAATAGTTATTAGTAGCAAAAAAACTGAGCATATTAAAGAAATGGCTAAAAAGTAGAAAAATAAGCAATCCTTTAACGCATGATTGAACCGCCTGATAAGATAATATTTTCTCCAATAATATTCTCAGCAGCGTCCGACAATAAATAAGCAATCGTGTTGGCAACTTCTTCTGGATTGGTGATACGTCCTGTTGGTAGATTTTCGCTTTCGATTTTAAATTGTTCCTCAAAACTACGTCCTTCTCGCTCACCCTTTGAACGGATACCGTTTCTACCCATTTCAGTATCCACATATCCAGGACATACGCCATTTACTCGAACATTATACTCAATAGCTTCAAGTGCAAACGACTGCGTAAATCCGTTTAACGCAAATTTGGAACCTGTGTAGGCCGTCCCACCATAGGTTCCTCTGATACCTGAAAGAGAAGAAACATTGACGATCGATCCTTTTTGCTTTTGCTTCATCGTTTTATAGATTCTCTGCGTCAACAGTATCGGAACGGTATGGTTCAACTGCATGACGCGTTCCAATTCTTCTTGCGTTAGTTCTTCCAGAATACCGCCGCCGGTCATACCGGCTGAATTAACGAGTAAAGTAACCGACCCAAATTGCTCTTCTGCAGCTTTCACAAGATGCTCTCTATCATCCGCATCGGTTAAATCAGCAACGTATCGCAAAATTTGTGCGCCTTCTACTGTACGTTCGATTTCCTCTTTTAAATCATTCAACACTTGTTCTTTTCTACCTGTGATCGTGACTTTCGCCCCCATATGCGCAAGTAGCTTGGCCGTTTCCATACCAATTCCACCTGTAGCACCTGTAACCAAAGCATGTTCCTCTTTAAATACATCTGTTGAAAATATAGACATGAGCTTCCTCCTGTAGAGATTCATTTAGTACTCAAATTGTGGCATAAACAGGTTAGATTATCTAATATTATGTATCTCTGTTTATAAACACTTTCCCTACCGATCGACTGGATTTTCTAACTTTGCGATTTTGAATACAAAGCCCGTACTGAGACAAGCCAAAGTAAATTCAATAACAATCATGAGCAGATAAATCAGCGCAGCGCCGTTGAATTCTGGAGCGGGTATAAGCCACCAGAGGGAAATCATCTCTAGCTTCATGTGCAGGTACATAAACATAGCGGTTAAAATAACTCTCGTAGCTGAAGATAAAAAATTGATCATGATACTGTCTCCTATTCTACAAATGGTAAGATCATTTCAATCATTTACTACAGTTTACTGTGACTACTTTCAGGTGAACATTCGAGTTTCTCTAGTCTCTGAGCTTTTAAAAACGGTAGATGCACAACTAATTTCATAATAGAAGCTGCCAACAGAACAAGTAGCGGCAATTGGATCGGGAAGTTCTCAAAAAGAAAGCCAAATAACAAAACACCAATCAGTCTAGCCATTGAATGAAAAGTCGTTTCAACAGAAACAAATCGACCAATCTTTTCTGGTGTAATAATCGATTGATAAAGTGTTGTATAAAAAATCAAGTACACGGCAAATGATAGGTACAAGATAAAATGAGTAGAACCAAAAAAGAGCACAGACCAAAGTGAATGAGCAGTCAGTATATTTAAGAACCCCTCGTTCATTAGCGGTGTTAGCAAGAAGCCAAATATGATGACACCATATAGCCCAATAGAAGTACTCGTTTCTATAGAGAATCATTTTTTCAAGACGGGCAACAATAAGAAAGAAGCGATTGAACCTATGGTAGCTATACTTTGAATGATCCCGTAGGACTGTTCGCTATTTTCTAACAGCGTCAGCATAATATAAGGAATCCCCACACTGATAAAAGGAAAGATAATGAGATGACTTAAAACATCATTCGTAAATAGCGCTGTGATTTTCTTATCTAACCACAAAAGCTTGAAGCCACTCATAACATTTTCTAAATAATGGACTTTTTCACCTCTTGTATTCTCTTCTTCAAAGAACATGAACCCTTCAACGATCGACGAGACTAAATAGGTTATACCTGTTACGAGTAATACCGTTGAGATATTGGTTAAGGCATACAAGCTTGTTCCTATTAAAGGCGCTAACGCATAAGAAGTATCAGCAATAACGCCGTACAAGGCATTCGCGTTGGGGAGCTCTTCCTTCTCAACGATTTTAGGAATCATAGAAGCAAATGCTGGGTTAAAAAAGATTTCACTGAAAGAATAAAACAATACGATAAAGTAAACGAAGGCCATATTGAGTGAACTATGTAGTGATAGCAAGAACATCCCTAAGGCAAATAATCCTCTGATCAAATCCAAATAAATCACTGTTTTTCGTTTGTTCCAGCCATCCACTAGCGTACCAGCAAATGGACTTAAACAAGCAGTGGCCAGTAACTGTAATGATAATACAAAAGAAAATTGTGTAGCCGAATTCGTTAGTTGTAAAACATAAAGCGATAGAGCAAGATTGAGCATCAACGTACCCAATATGGACGTTGCATTACCAAACATCAGTAGACTAAAATTTTTATTTTTTAAAATGGTTAACAAAATACCTTTCCTTCCTTTATCTGAAATACAAATATGTAAAACGATTACGTACAGAACTTTTTAACATTACGGTCCAAATCCATAATAGAGAATGATATGAAACAGTGATCCTATTGTAAATAAACCATATAGCGCAAGGGCAAATACGACTAAAAATAGGACTCGTAATATCGGGAAATCTTTTTGTGCCCATATCTTTTTTCCAACGAACCACATCACGATCAATAAAAACGGAATAACGATTATATAATAGGACATATCCACGAATGCATAAACATCTTCGAATGTAGGAAACTCACTGCTGGCAGTCCGATTCATAAGTATAATCATCCCTCTCCTTACAGAGAGAAAAAGGATCTGTAAAACACTCACAAGTCCAACAAGACTATAAACAGTACGCTTTTGTTCTTTTCTTACTAATAAATAGATTATGCCAACATATAGTGCACCAACGAATATATCGCCGAGCGGATAGTAGATAAGCAGATGAAAGACATCCTTTCTGTTTGAACGTATTTATGTACAGCTTAGAGAATAATTTCTATAGACGACCGTTATACTCTATTTATTCGCCAACCTTTTCATCTATTCTTTATTGATTTACTGGTAAAATCTTATCTTGCTTCTATCATAGTGCTCTTTATCGACTTTCACAATATCGTTTTGAATAAATTTCTTAAAATCTTTTAGGGATCGGTCTCTTTTTATCAATCATTTTATAAATTTGGTGAATACATTCTGTTTCCTCAAAATTTTAATTTTTGCAAAATAAAAAGAGATTCGATTAACTACCGTAATCATCCATCTCGACATAGATGAAACCCATAGTGTTTCTCCATTTGACTTGTTGAGGCACCGATAAAGTCTGTACATCCCCAAGAAGTGTAACCCATCAAACTTACTCCGCCCTTAATGCCTTCATTCATTGCTTTAAGCTATCGGTATTTTTCATCAAAACAAGTAAAAGAGTATAAGCTGAATACGTTCGCTTTTACTCTTTTGTGCTATAGATAGACTTCATTTTAATCGTGTACTCTAAATTTACTAATAAAAAAAAATTTTAGAATTTATCCGCTATCGTCGAAGTATCAAATATAGCTATTAAAATGATTACTACATTCAAAATGCCTAAATTGATTATAGAAAATTTCAAACAATCAATTAACTGGTGGGAAATACGATTTCCCTTTGTTTTTGTATCCACAATGAGAATTAGCTAACAATGTATACGCATTATTTGATATAATTAAAGACTACACTATCGAAAATGCTAGGATACTATCGCAGTTTAACGGATTTGGATTCCCTTGAATTGTCTATGCTCTTGGAATGGATATTTCTGTTTTATCACCTGAAAGAGAGGTAATAGATATGAACAGATCTTGATTTGCTGCTTCGCACATAAAAAATTCTGTCGACGACCAGAACAGACTACATGTTGATCAACTAATTTCATCTTTTGAAGGAGTAGAAAAAAATGAATAACAAACTTAGAAAACAGCTTAATTTTTTTGCTTTTTTCCTAATCGTACACTTAGGACTTACTGTTCTATATGCCTATTCTAAAATTTATAACTATGGATTTTTTGAAAATTTCTCGTTCTATGGTCGCTATTTTATGATTTTTTGTAGTGTTATCACTTTTTTAATGCTACTTCATCCAAGTAAGAATCTAGCATTTCAGAAAAAAATTCTTTTTAGATTTTCTATGTTTTTTGTATTAGTACTATCATTATATATCGGTAACACCATTGAAAATAGGACTATAGGAAACCTCTATGTTATATCTGATTTATTACATTCTGAAGGACAGTATTACTTTGTATTGAAAGGTGTAGAGAAAGATATATCTGTTGCTTCTTATGAAGCGAAGGACGTGGTACAAAATAAAAAAATCATTGTACCAGATGAAATGGTCACAGACTATAATCCTGATGAATCTTACGTGGCCACTTTTACTTATCTTGACTTGGGAAATTTAGGTTTTTATTACCATATTAATGAATTCGAGTAGTATACCCCTGTAAAATAAGCATAAGTATAGGAAACACCACCCTAAAAAGCTTGCAGCTTTAGTTTTCATCCTAAATGGATATTTAACCTTATATTTAAATATCCATTATAGTTCTTTTACAAATTGATCATGAACATCTTTAGGAATCGTCAGAACTGCAATAACAATAAAATTAATTGTGACCAACATCATGAATAGAATTGTATAACTAAATCCTTCTGACCAGACTCCATCCCCATTTCAACTTCTTTCAATTGATCGTCCTAGCATTGACTATCGCGTACTAAACGTTCTTTGTACTTATATCAAAAGTTGGTATTTTTTGCGAAAAATTCAAACATGGTTTTTTTATTTGGTAGCCTTTTATTATAAATATTGTAGCTGTTAATAATCTATTTTTAAGAACCTCAAACTTTTAAAAGAGAATTTATGATGAAGAAATCAATTCTAGAACTTTTGCTGTTTTCTTTCCTAATGACTGGTTGTGAAAACACTTTCACTACAGATAGTAACGCTGATATTACAGGTGATGTATTAGAAATAAAATAACACATCTGTACTGATTGTGAGTAGTCAATCCGTCGATTATAGTTCTACTGATGGTAGTGAGGGATTTTACGATGCAGTTAGTGCAGATAACGCACCTAGCGAAGTTGAGGTGGGTGACTTAGTCGAAAATTGTTACAAGGGTGATGTAAGAGGAACATATCCTGCCCAAACTACGATCCAAACAGCACGCATTATTAATGAACAACCCACTAAAGCCGAATTAACAGAATCTGAAGTAATTAGAGAAGCTCTCTCTAGGCAATCTTCAGAACAAACTTTAGCGATAAAATCTGTAACTTATAACGATGGTCAAAACACTTGGACAATTATATTGAAAGATATATTTGAAGGTGACGAATACACGCATGATATTCTTGATGAATAGTATTACGAAAACTTACTCTATTTAAAAAAGATATATTGGAGGAATTCTAACTTGATTCAACTAAATGAAATAACAGAAGATAATTTTGAAGAATGTATTGGTTTAAAAGTATTAGAATCCCAAGATGACTATATTGCGTCAAACGCTTATAGTCTTTCTGAAGCATATGCACTAACCAAGCACCCACTTTACACACCAATGCCTTACGCTGTTTACCATGAAAATACTATGGTTGGATTTAGTTTAATTGTTCATCAACCCATAGATATCAATGATCCAGATGACGACGAAGATATTTATTACATGTCCCGTTTGATGATAGATAGAAAGTATCAAGGGCTCAGTTATGGAAAACAAGCGCTCAAGAAACTAATTGAATTGGTAAAAAATCGTCCACACGGTCCTACAACTGCTTTAATATTATCAAGCACTCCTGAGAACCAAGTTGCTTATAGACTATATTTATCTGCTGGTTTTCAAGAAATGGGAATTAGGGATGTTGATGGAGATGAGCTATTAAAAGTTAGACTTTAATATAGACTCAATAGAAGCAGATTATAACGGTAAAGTTAGTTAAATTTTTTAAATTAAATATTTTGTAAATTTCAAGTTTAAGTTAGCCACCTAGTTTAAAAAGATAGCCGCAACTGATTGTTTAATTTGTTATTGGAAGACGTCACTTGTTATTTGATAAGCACTAACGTGCTCAGGTTGCTTGGGACAAAGAGCGCAGAGCATTGGCAAAACAGTCATGTGGTGTTTTATATCCAAGTATTTTCCGAGGATAGTCATTCATCCATTGCTGGATTCTCAAGTATTGTGTTTCACTAAATTGATTGATAGCTTTTCCTTTTGGAATAAATCGGCGAATAAATTTATGCTGGTTCTCGCTTGTTCCTCTTTCCCACGAAGCATAAGGATGACTGAAGTACACATCAAGTGTCTCGTGAAGTGCCTCATGAAGACCGGCAAATTCAGATCCATTATCAGAAGTGATGGTCTTAAATACTTTAGAGAACGTATCACCGGCTCGATATCGTAATTGACTGATTGCCTGATTGACAGATTCTATATCTTTACCATTGAGTTTAAGGATGATTTCAAAGCGTGTTTGACGTTCAACTAACGTCAATAAAACCGAATCGGTTTTTGTTTTGTTTCCAACAACTGTATCAACTTCCCAGTGACCAAAGGTCTGCCGGTTATCAATTTCTGCGGGTCTTTGTTCAATAGATTGGCCTAGCATTCGCTTGTTTCTTCGGCTTCTATAAGTAGTATCTTTTGGTTTACGCGATAGTTTTTCGAGTAGATCCATATTCTTTGTTCTCATAATGCCTTTGTCAATCCATCCATAGAGCGTCGTTGTACAGGGAATAATAGATGAGTCAAACAAGTCATGTGTCTTCGCAAATCCAATGACTACATCTGGAGACCACTTTTCCTGTAACAATTTATCATCTGCCCACTCAATAAAGGCATCCGTATCAGCCCATTTTGGCCGACGGCCACAGTTCAACCGTAGTTTATCGTAAGCTGCTTGTCCGGCATCGGGATCGTAGAGAGTTGTATAGTAGTCGTAAACTTTACCGTTTTGTTTTTGCCGATTAAGTTGCGTAATGGTTCCACGACAGATTTCGCTATTAATGGTTTGCGGGGCACATCCTAATGCCTTTGCAATTTGACGATTGGAGTACTTCTGAGTCTTTAAAATAGCAATTTGAGAACGTTCTGAATGAGATAAGTGTTTTCCCTTACGTGCTGATATGTTATCGTTAGAGTGCGTCATGTGAATTCATCCTGTCTATTGAGAGTTAGCGGTAACTTCAATATAACATGAAATTCACATGGCGTTTTTTTTGTGGGTTAGCCTAAGTGGCTAACTTCATTATAAAATCCAGC
>NZ_JAGFVM010000014.1 GCF_017599325.1 Marinilactibacillus kalidii | reverse complement strand
CGATTACAACGAAAAGACTCTACCACTGGGGCTTAGTTTCTCTAAGCTCTTTGGTAGAGTCTGCTTACGCAAGGTATTGAACCGCCGTGTACGGACCCGTACGCACGGTGGTGTGAGAGGACGGTAAATCAACTAATGATTTACCTCCTACTCGATTGTCGAACGTGCTATAATAGCGAAAAAGATACAAGGGGAGAAAAAGATGACAGATCAGTCTATCCATTTAGATGAACAGTTATTAGAAACGTACGATGATACTTTATCAAAGCAAGGTATCTCAGGGGAGCGCATTGCTAAACGACTATCATTATTAGCCAATATTGGTCTAACAGAAGATAATGGGTCAAGACGACCAGGTTTTTCTTTTCTCGAAAGAGAAGCAAAAGATAAAGTCATTGAATGGATGAAAGAAGCGGACTTAACAGTCTCAGAAGATGGGGCAGGCAATGTTTTTGGTCGCCTTGAGGGAAAAAAGAAAAATCTACCGGCTATCTTAAGTGGTTCCCACGTAGATACTGTTCCGAACGGGGGACACTTCGACGGAACGATTGGTGTTTTAGCAGCACTTGAAGTTGCGCAAGCGTGGAAAGAAACAGGATACACGCCTAACAAACCATACGAAGTAGTCGTGTTCACAGATGAAGAAGGTTCTCGATTTAACGGTGGATTGACGGGTAGTGAAGCGATGGTTGGTGATACGGATATGGAAAAAACCTTGCTTCGAAGAGATTACGATGGTCGCTTATTTGAAGAGGTTATTCAAGATGTTGGCTTAACAGTTCAAGACTATCAAGATACAGGAAGAGATTTATCAGAAATCGAAACCTTTGTGGAAGTTCATATCGAGCAAGGAAAAAAACTAGAAAAAGCTGGCTTACCGTGTGGTATCGTAACAGGAATAGCCGGACCCTATTGGTTGAAAGTGACCTTTGAAGGACTAGCTGGTCATGCTGGAAATACACCGATGGATGACCGCAAAGATGCATTAGTGGCTGCTAGTGCATTTATTCAAGCAGTCAGTACATTGCCTAGAAAAGTAAATGAGACAGCGGTTGCGACAGTCGGGAAAATCGAAGTAAATCCAAATGGCACAAATGTTATTCCGGGTGAAGTCCTATTATCTATTGATATTAGGGATATACAGTTAGATTCCAGAACAATGCTGATTGATCATATTATTGAAGCAGGTAAAGAAATCGAAAGCGATACGGGTGTCAGGTTTATGTACGAGTCCGTTCATGACGTTGCACCAGCACCAGTTCCAGAAAATCTTCAGAAACAATTAGCAGAAAGTTGTCGGGCAAATGGCATAGAACCATTTGCGTTGCCCAGTGGAGCAGGACATGATGCAATGATCGTAGGTAGACATGTGCCATCAGCTATGTTGTTTATACAAAGCAAAGAAGGCATTAGTCACAACCCGAAAGAATGGTCTACATTAGCGGATTGTGTGCAAACCGTTCATGTACTGAAACACTATATTGAAACACTTCAAAAAGCATAAAAAAACGATGTTGCTCAGTATAGAGCAGCATCGTTTTTTAGTCAGGTTAAATTAATTTCGACCTCTTCCGCCGCCACCAAAAATCAGTACCAGACGCATAATACTCAAGAACGAAGCCAGTGCAGCTGCTACATAAGTTAACGCTGCAGCATTTAATACTTTACGTGCTTGCGGAATTTCTTCTCTACTTAACAGCCCTTGTGTTTCCAAGACTTGAATCGCACGATTTGAGGCATTGAATTCAACCGGTAAAGTCACCAGTTGGAACAATAAAGTCAATGAAAAAAGTAGAATACCAATATTGATGAGAAACGAATCACCGCCTCCAAAAATGATTCCAGCAAAAAGAATCGGGAAAGCAGCGGTTTGACCAAAGTTTGTTACAGGTACGAGTGCAGCGCGTAATCTTAGTGGACCATAGTCATCACGATCTTGAAGTGCGTGACCAGCTTCGTGAGCCGCAACGCCAATTGCCGCAACAGATTTAGAGTTTCTAGTTGTATCCGATAGTCTCAATACGTTTTCTTGGGCATTGTAATGGTCAGTCAGGTTCCCGCGAATACCTTCCAAACGAACATCTTCAAGATGTCCCACATCTAAAATCTTACGACAAACTTCTGAGGCCGTTAAGCCGTTTTTGCTGTTCACCTCGCCGAATTTACGATAGGTTGATTGAACATACATACTAGCAAAACCAGAAATTGCCATACCAATAATAATTAAAATAAAAGTGTTATCCCAGTAAAGTGGAAAAAAGGGCATATGATTGACCTCCTAATCAGTCAGTTTTTTTAGGGTTTAAGTGTTCTTGTACCCCACTATTATAACATATATAGTCTTTATTTTCAGATATATTGAAAGGATATCTATGATGATTTTGTGAAGAAATTTGCCTTATACGGTAGAAAAATACAAGAAGCCACTTGCTAAATAAAAGCTAAACCAGTATCGTTTAACATAGGAAACGAGAAATCGTCCATGAGCATTGTACCGTATCTTTTAAATCATCAAATGAAATATCTATTGAGGAGAAACCAAGTTGAGTCAATTCGTGATTTTTGCTTTTTTAATGTTATTCTTTAAAACCAATCTAAGATTATTAGATGAATCATTTCTCTATCTGATGACTAATCTTATCGGAGGGGTCATGCTACTAGTCGTTTCAAAAAAAGAGTCTCAAACTCCTTCAGTCTTTCGGCAAAAAGGTATCATTTTATACATAGTAGCAAATCTATGCTTGTTTTTGTTAACGATCGTCCAGATTGAGAGTATACCGATTGTAGCAGATGCTATTAGCGATTATATCTTAGCGCTTGGATATTTGGTGCTGACCTTATTTGTATATGCCTATCCGCTATATTTATGTTTGAAACAACTGAAAATGATAAAAAAAGATTCAGAAAGTCGTAGCATTTCAATGGGGCATAGCTTGATAACAGTAGCGATCGCATTAATTCCCATCACAATCGGCTTGTTTTTCCTAGCACCTGCTTTTTCGCAGATAGGTATCGGAACCATATTAATGTTAGAACTAGCTAGTATGTTTTTCTTATACACAGACAAAAATCTTTTAAGGATAAACAAGTGATAAAGACGCATTCAATGATTGACCAAAGCGCCTATAAAAGCCTCGTCTAGCGACTTTTCGTTAGGCGATTTTTTTATATACTAAATTTAGTAAATTTACTTGTTTATCTTTACTAAAAGGCTTACAATGAGATTAACTAAAATAGAAAGAAGGAGTAGCATGGAGACGAAACAATTATTAAGCGGATTCAAAGAGATATTTGGTAAAGATGGAGATCGAATCTTTTTTTCTCCGGGGCGAATTAATTTAATCGGAGAACATACAGATTATAATGGCGGAAAAGTGTTCCCTTGCGCGATTACGATGGGGACTTATGCAGCTGTATCTATGAGAGAAGATCAGTCTATTCAAGCCTATTCTGAAAATTTTCCAAATGATGGCATCATAACTTTTGACCTTTCAACTATTCAGTATAAAAAAGGAGATAAATGGACTAATTACTTAAAAGGCATGGTACGGTATATTCAAGAGAAATACGGAGAATTGCCGAACGGATTTGATATTTATATCTATGGGAATATTCCTAATGGCGCATCTTTATCTTCTTCAGCTTCACTAGAATTACTGACAGGGGTAGTCGTTAGAGAATTATTTGATTTAGAGATCGAACAACTAGATCTAGTTAAACTAGGAATGAGAACAGAAAATGAGTTTCTAGGATTGAATTCAGGTATTCTGGATCAATTTGCTGTAGGGATGGCTGAAAAGGCGCATGCTATGCTACTAGATACAAATACGTTAGAATACGAACAAATACCCGTTGAGTTGCCTGAGCATAAAATCTTGATCATGAATTCCATGACTAGAAGAGAATTAGTGGACTCGGAATATAATTTGAGAAGAAAGCAATGTGAAGAAGCGCTGGCAAAATTACAAACAGTACTATCTATCGAATCGTTAGGAGCGTTATCAGAAGAAACATTTGAAGCGAATAAAGCGGTTATCGGTGACGATGTGCTTACTCGCAGAGCAAAGCATGCTGTTTATGAGAATAAAAGAACAGAACGTGCGGCAGAAGCACTCAAAGCAGGCGACTTGAAAACGTTCGGTCAACTGATGAATAAATCGCATACATCATTACATGAAGATTATGAAGTAACGGTGAAAGAGACTGATCTACTAGTCAGATTGGCATGGAAACAACCAGGCGTAGTGGGTGCCAGAATGACTGGTGGCGGATTTGGCGGATGTTGTATCGCAATCGTTGAACAAGATGCTGTAGAGGATTTTATTGAAAATGTGGAAGCAGCATATCTAGCTGAAATCGGACATCCAGGAGAAATTTATATTGCTGAGACGGCCGACGGAACAAAGGAATGGGATCTTGCATGAAAGAGTCTGTATCAACATACAATAAAAATCAATCGATTGATCAGCTTATCGTAGACTTTATCCATTATTACCAAATGGATGGGAAGATTGATGCGCTAGATACGATTTATTTGACGAATCAATTACTTGAACTGTTGGGTAAAAAAGAATTGAAACCAGTTTCGGCGCAACCCATAAATGAACCGCTGATGTTGCTTGATCAAATGATTGAATTTGCTATTAATGGAGGTATCATCCGAGATACGGTATCCGATAAAGACATCTTAGGCGCTAAAATAATGGGTATCGTTACGCCTAGACCCTCTGAAATCAATCAAAAGTTCTGGAAACTTTATGATAAAGAAAAATTAGCCGCAACAGATTATTTTTATGCACTGAGTAAAGAAAACAATTATATCAAAACAAGAGAAATTGCCAAAAATATAGAATATAAACATCAAACACCCTATGGAGAAATCGAGATTACAATTAACTTATCAAGACCAGAGAAGGACCCAAAAGAGATTGCCTTGGCAAAAACGGAAAAATCAGCGTATCCTGTTAACCTACTTTGTATGGAAAATGAAGGATATGCTGGCAATAGTCAACACCCTGGCAGAGCCAATCATCGAATCATTAGACTTGATGTAGCTGATGAACCTTGGGGATATCAGTATTCACCCTACCTTTATTACAATGAGCATGCCATTTTCCTTTCAGAAGAACATCGTGCAATGAACGTAGGCGATAAAGCCATTCGTAATCTCTTGGACATCCTTACGACCTTTCCGCACTATTTTGTCGGTTCAAACGCAGGCTTACCGATAGTAGGGGGATCTATCCTCTCTCATGACCATTATCAAGGCGGAAGACATACCTTTGCCCTAGAACGTTCAGAAATGGAACACACCTTTGAATTAAAAGATTTACCACAAGTAACAGCCGGTATCGTCAAATGGCCAATGTCCGTTATCAGAATTCAAAGTACGGACAAAGAAGCTTTGGCACAAGCTGCGAAGAAAATAATGGATACATGGGAAGACTACAACGATGAGACCGTGGGTATATACGACTTTACAGGCGAAACACCACATAATGCCATAACACCGATTGCACGGATGCGAGACAACCAATTTGAATTGGATTTGGTACTCAGAAACAATCGGACATCCGATGAATTTCCCGATGGCATTTTTCATCCACATCCACCAGTCCAACATATAAAAAAAGAAAACATTGGGTTGATTGAAGTCATGGGGTTGGCTATCTTGCCACCAAGATTAGAGAAAGAACTTGCTGAAGTTGAGCGTTATCTTATTGGGAAATCTGCAGACGTTAAAGCCATGCATTTACCTTGGGCAGAAACACTGAAAAAAGAGAATAGTGGTGTAACAGAAGAGTCAGCTCAATCAATTGTTCGACATGCAGTAGGAGAAGTCTTTTTACAAGTATTGAAAGATGCAGGTGTATTTAAAAGAGATCAAGCTGGAAAAGATGCATTTATTCGTTTCACTGACTACTTAAAAACGGTATAATATACAAGTGATAACGCTTGCTTATGATAGCGTGAAAAAGAAGGAGGAATGAATGGTGGAACTAACAACGAAACCATTTGGATTATACTTGAATCAGGAAATCACAGAATATACAGTAACGAATAAAAATGGGGTTGCCCTTTCGGCAATACCTTACGGAGCGATCGTAACGAAAATCGTTACACCCGACAAAAGCGGGCAAGAGGCTGATATTACATTGAATGTTGAAACCTTAGAAGATATGATCGCGCATAGACCTTTTTACGGTGCTACGATTGGGAGAGTAGCTGGACGGATTACAGATGGTCAATACAAAATTGAGGGAAAGCAAGTACAGCTTGAAGTCAATGAAAAAGGAAATCAGCTCCACGGTGGTCCAGCGGGGCTAGATACAAAACTATTTAAAGTAGAAACAAAGGAAACAGCGGAGGCTATCAGCTTATTATTTACTTATAAAAGTTTGGATGGAGAAGAAGGTTTCCCCGGAAACTTGACTGTCACAGTAGAATATCAGCTGAATGAACAAAATGAATGGACGATCAGATATACAGCAAATACAGATCAGACAACATTGTTCAATCCAACCAATCATATCTATTTCAATCTGACAGGTGACATTAAAAAACCGATAGTAACGCATACTTTACAATTAGCTAGTACGAAACATGGTACCTTAGGCGAACGTAATTTGCCTACTGGGGAACTGGTTTCTTCTATAGGGACATCATTCGATTTCTCAAAACCTAAGTTACTCAAAGAAGCGATTTTATCAGATGAACCACAAATCAGTTCATTGTCAGGACTAGATCATCCGTTTGTATTAGAAAATAGAGGCAGTGAACCACAAGCAATCTTGACAAACCAAGAAAGTGGACGTAAAGTTGAAATGCATACAGATGAAAACAGTGTGGTCATCTATACGCATAACGCGGAAATGGATGCGTTCAGTATTCAAGGAGAACCGGCGCGTCAATATGCAGGGATTACATTAGAAACGCAGGCATTACCAGATGCAGTGAATCATGATGGATTTGGTAATATCGTCTTGCAGCCGAACGAAACGTATCAATCTGAAACGGTTTATCGCTTTGGGCTAATAGAAGAATAAAATAGTTAATAGGAAAAAGGTGCTCTTTTGAGCATCTTTTTGTACAATAGAATGGGCAAGAGAGGAGGCATAATGAAATGGCAACATTAAAAGATATTGCTGAGAAAGCAGAAGTATCGACTTCGACTGTTTCAAGGGTGCTAAATTATGATCCGACGCTTTCCGTTGGAGATGAAACGAAAAAGAGAATTTTCGAAGCTGCTGAAGAGTTAGAGTATAAAAACCACCGAAAAAAAATCACGCAAAAGAAACACAAATTAGCAATCGTGAATTGGTATACTGAGGAAGAAGAATTGAACGATCTTTACTACCTATCGATTCGTCTTGGAGCGGAGCAACAAGCACAGTTGATGGATTATGAAATTGTTCGTGTCTATCATAGGGAAGAAGAGAAAATGGATAGCGATTTGGCTGGAATCTTGGCAATTGGGAAGTTTAGCCCAGCACAAGTGGATAAGTTAAGAGAACAAGCGCCTTTTGTTTGCTTTGTCGACTATATTCCACACGATCGAGCGAATGATACCGTACTGATTGATTTTAGAGAAGCGATGCGTCAGAACATCGATTATCTCGTTCAAGCCGGACATGAGAAGATTGGATTTATTGCTGGAGAAGAATCTTATAGTGACTTATCGGGTACATGGACAGATCCACGAACGAGCCACGTAAAGCATTATTTAAAGAAGAAAAATCTTTATAATGAACACTACTTTTTCAAGGGTGCCTTCAGAGTAAATGATGGAAAAGAAAACATGGAAAAAGCCATTAGGGAGCTAGGTAAAGAAAATCTTCCTACAGCATTTATTGCTGCGAATGATGCCATTGCGATTGGCTGCTTAAAGGCTCTTTATGAGCACCAGATAAGAGTTCCCGAGGAAGTCAGTATTATCGGATTCAATGATATTTCGACTGCGAAATACATAACGCCGGCATTGACGACTGTGAAAGTATATACAGAAGAAATGGGTAGAAGTGGTATACAATTACTGCATGAAAGAATTCAAGAAGATCGTGAGGCAATCAAAAGCGTGACATTAAGTACGAAGTTGATCAAAAGAGACAGCGCATAAAAAAGGGTTTACTAGAGTGAGTTCTTACTCTAGTAAACCCTTTTATTTCTATTAAAGTTCAAAAGCATTTACTGTAGGTTGATACCCTAATTTGACTCGTGCTTGGTCAATATCCAGTCTTGGGAAAGAATTATTTGAAATACCGTTTACTAGCAAATACGGTTCATCTAATGCTGCTTGCAAGCAACAATCAACTAAATGATTCATATCTTTATAAGAGAAGAATGTTCCGCGAGAATAGAAGTCTGCTTCAGGATCTACACTTTCATCAGGTGATTTATAATCACCGATTCGAATCCCGATTGATGCAATGCCTTTTTTGTAGGCATAGTAGCTAGCTAGACCTTCCAAGAAGACTTTTGAAACACCATATAAATCATCAGGACGAGCTGGTTCAGCTGTCTTGACTTGAACATTTTTTGGATAAGCATCACTAGCATGAATGGAGCTAGCAAAGATGATTCGTTTTAAACTAGTTGCTTTTTCAGCTGCTAAATAGAGGTTCTGAGGAAGCATATAATTCAAATCTAATAAACCATCATAGAAATCTGCTTCTGCATCTGGATTTCCAGCTAATTGAATAGCGTAATGAACACCGTCAAGCACAGTATCCCAGTTTTCTAATACGGATAAATCTTTTTCTATGATTTTAGCGCCTTGTTTAAGTTCTTCGGGAAAGTCTGAAAAATCAACATCAGCAAGAACTAAATCATAATCATTTTTTAAATGTTTGACAAGATTCGTACCAATGGTTCCAGTAGCTCCCGTGATTAAGATAGTGGTCATTTTGTTTCCTCCATGTGGACTTATATAAGTAAATCATTCATTTAATGATGATAAGATAATATAAAATCAGTTCACCTTTTACGTGATAAAAGGTGAACTGATTTTTTTCGATGATTATTTTTTGTGATCTTTGTCTTCGATAGCTTTACCATAAGTTTCATGGCCTTTACCTTCGACTTTTTGAGCTTTACCTTCGACTTGCTTGCTCTTATCGTCAGTCGCTTTACCATATTGGTCTTTTGCTTCTCCGACTACCTTGTCTTTAGCGCCTTTAAGTTTATTCTTCATACTGTCTTTATTGTCTGTCATGATTAAATCCCCTTTCAAATTGTTGGAACTGAATTAAAATGGTAAATCAATCTATAGTGCAATTTTAGGATGATTAGGTAAAAAAAGCAAAGAATACGCTCACTTCTGTTGTATGATTGGTTTCTCAGGTAGCGGAATTGTGCTAAACTAGACGAAAGAATAGGAAAAGGCAAGGAGAAACTAAATGCGTATTTTAGCGATGGATACATCAAACCAGTCAATGAGCGTTGCTGTAACAGAAAATGGTGTGACGCTAGCAGAACAGCTAACGAATGTGAAGAGAAATCATAGTATTCAACTAATGCCAACAGTAGAACGAGTGATAAAAGATGCAGGGTTGACGATCGATGATATTGACCGAGTAGTTGTAGCGAAAGGACCTGGTTCCTATACAGGTGTCAGAATTGCCGTAACTGTAGCAAAAACATTAGCATGGACAAAATCGATTGAATTAGTGGGCGTTTCTAGTTTGAAGGTATTGGCTGGAAATACGCCACAAGATGATAACTTGCTGATTGTGCCTATTATGGATGCGAGAAGAGGCAACATCTATACAGGACTATATCAATTCGTAAACGGCACTCTAGAACAACTTGAAACAGACCAACATATTTCAGCAGAGCTATGGGCAAATAGGCTGTCTGCACGAAAAGAAACGATTATGATCGTCGGTGTGGACGCAGTAAAACATCAAGAAGTATTTGAAGAAAAGCTACAAGATAAAGTACGAATACTACCAACATTTCAGCAATTACCAAGAGCAAGCGTGCTCGCATGGATTGGAGCGCAAGCAGTGCCTGAAGAAATTCATCCTTTCGTACCAGAATATACAAAGTTAACCGAAGCAGAAGAAAAATGGAAAGAAGCAAATCCTGATGATAAAGGGGGAAGCTTGGTTGAAAAATATTAAGCAATGGCTAATTGATCGGCTAACGACCCATAGACAGGCGCTTCCCAGACCGATCGCAGAACGTGTGAAATTATCTCAGCCTTTTATTTCGCTTAACGATGAAACATTTCTAACCGTAAAGATTGCGGGAGAAGACCATATAGATGGCCTGCTTTCCATCGAAAGACAGTGCTACAATGGTCATACACCATGGAATCGTACGGCTCTTCTTCATGAAATCCGGTACAATAAAAATGCTTTTTACATGATCGTGACAGATGATCAAAGACCGGTTGCCTTTCTTGGATCTTGGTTCGTAGCGAAAGAAGCGCATATTACAAACATCGCGACGATTCCTGAATACGAAGGGAAAGGGATCGCCACTTTTTTGATTGAAGCACTAAAAGGCATTGCGCTAGATGAAAAGATGCAATTGATTAGCTTGGAAGTCAGAGTCTCCAACAAACGTGCCCAAGGTCTTTACCGAAAAATGCAGTTTACAAATGGTAGAGTAAAAAAAGGGTATTACGCAAATGATCACGAAGATGCACTAGAGATGGCAATGTTGCTAGCAGTCACTGATCGATAACAAGTGAGGAGAGCGTTCAATGGAAATCAATCAATCAACATTGGTTTATCGCTTATTAAATCAAGAGGAAGCTGTTCCAGAGACCTTACATGCATTATCGGAAGAAAGCTTTGCCTTTGGATCGCCATGGACGATCGAGCAATTCCAATCAACCTTCGATCAGGCCAATTTATTTTACCTAGTCGCGGAATATGAAGGAGAAATGGTCGGGTTTTTAGGCGGGTCTAAGGTGCATACGGAAGCAGAAGTCTACACGATTGTCGTTAAAACAGCCTATAAACGTAATGGGATCGCAACACAACTACTGAAGGAAATGAAACAGCGCCTGCGAGCAGAGCGCGTGAATGAATTATTCTTAGAAGTACGTATTTCAAATGAACCGGCGATTCTGTTATATAAGAAATCTGGGTTTATACCTGTAGGTGTTCGTAAAGGGTATTATGCACATCCAAAAGAAGATGCGGTTGTATTGAAATGCGCATTATGAAAGAGAGCGAATCAACATGAAAAGAATATTAGCAATAGAAACAAGCTGCGATGAAACAAGTGCCGCCGTTATAGAAGAAGGTAACCGTCAATTATCAAATGTGGTAGCTTCGCAAATCAAGAGTCATCAGCGATTTGGTGGAGTCGTACCCGAAGTAGCTAGTAGACACCACGTTGAACAAATGACCATTGTTATGGAAGAAGCGTTAAAAGAAGCCGAAACGACTTACGAAGAATTAGATGCCATCGCGGTAACAGAAGGGCCTGGGCTAGTCGGTGCATTATTGATAGGGGTCAATGCCGCCAAAGCCGTTGCTTATGCGCACAATCTACCCCTTATTCCGGTTAACCATATCATTGGTCATATATATGCCAACCAACTCGTACAACCATTAGCGTTTCCTCTATTATCTTTAGTTGTTAGTGGGGGTCATACTGAACTCGTATATATGGAAGAACCAGGGAAGTATGAAATTATCGGTGAAACAAGAGATGATGCTGCTGGCGAAGCCTATGATAAAGTGGGAAGAATTCTTGGAGTGCCTTATCCTGGTGGAAAGCATATTGACGAAATGGCGCATAAAGGGAACGATACATTCCATTTTCCGCGTGCAATGATCAAAGAAGACAATAACGATTTTAGTTTTAGTGGACTAAAAAGTTCATTTATCAATACTGTTCATAACGCAGAGCAAAAAGGCGAAGTATTAGATAAAAATGATTTGGCTGCAAGCTTTCAAGCAGCTGTTATTGAAGTGCTTGTAACAAAAACAATGAGATGTGCTAAGGAGAAACAAGTGAAACAACTCGTATTGGCGGGTGGCGTAGCAGCTAATAGTGGACTACGTGCGGCTTTGAAAGAAGCGGTTGAAATGACACCGACAATCGAATTGGTTGTCCCACCATTGTCTCTTTGTGGAGATAATGCAGCAATGATTGGTGCAGCAGCATTTGTTGAAGCTGTCGAAAATAAACAGATAGATCTTACTTTAAATGCACAACCTGGCTTGTCTCTTTAATAAAAAAAGAACAGATCTGAGTCTACTCATCATAAGTGGACTTAGATCTGTTTTTTTTGATTATTTTGCTTCTGCTTCTTCTGAGGCAAGTAATTGTACACCACGAGAAGGGATAGGAGTAGAAAAGACGATTTGTGTTGAAGTCTTTCCGAACTGCTGTAAATCGTTGATAAAATCATCCAATTCTGTCGTTGTCGGATAAGCCGCTTTGATCAGCATTGAAAATTCTCCAGTCACGCAGTTACATTCAAGCACATTGGTGCATTGTTGAATATATGGATAAAAGTCTTCTTTCTGATTAGGGCTCAAGTCTAAATGGATAAATGCCTGAATATGATAACCCATTTTCTTTAAATCTGGAGAAGCAATATACCTTCCTAAAATGCCTTCGTTTTCTAAACGATGGATACGAGCTGAGACGGCTGGAGAAGATAAGTAAGTCTCTCCTGCAATTTCTTTTAAAGACGCACGACTATTTTTTTGAAGTATCTCAACGATTTTCTTATCCATTTGATCCATGTAAAACGAGCTCCTTTTCTAACAATAAAAGAATCTTTTAATCATTGTTATAGTGAAATTTTTTTGACTTTTATATCGTACACTAAATTAGCGTAATGTGATTATATTATACCCTAATCTAAGGATAATGCAACGTTCGTTTTATCTATACCAATGTAAAGTTTTGTCTGATAAAACTAGTTTATAAAACATTGAAATAACTATACCTATTTATAATGTGTAATTATCTATGCGAGCTTTTAACGGATAGAGGCTAGTTAAATTTAGTTATTCCGTATCCTCATAAGATTCCAGAGCCACGCTTGCCTCTTCCCATTGTTCCAGTAAAATTTCTTGTTCTGCCTGTAACTTTTCGTGCGTTAATGAAAGAACAGAGGCCTGTTCAGCATCATCATAAACAGTTGGATTACTGAGTTTTTCATGAACTTCGTTTAATTGTTGTTCAATAGATTGCAGTTGCTTCTCGACATCTTCAATCAAACGATTTAAGCGTCTTGTTTCTCGCTGACGTTCTTTTTGTTGGGCTCTATCCGAAACTAGTGGAACAGCAGGGTTAGGCTGATGCATATTATTTTGTTTCATTTCTTGTTCGGCTTGCTCAAGTTGGGATAAAGCTTCTAATTCTTCTTTCTTCTGAAGGTAATAATCATAGTCGCCCAAGTAAAGCGTTAACCCGTCTTCAGAAATCTCAAGTACTTTAGTAGCCATACGGTTGATAAAGTATCGATCGTGAGAAACAAAAAGCAAAGTGCCTTCAAAATCAATCAATGCATTTTCCAAGACTTCTTTAGAGTCAATATCCAAATGGTTTGTCGGTTCATCTAATATGAGGAAATTATTCTTTTCCATAGCTAATTTGGCCAAAGCTACACGGGCTTTTTCGCCACCGCTAAGAGAACCTACCGCTTTTTCTACATCATCTCCTGAAAATAAAAAACTACCCAGTAAGGTACGAATAGATTGTTCAGGAATCGTTGGATGTTCGTCCCATAATTCATCCAGCACACGTTTAGTTGAATGAAGAAGACTTTGTTCTTGATCATAGTAACCCGTGTCTACTTTCGTTCCGAGCTGAATCGTACCTGCTAGAGCTGGAATTTGTCCAACGAGCGTCTTGAGCAAAGTAGTTTTTCCAACACCGTTCGGTCCAACAAGCGCGATGGCATCAGTCTTACGAATATCCATATTGATTGATTCTGATAATGCGGTCTCTTCATAACCAATTGCTAAATCTTCTGTTTGAAGAACAACACCACCAGATTCTCTTTCCGTGTAGAAATTAAAGCTAGCCGATTTTTCATCATCTTGTGGCTTACCCATTTTATCCATCTTATCCAGCATTTTTCTGCGAGACTGAGCTCTTTTAGTGGTAGATGCACGGACAAGGTTACGGTTAATGAAATCTTCGGTTTTTTCAATTTTCTTTTGTTGTTTCTCATATTCTTTCCACATTAGTTGAATCATTTCAGCTTTGAGTTTCAAGTAATTTGTATAGTTTCCAGTGAAATGTTGAACTTTACCATTACTGACTTCGTAAATTTCATTGACGACTTTGTCTAAAAAGTAGCGGTCATGAGATACGATCAATAGTGCACCAGTATAACTTTGTAAGTATTTCTCCAACCAGGCAAGGGTATCGATATCCAGATGGTTGGTTGGCTCATCCAGTACTAAAAGGTCTTTTTTCTCTAGTAATAACTGTGCTAAGGCCAACCTCGTTTTCTGTCCACCAGAAAGCTGTGCAACAGGAGTAGAAAAATCTGATTCGTAAAACCGGAAACCATGTAAAACAGAACGAATTTCACTTTCATAACCGTATCCGTTTAATTGCTTGAAAGTCTCTTGCATCGTATCATATCGCTTTAACACTTCATGATAATGTCCTTCATCTTCTAGTAAAGTGGGGTCGCTCATTTGAGATTCTACTGCGCGCATCTCTTTTTCAAGCTGGCGGACTGCTTCAAATACAGTCAACATCTCTTCCCAAATCGTTCTATTGGATTCTAGACCAGTATGTTGATCCAAGTATCCAATGGTCAAGTCACGTTTTTTATTGATTTTTCCAACATCAGGTTCTTCCTGTCCAGAAATCATATGGAGTAAGGTCGTTTTTCCAGCACCATTTCTTCCAACAAGTCCCACTCGAGAAGCTTCCTTGATTTCTAACGTTACATCATCAAATAAAACTTCTGCACCAAAGTGACGGGCTACTTTTTGTGTTTGTAATAAAATCATTCTAATTCCTCATTTTTAGTAGTCATTCAGCATCATCTATTTTTTAAATAGTTTATCTCATTATTAGTGTAGCATAACTGCGATCTGATATACAGGCAGGGTATGAACAAGATAAAAGGGAATGGAATTCAATCGATGTCATGGGGTGGAGAACTAAAAGAATAATTAATCCATTTTATTACAGATTTTCACAAACCTCTTCTAAATAGACTTACAACTTCATGTTGCTCTATAAGGAACGCTTACTTTTAGTACACATTAACTGTTATTTTCACAATTTCATGCTATAATAACAAGTGAAACAACAGGAATACTTGTGAAATTCAATGCAAAATAATGGTATTTACAAGACATGTTGGACTAAACTTAAGCGCTAATCAGATGAGCGAATATAAAAGGAGAAAAAATATGGTAGAAAAGAAAATCCCAAAAGCAACTGCAAGAAGGTTACCCCTTTATTATCGTTATCTACGCTTTCTCCACGAAGCGGGAAAAAGTCGTGTATCCTCTGCAAAATTAAGTGAAGCAGTAAAAGTAGATAGTGCAACCATTCGAAGAGATTTCTCTTATTTCGGTGCTTTAGGAAAAAGAGGATATGGTTATGACGTCGAGGCGTTAATGAATTTCTTCAGTAAGACACTTAACCAAGACCGCCTGACCAATGTTGCTTTGATTGGTGTCGGAAATCTTGGACAAGCATTATTAAACTATAATTTTAGACGCAGTAATAATACGAGAATCAGTGCAGGATTTGATGTAAACGAAGCATTGATCGGCACAGTTCATCAAGGCGTTCCAGTTTATCATATTGACGAAATGGTTGAACAGCTAGACTTGCAGCAAATTGATGTTGCGATATTGACTGTTCCATCGGAGATCGCTCAAGAAATGGCGAATAAACTGGTTGAAGGTGGCGTTAAAGGCATTATGAACTTTACACCGATTCGTGTAAATGTACCAGAGAACATTCGTGTACACAATGTTGATTTGACTAATGAACTACAAACATTGATTTACTTTATCAACTACTATCAAGACTTGGACGAAGCTGATGAAGATGTTGTGATTGATGAAGATACAGGAGAATTATTCGTAGAAGAATAACGCTAATTGAAAAGCAGGCGACAAATTCAGCTTACTGAATTTGTCGCCTGCTTTTTTTAAGCTTTATAATTTTTTTTCACCTTGTAGTAGACTTGCAATAAACGGGTTCCTTGCACAAAATCTCTTGTAGCTAAAAAGACAAATATTAGAGGGAATAAACCCCAACCGTTCGTTTGAACGGCGTTAATAGATAGATAAAGAAGTAAAGCGAACATAACGAATTTAAAAGTAATATAAGTGATCATTTGCTTGTTTGTCATTAAAAATTCCTTTCTATTTTAAAACCAGATAACCTTAGAATGTTTGAAGGACCACGAGAGTGTTCATCAAGCAGTGAGCTAATATAGGTGCCCAGATGTTTCCAGATTTATAGTAAACCCATGAAAATACAAGACCCATAGTCGAATAAACTAAAATCCTACCATCTATGTGAAACAACGCAAAAGCAAGTGAGCTAATGACCCCTGCACCAATACCGCCTAGTTTACCTAAAGAAAGACCAAACAATACTTTTCTGAAAACAAATTCTTCCATAATTGGACCTGCTATAGAGGTAATCATCACAAAATAGGGATACTGTCTGATGATGGCCAAAAGCGTCACTGTGTTCTGAGAATTAACCGGCGTACCGAAAAAACGTACTTCGATTTGTAGTGCAAGAAACTGAAGAATAACGGCTAAAAATACTCCTAGGATTCCCCACAATAAAATCCGACCTATTCGATGACGAAATGCTTGCTCATAGGGCAAGTTGAATTGATCTTTTCTATCTAAGTAAATCATTAGACTCGCACCAAAAATGAACAAGAAAATTTGAGATAGGATTGATCCTGTGGGTTGTATTGAAGAGGGTAAAAGTTGACTAGCCACAGAAAGTAATTGGACAATGAGATAAATCGATACAATCTTTAGTCCAGTATTGCGCATTTTTTTTATTTCCAAAGTATTCATCCTCACAATTCATGAACTTCCAATATTAGTTGACAATACTAGTAACTTAACATAAAAATAGGGTGTATTCCACTGGATATTTTTAATCATTTTTTTAACTTCAAAAGGGTTGCAAGAAATCATTGTTTTGAATATACTAAGTATTGGAGTTAGCACTCGCAATCGTCGAGTGCTAACATGAATCAAATTAACTAACTATTAGCGGAGGGATCACATTATGTTAAAACCTTTAGGAAATCGTGTTCTTCTAGAAGTTATCAAAGAAGAAGAAAAAACGGTAAGCGGACTTGTTTTACCGGAATCAGCAAAAGAAAAACCACAGACAGCTAAAGTCGTAGCAGTCGGAAGTGGTAAAGTGCTTGAGGATGGCAAACGTGCAGAAATGGATGTTTCGGTAGACGATAAAGTGATTTTTGAGAAATATACCGGTTCTGAAGTTAAGTACGAAGGAAAAGAATATCTAGTCGTTAAAGATACGGATATTATCGCGATCGTAGAATAAAATCAAACGCAATTGAGCGAAGACTAAAAAGAAATCGTAAAAAATAAAAATTAATCAAGAGGTGGATGGTAATTATGGCTAAAGATATTAAATTTTCTGAAGACGCACGTTCAGCAATGCTGCGCGGTGTAGATAAATTAGCAAACACAGTTAAAGTAACGTTAGGACCCAAAGGTAGAAACGTTATCTTAGATAAAGCATTTGGTGCGCCACAAATCACTAACGATGGTGTAACGATCGCGAAAGAAATCGAATTAGAAGATCAATTCGAAAATATGGGTGCACAATTAGTAGCAGAAGTAGCAAGTAAAACAAACGATATCGCTGGTGATGGTACAACAACAGCAACTGTATTAGCTCAAGCAATCGTCAATGAAGGTATGAAAAATGTAACTGCTGGCGCTAACCCGGTGGGTATTCGTCGCGGAATCGAAAAAGCAACAAGAAAAGCAGTAGAAGCGTTACACGCAGTTTCTACAAAAGTTGAAGGAAAAGAATCGATTGCACAAATCGCAGCAATCTCTTCAGGAGATGAAGAAATCGGTCAATTATTAGCGGATGCGATGGAAAAAGTAGGCAGCGATGGCGTTATTACGATTGAAGAATCTCAAGGTATCGAAACAGAACTAGATGTAGTAGAAGGTATGCAATTTGACCGCGGCTATTTATCACAATACATGGTAACAGATAACGAAAAAATGGAAGCAAGTTTAGATAATCCATATGTATTGATTACAGATAAAAAAATCTCTTCTGTTCAAGATATTCTACCGGTTCTTGAGAACATCATGCAACAAAACCGTTCTCTATTGATCATTGCAGATGATATCGAAGGAGAAGCGTTACCAACGCTTGTCTTAAACAAAATCAGAGGAACACTGAACGTTGTAGCGGTTAAAGCACCTGGTTTCGGTGATCGTCGTAAAGGAATGCTTGAAGATATCGCGATTCTGACAAACGGAACAGTGATCACAGATGATCTTGGACTAGACTTGAAAGACATGACGATCGATCAATTAGGTGTAGCTGGAAAAGCTGTTGTCACAAAAGATGATACAACACTCGTTGAAGGTACAGGCGACAAAGGCATGATCGAACAACGTGTTGCCATGCTTCGCGCACAATCAGAAGAAACAAATTCTGAATTTGATCGTGAAAAATTACAAGAACGTATTGCAAAACTTGCTGGTGGTGTAGCTGTCATCAAAGTTGGGGCAGCAACAGAAACTGAAATCAAAGAACGTAAACTACGTATTGAAGATGCTTTGAATGCTGCACGTGCGGCTGTAGAAGAAGGCGTGATTGCTGGTGGGGGTACTGCCTACATCAACATCTTAAGTCAACTTCAAGAAATCGAAGCAACGGGTGATGAAGCGACCGGCGTGAAAATCGTTATTCGTGCACTAGAAGAACCGGTACGTCAAATTGCATTTAATGCGGGTCTTGATGGAAGTGTAATCGTTGAACGTCTGAAACATGTTGAGCCAGGTATTGGATTCAATGCTGCAACAGGCGAAATGGTCAACATGGTAGAAGCGGGCATCATTGATCCGACTAAAGTAACCCGTTCTGCATTACAAAACGCTGCATCTGTATCTGCACTCTTACTCACAACTGAAGCTGCAGTTGCAGATATTCCTGAACCAGAAGCACCAGGCGCTGGAATGGATCCAAGCGCAATGGGCGGAATGATGTAAAGGCATAGTTTTTCGTAAAGTGAATGATGAACAATAATTGATGATTTAACTTTTCTGAGTAAGAAAATCAAAATTTTAACTGAATATATTTTTACTCGGAGGGCATATTTTAAAGTAATAGGCTGGATAAGAGAAATGGATATTATATCCATTTTCTTATCCAGCTTTTTTTTTGGAGGGAAAAGTATGAATTTATTAACAGATGATGTAAAGCAAGTTTACCGAAAATATCTCATAGCAGCCTTTGGGAGTGCTATGATTGGTTGTATATATGGTTTAGTAGATACAACAGCCGTAGGGCAATACCATGGTCCGGAAGGTGCAGCGGCTATGGCTGTGGTTGCACCAATATGGAACATACTGTATAGTCTAGGGCTTTTATCTGGTATTGGTGGAGCTGTTCTATTTAGTCGAGTATATGGACAAACTAGGAATAAGAAAAAAGCAAATGAGTATTTTTCAATTGCATTACTTGTAACGTTTATATTCGCGATTATTACGTGGGCATTATTCTGGATTTTCGAGGATCAACTTCTTATATTATTCGGCGCAGATGAAGTTTTGATCGTATTAGCTAAGCAGTATTTATTTCCGGTAAAAATACTCGTACCTATTTTTCTTATGAACAAATTCTTGATCGCATTTTTGACTAATGACTCTAATCCAGTTCTAGCAACTAAATCTGTATTGACAGGTGGCTTATTCAATGTAGTTGGAGACTATCTATTTGTTTTTGTGTTCGACATGGGAATAGCTGGAGCAGGCTTGGCAACTGTTGGAGGGGCAATTGTTACCTTAACGATGCTATCTACACACTTTTTCAGCGAAAAGAATACTTTGCGTATAGTTAAAGTACATCATATTCAAGAAAAAGGATTAGCAGTCTTGAATACTGGTTTTTCTACATTTTTCATTGATATTTCTATGGGGATCGTGACCATGCTATTCAATAGACAAATTATGATTCATTTGGGTACAAATGCTTTATCTATTTATGGAATTATTGTTAATATTAGTACCTTTGTCCAATGTTGTGGCTACGGTATCGGTCAGGCAGCTCAACCCTTGTTGTCTGTTAACTATGGCGCCAAGAAAATTAATAGAACGCTTGGTACTTTAAAACTCAGTTTAAGAACCGTAATGATTGTGAGTGTAGGCTGGGCACTCGTAGCACTATTGTTCCCAACTGCTTTTGTATATATCTTTATGGCACCTACAGAAGGTGTTCTTTCTATCGCGCCATTTATTATTAGAGTATATGGCTTATCATTTTTACTGTTACCATTTAACATATTTTCCACTTATTTTTTCCAATCGACGGAAAAGCCTAGAATTTCTTTTTTGATTTCAGTAACAAGAGGTTTATTGTTGAGTGGTGCTTTAATCATTCTATTACCAACAGTATTCAATGCAAATGCAATTTGGTTAGCAATGCCAATCACTGAATTAGTAGTAGCAATTCCTGTAGGAAAGGCTGTTTTTGAAACTTTCAAACAGAATCGTTATCCCAATATTGATGATGTAGAAGTTAAATAGTAAGTAAATATGTTATGATATGAAACAAACAAAACCAAAAAGTTTTTTTAAAAGGGGATAGCATATGGGTGGTAAGACAGTATCGATAATAGGATTAGGGGCATTAGGGATTTTATACGGACAACATTTATCTCATGCACTGGGTAAAGACCGTGTTAAAGTCATTGTAAGTAAAGAAAGAAAAGCGCGTTACGAGCGAGAAGGCGTTACGTTAAACGGGGAAGCGTGTGACTTTACTTACGTGCTGGAGACTGATCGAGGAAATCCATCAGATTTAGTGATCGTTTGTACCAAATCTTTGACCTTGGAAAGTGGAATGAATTCAATGAAGTATCAAGTGGGTCCTGAAACAGCCATTCTCTCTTTGATTAATGGTATCACGAGTGAAAATATTCTAGGTGCTAGATTTGGACAAGAAAAAGTTATTCCGACAGTAGCGATTGGAATGGACGCCACCAGAGAAGGTCAAAACGTTCTCTCTAAAGTAAAAGGCTGGCTCCAAATCGGTGCTGATGTGCCGGAAAAGCTAGATAGACTGAATAGGGTAAAAGAAATATTTGATGAAGCCGGTTTTCCATATGTGGTAGAAAAAGATATTATGCTGAAAATCTGGGAGAAATTCATCATGAATGTCGGTGTCAATCAAGTAGTAATGGTACACGAAACGACGTATGAAGGCATTCAAACGGGCGGAGCCTATCACGAACAAGCTCGAGCAGCCATGCATGAGGTAGTGGAGGTTGCTCAGGCAGAAGGGATTCCATTAGAAGAAACGCACATTCAAAATGCTTTTGATATTATTGACACCGTTGACCCTCAAGGTATGCCTTCTATGAGACAAGATGGTTTAGCAAAAAGGAAAACAGAAGTTGCTTTGTTTGCAGGCACTATTTTAGAAAAGGCTAAACAGTATGACTTAGAAACGCCTGTGAACAAAGCTCTTTACCAAAGAATAAAAGAAATGGAAAAAACTTTTTAAGCTACTGGTCGAATGAAAGTGAAAGACAACAGTTAAACTTTTTACTGGCTATTTGTAACTTGATTGATTTAAAGTAGTAGAGGAAAACTAAATCAAACGGAGTGAAAAACATGCGTGCATGGACAATAAAAGAACCAGGTTCCAGAGAACAATTAGTTATAGAGAATCGAGAAAAACCACAACCAAAAGAAGGCGAGATTTTAATTGAGGTTAAAGCAGTCAGTATCAATCGAACGGATACGCTGACAAGACAGAACCCTTCACTTTCAAAACCTTATCCTATTATAGGAATAGAGGTTAGTGGGATTGTTGTTGAAAATCATTCTTCTGATAAGAATCTTGCCCCAGGCACAAAAGTAACGGGTCTTGTCAATCAAGGTGGTTATGCAGAATATGTAACAATGCCTGCCGACCGTGCGATTATCTTCCATGATTCATTATCGATGGAAGAGGCTGTCGCCATACCTGAAGTCTTTTTAACGGCTTATCAGACATTGTACTGGCTCGGTGAGTTGCGGTCAGAACAAAAAGTACTGATTCATGCCGGAGGTAGTGGGGTCGGAACGTCGGCAATCCAGTTAGCACGTCATTTGAGTCAAGCGCAGATTTTTACGACAGCAGGCCATGAAGATAAATTAAAAGTAGCAAAAGCACTTGGTGCAGATACAGTGATTAACTATAAAGAAGAAGCTTTTGAAGAAGTCATCAGGGCCGAAACAAACGGTGAAGGTGTAGACGTTATTCTCGATTTTGTCGGCGCCTCTTACTGGGAGAAGAATATGCAAAGCGCAGGAATAGATGCGAATTGGATTTTGATCGGTACACTAGGCGGAACAGTAGTAGAAGAAGTTTCTCTTATGCAGTTATTGCAAAAAAGAATTTCTCTTAAAGGAACATTGCTAACACCAAGAAGCGACGACTACAAAGCCAAGCTGACAAAAGAATTTGTAAAACAAGCGATGCCGCTGATTGAAGATGGCATGATTCGACCAATTATTCACTCAGTCCTTCCTTTTGAAGAAGCAATAGAAGCTCACCGACAAATGGAAGAAAATGAGAATACTGGAAAGATCATTCTTAAAATCGGAAAGTGATTTCAACCCTTAATCTATACCGAATTGAGAAAATTCAAGTTGGGCTAAATGTATAGAGAACCCCAAAAATAATCTCAGCAAATGATTGTTTCTGGGGTTCTTTACTATTGAAATATAAGAAACTACACTTTAATTTCATGTGGGTTATACAATAAGTTATTAAAGAAATTCTAATTATAAATCGATTCCAAACTCGATATTCACAGCAAGCATTTCATATCCTAGTGATTTATATAACGATAGGGCTCTCCTATTTTCTCCAAATACACCCAGAGTAGCTTCTGTTTTTCCTTTATCTTTTAGGAACTTTAAAGCTTCTGTGATAAGGGTCTTCGCAATGCCTTGTTGTCTCCAGTCTGGTAGCACGAAAATATTCTCGGTAGCGCTTCTTGCCTCACCTAATCCCCAGGTCATTACACTACCAACTACTTTATCTCCATCAAATGCTGTAAAAGTATCCCATTCCGAACCCGTTTTTGTCCAATTTAGACGATTTAAACTCCAACTTACACCTTCTGAATCACCTTCGGCTTCGGCGCGTAGATACTTTTCTTGTTCGGTCTGAGTTTCCATACGCCAATTAACAATGCTTACATTATCTGGAGGAAGAACATCTGGAATTTCGCTTGTTAGGTCGCGTTTCATAATTAAATGATTTCGCTGTACTGAAAAGCCTTTAGAGAGAAAATAATCGATTTCTTCTAACTCATCAGAAGGGATAGTAATCGTAACGCATATATTTTTATCAGAATAGTGGCTTTTTAATTCATTGGCCCTTTTTAATAAAGACGAAAATAATGCATCTTGTACCTCAACTGTGTAATTGAAATGGGGATTTAAAGAGATATCTAGC
The DNA here is from genome assembly GCF_017599325.1 of Marinilactibacillus kalidii. Classification (GTDB taxonomy): domain Bacteria; phylum Bacillota; class Bacilli; order Lactobacillales; family Carnobacteriaceae_A; genus Marinilactibacillus; species Marinilactibacillus kalidii. The sequence goes on along the minus strand of NZ_JAGFVM010000014.1, from coordinate 105,515 downwards.
GCCAACTTATATACGAAACAAGCAGGTTTATTATTCTCTTCGATAACCAACCATGTTTCATCAGGTGCTAAGTGTCCTACGCCGTATAAATGATCGTCTGAGTCAACTGCACAGAAAATATTTTCAGGGGTATAATCGGCATTGTAGCGATAAGCGAGCATCGATAAAAAGTTGAATTCAGCAATTTTATCAGCATCTTTATCTGAATAATTTCTTACCGTATAAGGATGAATAGATTTCTCGGGCATATAAATAATTTCCTTCCATCGATTAAAAATAAGCGTTTAATCATAGAGTATGATTAAACGCTTATGAATAAGATAATTTTTTTAAGCTATTTTTTTGTATAGATCAATGACTTCCACAGCAATATCTTTAAACGTAATGGCATTCATCAAGTGGTCTTGTCCATGAACCATCAAAAGAGACATTTCGATACTATCGCCAGATGCTTCTCGAGTAAGCAACCCCGTTTGCGAATGATGAGCTTTGATCAACGCATCATCAGCAAGTTTTAGTTTCTCATCTGCTGTCTTAAAGTCACCAGTTTTAGCTGCATGAATAGCTTCCATCGCATTACTTTTGGCATCTCCACCATGCATAATGAGTCCCATGATCGTCTGAAGCATTTCTTCTTGTTCCTCTGTTTTATCGGACATACTAGATTCTCCTTCGCATAAAGCACTTATTTAATGAAACGGGTATGAATCTTCTTATTCACTTAAAGCTAACGCTCTATCTAAGACACTTTTTCCGTTCATCATACCATAATCTCTCATATCAATAACTTCTACAGGAATGCCTTTATCTGCAACTTTTTCTTCCATTTGTTTTTTAAGAAACTTAACTTGTGGACCTAAGAGCAAAACATCTACCGGCTTAGAAGCAAGGTAACTATCTGCCTCGTTGGCTGATACGGCAAAAATATCTGTTTCAACGCCATCCTCTTTTGCAGCTTTTTCCATTTTGGATACAAGCATACTTGTACTCATTCCAGCGGCGCAAACTAACATAATGGTTTTCATTGACATAATAAACTTCTCCTTCTGTTTGAAAATAGATTTGTATTGTATACGATCAATGGAAGCTACTACCCTCATAAGTGAACAGATTATCTGGTAAGTGTTTTGAATGCGTTTACATTATCACGAAGTGTTCTTGCAAACATTCACCTATAAAAAGCCAAGCTTTAAATTGAAATCGTTTACTTCCTATGTATTATTTATACACTAGATGAAGGTTAAATTCAACAAAATGCTATAAATCAAATCATTCTTCGAGAATAAACGTATGTAATCGATAACATATTTAAAATAATAGAAGATAGTTTTCAAAGATAATAGTATCGGTATATTTGCAATTGGCGTTAGTTCATAAATAATGAGATTAATGCTATTCTAGAGTAGAGGAAATGAAGAAACATTCGAGAATAGTATCGTTGGAGGATAAAGATGAATAAATACTTAGTATACGATGTCGGTGGCTCAGCGATTAAATACGCAATCATGAGTGAAGAAAAGATTTTTTCCAAAGGAAAAGTGGCTACACCTAAAGAAGACTTGACTACGTTTATCAATAAAATGGAAGAGATTTATCTCAAATATGAACAGGCTATTTCTGGTATAGCCATTAGCATGCCTGGTGTAATCAATGCTGAAACAGGCTATGCTGTTCATGGAGGATCGCTAGAGTTCATCCGACAAATGAACTTGAGAGATAAGCTAGCCAAAAAACTGAAACACCCCATCGTTATCGAAAATGATGGAAAGAGCGCAGCACTAGGAGAAGTCTGGAAAGGGAATTTGCAAGGGATTGAGAACGGTATTGCACTAATATTAGGAACAGGTATCGGTGGTGGTATCATCGCAAATGGGCAGTTACTAAAAGGTCATCACTTTGCTGCAGGAGAATTTTCGACCATCAGAACCGATGGACAAAAACCTTTAGCCTATGAAACCATGCTAGCCAATACAGGGAGTTCAGTCAAATTAGTTGAACGGACAGCAACATTATTAGGAAAAGAAGCAGAACATTTCACTGGTGTTGACTTATTCAAAGAAATTAAATCAGGAAACCAAGAAGTTGAAAAGCTGTTCTTTGAATATTGTGATACGATTGCAGCACAAATCATGAATCTTCAAACAATTCTAGATCCAGAGATGATTGTAATTGGTGGCGGTATGAGTGAAGAACCTTTATTTGTAGAAGGAATACAAAAGGCAGTAAATGATTTATTCTCAGAAGACGTGATGACTGAAATCAATGGATTCAAAGCAGAGATTACACCTAGTACATTGGGAAATGAAGCGAATCTTTATGGGGCACTCTATCAGTATCTTTTAATTACTAAAGAAAATCCGATATCAGATAAGGATAATTAAACTATAAAGGAGAGGCGCATAAGATGAAAGTCAGTGCACTACAACTAGATCTTGTCTTTAATGATCCTACCCGCAACGAGAAAAATGTTGAAAAGGCAATTAGACAAGCGGTAGAAACGGATCATCCGGATACGATTGTCTTACCAGAAATGTGGAATGTCTCTTTCTATCCGAGCGATCCCAGAGAAAATGCAGATAAAGAAGGAGCGCACACTAAAGCACTACTAAGTCGATTGAGTAAACAATATCAGGTGAATATTGTTGGGGGAACCGTTGCGACACGATACGGCGATCGATTGTACAACTCTAGTTATCAGTTCAACCGAGAAGGCACATTGGTACACACCTATCATAAAGTCCACTTATTCTCACCATCGGGAGAAGATCAGGTATTTACATCAGGAAATCAGTTGGGTTTATTCGAACTGGATGGCATCAAAGTCGGTATTATTACTTGCTATGACCTAAGATTTGTGGAATGGGTTCGCTTGATGGCACTGGAAGACATTGAAGTTCTTTTTGTGCCGGCGGCCTGGCCACATCCCAGAGTTGAACACTGGCTGACATTGTTAAAAGCACGTGCAATAGAAAATCAGCTATTTGTTATCGGGGTAAATAGTGTGGGAAGTGCCAACCAATTATCTTTTTGTGGGCATTCGATCATTTTGAACCCACTAGGAGAAACGTTAGCAGAAAGCGCAGAAGAAGTGAAACGGCTGACAGCAACACTTGATTTGAAACAACGAAAAGAAGTGAAAGAACAAATCAACGTTTTTAAAGATCGAAGACCTGAATTATATACAAAGAAACAGAAACAGTGAAGGAAGCAAACGCTTCTCTTCACTGTTTCTGTTTTGACATTATAAAGGCGTACCAAATATTTGAGTAGCATATAAAAACTCTCCATCATAGTGAACACCAATACCAACTTCTTCAAATTCGGGGCGAATCATATTTTCATAATGCCCTTCACTTTCTACCCAGCCATTGAAAAGCAGCTCAGCCATTTCTTTTTCATTCAGATAATTTGTTGCCATACCTAAATTTTCTCCAACAAGTTTGTAAGGATAAGAAATGCCTTCTTCGTTAAATACGGAGAAGGTATCTGACCCATCAGGCCTTGTATGAGAGAAGGATTCTTCTGTTTCCACCGCGCGAATATTGGCCACTTCTTTCAATGTGTCATTTGATTTTAATATAGGAACTTGTTGCTTTTCACGTAATTCGTTTAATAGTGTAAAGATTCGTTGTTCAACGACTGCATAGTCAATATCCGGATTTTTTTCACGGTCTTCAGCAACAGAAGATACGACTGGATTGTCGGTTTCTGCCTTACTAGCCGTTATATTTTCTAAGGCGATTCTAGGATCTTGTAAACGAACATTCGACCACTCTTGGGGTGCGGGAATATAGTGAACGATCGTGTTCAGCCAATCTCCAGCCATGGTGCCTTGCAAAATGTTTGTCGTCGCAAGCCAAAATCCTAAGATGACAGCAAGTGATAGTACAATCAGTTTTCTGAGAAATTTAAACATCGCAGTCGACTCCTTCCTTGTAGATGTTCATATATTGTATCAGAAATCGTTGTATTTAGTGAGTAGGTTATTCGAATTATTTTCGTTTGTAACGAATAAGTGAGTGATGTTGTGCCACTTCATTTATTTTGAGAAATTGAAGCGTTCCTCTTCTTTTCGGTACATGCATTCGGTATAATTAGAAAAGTTCTGTAAAATCGAATGATTCAAACAAAAAATAGTGGGTGCATAAATAAAATGAAAAATATGAAATCAAATAAACTCGGCACAATGCCGATGAATCGACTTGTTCTTAATCTATCTCTACCAATGATTATCTCCATGTTGGTACAGTCACTTTATAACGTTGTTGATAGTATGTTCGTAGCACAAATCAGCGAAGAAGCACTGGCAGCTCTATCGCTAGCTTATCCTATTCAGATGCTGATGATTGCGATTCAAGTCGGATCTGGTGTTGGTATGAACGCTGAGTTATCGAGGAGACTGGGTGAAGACAGAAGAGATATGGCTAGTGAAACAGCAAGCAATGGTGTGTTTTTGGGATTTGTTCATTATGCTGTTTTCTTGCTACTAGGTTTGACACTCGTTCGCCCTTTCTTTGAAGCGCAAACGGATAATCCACAAATCATTCAGTACGGTATTGAGTATACGACAATCATAACGGTTTTCTCTATCGGTAAATTTATGCAGTTTGTCTATGAAAGAACATTGCAAGCTACAGGTAGAACATTCTACACAATGATTACGCAAGGAACGGGAGCCATTTTAAATATTGCTTTAGATCCTATCTTGATATTCGGGCTTTTCGGTGTGCCAGCTATGGGTGTTTATGGTGCAGCCATTGCCACGGTAGCTGCTCAAATTATTTCCGCGTTGATGGCTTTTGGATTCAATGCGAAATTTAATGATGATGTAGATATGAAATATCGAGGATTCAGACCAAACTGGAGCGTCATCAAACGAATTTATGCTATAGGGATTCCGTCAATGATCATGACATCGATCACCTCTTTAGTGACGTTCTTCTTAAACAATATACTTCTTCAGTTTACGCCTACCGCGACAGCTGTTTATGGTGTTTATATTCGATTACAAGGATTTGCGTTTATGCCAGTTTTTGGATTGAATAATGGCATGATCCCAATTGTTTCTTTCAATTACGGTGCGAGAAACAAGAAACGAATGATTCTCGCAATTAAGATTTGTCTAATCTATGCAATGAGCATGATGCTCATTGGAACGATACTATTCCAGGCATTCCCAGAACAACTACTAGCGCTATTTAATGCATCTGAGGAAATGACAGCTATTGGCGTATCGGCATTACGTACAATCAGTATTAGTTTCGTGTTAGCCGGTTTCAGTATCATTATGGGAACTGTTTTCCAAGCTTTAGGTAATGGGATGTTAAGCCTTTGGGTGAATGTAATTAGACAACTAATTGTTTTGGTTCCAGCTGCTTACTTGTTTGCTTTATCTGGAAATGTAAATGCAGTCTGGTGGGCAATCGTTCTTTCGGAAGGTGTGGCTGTGGTCTTCTCGGCAATCGTTATGCGTCATGTCTATAAGAAAAAAATCGAACCCATGCTAGACAATACAGAAATCAGTCGAGAACGATTCGCTAATGAAGCAGAATGATGTATCTATGCGTGTTTTCTTAATCAAATCAAGGCACTGAACTTGGGCTCAAATGCCTATCAGTCGATTTTTTCGGTATCTATTTGTTACAATCATATTAGAGTTTTCAAGAAACTTTCATGATAGCTGACAAAATAGAGGAGAGAGAATATGATACCTAAAATTATTCATTATGCTTGGTTTGGTGGTAACGAGCTAGGAGAATTAGAAGAGAAGTGTCTCGCAAGTTGGAAGAAATACTGTCCTGACTGGGAAATTATGCGCTGGGATGAATCTAATTTCAAGCCTGAAGATCATGGTGTATACACAAAACAAGCATATGAAAGAGAAGATTGGGCTTTTGTATCAGACGTTGCTCGCTTATATGCATTAAAAGAATACGGCGGGGTTTATTGTGATACGGACATGGAATTGATTAAACCGATTGATGACTTTAGAACATTACCAGCCTTTTTCAGTTTTGAAATTGAAACAGAAATTTCAACAGGCATTATTGGTGCTGAACCGCATCACAAATTCATCGAAGAACTATACGATGATTATGATGGTCGTGAATTTATTTTGCCAGATGGCTCAAGAGATGAAAAGACAAATGTCATTCGTATTACTGAAATCATGACAGCACGTGGATTGAAACCAGATAATACGAAACAATTAATTGAAAATTGTCATATTTTCCCTCGAGAATATTTTTCTCCAAAAGATTATTACACAAGAGAAGTGGACTCAACGGATAATACTTACGGGATTCACCAGTTCACAGGTAGCTGGTTATAAAATAGAGATAAGAGTAGGTCTAACCTCACCAGGTTAGACCTTTTTTGATTGGATAAGTGACGTTTAAAAGCAGTGTGTAAAGCCATATCTCGTGATACAATATAGAAGGTATTTAGGAGGGAAACTGTTGAAGCTGTATATAAATGGTAAAATTTACGTGGAAAGAAATCTGTTCGCAACGACAATGCTTTTAGAGGATTCGTACATAAAGGCAGTCGGGCAAGATGAGTTAAAAGAAAAATATAGCGAAAAGGCTCAAGTTATTGACTTGAAAGGTGCGACGGTGGTTCCTGGGATGAATGATTCTCATTTGCATTTTCTCATGACGGCTGAATATTTAGATATGCTCGAGATAACCGACGTCACTTCTATGAAAGAACTGATTGAACGTTCTCGCAATTATATTAAAGAAAAAAATCTTTCAGAGAATGATTTCTTGTATACAGAAGGCTGGAATCAAAATTATTTCACCGATATTCAGAAAATTCCAGACAGAGCGGATCTGGATAAAATTTCTACGACCATTCCGATCGCTATGATTAGAGTGGATCGCCACATTATGAGCTTGAATTCTAAAGCGATCAAACAACTGAAATTGACAAAAGATTCTCTATCAGAAAATGGTGGAGAAGTACTCAAAGATAAAAATGGTGAACCGACAGGCGTTTTAACGGAAGGTGCTATTGATCTTGTGCGTCCTTATCTGCCAGAGTCTAGTAAAGAAAAGAAAAAGGTATTACTGAAAAAAACCATGCGTCTGGCAAATAGCCAAGGATTGACCTCAATGCATACAAACGATGCTAAAGATGAGACGATTGAAGAAGTTCTCGATTTGTATAATGAGCTTGAACAAGAAGAGGCGCTGACTATTCGGTTTTATCAACAAATCTGGTTCAATGATGATGATTATATCCAACCATTCTTCGATAGAGGGTATACATTCGGACAAGGCAGCCTATATAACAAATTAGGTCCAGTAAAATTATTTTCTGACGGTACACTTGGTGCCAGAACAGCAGCCATGAGAGAAGGGTATACTGATGACCCAGAGAACTTTGGTGTAGAAACAAAGACGCAAAAACAGTTAAACAAAGAAGTACAGCTAGCTGTCGATCATCAATTTCAAGTCATCATTCATGGCATTGGAGATAAGGGCGTTGAACGGATACTAGATGCCTATGACGCAGCTTTGAACGGTAAGCCTAACACATTAAGACTAGGCGTGAACCACATGCAGATCACAGGGAAAGATTTGATTGAGCGTGTGATTGATAAAGGTTACCTAACCTATGTCCAACCTATATTTTTGAATGACGATATCCCTATCGTACTTTCTCGTATTGGACATGAGCGAGCAGCTACTTCATACGCATTTGGTACCCTAGCAAAAGCAGGTGTACATCAGTCATTCAGCTCGGATGCACCAATTGTCTCATTTAATCCATGGGAAAACATCTACTCCGCGGTAACCAGAAAACGATTGAATGGAGAACCAGAAACGGGCTTCTTACCAGAAGAAGCAGTGGATGTCTTTACTGCCGTAGATGCATATACCATAGAGAGCGCCTATGCTAGTTTTGAAGAAGAGATCAAAGGAAGACTGAAACCCGGATTTCTTGCAGATTTTGTCGTGATCGATAAAGACATATTTACATGTCCACCAGAACAAATCAAAGATACCCAAGTTCTTTCAACAGTCGTTGGCGGAATTGAAGTGTACAAAAAGGAGAACAAGAATGAAGACACTTGCTACTAAGGAAACCCTCAAGAACCTCACATTGATTACGATTGGTTCTTTTTTATACGCCATTAGCGTAAACACATTTACAGTTCCTAATGACCTTGCAGAAGGAGGATTAACGGGTTTTTCACTTATTTTGTTTTATTTGTCAGATATCGAACCCTCATATACGATTTTTATTTGTAATATTTTTATCATCGCAATCGGCTATCGATTTTTAGATAGAAAAACCCTCAATTATACTATCGTAGCGAATGGAATCATTTCAGTCATGCTACTACTGGTTTCGAACTGGGCTTTTATTCCAGAAACCATATTACTAGCACCGATTGGTTCTGGCGTTTTTATGGGAGCAGGCATTGGTCTCATCATGTTAGGTCATGGTACAACGGCCGGAAGCGATATTCTTGCTAAACTCATGCAAAAATATTTAGGCATCAATATACCAGTCGCATTGTTGTTGATCGATATCTTTATTGTTGTCCCGAGTGTCTTTATTATCGGTGTTGAAAATGTCTTTTTAACGATGATCAATTTGTTTATCCAGACCAAAATGATCGACTTTGTATTAGAAGGATTGAATCCACGAAAATCATTCTTTATCATTTCAGATAAATATGATGAGATTGCGCAACAAATTGAAATGCAAATTGGACGCGGCATCACGATTTTGGATGGAAAAGGCCACTTCACTGGAAATAAAAAGCAGATTCTCTATATCATTATTAGTCGTAGAGAGGTGTTAGCCATCAAGCGAATCGTGGAAGCCATTGATCCTAATGCTTTTGTGACACTCTCACATGTACAAGAGGTAACGGGTGAAGGGTTTACCTATCTTTCACAAGAAGAACAGGCAGAAAGAATTACAGAAGCTGAAGAACAGGGATTACAGTAACAAACCAATGTTCATTTAGCTAGAATGGAGCAGATAATGAATCCACCAATCTTATCACTGAAAAACGTGAGCTACCAGACAGATCAGACCAAAATCCTAGAAAACATCAGTTTTGATGTCCAAAAAGGAGAAAATATAACGATCACCGGTCCTTCAGGAAGCGGAAAAAGTACCTTATTAAAAATGATTGGAAGTTTGTTTACACCGACATCAGGCACTATAGCGTATAAAGGAGAACAGTTGGAGACGATTGATCCATTAACGTACCGAAAAGCTGTATCTTATTTCTTTCAAAATGCTTCCTTATTTGATGAGACGGTAAAAGACAACCTGGCATTTCCTTACGAAATACGTGATCAAGAAATCGATGAAAGTCAAATCAAGACCTATTTGAAGCAAGTTGAACTTCCAACGTCCTACTATGACAAACCGGTCAATGCTTTATCAGGTGGAGAAAAGCAACGAATCGCGCTAGTTAGAAACTTACTGTTCAAGCCAGAAGTCTTGTTGTTAGACGAAATAACAAGTGCGCTAGATGCCGAAAACCAAGAGATAATTTTATCTTTATTGAATGAACGTAATCAAAAAGATGGTGTGACGATATTGAAAGTGACACATGATGAAACAGAGATTGCAGAATCAACTAGAGTCATTCGTATCGTGAAAGGGAGAATGGAGGATAGTCATGGGGAATAGTTTAGAAATCAGCAACTGGTCTTTATTTTTTTCGACGGGGCTATTACTCATGGCGATATTTGTTGACTATAAACAAAAGCTTGGGCTAGGTAACGAGATTTTTATTGCCGGTTTAAGAGCAGTCGTGCAACTATTCGTGATTGGTTATGTTTTAAGCTACGTATTTAATCTAGATAATGTACTGGTCACGTTTGCTATGGTTTTATTTATCGTGTTCAATGCTTCTTACAATGCACATAAGCGAAGTGAAGGAATGCCAAATTCTCTTCGGATTTCTTTGATTTCTTTAGGCACAGGGACTACGCTGACTTTAGGGCTACTAATTGCTACAGGAACGATTGAATGGGTGCCATCACAAATCGTCCCCATTACCGGAATGATCGCGAGCAATGCGATGGTTGCCGTCGGATTAACGTATCGCGCCTTAAATGACAAGTTCAAAGATCAAAGACAACAAGTACTAGAAAAGTTGTCCTTAGGTGCGAATGAGAAACAAGCATCTATGACGATTATTCGAGAAAGTATCAAAACAGGGATGACACCGTCAATCGATAGTACCAAAACAGTCGGTCTAGTTAGTTTGCCGGGTATGATGTCAGGATTAATCTTCGCTGGGATCGAACCAACAGAAGCGATCAGATATCAAATCGTCGTCATGTTTATGTTGATTGGAGTCACGAGTATTTCCAGCGTAATTGCGAGTTTTATGTCCTATAAACAGTTTTATAATGATCAAAAACAACTGATTTCAAGGTGACTTTTAGTCGATCATGCAATTAAAAATCAAGTTAATGAGTTTAATGATATATTACAGCCAACTCGAATGAATAGTGTAATATTGGTCTAAATGAAAGAAATCATACGGTTAAGATGACAGTAAGATGTCAATGGCAGGCATGAATATACGCTTTATTCTCGTATACTGTATGAATTATTGCATAAAGCGAACAAATTTTCCTTATTACTGACAATGTCGCAATCTTAGGCATGATTGAAACACAACTGTAAAAAAGTAAGTGAAATAATACAGGAATACTAAAAAGGCATAACAACAAGCAAAACACCCTTTTATTTTAGACTAGTCGTGGTAAGATAACACTCGGTCGCAGATAGATTAAGGTTAGATGAATCTATTGAACATCAAGCGGCAGTAGTTGAGACGATATAAAAACTAGATAAAATGAAAAGGAGCACGACAAATTATGTCTACAGTGCAAAAATATTTAATCAAAGCAGGTGCAACAATCGCATTTGCATCAATGATCGCTTTTGGCGCAACAAACGAAGCAAGTGCAGAAGAAATGTCAGCAAGTAACTGGCAACCGAGAACAGTTTCTGAGATTTCTTCACAAATCGAAGAGCAAATGGCTAATCAAGACGGAGAAGAAGCCATTGAATACACCTTCCAATGGGGAGACACATTATGGGGTATTTCTGAAGCAACAGATGTCTCTGTTGATAAGCTCGTTAAAGTGAACGATATTGATAATCGTAGCATGATTCAAGTAGATACGAAGATTTACTTGAGCGGCGATTCATCAATCATCTCTGTACAAAATGATGATGAAGTTGTCAGTTATGACGTTTCTGAAGACGAAGTTGTCGAGACAGAAACACCAGACGAAGTTAAAGAAGAAGTTGCCAAAGAAGAAAAACCAGAAGCAGTACAAGAAACTAAACCTGAAGTTGAAGAAGCACCAGCTGAAGAAGCGACTGTTCCTGAAGTATCGACTTCTTCAAGTGATGAAGCGACACAAGCTAGTCAGAGTGGTAGAACAGTAGCCGTTGAAGCAACAGCTTACTCATTAAATCAGCCTGAATTAGGAAATGTTACTTTCTCAGGAATCGATTTAAGAGAAACACCAAATGTTATTGCTGTCGATCCAAGTGTTATTCCATTAGGCTCTAGAGTGAATATACCTGGATACGGTGAATTTATTGCTGGAGATACAGGTAGTGCAATCCAAGGAAACCGTATTGATATCCACATGACTGACCTTCAGCAAGCACTTCAATTTGGACGTCGTTCAATAGAAGTACAAATCATAGAATAATCGTATAAAAAAAATAGTATCAAAAAGGCTGAGAATCTTGGATTCTCAGCCTTTTTTTATGAAAATTAGTCAAGAAGTGTATTGTTTTTTACAACAACTCGACCATCAGCTAAATAGACACGTGGAATTCTTTTGCCGATACCACATAATAATTCATAGTGAAAACTATTGGTTAGTTCAGCCATTGTATAAAGTGACGGATAATGCGCACTTGGATCTCCAAAAAAGACGATTTCATCCTTTTCTGTGATATCATCGATATCACTCACATCTAGCATGATCTGATCCATACAAATGCGACCAACGATAGGCGCCTTTTTTCCATTAGCAGTTAAATACCAACGGTTAGAAAGTTGGCGCGGTATACCATCTGCATAACCAAGTAAAATTGTCGCTATGGTTCTTTCTTGATCGGCTTTGTAGGATCGACCGTAACCTACAGTATCTCCTTTAGCAATTTTTTTAATAAATGCCGCATGTGTAGTTAATTTCATAATTGGTTTTAAATCAATATAGTCGGTCATGCTTTTGTCTGGATGATAACCATAAAGAGAAATACCTGTTCGTATCATGTCTAGATGATACTCAGGAAATGCCAGTGTCGCTGCCGTATTGGTACAATGTTTTAGATTGAAAGTAATCCTTTTAGATTCGAGATAAGAAACGATAGACTGATACCGCTTGAACTGTTCTTTAGTGAAAGTAGGATCCTCTAAATTTTCAGCATCTGCAAAATGTGTAAAAATACCATCAAATACCACAAAATCAGATTGTAATGTGTTCATCACTGATAAAGCTTCTTCGTTGGTTCGTACACCAATACGTGACATCCCGGAGTCGACTTTTAAATGAATAAAAGCGGTCTTGCGCAGTTCTTCAGCAGTAACACGAATCGCTTCAGCTACTTCTTTTGTAAACACAGTCATCGTGATCTTATTCGCAATAGCTGTCGCAATCGTTTTTCTCTCAATTGGACCGAACATTAAAATCGGAATCTGAATACCCGCTTCTCTGAGCTCCATGGCCTCATCTAGTACAGCGACAGCGAGGTAATCTGTACCTAGTGATTCAAGTTTTTTACTCACTTCTACGGCACCATGACCATAAGCATCTGCTTTTACAACAGACATAAATTTCGTTTTAGGGTCTAGCTTTTTTTTCATTTGATGATAATTATACTCGAGATGATCCAGATTGATTTCTGCACGAGTAAATCGATAACTTCCATAATCCATGATTGATCAACATCCTTATCGGTTTGTACTCGTTATTTTAACATGAATGAAGAAGTACAATGAATACCAAATGCGTTAGAATCGTTATTTTTATTGAATCTTGTTACAATAAGTCAAATTAGGATCGTTAATAAGGAGATTAAATACATGAATAGACGAAGAGGGGTATTGCCTGTTATCTTGTTAAGTTTATTGCTGGGTGCATGTTCAGAGCAATCAGCACCGGAGATTGCACCAGGAGCAAATCGTGAGGTGACAGAAGGGTCAGACGAAAATACTGATGCAGCCGGTACAGATCAGCAAATGGCAGCGTTAGATGTGGATTTATACAATGGAGATTCTCAGCGAGCAGGAAATGCCATTTTTGATGAAAATGAAGGAAATGTTATGCTGACATTAAACTTGGAAGATGTATCTGCTGGTGAATTGAGTATTCAGATTCATCAAAAAGGGGTAGCAACACCCCCTAGTTTTGAGGATGCCGGGGATGATTATCAGGCTTTTGATTTGCCTGGTTTAGAAGTATCGGAAGGTGGGGCAGTCAACCAAACGTTTGAGTTAGAGGGAGTATCGCTTTTACCAGATGCTGAAGGCACGCTAGCCACCCAAGAAGGCTCATCGATCATCATTTTAAATGGGTCTGGTAACCGTATTATCGGTGGCATTGTTTTTCCACCGCAATAAATAGAATCAACTCGAGCTTTCTCAACGAGAGAGCTCTTTTTTTGTGCATTGTACCTTGTCTGTTCGTGAACACTTCGGTATGATTAGCCTATTACATTCGAAAAGGAGCAATTTAGATGACGATCAATCAATCACTGTTAACTTCATTCAAAGAAACATTCAATGCTGAACCGGCTAATCATGCGGTCAAGCAAGCAATCGCTAAAGTAGGTATTGCAGATGCTTCTATCGACAATAATCGATTAAGACGCCATTCATTCGTTTTCTCTGAAGAAACGAGCCGTGGTGAAATAACGAACCAAAAAGCTAGTGGACGTTGTTGGATGTTTGCTGCATTGAACACAGCAAGAGTAGATACAATGAAAAAACTGGATGCGAAAACCTTTGAGTTTTCACAAAACTATACTTTGTTCTGGGACAAGCTTGAAAAATCAAATTATTTACTAGAAAATATCATTGATACAGTAGAAGAACCATTGAATTCAAGACTAGTTCAGCACCTATTATTTGATCCAATCCAAGATGGTGGACAATGGGATATGTTTTCGGGTTTACTCGAAAAATATGGTGCTGTACCCAAAGCGGCTATGCCAGAAACGTATCATTCTTCTAATACAAGAGAATTGAATACAATGCTGACGGCCAAGTTGAGAGAATTTTCTGCAACGATTCGTCAAGCACATCAAAATGGCGCAACCAAAGAAGCGTTGATGAAGATCAAAGATGAATCCCTCTATTTTGTTTATAATCTACTAGTCAAATCTTTGGGAGAGATTCCTGAAACGTTTACGTACGAATATAGAGATAATCAAAAGAACTTTCATCGTATCAAAGACATCACACCGCAAGATTTCTTTAAAGAATACGTGGCTTGGGATTTAGAAGACAGAGTGAGCCTGATCAATGCGCCAACAGACGATAAGCCTTTTGGAAAAGCCTATACTGTGAAATACTTAGGTACAGTTAAAGAAGGTAAACCCGTTACCTATATCAATGTTCCAATTGATGTTTTGAAAAAAGCAGCTGTTGCAGCAATCAAAGACGGAGAACCTGTATGGTTTGGATGTGATGTCGGAAAAATGCTAGACCGAAAAGCAGGCATCATGGATCATCATACTTATGATTATGATGCCACACTAGGTGCTTCTGTAGGGTTAACAAAAGCACAAAGACTAGACTATGGTGAGAGTTTACTGACGCATGCAATGGTATTTGTCGGTGTTGATTTAGACGAAGACGGTCAACCAATCACATGGAAAGTTGAAAATAGCTGGGGAGATACTTCTGGCGATAAAGGGATTTATTCAATGAGCGATCAATGGTTTGATGAATACAATTATCAAATCACAGTCAGTAGAAAATATGTTGAGGAACAATGGTTAAAAGCTTTGAAAGAACCACTTACTGAGTTAGAACCATGGGATCCAATGGGTGCTTTGGCCATGATGCAGTAACCACCTTTGTCGGGAGTAAAGATAAAGGAGGAATAAAGTGGCTGTAGAGTATAATTTGTTTTGGTTTTCACATTGATTATTGAAGTGATGGGCGGCTATGTCGTCATGAATGCGGTCATTATCCAAAATCAACGTGAACATAAACCAAGTATTAACGGGCGCTCGATGATTACCTTATGCATCATTAGTCTGATCATCCTCGCGACGATTTCTATTAGAGTCTATTTATTTTAATAACTTGAAGCCTTAGACAGCACTCGCTAAAAATACAATAAAAGAAGAAGAGGATAGCCAATTATTGGCTATCCTCTTCTTTTTAGAATAGTTCCATGTATAGATGAACAGATGAACCGACTGCACCACCGATAACAAAATACATAATCATTTGAATGGGCACAAACCATTTGATTTCAGTTAAATCAGCTTTTTTATCTGTTGAGACGCGCGTTAATAAAAAATAACCGATCCCAACGGCGATGCCTAAAATAGGTAACATCATTTGTATCTGTTGTGGTCTCCAAATACCAAAGACGGTGCCTACTATAAAACCTAATAGTTGTAAGAGCCGTCTTTTATTTTTAGATAGTATGATAACCCCTCCTTATTTCATTGCACTCAGATTGTATCATAGATAAAAGAAATGAAGGACAAATCAAAATAAAAAGAATAAAAGCTTGTCTTTCTATACTATGCGTTGTATAGTATTGTGTATAAGGAGGTGTCGAGGGTGGACACACAATTAAAAAAAGGCCTGATTGAATATTATATTTTAGCGAACTTGAAGTATGGAGATTCTTATGGATATGAGATCGTTAAAACGATATCGGCACATATGCCCATAACAGAATCAACGTTATACCCAATTCTTAAACGATTAGAAAGCCAGGGGAAAGTGTCGACCTTTTCCAGTGCGTACAATGGAAGATTAAGGAAGTACTACAAACTTGAATCAGAAGGATTAGATAGTATTAAAAGTTTTTTGGGATCTTGGGAAAAAGTTGAAGCGATACATGACTATATAAAAAGGAGTGTAGAAAATGAATAGAATTGAATTTATCAAAACATTAAGCAGTAAATTATCTTATGTAATGAAGCCTGAAGAAGTGAGAGAGCTAGTTGATTATTATGATGAAATGATTTTAGATTTGATGGAAGAAGGTATGAGTGAAGAAAAAGCAGTTAGTCAATTGGACTCACCAGAAAGTATTATTGAATCAATTAAAGGAACGCCACTAGAGTTCAAGTTTCCAATTAGAAAAAAGGTGAGTCCGTTATGGATGGTCTTGTTGATCGCGGGATTTCCGCTGTGGGGCAGTTTAGCTTTAGCAGGCATCATGATTGTGATGAGTATATATATTCTGATTTGGTGTATACCATTTTTGGCAGGATCACTGGCATTTGCAGGTGTTTTAGGAGGGTTAGTGAGTGTTGTATTAAGTCCACTTGCAACATTTGACGGATTGCATATTGGTCTTACACAATTCGGTATTGGATTGTTCTTGTTTGGCGCAGGAATATTGTTCACAATGTTGACCCTTAGTATGAGTAAAACCTTTATTGCTTATAGTCAAAGCATGACGAATAAAATCAAAAAAATACTATTTAATCAAAGGAGTGTAGTAAGCATATGAAAATCGGGAAAAGATTTTTGATAAAATTAAGCTTAACCTTCATGTTGGTCGGGGCAATCGTTTCGTTTATCGGTTTTGCTTCTAGTGGTTTTGATATTGATCAGTATGCGGAAAATCAACACCACTGGTATAGAGTGGTACATTTCGAATAAATGAATGGTGTTTGACATCAGAATGACTGTACGGTATTCTAATAACAACTTACAAAAAGAGAGAGGTGTACTCTGGGCCAATGCGTAAATAATCCTATAACAAATCAATGAGATGTTCAGAAGTTCCATGGGAGCTTTGTTCAGCGACGTCTACACTTGATGGAATAGGATGGATACGATAGGGTGCATACAGAGATACACAGGCAAAATAGCTTGGCTATTTAGGCTTATTTATCCTTATCACAATTCGACCCTCCTATTCCCAACAATGGAATAGGAGGGTTTTTTATGTCATCTTAAATCTTGACTGATACAGAATCTAGAGATAAGAGGAGATGAAAGCATCATGGCTTGGATAGAAATCAACCAACTGACTTACTCGATTAAAGATAGAAATTTATTTTCTATTGAACATTTGAAAGTAGAGCCAGGAGACAAGATAGGCCTTGTTGGAAAAAATGGTAGTGGCAAAACGACTTTACTGAATATACTAAAAGGAACGATTCAACCGGATACCGGAACAATCAAACGGCTTCAGACCATTACCATGATTCCACAATTAAAGGAAACAATCGACACTAAAAGCGGTGGAGAAGTAACCGCAAATGCAATCATAAATAGCTTGAATGAAAAAGCGGGGATATTGTTTGCTGATGAGCCAACCACACATTTAGACGTAGAACATGTGGAGTGGTTAGAAAAAGAAATCATTGCTTACAAAGGTGCACATATTATCATTTCGCATGATCGTGATTTTCTGGACCATACGTGCAATAAAGTATGGGAATTGAGCAACGAAGAGATCAAGGAATTTACTGGTAATTATTCAGCTTATGAAGAAATAAAGCAAAAGGAACACAAACGACAACAGAATGCTTACGATTCGTATAGGAAAAAAGAAAAGCAACTACAAGAAGCAAAGGAAAAAAAGGAACAACAAGCAGACAGAGCAACGAAGAAACCAAGCAATGTATCTGGTTCAGAAGCCCGTATCGCAGGATCAGTTCCTTATTTTCAAAAGAAAGCGAAAAAATTGCATAAAACAGCTAGTTCGATTGATAAACGAATCGATCAATTAGAAGCGGTTGATCGACCAGAAGCGATCGAACCAGTCAAAATGAAATTGACGAATGCTAAAGGCTTTATCAATAAAAAAATTATACGAGCCAACGATTTTGGTATTCGTTTTGGACAGAAAATTCTTTTTAAACCAACAAGCTTTTATATCAAGGGTGGTGAGAAGGTTGCAATTGTTGGAGCCAATGGAAGCGGTAAAACAACTTTACTCAAACATATCTTAGCTGAATCAGAGGGAATAACAATCTCACCAGCAATGAAAGTGGGGTATTTCGCTCAAGATTTAAGTGTATTAAAAGAAGATCAGACGATTTTACAAAACGTACAGGAAGGTTCTAAACAATCAGAAACCTTGATTCGCATCGTTTTAGCACAATTATTATTTAAAAAAGATGATGTTTATAAACCGATTCATGTGCTCAGTGGTGGTGAACGAGTGAAAGTTGCCTTAGCGAAATTACTTGTTGGGGACTTTAATACACTTGTGCTAGATGAGCCAACCAATTTCTTGGATACACAAGCTATAGAAGCACTGGAATCGCTATTGAGAGAATATGAAGGGAGTCTTTTAGTTGTGTCTCATGACCGACGTTTTATGAACAAAGTAGCCAATCGTTTAATGATTATAGAAGAGAACCAACTGAAAACTTTCGAAGGTCGCTATGAAGACTATAAAAATACAACGAGTAGACAGAGTCCGGATAAACAAGAAGAAGAACTGATGCGCTTAGAAAATGAAATCGTTAAGGTATTGAGTCAATTGAGTATCGAGCCATCTGCTGAATTAGAGCAGACATTTCAAGAACTACTAAAAGCAAAAAAACAATTAATGAACTAGACGATAAAATCAAAAAATAAAGAAGCTTCTTTTAGCGTACTTATAGCTAGAAGAAGCTTCTTTATATAAGGTGGAGTAGAGTAAGTTCCAGCAGGTTTAACACGTTATCATAAGAAGTAGGAATATGGTAAACTTAAAGGGATAAACCATTTAGTATGGAGAAACACGAGCTTATCTGAAGTCATCGTTCATAGCATAAAAAAAATAAATAAATCAATAAAAGAAACATTAAACAGTATAAAATTAGGATCTTATTTTGAATGAAAAAAGAAACTGCTAAAAAGGAGCATACTAGATGCAAAATGAATTTGAATATGAGACAGCGATGGAATTGATCGTATGCATTACAATGCCCAAAGAGGGAGATCATATCATCAAACTAGCGAATGAAGCTGGCGTACAAGGCGGAACCATTTTTTATGGAGAAGGCACCTCTGGTAAAGGCATATTGAAAACACTTGGACTAAATTCTATCAAAAGAGAGATCGTACTGATGGTTACTTCAGAAACAAAAGCTTCACGAGCTTTAAAGCATATCGCAAAAGCTAAAGTGATGAAAAAGAAAAGTAACGGTATCGGTTTTCGATTATCTTTAAATGAAGTACGTGGTATACATGAGAATGTGGAAGAAAAAATAACGGATTTTGATGAGGAGAAGAAAAATATGCATCAGGCAATTTATGTAATCGTAAATAAAGGAGAAGCAGAAGATGTGATGGAGCATGCGCAAGAAGCAGGTGCTCAAGGTGGCACGATCATTCAAGCAAGAGGGGCTGGTAATGCAGAATCCAGAACGGTATTTCATATGGATATCGTACCAGAAAAAGAAGTAATCTTGATTATTGCTGAAAAATCTAAATCACAGTTAATCATCGATACGATTAGTGAAGAACTGAAAATCGAAGAACCCAACAAAGGTATCTTATTTGTAACAGATCTGAATGAGACGATCGGGCTGAATTGATCTAATTGAAAGGAGGTCTTCATTTAAGTGAATATTCTTAAAGAAAAATTTTTAGAAGTTATTCAAGCAGTCACCCCGATCGTCATGCTGGTTTTGATCATCAACTTCTTGTTTGTGCCATTACCGACAAGCTCACTAGTTGGCTTTATACTAGGTGCAGTGGTGATCGTGATTGGACTGACCATTTTCTTGATGGGAATAGATGTAGCTTTAGAACCCATTGGCTCACATATGGGGAAAGGAATCGCCAGGTCAAATAAAATATCAGTAGTAGTCATTATAGGGTTATTGTTGGGTTTTTTCATTTCTTCAGCGGAGCCTAGTTTAACTGTACTTGGTAATCAAATTGGACTCGTAACGGGAGGAGAAATTACAAGCTCCTTTATTGTCATCATTGTTTCCGTTGGTATAGCCGTTATGGTTGTTGTTGGCCTACTTAGAATCGTCTATAGTTTATCGATTATCCCAATTTTAACGATTGCCTATTCAATCATTTTACTACTTTCTTTCTTTACCTCTACCGAATTTTTATCTATTTCATTCGATACTTCCGGCGCAACAACGGGATCTATAACGGTTCCGTTTCTACTTGCGCTATCAACCGGTATTGCCTCACTCAAAAAAAGCAGTAAAAGCTCAAGCGAAGATAGCTTCGGGTTAGTAGCGATTGCGTCCACTGGAGCGATACTCTCAGTCATGATCGTCAATGTCTTTTCACCAACTGAAGAATTGTCAGGGTCATTAGATATTGTAATGGGAACAGAAAATGGGTTCTTTATTGATTTGATTAGAGAGATTGCAACACAACTTGGAGAAGTAATTGTAGCGATTCTACCCATCGTTATCTTATTCGGATTGTATCAGCTTTTCTGGTTGAAACTGTCTAAGGTGAAGCTAGTTAGAATTTTGGTTGGTTTATTATATGTATTTATAGGATTAGTATTATTTCTATCCGGCGTAAATGCTGGATTTATGAACGTTGGTAGCTTGATTGGTTATACACTAGCAGAACAAGAGTCTTACGGATTGTTATATATGATTGGGTTCTTGCTAGGATTCCTATCGATTCTTGCAGAACCAGCGGTCAGTGTATTAACGAAACAGATCGGTGTAGTGACCTCGGGCGCTATTAAGCCAAAGGCTGTTCTAACTACACTATCAATTGGTGTAGGTCTAGCTATTCTTTTGTCAACCATGCGACTCGTAGTGACAGATTTAGAATTATGGCACTTACTATTGCCAGGCTACGTATTGGCGATTGGATTAAGTTACATTGTGCCTAAACGATTTGTCGGTATGGCATTTGATGCCGGTGGTGTAGCGTCTGGTCCTATGACTGCAACCTTTATCCTAGCATTTATTCAAGGAGCAGCAGAAGCAATACCACATGCCAGTGTCTTGATCGATGGTTTTGGAATGATTGCTTTAGTCGCTTTAATGCCTATCCTTAGCTTGCAGATTTTTGGTCTGATCTACCATTTGAAAGAATGAGAAGCTCAGATAAACACTAAAAAATATAAAAATCCCTCAAAGATAAACATTTCTGCTTATCTTTGAGGGATTTTACTTTATAACTTTATAATGTTGCTGGTGCACCAGGACCTAACGGAAGACCGAGGTAATACCAGATAACGAGCAGGATTGACCATGTAATCAAGAAGGCGATCGTATAGTAAATCATGGTTGAGATGATTGTCCCTAATCCACTTTTTTTGTCATATCTTTGAGCAAAGACCAAAATCATGGCGAAATAGCTCATTAATGGAGAAACAACGTTTGTAGAAGAATCTGCAATACGGTAAGCCATCAAAGTCATTTCAGGAGCAATGTTCAAGTTGAACATCATCGGAGCAAAAATCGGTGCCATAATGGCCCATTTTGCACTCGCGGATCCCATGAAGAGATTAATGAATGCAGTGAACAAGATGAAAGCCAAAATAAGCGGCAAGCCTATAAAACCAATGTTTTCAAGCATAGTGGCGCCGTTACTGGCAATAATTGAACCAAGGTTCGTATAAGCAAAGTAATTGATGAATTGCGCAGCAAAGAATGCTAACACCAAATAGCCACCCATTGAGCTCATTGACTCAGACATGCCTCTTACAAAATCGTGCGAAGATTTAATTTTACCTATGGTAATACCATAAGCCAGTCCTGGAAGGACAAAAAGCAAGAAAATCATAAACAATAAGCCTGATGACAAAAAGTTACTTAAAGTCATATCACCATTTTCATCTAAAGCTCTTAGTGCGGCAGTTTGTGGCACCATGAGTAAAGCCATAATAGCTAAGAAAGCAAGAAGCGTAAGTAATGCATAAAGGAGTCCTTTATTTTCTTGAGAAGACAGGGCTTCTTGTTTTGGTTTATAATCTCCCTCGTAGGTGCCAAGTCTAGGTTCTACGAATTTGGTGGTTACGAAAGCACCTACTCCAGTCAATACAAAAGTAGAGACGATGATAAAGTACCAGTTACCAGTTGTTTCAACGGAATAGTCAATGTTAGCGGATGTTAATGCATCATTTGTGATTCCTGCAAGTAAAGCATCGGTTGGACCAAAAATCAAATTAGCAGAAAATCCCGCGGATACACCGGCAAAAGCTGCGGCTAAACCAGCAATTGGGTGACGACCGGCAGCTGCAAACATGATGGCACCCAATGGAACGACCACTACATACCCTGCATCTGAAGCGATATTTGAAATAATACCGGCAAAGACGACCATGGCTGTTAATAACCAGGTGGGTACATTACTTAATAATTTCTTTAAAGCGGAAGAAATCAATCCAGTCCATTCTGCAACACCAACACCTAACATCGCAACAAGAACCGTACCTAATGGCGCAAATCCAGTGAAGTTAGAAACGGCACTGTTGAATATGTAGGCGATACCTTCTTTATTCATCAAAGAGATGGCCTCTACTACACCTGGTTCTCCAGTTTCCGCATTGATCATTGGTGCACTTAAACCTAGACGAACCGAAATTTCTGAAATGAAAATGATACCAATCGCAAAGATAATAAAAATGACAACCGGATGAGGGAGTTTATTTCCAACACGCTCAACCATTCCAAGTAAACCTTTATTTGTATGCTCTTCAGAATAACGCATAAACTTAAATCCTCCTTATTTGATTATAAATAGCGTAACGATTTAAATAATTTAAAAAATGTTGAATAATAAAATCGTTATGCTATAGAGTTTAATATAAATATAATAAAGGATTCAAGATGAATTCGAAACAGTTGTTATTTATTTATTGTTCGACAAATAAATATCGTTGAAAGCGAATTAACTTTCAAATAATGTTTCGCTCAGAATAATCTATGCTAAAATCAGTAGTGTAGATCTAAACGAGAGTAGGGAAATGAATGGCAGTAAAAAAATTCAGTAATAAAAAAACGATTAGTTATTATATGTGTGATCGTACGCATACATTGACACTTCCAATGTTGGTCAATTTGATTCTAGAAGTTTCTGGAGAGCAATCAGATGAACTAGGCTTGGATGAACAAGTCATGGAAGAAAAGGGTTATTCATGGATTATCTTACAATATGAATTTCATATTACAAGGTTTCCTCACAATAAAGAAACGATCGAGATAGAAACATATGCAACAGAATACAATAAACTATTTTGTTATCGAGATTTCGTTGTCAGAGACGAAGAAGGTACAGAATTGATTCATGTACAGTCAACTTTTGCCTTATTCGATAGTGCTAAGCGAAAAATGGCCAGATTACCAGAAGATATCGTTACGCCGTACGAAGCGACATTCAATAAAAGAGTGAGACGAACACCTAAGCCAGTAGAAATCAATGAAGAAAAAGTATATGAGCAACCTTTTAATGTTAGATATTTTGACATTGATACGAATCAACATGTGAACAATTCAAAATACCTAGATTGGACATTAAGTACGTTAGGTGGAGAATTTCTATCCCAACACACAATGACATATGCAAACGTCAAGTTTGATAAAGAGGTATACGAAGGTAAATTAATCAACAGTTCAGTAAGTATTGATGAAACAGAAGATCACATCATTACTGCACATAAAATCAGAACAGAAGATATCATCAATTGCAGTGCAAGTTTTGAGTGGAAAAAACAATCATAGACACTAAGAAAGTAGTGGGCGCATTGGTCACCATCAAGGATATTGCCAAGCAAGCTGGCGTCGCAAAAAGTACCGTTTCACGGTATTTAAATAATGGCTCTGTCAGTGAAGCAACAAGGAAAAAGTTAGATGAAATCGTTAAAGAAACAGGCTATACCCCTAACACCTTTGCTAGAAGTCTTAAAGCAACTAAAACGAATATGATTGGCGTAATTATTCCGCGGTTAAATTCAGCTTCTACGAATGAAGTTTTGAACGGTATAGATCAAGAAGCAAGAGAACATGGCTATGAACTTATTATTACGAATGCAAATCAAGATTTAAATCGTGAGTTGGGAAATATCCAAACATTGATCAAGCAGAAAGTAGAAGGCATTATTCTGTTAGCGCGCGAGATTACAGACAATCACAGAGAATTGATTAAAAATGCTAATATTCCCTTTCTTGTATTGGGTCAAAAAACGGATGCGATTCATTCGATGTCTTATGCAGATTATGATGCTGGATATAAAACCGGTCGCTATGCTGCTGGACTTGGTCATCGATCTTTCTTGTTTTTCGGTGTTTCGGAGCAAGATCAGGCAGTTGGACTGGAAAGAAAACAAGGATTTATAGATAGCTTAAAGGACGAGTCAGATATAGAGATAAAAATAGTAGAAACAAGTTTTTCTAAGAAAGTAGCTTACCAAGATGCCTTAACGACATTACCAAAATCAACGGCAACATATGTGGTATGTGCAACAGATAATATTGCGATTGCCGTAATGAAAGCTGCGATTGAATTAAACTATTCCATTCCTGATGATTTCTCTATCAGTGGATTCGGAGGATATGAAGAAACAGATTATGTTCATCCGAGTATCACAACGATTAGTTATCCTTACTATGAAATGGGCATTAAGGCAGTCGATCAACTCACTGAGCTAATTAAAGGTACGGAAACACCTTATGAGACACTGTTATCTAACAAACTAGTGGTTAAAAACTCAACAAGAGAAAAAAAGAAAGCATAAAAGAAAATGCTTTCTTTTTTTTCTTGCAAACAGAACCGGTTCCTGATAAGATGAAATCAGTTAAAGGAACCGGTTCTGTTTCCTGAGGTATTTGGACTTTTTAAAAAGAACTTATTTTTTTACAAAACGATGGAAACGGTTACTAATGATGAGAAAAGGGGATTGAGCAGCATGAAGTATGATAACACAATTGATAAATTGATTGATGTAGTCGGTGGAGAAGAAAATATTAGAAATTTTGAGCATTGTGCTACAAGGTTAAGAATTATTTTGAAAGATGATACTAAACTTGATAAAGAACGTGTAGATGAAGTTCCAGAAAGTAAAGGGTACTTTTTTAATACGGGTCAGCACCAGTTTATCTTTGGAACAGGAAAAGTGAATGCCGTTTATGGTGAAATGGAACAGCGTTTAGGAGAGAAAACTTCTGACAGTGGATCGCAGAATTTTAAAGATGATGTGTATCAGAATCTAAGTCCTATTCAAAGAGTGGTGCGTACGCTAGCGGATATTTTGATTCCATTAATTCCAGCATTAGTGACTACTGGTTTGCTAATGGGGATCAGAGGATTTATTCTTGAGCTGGGCATAGAGATGAGTCCAGACTGGTTGACGATGTTCCAAATGTTGACAGACACTGCGTTTGCCTTTTTACCTGTACTGATTGCATTTAGTGCTACACGTAAATTTGGTGGAAATCCAATTTTAGGAATAGTCGTTGGACTGATGCTTGTTGCACCTCAATTGCCTAATGCCTATGCAGTAGCTAGCGGAGATGCAGAGCCGTTGACCTTATTAGGTATTGATATCATTGGTTATCAAGGATCAGTGATTCCAGCTATTCTTGCAGGTTGGATGATTGCTAAATTAGAAAAAATCTTCAGAAGTTTTGTACCAGCGATGATGGATCTGATTGTTACGCCATTCTTAACAATCACGATTACCGTAGCGACAATGCTTTTCTTATTGGGTCCAATCGTTCAAATCGCAGAATCAGGTGTGATCAATAGTATTATTTATCTGATTGAAGCACCATTTGGAATCGGCTATATTATTTTTGCTGGTTTACAACAAGCGATTACGATTACTGGCTTACACCACTCAATCGGTATTATTGAAATCAGCCTATTAAATGATGGGGGAACCAATGTCATACAAACACTTGGAACAGCAAGTATGGCTGGTCAGTTCGGTGCTGCTGTAGGCGCGGCCTTTTTAATGAAAGACAAACTAAAGCGGTCTAACGCATTGAGTGCCAGCGCTTCAACATTATTTGGTATTACAGAACCACTATTATTTGGTGTTAATCTTAGATCAATGAGCATATTCGGTTCAGGTATGGTCGGCGGTGCAGCAGGAGGCTTACTCACTTACTTCCTAGGAATTTCAGCATCAGGCATGGGGATTACCTTTATTCCTGGGTTATTACTTTATACAAGCAGTATCTGGAGTATGTTGCAATATATACTTGTCATAGCAGTATCTTTTGCTATAGGATTTGTATTAGTAAAAATACAAAGTCGTTCAATTCGAGCAGATCTGAACGCGAAATAATAAAAACAAACTAAAACGATAGTAAAAAGGAATGGGTACATGAATTTATTGACAGAAACTTTGCAAAAAGGCATTGAAGGTCGACAGCATTCACTGCAACAGAAAGTTGCTGCGGATCCATGGAGACTATCATTTCATCAGCAACCGCCAACAGGTTGGTTAAATGATCCAAACGGTATCCACCAAAAAGAGGGGATTTATCACGTTTATTACCAATATTCTCCTCTAGACCCTGAAGGAGGACTGAAATATTGGGGGCACAAGACGTCTAAAGATCTCGTTCATTTTAAAGAAGAAGAGATGTTTCTTTATCCCGATCAGAAATTTGATTGTCATGGTGTCTATTCTGGAAGTGCTTTTGAAAAAGAAGGTGTAACACACTTTTTCTATACAGGGAATGTCAAACATCCAGGAAAACATGATTATATTTCTAGTGGTAGAGAACAAAATACGGTTCACATGACGAGTCAAGACGGCTTTACCATTGATAGTCGTGAAGTAGTGATTGACTCAACCGATTATCCAGCAGGGTTTACCCAACATATTAGAGATCCCAAGATTATTGAAAAAAATGGGTTATTTTATATGGTTCTTGGTGGACGTACGATTGAAGATAAAGGAGCTATTTTACTTTATGTGTCTGAAGATTTATCGAAGTGGACTTATACGGGTAATCTTCTCGAGAATCAGCCAAAACTAGGTTATATGTGGGAGTGCCCAGACTTCTTTGAACTCGACGGACAAGATATCTTATTGATGTCTCCGCAAGGTGTAGAACAAAGTGGAAACGAATTTGAAAATATCTATCAGTCTGGTTCAATGATTGGAAAAACCAATTGGGAAAAGTTAACGTTTGAACCAAGTGGGCCATTTATCGAACTTGACAGAGGATTTGATTTCTATGCTCCGCAAACCTTCTTGGATGAAAAAGGTCGAAGGATTCTATGGGGATGGATGGGACTTCCAGATATTGAATCGGATTATACTAACCCAACGATCGAACGTGGCTGGCAACATGCTCTAACACTGCCAAGAGAACTGACCATTGAAGAGGGGAAACTCAAGCAGCGTCCGTTGTCTGAATATAAACGATTAAGAAAAGATGGAATAGAAACACAACTAGACTTAAGCGAACAGTATCAAAGTATGCCGGAAACGAGCACAACATACGAAATGCTTGTTAAAATGAACTCTCCAAAAGAGCCGATCACGATGCAGCTTTCGCAAGATATCGTACTGACTTTCGATGGACAGGGATTTGCCTTAACGTTAGGTAAATCAGGATTCGGAAGAAAGACAAGAAAAATTGATCTAACAGCATTAGATCAAATACAGGTGTTCGTGGATACCTCTTCGATCGAAATTTTCTTAAATGATGGTGAATATGTGTTGACTAGCAGAATGTACCCAAAGGAAAAAACAACAGCGATTCAGTTCAAAGGAAATACAAGGATCCAAGTAGAAAAATGGGATTTAAAGGAAGCCTAGTGAATAAAAAAAGCGCAAGCGATCAGTCGTTCAATTGATCACTTGCGCTTTTTGTACATTAAACTTTTTCAAATATTTCCGTAAGATAGTCTATCTCAACAGACTGTTCTAATACGACGAGTAATTTCAAACGAGCCTTAGGGCCACTCAAACCAGGGGCGAAAATAACGCCAGCATTTTTCAGCTGTTTTCCGCCACCTTCGTAATCGTAAATGTCTTGTGCAATACCATTGAACGCACGAGACGTTAATACGATAGGCACACCTTTTTCAATCAAAGCATGAATACCGTTTAATGTTGCTGGAGGCATATTTCCGGCGCCAAGGGCTTCTATGACCAATCCATCAATATCACTATTGATGAGTGAATCCATTAGAAATCCTTCCATTCCTGCGTAAGCTTTTAATAGTGGAACGACTTTATTGACACTATTAATCGGAAAGCATTCTTTTTTGATTAATTTTTGGAAAAACATGACTTCTTTTTTAGATACGATACCAATAGGTCCGAAAGTAGGCGTTCTAAAAGTGGCAACATTTGTTGTATGGGTTTTTGTTACATAGCGTGCTGCATGAATTTCTTCATTCATAACAACGAGAACCCCTTTGTCGGCAGCGTCATCGGACATAGCTGTCCAGACAGCATTTTGTAGATTTCTGACACCATCAGATCCGATTTCATTTGTTGGGCGCATCGCACCGGTCATGACAATTGGAATGGAAGAGGGAACAGTCAAATCTAAAAAATAAGCTGTTTCTTCTAAAGTATCTGTACCATGTGTAATAACGACACCATCAATATCTTTTGCTTGAATGGCTTCGAGAATTCGATTTTTGACAATAAGCATATCGGCTGGTGTCATATGAGGGGATGGTAGTTGTAAAATATCTTCCTCAGTTAATTTGACTTCTTTATCAAATACATATTTATATTGATTTAATGGATGTTCAGAACTAGGTTTCACGACGCCAGTACTTTGGTCTGTACTCATGGAAATCGTGCCACCTGTGTGCAAGATTAAAATATGTTTCATTATTGTTTCCTCACAATCATCTAAAGTACGGGTTTGTATATTTTTCATGACCAATCGTAGTATCTTTGCTATGACCAGGATAAACAGCGTAGTCCTCTGGTAAGGAAAATAGATAGTGTTTGATTGCTGGCAACAGTTTGGCTGGCTCACTGCCAGGAAGGTCTGTTCTACCGACACTGCCTCTAAATAGAGCATCCCCAGAAATCACAAATTTATCTTCGTGGAAAATAAAGCTTACACCACCAGGAGAATGTCCCGGTGTAGGAACGACATCAAAAGTAAAGTCTTCAATATCGAGTGTTTCAACTGGATCAAAAAGGTAGTCAGCAGGATTAGCGATGATACTGAATGGTTTATTGACGGAGAGGTTTCGTACAGGATCGCCTAACCACTCTTGCTCTTCAGCACTGACATAGACAGGAATGTCATAATCTACTCTAATATCTTCTAATGAACCGATGTGATCGAAGTGCGTATGCGTGAGTAAAATAGCTACTGGTCGAACGTTAAGTTCTTCAATTTCATTTTTGATTTTACTGGTCTCATCTCCTGGATCAACAATTAAAGCTTGATCGCCTTTGTATATAATATAACAGTTCTCTTCAATTGTACCGGTGATGATTTGTCTTACTTGAATCATAAATGTATCCTCCAGCTCATAAATTAATAGTCGGCGTTGAAAAAGACCGACGTTGCTTACTTATTATAACGAATAAAAAGAGTGCTGTCGAAGGGAGGGAAATGATTGGACAATCCCCTTTTTAAGGAATAAAATATAAATTAGAATGATTATAATATAGGAGGAAGATTTATGGTAAGCGAAAAATCAAAAGCATATTTGAACACATTGGTCGCGACACAAGGGCTATTTTACATCAAGCTACATCAGGCACATTGGTTCATTAAAGGACCGAATTTTTTCTCACTTCACCCTAAATTGGAAGAACTGTATGATGATTTGACGGAACAAATGGATGAAACGGCAGAAAGATTACTATCTATTGGTGGTACACCTTATTCAACATTACAAGAATTCTTAGAACATTCACTGATTTCTGAGTCAGTTGAAGAAAGAAAACTGTCTGAAGAAGAGATGATCCATAATGTGATCACTGATTATGAAGTATTAAGAGATGAGCTTGCAAACGGTATTAAGTTAACAGATGAAGAACACGATGATGTTTCAAATGATATGCTGATTGCACAAAAAACAGAAGTAGATAAAACAATCTGGATGTTACAAGCATATAGAGGACACAAAGCGTTAGACGATAAAAAATAAAGTTGGCTGGGTGTAAGTCCTATAAGCTCTTTAACGATAAGAACCCCAGAGAGAATTGTATGTTTATAATTTTCTCTGGGGTTCTTTTTGGTTAAGGGTCCCATTTTTTCTTTTATTGTGCGTTCGTAGATTAATCGTTATGAAGATCAGCGTCGTTTGACTTTCCGCGAATGGATGCATGCGGTAGCCTGTCTACTTTTGGGTGATTTCAAACGTATCCGTCAAACCGTTTAGAAACTGACCAAATGAGGCTGGGACAAAAGTCCCAGTTAAACAATAAGATCCGCCGGAAATCTCAAGTAGATTTTCCGGTGGATCTTATTCGTCTATGTAAGCAAAAGGAGCACAGCTTTGCTATAATATAATCACCACAAAAACACCATAGAAAGGGTGCTCCTTATGTATACTCAATATACCATGAACCAAACATTCTTACCATTAGAAATGGATAGCTATCTGCCAGAAAACCATATCGTCTACGCCATTCACCAAGTCGTAGAAGATCTAGATGACGCGCAGTATCAATTAATTGAAAACGACTTCGGTCGTCCAGCTTACCATCCAAAAGTTTTACTTAAAGCACTCCTGTTTGCCTACTCAGAAGGCATCTTTTCAGGTCGGAAAATAGAAAAAATGATGCAAGAAAATCTAGCCATGCAATGGTTGACCGGACAAACGCTGGTATCTTACCGTACACTCAACCGATTTAGAGTATCAGAAACGACTAAGGGTATCTTACAAGACCTCTATTGCACATTTTCTATTCGTCTGAAACAGGAAAAACTAATTGAAGGAAAAGCCCTGTTTATTGATGGTACTAAATTTGAAGCAAACGCCAATAAATATACTTTTGTCTGGAAAAAAGCTGTTGATCGATTTTATCCTCGATTGAAAGAAAAAGAAGTACAGTACTATAAAGAAGAGATCGCTCCACTAATCGACCAAGCGGTCGAAAAAGATCAGAACCAAGTATTTTCTAAAGAAGAAATTGCAGCGTTACATGGACTTATTCAGGAAGAAATCGAAAAAGTTGAGCTAGAGATCAGTGACGCAACAGAAAAAGAAAGAGTAAGTAAATTAAAGAAAAAACGTCGTTCCTTGAAAAAGCATAGAAACAGGTTAAAAAAAGACTTTATACCGAGAGAAAAGAAATATGAAGATTACTACAATACATTTAATGGTCGAAACAGCTTTTCTAAAACAGACAAAGATGCTACATTCATGCGGATGAAAGACGACCACATGATGAATGGTCAATTGAAGCCGGGCTATAATATCCAAATCGCCACTGAAAATCAGTTTGTTTTGCATACGCAAGTTTACCCTAACCCAACGGATACAAGAACACTTATCCCATTTATGCATTCTCTTCCTGAATCGGTTCAACCGTCAACTTTTATTGTCGCAGACGCGGGATACGGTAGTCAGGAAAATTTAGCTTACTTGGATCAGTCCTCTTGGACTGGCCTGGTTAAATATGGCATGTATGAGAAGGAACAGAAGAAGCGATTTATACTGTCAGATAAAAATACAGCTAACTGGCTTTACGAGGAAGAACATAATACATATACGCATCCTGATGGTACAGTTTATGCTTATAGTCATGTTAGTAAACGGAAAACAGCTACAGGTTTTATAAGATTAGCGCATATTTATCAATCAACAGACCCACAGTATAGGAATGGTAGAAAATCCTTTTCTATTAACTATGAGTATGAAGAGCAAAAATTAGATATTCGAGAAAAGCTTTCGTCAGAAGAAGGTATTCATTTTTACGGAAAACGTAAAATTGATGTAGAACCAACTTTCGGACAGGTGAAGGCCAATTTGAGGTTCACTCAATTTTCAGTTCGTGGAAAATCCAAAGTAGAAAACGAAACTAATCTGATTTTTATGGCTAATAATCTATGGAAATACAACAAGAGAAGAAAATAGTAAAGTAAATCAATGAAAAGAAACCCTAGAAAAATTGTAAAAACACAATTTTTCTAGGGTTTTCGTATTTAAAGAGTTACTGGGACTTATGTCCCAGCCTCATTTTTTAGATAAACTGACCATCTTGTTCCATTAGCTGACCAATTTGTAAAAGAAGATGCTCTTGACCTTTTGGTGCGGTCAATTGAATTCCGAGCGGAAGTCCAGCTTGTGTTAAGTGTGTAGGTAAGCTGATTGCTGGCTGCCCTGTCAAGTTTGCGTGTTGCGTAAAAGGAGTGATATCCCAACTTTGTGTAAACATATCCCAAATGATTTGTTGCGCTTCACCAGAAGTATAGCTTTGTGTTTGTTCCATTTGTTGTGTTAACGTTTCAGACCAATAGGTTCTTGTTACTTCAGGTGCAACATCTGCTGTAGCGGGTTCCAATAAAAGGTCGTATTGCTGATGGAAGTTATGATAAATTTCAGCTGCATGATCCCATTCGGCTATAGCACGCGCATAAGTTGCAGCGGGTAATTTTTTGCCGGCCTGCAGTAAAGTCCAAGTCATCAATTCCATATCCGTTAACGAAAAGGATCTTCCAAAACTGTGCTCAAGCCCTTCAAAGAAAGCAGCAGTTTCACCAGCATTCATTGCATAATAGCTCTCCATTAAGCGAAGCGTATCTATATCGGGTTTAGCCTCGGTAACTTGATGACCGTTAGCTTCAAACCAACTTGCGGCTTTTCTGACTGCTTTTTCTGCCTCTTTATCAATTGGATGAAGACTCGGAGCTGTTAAATTCATTGCGATTTTTAGCGGTCTGTTTAGCGGTTGCGCTAATATAGATTGATAGCCTTTTTCGAACAATGGCGTTTGGAATGCTGCTTGAGGTTGAACGACTTGAACCGCATCAAGTAAGGCAGCTGTATCTCGGATTGTTTTCGTTAAAGCGAAAGTGATAGAAGCACCTTGCCAACCACGACCGCTCCCAGGCCCGACAGCTGTTCGGCCACGAGTAGGTTTTAAGCCGACCAGACCGGTAAAAGAAGCAGGAATACGAATCGAGCCACCGCCATCGCTAGCACCAGCAATTGATGTCATATTAGAAGCAACTGCAGCAGCAGCCCCACCACTTGAACCACCAGGTGTCCGGTTATCGGCCCAAGGATTTCGAGCAGGACCATATAAAGTAGGATTTGTAATATTCGTAAATCCGAACTCAGGAACATTCGTGTGACCGATTGGAATGAATCCAGCTTTTTCTAAATCAGTAACAAAGTGAGCCGTTTGTTTCGCTTTAACATCTTTCAACAAACGGGCACCGGAAGTGGCGGGTTCTCCTTTGAGATCTTGCCCCAACCCTTTTAAGAGGATAGGAACCCCACCAAATGGCAAATGGTCAAAATTTCTCGATTGTGCTTCTTGTAGTGCTTTCTCTTTTCTCGTTGAAATGACAGCATTTAAACGGGGATTTTGCTGATCGATTTGTTTGAAACTCTCCATAATAAGTTCTTTAGGTGAAGCTTGTTTTGTACGGACAAGGTTTGCGTAGTACAAACCATCTTGTTTACGATCGAAAGGTGATGACATAGGGTAACCTCTTTCCTAACTTGTAAGTATCTCTAGGATACTGTACATAGCAGATTTGTTAAAGAAAATAACAAAAGATTCAAAGAGCTAGTCCAATTATTGAAGTAGCGAAAAGAATTTGACGGAAAATAAAGACAACATTGTTTTTTTAAATAGCTTTAAAACCGTGCACAATAGGATTATAGATAAAGTTATGGTAAAATAATTTCAAATTATGTAAAGGAAGAATCAGCGCATGCAAATTGTCAAAACATCGAATGAATTAGAAACGAAACAGCTAGCAGGTAGATTGGCTAAGCATGTAAAACCGGGTATGACGATTCTGCTCGAGGGTGAACTAGGTGCGGGAAAAACAACGTTTACTAAAGGGTTTGCTGAGGGACTCGGTATTGATCGAGTGATCAAAAGTCCAACGTATACGTTGATTAGAGAATATACACAAGGTAGATTACCACTTTATCATATGGATCTTTATCGACTCGAAGATACAGGAGCCGAAGAAATGGGACTGGATGAATACTTTGAAGGTGACGGCGTCTGTGTGATCGAATGGGGATCTGTCGTGAAAGAAGAACTCCCAACAGAACATTTGCTTATTGAAATAAAGACTGCTCTTGAAAATATGGACAACAGAGAACTCATGTTAACGGCTGTCGGACAGCAATATGAACAATTATTGAAGGAGTTAGAAAATGAGAGAAGAGATTGAAATCAGTATTAGAGAAGCCATTCCATCAGATGCAGCATCTTTGCTTGCGTGTCTGGAAAAAACAGCTCTTCAAACGGGTTATATGACAATGGGTGAGGAAGGTTCTGGTCTTTCAGTAGAAGAGGAAGCGCACCATATTGCTGAAATTTATGACTCTGAAATCAATTGTCTAATCGTAGCCTTGCTTGGAGAAGAAATCATCGGTATGGCGACCATTCATGCCGTAGACAAACCTAAGATCAAGCACATCGGTGAATTGGGTATAGTAGTGGATAAAACGTACTGGGGATTTAAAATCGGTACAGAGTTACTGAAAGAAGTAATGCATTGGGCAGATGAGTCTGAGGTCATAGAAAGAATTGAATTAAAAGTACAACAGCGAAATGAAAGAGCCATTCATTTATACGAAAAATATGGATTTGAACTCGAAGGAATCATGCAAAAAGGCGTTAGAGATAACGGTGAATTTTTACCAGTCTGTATGATGGCGAAACTCGTATAAAAAAACTGGCATCATTGGAAATGAAGTAAAACTTCTTCCAGTGATACCAGTTTTTTTTATGCGAATTTAATGAGACTTCTTAATGAAGTCGTGCCGTATTCTTTTTCTTGATTAATTAAAATCGTAGCACATGCGCGAGCATCTTCTAGTGCATGGTGATGATTCAAAGGAATATTATAGTGCGCTGCTACTGTATTGAGCTTGTGATTAGGTAATTGTCTGAGTAGTCTTCTAGAAGACTGGACGGTGCAAAGGGTCTGGAAACGAGGGTGATCGATTCCGTAATAATCAAGTGTACCTAAAAGTATGCGTTTATCAAAGGGCATATTATGAGCAATAACGAGTTGATCATCAGTAAAGTATTTAGACATTTCTTCCCATACTTCTGGGAAATAGGGGGCATTTAAGACGTCTCTTTCTCGAATACCATGGATACGGATATTTCCAGCATCGAACCAAGTGTCAGGGTTGATCAATGTATAGTATTCGTCAACGATTTGATTATTTCTAACGACGGTAAGTGCTACAGAGCAAGCGCTATGTGTTTTTCGATTAGCTGTTTCAAAATCTAATGCAGTAAAGTTCATGAGCATCCTACTTTCTTTTATGAGAAGCTATTTGATCTAGCTAGCGACGTCCAATAAACGAACGTGCATTCTTATAAAGTATACCATGATTATTAAGGGATTCAACTATGCAAGAAAGTTATGATACGATTTTAATGTTTTTGTTTCAGAAATTTGACGAGTCTATTGATAACCGAATGATTGGGATAGATTATGTAACAAATTTTAAAAATCGTTCTTTCGTTCGATGCTACCTGTGCTATACTCTTTCTATATCAAAGTAGTTAGAGGAGTTGTACGCATTGAATTTTGACCAAGAGGTTTTTGATGCCATTGAGCAAGAAAAGAACAGACAAGAAGAGAATATTGAACTGATCGCTTCTGAGAACTTTGTATCTGAAGCAGTTATGCAGGCACAAGGAAGCGTACTGACAAATAAATATGCAGAAGGCTATCCCGGTAAGCGGTATTATGGTGGTTGTGAGTTTGTAGATATTGTAGAAAACCTGGCTATCGAGCGAGTGAAAACATTATTTGGAGCAGAGTATGCCAATGTACAGCCACATTCTGGTTCACAAGCCAATATGGCTATTTTCCAGACATTCCTTGAACCTGGAGATACTTATATGGGGATGGATTTGAATCATGGTGGTCACTTAACACACGGCTCGCAAGTGAACTTCAGTGGTAAATTATATAATGTCGTTCCTTATGGCGTAAATAAAGAAACAGAAACAATTGATTTTGACCAAGTTCGTGCATTAGCACTTGAACATAAGCCTAAGTTGATCATCACGGGTTATAGTGCTTATCCAAGAGAAATTGATTTCCAGAAATTCAGAGAGATTGCTGACGAAGTGGGTGCGATCTTAATGGTAGATATGGCACATATCGCTGGTTTGATTGCGACAGGAGAACATCCTAATCCAGTTCCTTATGCAGACGTCGTGACGAGTACAACACATAAAACACTCAGAGGTCCTCGCGGTGGTTTGATTCTTGCAAAAGAAGCTTATGCTAAAAGACTGAATAGTGCGATTTTCCCTGGTATTCAAGGTGGACCACTTGAGCACGTTATTGCTGCAAAAGCAGTCGCGTTCAAAGAAGCCCTTCAGCCAGAATTCAAAACGTATACACAACAAATTATCAAGAATGCTAAAGCAATGGCTGATGTATTCAACACGTCAAAAGGACGCGTAATCAGTGGTGGAACAGATAACCACTTGTTATTGTTAGAAGTAACGGATTTTGAAATGAACGGAAAACAAGCAGAATCATTACTCGATCGTGTGGGCATAACCGTTAACAAGAATACGATTCCTTTCGAAACCCTTAGTCCATTCAAGACAAGTGGTATTCGTATCGGTACACCTGCCATCACAACAAGAGGATTTGACGAAGAGGCAAGTAAAAAAGTAGCCGAACTGATCGTCCAAACACTTGAAAATAAAGATGATGAAGAACAACTTGAACAAGTTAAAATAGCCGTTCGTGAGCTAACGACTCGTTTCCCACTTTATAACTAACACAATGGAAGGAATCCCATATAAGTGGGATTCCTTTTTTGTCTAAAATGAGAATATAAAGAGAAATTTTGAAAAGCTTGCATGTAAACCATTACATAGAATAAGGTTAAGGTGTTATATGAAAGCGGTACAATATAAAAGCATTTAAGGGAGGAAGCACGAAAATGGCAAAAGATGGATTAAAGATAGTAACAATAGGTGGTGGATCTAGCTATACACCAGAATTGATCGAAGGCTACATTCTTCGTAAAGATGAACTTCCAATAAAAGAAATTGTATTAGTGGACATAGAAGATGGAAAAGAGAAATTAAATACTGTAGGAGCTATGGCTAAACGAATGGTCGAAGCAGCAGGTCTAGATTGGAAAGTCACATTAACATTAGACCGTAAAACGGCCCTAGAAGATGCCGACTTTGTAACAACGCAATTCCGTGTCGGTTTACTAAACGCTCGTGTGAAAGACGAAAGAATTCCATTATCTCATGGTGTTTTGGGACAAGAAACCAATGGTGCAGGGGGAATCTTAAAAGCTTTTCGAACGATTCCAGTTATTTTAGAGATTATAGAAGATATGAAAGAAGTTTGCCCAGATGCTTGGTTAGTTAACTTCACGAATCCAGCAGGCATGGTGACAGAAGCAGCAATCAAACATGGTGGTTGGGAACGGACGGTAGGCTTATGTAATGTGCCTATTGGTCATGTTAAAACAGCTGCAGAGAAACTAGACCTTCCAGCAGACGATCTATTCTTTAAATTTGCAGGTATCAATCATTTCCATTGGCATAGAGTATGGGATAAAACAGGTGCAGAGCGGACAGATGAATTGATTGATTTAATATATGGACCAAATCAAAGTGAAGAAGATAATCATTTGAAAAACATTCATAGTGCATTATTCCATTACGAACAAATACAAGACTTGCACATGTTGCCTTGTGGGTATCACCGTTATTATTATATTGAAGATGAAATGCTTGAGCATTCTATTGAAGAGTTCAAAAATGGAGAGACACGTGCACAAGTCGTTAAGGAAACAGAAGCACGGTTGTTTGAGATGTACAAAGATCCTAATCTTGACCACAAACCAGAAGAATTATCTCAACGCGGAGGGACACATTATAGTGATGCAGCTTGTGAGATCATTGCTTCTATTCAAAATGATAAACATACTGAAATGGTGGTTTCCACTAAAAACAATGGAACGATCACAGACTTGCCATATGATTGTGCAGTAGAAGTCTCAGGGGTCGTTACGGCACATGGATTTGAACCGTATAACTGGGGTACATTTGAAAATGATGGCGCAAGAGGAATGATTCAGAATATGAAAGGGATGGAAGAAAGTGTCATTCGAACTGCCATTGAAGGGAATTATGGAGCCGCACTCCAGGCATTCACTGTTAATCCGCTGATCCCAGGTGGGCGTATAGCGAAAACACTCCTAGATGAAATGCTTTATGCACATAAAGACTATTTGCCACAATTTGCAGACAAAATAAAAGATATCGAAAAAAACCAACCAGAAACTGTTCATTATGTTGACGAATTGATGAAATCAAATGTAAAACAAGTAGTAGAATAGTACTTTGAGAAAAAGCCTGAAGTCATCTGACTTCAGGCTTTCTTAGTAGAAGA
Organism: Marinilactibacillus kalidii; assembly: GCF_017599325.1. Lineage (GTDB taxonomy): Bacteria > Bacillota > Bacilli > Lactobacillales > Carnobacteriaceae_A > Marinilactibacillus > Marinilactibacillus kalidii. The sequence goes on along the minus strand of NZ_JAGFVM010000014.1, from coordinate 66,827 downwards.
TTGATTGAATAACTGAAAGAGTAGTTGCTATTATCTATTACCATAAAGTATGATAAGTTATAAGCGATTTAAGAAGGAGCGATATAATGGTGCTATTGTTAGCAGCAATGATTACACTATTACTACTATTGAATTACCTACAGCAGAGAGAAATCCAAAAGCTGAAAGGTCTTTTCGTATTTGATGAAAGTGAACTGCAGTCGTTCGCAAAAAAAACATTAGCTATTGAGAAAGACGAAGTTAAAACAATAAAATTACTTAGAGAACGTTATTATCCTTTAGATTTATTATCAGCCAAAAGCATTGTAGATAAAGTGAAAAGTACGTAAGATAAATGCTAACAGAGGTTATCTAAAAGTGGTTAGTTCGTACTCTGATTGATATTAAAAGAAGGATTATTCTACGCGGCTATAAATCTCGTAAGCAACATAGCCGATTAAAAGGCCAATAGCAGCACCAATAGGAATCGCAGATAATAAAGATATCGAAAAAAATAGACTTGATAAGATAGCAAAGAGTAAACCCAATAGCATTCCAAGAGGAATTAAACTGTCTAACAAGGTTTGTGCTTGTTGGGTACGCTTCTTACCGAGTGTGCCTTTTATAGACTTGGATTTTATTTTATGAATCACAAAAATAACCACTATACCAACAAAAATAATTGGAAAAATGATATGGACAATTTCTAAAAGCAGGGCCATCACTACATCACTCCTTTTTGCTATACTAACACATATGAAGAAGCACTTTAAGCATCATCAAAACTTCACATGTAATATAACGAAATAAATTTACTATGTTCTTTCAACTGATAATCAAATACACAAAAAGAAAGCAGAAAAGTTCTTCTGCTTTCTTTTTGTGTGGTAAAAATATTTTTTCTCTACCGACTAACTCTGCTTAGTCAGCTAGTTTTGAAGGGAAGATTAGTTTTCTAAGTTCAAGAATAACTGTTGTAGCCAGTGCTAAACCAGCAGCGATTCCCCATTGTTCTAGACCAAATGTTGCGGGTATATCAAATATTGGACGAACGATTGGCAATATTGTAATCGCATAAAGTACCATACATACTGCAAAGGCACCAACAACATATTTATTGGTCATAAATCCTGCTTGGAATACCGTTTGAGAGTTCGAACGTGCAGGGAAAACTTGCAATGTTCTGGCTAAAATCAAGGTTGTGAAGGCCATGGCTACACTTATTTCATTAGAATACCCTAGACCGATATATTGGGATATAATAACAGCAATCCCAATGGTCAATCCTCTAAAGATAACAGATTGTAACGTTTGTCCAGAGAAAATACCTTCGTTAGGATCTCTAGGTTTTTGTTTCATAACATGTGGTTCACCAGGTTCCATCCCTAAAGCAATTGCTGGAATAGAGTCGTTGACCAGATTGATAAATAATAATTGTAAGGCAGTGAAGGGATTGACCCAGTTCATGAGCAAGGCAGCAATAATCGCTACTACAGCTCCCAAGTTACCAGAAAAGAGATAAGCAATGGCCTTCTTGATGTTACTATAGACGTTACGACCAACAGATACAGCACTGACGATAGAAACGAAGTTATCATCTGTAAGGATCATGGCAGCCGCATCTTTTGATACGTCAGTTCCGCTCCCCATTGCTACTCCAATATCTGCTTGCTTCAGTGCAGGCGCATCGTTGACCCCATCACCAGTCATTGCAGTGATTTGGTCTTTATTTTGCCAAGCTTCAACGATTCTGATTTTATTTTCCGGTGTTACACGCGCATAAACTGTGATACGTTCCAGTTTTTCCATTAATTCTTCTTCCGATAAGGCATCTAGTTCTTGACCGGTTAAAGCGATATCGCCTTCTGTGAATATTTCTAAGTCACGTGCGATCGCACGAGCAGTCGTCTTGTGATCTCCCGTAATCATAACAGTTCGGATACCAGCTTCTGCGGCTTCCTTAATAGCATCATAAACTTCTTCTCTTGGCGGATCGATCATGGCAAATAATCCAACAAAAATCAAATCATTTTCATCTTCAAGATCCAAATCCTCTTTAGAAATCGGTTTATAAGCGAAAGCAAGCACGCGCATTGCTTGATCAGAAAAATGTTCGTTACTTTGATGTAAGGCTTTTAAGTGTTGATCAGTCAATTCTTCAACTTGTCCATTAACAAGGATTTTTGAACAGCGCTTGAATACAACATCGGGTCCACCTTTGGTCAAAATCAATTGTTCACCATCAATGTCATGAAGAGTCGACATTAGCTTACGTGTTGAATCAAATGGCAACTCTGACTTTCTTGGATAGGCATCACGCAATTCAGAGAAAGGTAAACCTTGTTTGTTACTGTAATCAATTAAGGCGATTTCAGTTGGATCGCCACTAGCTTCACCAGCTTCGTTGATAGAAGAGTCATTCGCTAGAACAGCGATTTGCATCAGACGCTTTTCGTCTGATGACCACTGATCAGGCTGGTTAGTGTAGGCAGCTTCTTCTCGTTCCGCTAAAAAGGTATCCACTACAGTCATTTTGTTTTGTGTAAGGGTACCTGTTTTGTCTGTACAGATGACACTAGTAGAACCAAGCGTTTCAACAGCTGGTAGTTTACGAATAATTGCATGACGTTTAGCCATTTTATTTGTTCCTACTGATAAGACGATGGTTACAATAGACTGAAGCGCTTCTGGAATGGCTGCAACAGCGACAGCTACGGCAAACATAAATGCATTTAATAGAGGGATTTGGATATCTTGGGTTCCACTAAAGAAGATACGAGCAGCTTGAATACCAAATATCAAAATACAAAGAGCTAAAATAACAAATCCTAATTTTTTACTGAAAACTTCGAGTTTACGTTGTAACGGTGTTTGTTTGGCAGAAGCATTTTGAATTAATTTTGCTACTTTACCCATTTCAGTATCTGAGCCAATACCGGTTACAACATATTTGGCACGTCCATAAGTGACTAGCGTTCCGCTGTACACCATATTCAATCTATCCGCTAACCCTGTTTCTTCTGTGATGGTTTTGGCATCTTTATCAGAAGGAACAGACTCACCTGTTAACGCACCTTCTTCAACTTGAAGAGATTCTGCCTCGAATAATCTACCGTCAGCGGGAATATTATTTCCTGCTTCTAAAATGATTACATCACCTACAACAAGTTCTCGTGCTGGCACACTTTGTGTACTCTTATCACGAATAACGGTTGCTGTTGGTGCAGCCATGTCTCTAAGTGAAGCAAGGGAATCCTCTGCTTTTCTTGTCTGTACAACACTCAAAATGGCATTGATAACGAGAACGGTAAAAATAATAATTGATTCAACCGCTTCTCCTAAAATGACTTGAACGATGGCAACGATCAGTAAGACGATAACCATGGGATCTTTAAAACTTTCTAGAAATAAAGAGAAAGTAGACTGGCGTTCTTTTTGTTCCAGCTCATTAAAGCCATTTTCCTCCTGGCGTTTTTTCACCTCGGAAGTAGATAACCCCTCCTTTGTTGTATCTAAAGAAGACAATAGGTCTTCAGGTTTTTGCTGGTAATACTGCATAAACTCAATCATCCTTTCTGTCGTGAAGGAACCTTCAATAGAAAAAAAGAGACGTATGCGGAGGCAAAAAGCTCCGCATACGTCTCACTATTTAATACAGCACCAGCAGATAAACAAGTATCTACGGTTGGTGGCACTGTAACAGCTTTCGCTGCAAGTTACTCCCGTAAGCATATTATATTGTCGAATTCATTATATAAAACTATTGAGATAAAAGCAAGAACAATCCTTTTACTGTATATAGATAGAAAAGGTGGTCAGACAAGTCCATCAAGAAACTTCAGTAGATCGTATTGTTTTTCTTCCGGCAAGGCGTGAATCACTGTACTCAATCTTTTTTCAATCGGACTCGCTTCATCTTTGAAAAACTCTGATAGACTAACGCCTAAGGCATCACAAATATGAGATAAGGTTTTTAAAGATAACTTCGTCGAATTATGTTCGATAGCAGATATGAAAGAAGGAGAAATATCGATTTTCTGCGCAAGTTCTTTTGCAGTCATGTTTGCGGATATTCTTAACGCTTTGATTTTGGGTCCAAATTCCATTGTAGGCACCTCAGTTTTTTTATTAGCATGAATATCATAGCATGTTGAAATGTGAAGTTAAAGATTAATTTTCCGAATGAAAACACTTTATCATGTAAATGTTAATCTATAAGTGAATTTTTTGTTGATTAAAATGATAAATGTGTTAATATATTTAATTGTGGCTATAAAGAGGTTTAGCTGAAGAAGGAGAGAAGAAATGAAAAATAAAGAAAATTCAGGTGATGCAACATTTCGACCGATGCAGTTAATGAAAGAAAATAAATCAGTCGTTAAAAATGAAGTGCTAGCTGGATTAACAGTTGCTTTAGCGCTGATTCCTGAATCGATCGCGTTTGCTTTTGTAGCAGGGGTTAGTCCAATATTAAGCTTACAGACTGCTGTCATGATTGGATTTATTGCAGCACTATTTACAGGAAGACCCGGAATGATCAGTTCATCAACGGCAGCTATGGCAGTGGTATTTGCATCGCTCGTTGCTATGCACGGACTAGAATATTTATTTGCGACAGTTGTATTAACAGGTATTATACAAGTTAGTATTGGTTTACTTAAGTTAGGAAAGTATGCACGCATCATTCCTTACCCAGTGATGCTCGGATTTTTGAATGGGTTATCGATTGTTATTTTTATCGCACAATTGGATCAATTTAAAATCAGTCAGATTACAGAAGTAAATGGAAATACCATAACCGAATCAACATGGATGCAAGGATTAGATTTGTTTTTGATGATTGGTTTTGTCCTTCTGACAATGGCGATTATTCATTTTGTTCCTAAATTTACCAAAGCGATCCCATCAAGTTTAATTGCAATTATTGTCATGACAGTAATAGCAGTTGTGTTGGGTAACAATGGTATTCATTTAAGAAACGTACAAGATTTCGCTGGAATGGAAATTGCCGGTGGACTTCCAGGATTTCATATCCCTCAAGTCCCCTTAAACTTTGAAACGTTGAGTATTATTTTCCCCTATGCAGTTATAGGAGGCTTAGTAGGTTTAACAGAAGCAGTGTTGACTTTACAAGTATTAGATGAAATGACGAATACAAGAGGAAGAACCAACAAAGAAATTATTGCTCAAGGTCTTGCCAATACGGTCAACGGATTCTTTGGTGGCATGGGTGGAGATGCAATGATTGGTCAGTCGATCATTAATGTTAAATCTGGCGGTAGACATCGTTTATCAGGTTTAGTAGCCGCTTCTGCATTGATGTTTTTCATTATGTTTGGTTCTAGTTTTATTAATGCGATCCCATTAGCTGGTCTAGTTGGCGTTATGTTTATGGTCGTGGTTGGTACGTTTAAATGGGAGAGCTTGCGCTACAGAGGTAAAGTACCAGCGCAAGACATTCTCGTTGTCATTATCGTTTCAGTCATTACAATCTTTGCAGATCTCGCAACAGCTGTTATTTCTGGTGTTGTTGTTTCAGCATTGATCTTCGCTTGGGAAAAAGGGAAAGTAATTTACGCAAATGTCGAGGAAACCAATGGCGAAGAAAAAACGTATAAAATCAATGGAACATTATTTTTCGGTTCTGTCTTGAACTTCAAAGAGTTGTTCGATGTACACAATGATCCAAATGAAGTGATCCTTGATCTTAAATACGCAAAAGTAACGGATTATTCAGCAGTTGAAGCAATCAGTTCTATCACGAAACGTTACGAAGAAGCTGGAAAAACTTTCAAAATCGTTCGTTTGAGTGACGAGTGTAAGCGAATGTTCCATAATGCCAATGCCTTTACATCAGTCATTATCGATGAAGGTGAAGATGAAATTATCGAATATCCTTATGTATAAATCAAAACGACTGTTAAGCTTACCTAATAGGTAGACTTGACGGTCGTTTTTATGCTTAGAGATAAGAAGCGAAATAATAAATTGATAGTATTTGGATTTTTCAAGGATTATTTAACATAAGAGATACAGCTGATTTACAGCTAAGTTAGTTTCATACTAGCCATCATTCTTTTCCAAACGCTTTTCAACTAAAGTTCTTACAAAATAGGCTAACGAAAGTGAAAGGAAAAAAATACTAGATACTAATTTCATAACATCATAAGTGAGTATGTTATTTTCTATAATTGGGAAATTAGAAGTGAAGACCAAGTACAAGTTACAAAAGCCTATTAAAGCAAAAGTAATAGCAATAAATGGCCCGTTTTGTTTTTTCTTGAAATAAGCACCGCTATAAATCATCCTTACAGCAGAATAAATAATAGCAATAAATACTAGTAACATCATTTCGAGGCTCTGGTTTTCAGCCCACTTTCTATCAGAAAATAAATGAACAGAGAAGTTAATAAATGTAAGAAAAAGAACTATAATGAACGATTCACTCCCATATTTATAGCGTAAAAATTTTTGGTACTCATCATAATTTTTCATTTGGAATTTCCTCCCAGAATAAGTCATTTAAGGTAACGTTTAAAGTTTGGCAAATCCGAATACATAAATTGATTGTAGGATTGTAATCTCCTCGTTCAATAGCAACAATCGTTTGTCTAGTCACATCCACTTGATCAGCGAGTTCTTGCTGAGATAGATTCATTTTAGCTCTTGCTGCTTTTAACTTCAGGTTTTTTGTCATAAAAAACTCCTTCTTAAAGTATACTTTATTATTCAATATGTAAAATATACCATACATTTTTTCGTTGTAAAGTAGTTGTCAAAAATAAATAAAGATTTTTCTTATAGTGAATAATCCTAGAAAATAGAATTAAATAAATTAAGATTTTTGGTATTTTCAAACAATAAATAAATTCTTAAAAATTAAAATAAAGATGATTTCTATATGATAGAATGAATTACGATAAAAATTAACAGGCCACTTAATAGTTATGGAGGTAGTGTATGACAGAAAAGTTAACAATTGCCATAGTGGATGATGAAACCATTCAAATCGAAAGCATGAAGTCATTAATTAAAAGATCCGCTGAAACGTTAAACTTATCGGTAGAACTACTCGAATTCTCAAGTGGTGAAGCTTTTCTATTTGAATTGGAAGATCACAAGGCGATAGATATTGTTTTTTTAGATATTGAGATGAACCAACTAGATGGACTGGATGTTGCAAAGAAAATCAGGGAAACAGAACAAGGGCTCACTATCGTATTTGCGACAGCTTTTGCGGAATATGCTGTTCAGGGTTACGATGTTCAAGCGATGGATTACCTACTTAAACCAATCCATGTAGATAAAATTGAAAGAGTACTGACACGCCATCTTGAAAAGAAACCGGCGATTAAAGAATCAATAATGATTGAATCCAATGGTGAAAGGATTAAGTTATTTCTGGAAAATATTCTCTTTATCGAAGTGAATCGGAGAGAATGTACGATTCATTTAAAGGAGCAGATAGTGACGACTAATCAGACTTTAAAGGAAATTTCAGAGAAATTGACAGATGACTTCATTCAAACCCATAGAAGTTATATCGTTCACGTAAAATATATCGATCGCTTATTAAAAACGGATATAAAACTCTCGAATGGAGAAAACATTCCATTATCGAGACGGTTGGCTAAAGTGGTTCAAGAAAAATTTGTGGACTTCAATAAGGGGGGGGTATTTTACCATGAATAGTGGTCTATGGATAGGAATCATAATGATGTTGGGTATAGTAGCAATCATTTTCTTATATAAACAGCAAAAGACGATTGATTTTTATAAAATTCAAGAACAAGAACTGGACCAGTATGCGATTGAGATTGAAGCCATATATAGGCAAATGAGAGGGATTCGCCATGATTATCGCAATCATTTGCAAGTAATGAATACATTAATGAAAGAGCAGCAATTTGAAGAATTAGCTAATTACATAAAACAACTGAACAATGAACTGAATCAAGTAGATACAATCATTCAGACGGGTAATACGATGGTCGACGCAATTGTAAATACAAAATTGACAAGCGCGAAACGAAATAATGTAGAACTATTCGCAACGGCAATTGCACCAAAAAATCTATCGATTGAACATGTTGATTTAGCGATCATATTGGGAAATTTGTTGAATAATGCCTTGGAAGCAACAACGAAAGGGAAAAAAGCTGGAGAGGAAAATTTTATTCGTCTTTATATTGCACCAATGAAAAACACTTTGTACATAAGCGTTACGAATACGATGATTGAAAATCCTAAGCCTTCTTTTCTTTCTTTGAAGCAAATCAATCGAAGAGGGTATGGACTATCTCGGATCGATCAAGCAGTAGAAAAATACGAGGGGATTGTCAATCGTAAATGGGAAGATGGTATTTTTGCGACAGAAGTCACCCTACCTATTTATGACCGTTCGTGACGATAATGAAACCACTCATACACTTCTAAGCCAGAAGTGTATTTTTTTAGATAAGATAGCAATGAGGTGAGGGAAATGAAAGAAAAATGGCAAAACCTAATCAAATTGATAAAAATGATGGTGAGCTATCGGCCGAGAATATTTCTAACGATCATTGGCATAGTTTTGATTCAAGTGTTGCTCCCTGTTATTCAACTTTATTTATCTGTTCAAGTAATAGAGTGGTTGATAAATGAAGAAGAAATTCAGACTTATTTAATTCATTTAGCAATATTTATTGGTGTCATTACGCTCTTAAAAATCAGTGAACATCAATTTGGCGTTACAGTGGATAAAGATACAGAGTTATTTCGAAATTATGCTAAAACCCGATTAATATCTAATTTTGTATCGCTAGATTATCCTTTACTTATAGGAAAAGAGGCACAAGAAAAATATAATAATGCGGTAGCATTGACGTGGAATCCATGGACGCTATTTGGAAGGGTCAATAAGGAATTGGTGAGTTTAGGGAGTACCTTTTTAGGTTTGATCATTTATAGTTCTATTTTGATTCAACTAGATTCTATTTTTCTGATCTATTTAGGGATCTTTATCTTTTTTGTAACGCTGTTCAATATTTTTCAAGTGAAAATGGATCAGAAAATATATGATGAAAAAGCAAAGGTAACTAAAAAATGGCAATATTTAAGAAAATTGTACGGAGAATCACGATTAGCTAAAGATGTTCGCATTTTTCAGATGCAGCACTGGTTTCAAAGAACTGAAGAAGAGACTGATCAGACTTACTTAGCAACAATGAAACCGAAAGTTTGGTTGACTTGGAGTGAGAGTGTAGTGATAAATGTTGGGATTATCGGGCTGACGGCTTTTTCGTATAGTCAGAGTGTACGGCTCGTTAGCGAAGGGGCTATTCCTATCTCTAATTTCGTATTGTATGCTGGAATGGTGACCATTTTAGCTCAATCTATCCTGGAATTTATTAATGTAGTAGGAAAGTTTAGTACGAGTCTAAATGAAATGGGGAAATTTAATACATTTATGGCACAAGAACCGGTCTTTTTACATGGAGAAGGAGAAAAAGTACCTAAAGAGTCACTGAATATTGAATTAAAAAATGTAACTTATACTTACCCAAACAATGAAGCGCCCACGATTAGAAATATTAATCTTCAAATCAGGCCAAATGAAAAGCTAGCGATCGTAGGAGAGAATGGTGCTGGTAAGTCTACCTTAACGAATTTAATCAGCGGTCTCCTTCAGCCAGATGAAGGAGAGATCTTGATTAATTATTTACCACAAAAATCCTTTAACATTTTGGACTATTATTCTCTATTTGCTTCTGTATTTCAAGAAAAACTTTTGTTAACTTATACGATCAAAGAAACGATCATCCAAGGACTACCATTTGATCAAAAGAAGTATGAAAAAACGATTGCGTTAAGCGGATTAAAAAAATTAATCAGTCAACTTCAGAAAGGGGATGAAACAGCGATTGTGAAGGAAGTAAACGCGGATGCTATACAGCTATCAGGGGGACAGCTGCAAAAAGTAAAATTAGCGCAAGCGTTGTACAAAGATACACCCGTGCTTATTTTAGATGAACCGACCGCGGCGCTAGATCCCATTGCTGAACATCAGATATATAAAGATTACTTCAAATTTTCTAAAGATAAAACCTCTCTATTTGTCTCTCATCGATTATCTTCTACTCGTTTTTGCGATCGAATCATCTATTTAAAGGATGGTGAAATTGCAGAAATAGGCACGCATCAGGAACTGATAGAAAAGCAAGGTGATTACTATCGGTTATATGAAGCGCAATCTTACTATTATAAACAGGATAAGGATAGTGAACAAAGAGAACGAGTGACGGGCGGTGGGACACTATGAATAAGTATCGGGTTTACGGAAGAGCAGCGAAAGATTTATTTCGAATAGGGAAAAAGCATTATCTCTACTATTCAATTATGACGATTGCGAGGCAAAGTATGCCTTTTATCGGCTTTATCTATATGAGAAAGATTATAGATACCTTAATCAGTAATCGAATAGGAGATACGCATTCACTGATTATTCAATTCATATGTACTTCCCTTATTTTACAATTAGTACAGGGAATGATGCAGCCGTTAGTGGATAATGAGCAGGAAATATCTGAGAAGAAAATGTACGCGGAAGCTAGTAGAAAGATGTTACGCATGCATTTTCATCATGCAGAAAGCACAGCGGTAAAAGAAAGACTAGAAAATATTAATCAAATGTTATTAAGCAGCCAGTCTTCGCTTCCTTTACTAAGTCTGCGATTTAAGTACGTATTTCCTTCGTTGATTTCTATTATTTGGGGGATCATTTTACTGCATCCGTTATTTATAGTAGATACTGCTGTCATACCCAGTCAATTTTGGTGGGTGCATCCTGGGGCAATTATAACCATGTTTGTTTTAGCTATTTCGATTAGTTTATTTATCCAAGTGAAATCGTCGAAAAAGTCAGCAGAGGCATTAAGTCGAACGATACATGAAGCTAGCGAATGGAGAAAACAAGCATTTTATGAAGAAAAAGTATTGGAAGACATTAAATCTGGAAAAGAAATTCGATTGTATCGATTAAGTGGACGTCTGTTAGAAAATTTTCAAAAACAACATCATTATTTAACGGATATAATGAACGGAATGTATAGAGTATTTCGAATAACAGCAGTCCCAACGAATATATTAGCACAATTAATGAGTTACATGATTTATTCATTTCTAGGCCTTCTCGTCTTGCTTGGCGCACTGAAAGTAGGGCTATTGGTTCAGTTATCTGGTGCACTAAGTCAAGTGATAACAGCCATTCCAACATGCATTCAACAATTGATGATGATGATATCAGATCCAGAATGGCTTAATGAGTATTATGCATTTATGGATTTGCCCGACGAAGAAACGATTGGATCCATACCGGTAGAAAAACGGATGGATAATCAATACGAAATAGCTGTTAGCAATCTAGCTTTTGCTTATCCTGGTTCAGAAGAACTTGTTTTGAAAAATATAACTGAACAGTTTGAAGTAGGGAAAAAGTATGCCATTGTTGGTGAAAACGGATCTGGAAAGACGACATTTATTAAATTATTGACTCGTCTATACGAACCGACTGAAGGGCTAATAAAAATGAATAAAATTGATTCCTCAAAATATGAACTTAGAGAGTATTTCAACTTATTCGGTGTAGTTTTCCAAGATTATCATTTACTTGGGTTTTCCATAGGACAAAATATCTCTGTAAATCCAGACTATAATCATTCAAAGGTAATGAATACACTAGATGAAGTAGGTCTAGGAGAATTCGTTCGTACATTACCTAAACAATCGGATACTTATTTAGGAACTGAATTTGATGATTCAGGAATGAATGTATCCGGAGGGCAAGAACAAAAAATCGCGATTGCACGTTCCTTGTATAAAGATGCTCCGATTATGATACTAGATGAGCCGACCGCTGCACTTGATCCGATAACAGAATTTGACATTTATCAGAACTTCGATAATCTGGTCAAGGATAAGACCGCTTTTTATATTTCTCATCGGCTTTCTAGTTCGAAATTTAGTGATGAAATATTAGTATTTGATAAAGGGGAAATCGTTCAGAGAGGGTCACATAAAAAGCTCGTTGAACAAGATGGTAAATATCAGGAATTATGGAATGCTCAGGCACAATACTATCAGTGAAAATAGTAGCAAGAAGGATACAGATAATACTCAATCTGTATCCTTTTTTTAGAATCTTAGTAGATGATCGGCAATCTACTTATTATTTTGGTTATAAAATGATAACGGATTCAATTTTGTTGTAGTAAAGACTAAATAGTGATACGATTCAGTTGTTATCGTAAAATTTGAAAGCTAAATGCAATCAGTAGTTAACTGCAATGAGGAGGAAAATGAATAATGGAATACACTTATCTAGGACGAACAGGATTGAAAGTAAGTAAGCTTTGTTTGGGGACCATGAATTTTGGCTCTTATACAAGCGAAGAAGATGCATTTGCCATAATGGACAGAGCATTGGATGCAGGAATCAATTTCTTTGATACAGCAAACGTGTATGGTGGTAAAGGTGAAAGAGGAAGAACAGAGGAAATTATTGGTCGTTGGTTTGCCCAAGGCGGCGGACGACGTGAAAAAGTCGTTTTGGCTACAAAAGTATATGGTGGAATGGAAGACGAAACAGAAGGACCGAATCAAGGAAGTGGACTTTCTGCCTTTAAAATCCGTCGTCACTTAGAAGAATCTTTAAAAAGACTACAAACAGACCATGTTGAACTCTATCAAATGCATCATATTGAACGTCACGCACCTTGGGAAGAAATATGGGGCGTGTTTGAATCAATCGTCAACCAAGGAAAAGCCTACTATATTGGTTCAAGTAATTTTGCGGGCTATCATCTTGTACAAGCGCAAGCAGCAGCTGAGAAGAGACAATTTCTAGGATTAGTATCTGAACAGCACAAATATAATTTACTGTGTAGATTACCAGAGTTAGAAGTGCTTCCTGCCGCAGAAGATTTGGGTATCGGTATTATTCCTTGGAGCCCTTTAGGTGGCGGTATGCTCAGTGGTAAAATGCTTGACCCGGAACCTGGTTCAAGAAGCGAAAGTCGTGCAGCTGATCTCTCTGAACAGGAACGTACACAATTGGAAGACTATGCTAAATTATGTGAAAATCTTGGTGAATCTGAACCGAATGTCGCGTTAGCTTGGTTATTGGCTAACCCAGCTGTATCCGCTCCGATTATTGGCCCGAGAACAATGGAGCAATTAGAGCAAGCGCTGAGAGCTGTGGAGATTGATCTTTCAGAAGAGACGCTGAAAGAACTGGATAGCATTTTCCCAGGTCCAGGAGGTCGTGCACCAGAAGCTTACGCTTGGTAAAATATTAAATGGTTCACTTCAAGCTTAAACAAACAACCTATACCAGACGTTCAACCTCTAAAAAAGAGATTGAACGTCTGGTATTTTCATGTGAAAATAGAATGATAAAGCGTGAATGAAATGACTTTTGATATAACCTAAAAAGCCTTATAAAAAGTAAAAGAAAAAGAGGGAAGTCATGAATGTACATTTTGGAAAAGAAAAGTGGCATCAAGCAGCTGCGTTTTATGTGCGGCTGCAAGTATTTGTACTCGAACGTGGGATTAAGCTTGTAGAAGAATTTGATTCGGATGATCACGATGAAACAGAATACGTCGTGATATATGATGAAGAAAAGCCTGTAGCAACTGGACGCTATATGCAGATAGATGATCAAACGATTCGTCTAGGAAGAATTGCTGTTTTAGCAGCACACCGCAAGCATGGACTGGGACAAATGATGATTGAGGCGTTAGAAAAAGCAGGTAGAGAAAGAGGACAGTTACAAGTCGTTATTCATGGAGAGCTGACAGCCGCTTCTTTCTATGAACAGTTGGGTTACCGTAGAGATACAGATACGTATCTTGAAGATGGTGTAACGTGTGTGACATTGAGAAAGAACATGAAGGAAGTTTAGCATCTGAGCAGTATTCATTGCGGAAATAGTTGTTTAATCCAAGCATTTTTCAAATCGTCTTACTTATTCTTGGAATTCTGTCGTTGAATTATGATATAGTAGTTTTCGGAAAAAGATACGATGGAGGAAAATGAAATGCTTGAACGTTTAAAAGATGGACTGACAAACTTTAGAAATGTGACATATGAGAAGTACAAACACCTTTATCACGATCTAGAGCAAGAGCAGCATCCTCATACATTATTTATTGCGTGTTCTGACTCACGCGTCAATCCTGAGAGGCTACTTGATAGTCAACCAGGTGAAATCTTTATGGTGCGAAATATTGCCAATACTGTTCCGGCATATGAACTAAGTCAAAATGATCCTACAACCGTTGCTTCTATTGAGTTCGCCGTAGAAGTTTTAGGAGTAAAAGAAATTATTATCTGTGGGCACTCAAACTGCGGTGGATGTGCTGCTGCAATTAGTGGACAAGAGAATCTAACGCATATTCCGTTCACACAACACTATTTGAAACCATTAGAAAGTGTTAAAGAAAAACTTGAAGCGCACAACTCTTTTCCGGATGAGAACGCCAAAGCAACACAAATGGAACACATGAATGTTATTGAACAGGTAGATCACTTGAAAAGCTATCCTAACATTAGAAAACGTCTTGAAAGTGGTACGCTAGAAATTGAAGGCTGGCATTATGATATCAAGTCTGGGAATGTGTTTATTTATGATGAGACGACTCAATCATTTTTGAAATCCGAAGAATATCAAAGCGTTCAATAAGATGTAGTTGATCATTTATAAAAGAGATTGATTGAGGTTTTGACCTCAATCAATCTCTTTTGTTTTAGTTACGGATGATTTTTACTATAGATCGATTTGAAGTGCTACTGGGCAGTGGTCAGAACCCGTATAATCTGAAAGAATATTGGAATCGACTAACTGATCTTCTAGCCTTTTTGAAACAATAAAATAATCTATGCGCCAGCCATCTTGTCGCTCTCTAGCCCCATAGCAATGATTCCACCATGAATATGCACTCTCTTGGTCAGGATAGAAATAACGAAAGCTATCAACAAAGCCTTTTTTTAGTAGACGTTTGAATTGCGCACGCTCCTCGTTCGTAAAGCCTGGACTTCTGCGATGATTTTCAGGGTCCATTAAATCAATCTCTTGATGGGCAACATTTAAGTCGCCGCATAAGATTACTGGTTTTGTGAGGTCTAAAGTCTGAATATGTGCCTGAAAGTCATTTTCCCATTCCATCCGATAAGTAAGGTTTTTTAAATGAGACTGAGCACTAGGGGTATAACAAGTAACGACGATATAATCTTTGTATTCCAACGTAATGACTCTTCCTTCAGTATCATGGGAATCAATCCCAATACCATAAGTAACATCTAATGGTTTTTCCTTAGTATAAATAACGGTCCCTGAATCATCCGTTTTATTTGCGTAATTCCAATAAGAATAATAACCATCAAATTCAAGATCGATTTCTGCTTGCTTTATTTGAATGTCTTGTAGACAAAAAAAGTCAGCGTCTAATGAGCGAAACCGTAAAAAAGAATCTTTATTTATCAGGTTTTTCAATCCATCAACATTCCACGAAATCAGTTTCATAACGAGTCCTCTCCTTAAAATCCCTATAATCATAACGAAAAACGAACTTGAAATAAAATAAAACGGGTTGCAAGTGACAAGATTTCGATGAAAGAAATGGTCGATAAGTGTGAAAACATACATAAAAGCTTGACGGTTTCTTTACAATTAACTAGAATTCTTCTACTTTCGTGGTATTCGTGTTAGAATAGTAATGATTTTGCGAACACGAAAAATTGTTTAACCAAACGTAAGCCTACCAGGATCGAACGAATGTTAATTGAGAGGGTCGTTAGGATATATGGATATTAAATCATTTAAAGAGAAATTTTCGGATTCAATTATAAAAGTCAATGAATCCTTATCACAATTCACTTATACCAAGACAGGTGGACCAGCAGATGTACTGGTTTTTCCAAGACGTAAAGAAGAAATCGCAGCAATCGTTGCTTATATTCGAGAAAAAAATTGGCCATTAACGATATTAGGTAATGCAAGCAATCTAATTGTGAAAGATGGTGGGATCAGGGGCGTAACCCTTATCTTGACTGAAATGGATCAAATTACTGTAGAAGAAGACAAAGTCATTGCACAAGCGGGTGCTGCTTTGATCGATGTCAGTAAAAGAGCGCATCACTTTAGTTTGACAGGTTTAGAATTTGCCTGTGGCATCCCCGGTAGTATCGGTGGCGCTGTTTATATGAATGCTGGTGCGTATGATGGAGAAGTCAAAGATGTCATCCAGAGCGTGACCTTATTGAGTCTAGACGGCGAACTAAAAGAAGTTGCTAAAAAAGATATGAAATTCGTTTATCGTAATAGCTTGATTCAAGAAACAGGCGATATTGTTATCGATGTCTGCTTCCAACTAGCAAAAGGTGATCAGGAAGCAATCGGAGAACGGATGGATGAATTAACATTACTCCGTACAACAAAGCAGCCATTAGAGTATCCTTCTTGTGGGTCTGTTTTCAAAAGACCAACAGGCTATTTCACTGGTAAATTAATTCAAGAAGCGGGTATTCAAGGCCTGAAATGGGGCGGCGCTCAAATATCGATGAAACACGCTGGGTTTATTGTAAATATTGATCAAGCGACAGCGACGGATTATATTGAATTGATTGATCATATCAAAGAAGTGATCTTCGAGAAAAATGGTGTTCAATTGGAGACCGAAGTTCGCATTATCGGAGAAGACCCCATTGAAAGTAATAATGAAAAAGCAAAAAATTTACTTCAAAAGGCGACCCAAGGTTTCAAGAAGAAGATCAACAAAGAAAAATCAGTGAGTTTTGCTGACGAAAGATAGAGAGAAGTACGTGCTCCAGACGAATGGATGAAAGGTTGTCTAGAGTACGTGCTCTTTTTTTGAGACTTCAATCAGATATTTTTTACTGAAACAGCATTGAAAATAGACGAATTCTCTCATGGAGGTAAAGTAATATGAAAATTGGTGTTATTGGATTAGGAACAATTGCGCAAAAAGCTTATTTACCCGTAATGATGACAGAACATGATGAAGTAGAATGGCATTTGAGCACACGTAATGAAGAAAAGCTGAATCAGCTTGGAAAACAGTATCGAATCGATGCTGCGCAATTACACACTGATTGGGAAGCGTTACTTGAAGCGGACATGGACGCAGTCTTTATCCATACCCCTACACCAACACATGCAACGATCATCGAGCAAATGTTGAACAAAGGGATTCATGTTTTCGTGGATAAGCCAATTAGTGATGACTTAGAACAGACAAAAGCATTGATTGCATTAGCTAAAGAAAAAAATGTACTATTGACTGCTGGATTTAATAGAAGATTTGCACCAAAAGTCCAAGAACTAAAAGCGATTGAAGATAAAAATATGATCTTTTTTCAAAAAAATCAAGGAAACTATACAGCGCACGCATCAAGATATCGTATTTATGATATGATGATTCATCCAGTTGATACAGCGTTGAACATGATCGATGAACCCGTTCAGATCATCAACACAGGACTAGTGGGTTCTAAAGATCACTTCCAGCGTGCTTGGGTCTTGTTAGCATCAGCATCCACACATTTAATGGTTTCGATCAATGCGGAATCCGGCGCACGTTTGGAAACGATGGAAGTGCAAAGTCCTACACAAACGGTACGAGTGGAAAATTTGTCAGAATGGACGCAGTACGATGAAAAGAAATCTATTCATCAACCTTTCGGAGATTGGGATAACACGTTGTATAAAAGAGGCTTTTCTTCTATGATTGCAGCATTTTTAGAAGCAGTCCGTACCAATGGAGAAAATCCTGTCACACTTGAATCAGCATTCACTAGTCATGAAGTATGTGAAACGATTCTGACGAATGCTGGATTATAGCAGAACGCTAGCATAAAAATAGAGAGAACCAAGCGATCGTTCATTTAGAGCGGTCGTTTTTCATCCGCTTGATGCAAGATACAAGTTGTCAGCAATAAAAAAAGATCATAGAGCAGTTGTTTTGATTGTTACAAAAGATATCATAATAGAAAATTTATCAATGGAGAGAAAAGAAGCAAAGGGAGTGTAAGGCTGTGGGGGATAAGACCATTATTTCGTTTAAAGGTGTTCATAAGCAATATGATGAAAGTATGATTTTAAAAAATGTATCATTTGATTTAGAAAAAGGGAAATTCTATACTCTTTTAGGCCCATCAGGCTGTGGAAAATCGACGATCTTAAATTTAATCGCTGGATTCACACAAGTGACTTCAGGGGATATTGTATTGGACGGTAAAAAAGTCAATGCGTTACCGCCTAATAAACGGAAAGTAAATACTGTCTTTCAAGATTATGCCTTGTTTCCACATATGAATGTGTACGACAACGTCGCATTCGGTTTGAAAATCAAAAAATTACCAAAAGACCAGATTAAAGAGAAAGTAACCGAAGCACTGAGATCGGTCAGACTAACAGGTTTTGAAAAACGCGAAATTGCGGAGATGTCTGGTGGACAGCGTCAGCGTGTTGCGATTGCAAGAGCATTAGTCAATGAACCAGAGATTTTATTATTAGATGAGCCATTATCCGCACTTGACCTTAAATTGCGAACAGAAATGCAGTATGAATTAAGAGAATTACAACAACGATTAGGTATCACATTTATTTTTGTTACGCATGACCAAGAAGAAGCCTTAGCAATGAGTGATAAAATATTCGTGATGAAAGAAGGCGAGATCGTTCAAAGTGGTACACCAATCGATATCTATGATGAACCGCTGAACAAATATGTGGCCGACTTTATCGGAGAAAGCAACATCGTTGATGGGAAAATGATCAAAGATTACAAGGTCGAATTTGCTGGAAAGACATTTGATTGCGTAGACGGTGGGATGCCTGACGATGAACCAGTCGAAATCGTTATTCGCCCTGAAGACTTCGTTGTCACTAGACCAGCTTTGGGAGACTTGACAGTGATCGTTCAATCACAACTCTTTAGAGGGGTTCACTACGAAATTATTGGGGAAGATCCAGAAGGAAATGAATGGATGGTTCATACGACACGAAAAGCAGCGGTCGGTGAAGAAGTTGGCCTAGCTTTCGAGCCAAGAGATATTCATATCATGAGAGTAGGAGAGACAGAAACAGCCTTTAATGCCCGACTAGCTGAATATGCAGTCAACAATGGTTCAAGCGTACAAGAAGCCATAGATACTGAAAAGGGAGTGGAGCTGAACTATGATAACTAAGCAAAACAGGCTCCTATTCTTTCCTTACTTTATATGGGTTGGACTATTCGTCCTCGTTCCAATCGGTCTCTTGATTTATCAGTCATTTATCGGACTAGACGGCGGATTTACGGTTGCCAATTTCGTTACGTACTTCACGTCAACGACCTATTTAACAATGACCATACAATCATTCATCTATGCTTTTATCATTACACTGATCACGCTATGCATTAGTTATCCAACAGCGTACTTTTTAACGCAGACAAAGCGAAAAGATCTATGGATGCTGTTACTGATTTTACCGACTTGGATCAATGTGCTACTTAAAGCATATGCGTTCATTGGTTTACTCAGTCAACAAGGTAGTGTCAATACGTTCTTTGACTGGATCGGTGTCGGTCGTCAGCAATTATTATTCACTAATGCTAGTTTCCTATTAGTAGCTACGTATATTGAGATTCCATTTATGCTTTTACCGATCTACAACGCTATTGAAGAGATCAATCCATCCGTTGTACAAGCGAGTAGAGACTTAGGCGCGAATACATGGGAAACTTTTAGAAATGTTATTTTCCCTTTGTCCCTTTCAGGCGTTCGTAGCGGGATCCAAGTTGTCTTCATTCCGTCTTTATCTTTATTCATGTTGACAAGGTTGATTGGTGGGAATCGTGTGATCACATTAGGTACAGCGATTGAACAACACTTCTTAGTCACACAGAACTGGGGAATGGGTTCGACGATCGGTATCGTGTTGATCGTTTTAATGATCATCATTATGGCCGGTACTGCTGGAAGAAAAAAGGGGGTACGTAGATAATGAGAAAACCAAAATTAACGTTGGCAAATCTATATCTGATCGTAATCTTTCTTTTACTTTATATGCCTATTTTGTATTTGATTTATTATTCGTTTAATCAAGCAGGAACGATGAACGAGTTCACAGGTTTTACGACTGAACATTATCAATCACTTGCGAGTGATACAAGACTGATTCGAATCGCATTGGACACGTTTAGAGTAGCGCTATTATCTTCTTTACTGGCAACGATCATTGGCACACTAGGTGCTATCGGGATTTTCTTCGTCAGAAAACGCAGCAGGCAACAGACATTACTGGGACTGAACAATGTCTTGTTGGTTTCTCCGGATGTTATTATTGGCGCGAGTTTTTTATTACTGTTCACAATGGCCGGTTTTAGATTAGGGTTTTATTCTGTTCTTTTTTCTCATATTGCTTTTAGTATACCCATTGTTGTACTCATGGTACTGCCTAAACTACAGGAAATGAATCTGAATATGGTTACTGCTGCAAGAGATTTAGGGGCAAATAATTGGGAAGTGCTGAAAAGTGTCATTATCCCTAGCATTAAACCGGGTATCCTCGCAGGTTATTTCATGGCCTTCACGTATTCAATCGATGATTTTGCGGTCACCTTTTTTGTGACAGGAAATGGCTTTGCAACATTATCTGTTGAAATATACTCTCGAGCAAGACAAGGGATCAATTTGGAAATCAATGCGTTAAGTACGATTCTGTTTGTTCTGGCACTTGGACTGGTCAGTGGCTATTACTATGTGCAACAACAACAGCGTAATCGCAAGCGTAAACTGACAGATGTTGATCCGACAAACCATCAAAAGGCGGTGTCGCCATAATGAAAAGCTTAATCCGATTAGGACTAGCAATAGTTGGTATCACAGGATTACTGTACTTGAGTAGTTTGTTTATTGAACGTTCACAAGGCGCAGCCGGAGCGGATACACTGAATATTTTTAACTGGGGAGATTATATTGATCCAGAACTCCTCGAGCAATTTGAAGAAGAAACAGGCTATCGATTGGTGTATGAGACATTCGATTCAAACGAATCGATGTACACAAAAGTCCAACAAGGCGGAACGGCTTATGACTTAACAATACCCAGTGAATATATGATTGAACGGATGATTGAAGAAGACCTCGTTCTTCCAATGGATCATTCCAAAATAGAAGGCTTAGAAAATATTGACCCTGAATTTTTAGATTTATCATTCGATCCAAATAATCAGTATTCGATTCCTTACTTCTGGGGAACGCTAGGGATTGTTTACAATGACAAGATGGTAAATGAAGATGAAATTAGTTCATGGAGTGATCTGTGGGATCCAAGATTTAGAGAAGATATTCTCTTTATAGATGGTGCGAGAGAAGTCATTGGCATCGGTCTACAAACACAAGGATATTCATTGAACTCAAAGAATGATGAGGAATTGCAAGCTTCTTTTGACTTGCTGAAAGGTTTGGCCCCGAATGCTAAGGCGCTTGTAGCAGACGAAATCAAAATGTATATGATTCAAGAAGAAGCACCGGTAGCTGTTACATTTTCTGGTGAAGCAGCAGATATGATGTGGGAGAACGAGTCTTTACACTATATTTTACCGAAAGAAGGTTCAAATCTTTGGTTTGATAACATGGTCATACCAAAAACTTCTCAGAATGTAGAAGCAGCTTATGCGTTTATCAACTTCATGTTGAGACCGGAAGTAGCCGCTCAGAATGCTGACTATATCGGCTATAGTACACCGAACGAGGCAGCGATGGCCTTACTTCCGGAAGAAACAACAGAAGATGAACAATTTTATCCATCAGAAGAAACGATTGAAAGGCTAGAAGTTTATGAAGATCTCGGACCAATATATATTGAAAAATATAACGACCTTTTTCTTGAATT
Source organism: Marinilactibacillus kalidii (assembly GCF_017599325.1). Taxonomy (GTDB): domain Bacteria; phylum Bacillota; class Bacilli; order Lactobacillales; family Carnobacteriaceae_A; genus Marinilactibacillus; species Marinilactibacillus kalidii. The sequence continues at coordinate 44,908 of NZ_JAGFVM010000014.1, read as the reverse complement.
TAAAATGTTGAGATAAATGAAAACAGTCAGCACCCCTTTTGTGAGGGGAGCTGACTGTTTTTTAATGAACAAGTTTAGTGTAATTCAAAGCAATACTCACAAATAGTTTGATTCCAATCGGAAAACTTGCTTCATCTAATCCAAATTTTGGATGGTGATGTGGATAATCAAACTGTTGCGCGACATTTTTTGAACCAACAAACAAATACGTGGAAGGAACGATTGCTGAAAAGGCTGAGAAGTCCTCTCCGCCTAAAAAGGGTGGAAGAGAAACAATCTGATTGGGAAATAGTGTTTGAGAAAGGTCTTCGATGATCGCTGTGGTTTCTGCGTTGTTGACTACACTGGCATATCCTCTACGGTAGTTGAAATCGTATTTAACACCGTAACTATCACAGGTTCCTTTAATGACGCGTGCCATTTCTGTCTCGATCAATTGTCTAACATCGGCATCCAAAGTACGGACGCTACCACCTAAGAGTACGGAATCTGGGATAATATTCTTTGCTTTTGGATCACCAGCTTGGAAGACGGTATTAGAAATAACGCCTGAAGAAAGAGGGTCTAATTTACGAGAGATGATTGTTTGAAATTTTTCGATGATCTGAGCCCCAATAATGACGGGGTCAATCGTTTCGTGTGGTGATGCAGCATGGCCGCCTTTTCCAAATATCGTTACATCGTATCGATCAGAATTTCCAGAACAAGGACCTGTTTTGATATCGATCAGCCCTGTTTCTAAACTAGATACGAGGTGATGACCATAGATGAAGTCGAAATCATTGAACAATCCTGTTTCAACCATTTCTTTCGCACCACCTGGCTGGCTTTCTTCAGCATGCTGAAAAATACTGTAAATTTCCCCTGCCAACTCATCAGTCATTTCAGAAAGTATTTTGGTTGCGGTCATCAACAGCGCCGTATGACCATCATGGCCACAAGCATGCATAACACCCGCTTCCTGAGACGCAAAAGGTAGATCTGGTCGATCTTCTTGAATCGGTAATGCATCCATATCAGCTCTGAGCCCGATTTTTAGGCCAGGTTTCGCACCCGTTATTTTTACAAGTACAGATGTTTTTGTAGGACGTGTCACTTCTACATGATCTAGCTTGAACATTTCATCATAGATATACTGACTTGTTCGATATTCCTTGAAAGATAGTTCCGGATATTGATGAAGGGTTCTTCTGTATTCAATGGCGATATTTTCGTAAGCTTTGATTTTTTCATCATAAGCTGGGGACCAGGTCAGTTGCATACAATCACTCCATTAAAAATATTTAATGATAATTATAGCATTATTTAATTTAAAAATGAAAGAAAGATTGAAAACAAAAAAATGCTGAAAGAGAATCAATCTGAATCGCTATCTATGTTACAATAATCAAGAAATGATAGCGGTACATAAATGATGAACAAGGAAGGGAAGCACAATGAATCTTAAAAAAATGGTTGGATATAAAGCAGCAGAATTTGTGAAAGAGGGGATGACCGTTGGTTTAGGAACGGGATCAACCGCCTTTTATATGGTGGAAGCTATCGGTAAGCGAGTCAACGAAGAAGGATTAAAGATTACAGGCGTAACGACTTCTTCAAGTACAACAAAGCAAGCGGAAGAACTGAATATTCCCCTTAAAAATATTGATGAAGTTGAAAAAATCGACGTTACGATCGATGGCGCGGATGAAATTTCGAGTGAGTACCAAGGTATAAAAGGTGGCGGTGCGGCACACTTGTTTGAAAAAACGGTCGCAAATTTATCTGATAAAAATATCTGGATCGTTGATGAAAGCAAACTAGTTGAAACCCTAGGTGCTTTTCCTTTGCCAGTAGAAGTTGTTCATTTTGGAAGCGGGCAATTGTTCAAACGCTTTGAAAAGGCTGGCTACAAACCGGCTTGGAGAATGACAGATACGGGTGAAAAGCATGTCACAGATTCAGGGAATTTGATTATTGATTTGCATATGGGACTAATTGAAGAACCCAAAACATTAGCAAGCTGGTTAGATTCTTTAACAGGTGTTGTGGAACATGGTCTATTTTTGGACTGTGTAGATACTGTTATTGTAGGAACAAGTGAAGGGATTCTTGTTGAAAAGGTTAATAGAGATTAATAAAAACAATCACATCTACTAACAGATGTGATTGTTTTTGTATATCAAAATTATTTTAATAGTTTTGTTTTCAATTTCTCAAGCATATCTGCAGTCATCCTATCAAGACTATATTGCGTATCAAACTGCCACTCTTCACGTGCTTTCGTTGTATCGATAGCATTTGGCCAAGATTCAGCAATCGTTTGGCGGATAGGATCGACATCATAGGATAGTTTGAATGCGGGCATATGAGCTTGAATTGCTTGTTCAAAGTCTTCAGGACAAACGCTCATTGCACTGACGTTAAAGGCATTGCGGTGAATCAATTTTTCACTAGGTGCTTCCATTAAAGCGATAATTGCATCAACGGCGTCAGGCATGTACATCATGTCCATGTAAGTTCCTTTATCAATAAAAGAAGTATAAGCTTGATTTTTTAATGCTTCATAATAAATATCAACAGCATAATCAGTTGTACCGCCTCCAGGTAATGCTTCGTATGAAATGAGACCAGGGAAACGGACGCTTCTAGTATCGACGCCGAACTTCATATGGTAGTAATCACAAAGTAACTCACCACTCACTTTTGTTACACCATACATTGTTGTCGGACGCTGTAAAGTTAATTGAGGTGTTTGGTCTTTTGGTGTTTGTGGTCCAAAGGCACCAATCGAACTTGGGGTGAAGAACTTCAACTCGTGGATACGAGACACTTCAAGCGCATTCATTAGCCCACCCATATTCAATTCCCATGCTAACTGAGGTTTTGCTTCAGCAGTAGCGGATAATAATGCCGCTAAGTGAATCATCGTATCGACCTCGTATTTTTCAACCATCTGCTCCATAGATAGTTGATCTGTTACATCTAAGTATTCAAAAATGCCATTTTTCACGACCGATGACGTTTCAGGATGTTGGATATCGGTTGCGATGACGTTCTCCACACCGTATTTTTCTCTCAAACGTGTGGTCAAAGCCGTTCCTATCTGACCTAATGCACCTGTAATAAGAATTGTTTTCAAATCTGCTTCCTCCATTTCATTTAAATGATTGATTGATTAAAGCATAAGAAAAAGTAGCTGACTGAGGTTGGTGTTCCTGTTTGCTTGAGCTAATCCCAGTGTATTCAACTACTTCTCTTATAACCTTTGGTTTATATGACGTTTAGTTCGTTACCGACTTTTTTGTAGATTGCGAGTACTTTATCCAACTGTTCTGTCGTGTGTGCAGCACTTGGCATATTTCTTACGCGACCCGTTCCTCTTGGGACAGTTGGGAAGACAATAGATTTTGCGTAGATGCCTTCTTCAGTTAAACGTTTAGAAAATGTTTGTGTGAGTTTTTCGTCACCAATAATACATGGGGTGATCGGTGTTTCAGATTTGCCAATATTAAATCCTAGGGCGCTTAACCCTTCTTTTAGGTACCGACCATTTTCCCATAAGTGGTCATGCTCCTCAGTAGAAGCAGACATAATATCAATTGCTTCAATACATGCAGCAGCAGCACCGGGTGTCAAAGAAGTTGAGAATAGGAAAGGACGTGCTCTTACTTTCAACCAGTCAATCAAGTTTTGCGTTCCAGCTACATAACCACCAACAACACCAACAGCTTTTGAGAGTGTACCCATTTGAAAATCAATCTTGTCTTGAAGACCAAAATGTTTAACTGTACCAGCACCTTTACCCATAACACCTGAACCGTGCGCATCATCTACATAAGTGATCAAATCGAATTCTTCAGCGATTTCAACGATTCCAGGTAGGTTTGCGACATCGCCATCCATAGAGAATACGCCATCTGTAATGTACATAACTTTTTCATATAGTCCACTTTCTGTAGCTTCTTTCGCTTTAACACGCAGATCATCCATATCTTGGTGTTTCACACGAATCACTTTAGCACCAGACAAACGGCAGCCATCAATAATGGAAGCATGGTTCAATTCATCTGATAGAATCGCATCTTTTTTGTTCATGACCGCTGAGATCGCACCCATATTACAATTGAAACCCGATTGGAAAGCAACGGCTGCTTCCGTTTGCTTGAAGTCAGCAAGCTTAGATTCAAGTTCATCGTGGATACTTTGTGTACCATTGATTGTACGAACCGCTCCTGCACCGACACCATATAAATCAGTTGCTTCATTAGCTTTAGTTTTAAGACGTACATCATTTGCAAATCCTAGATAGTTATTGGAAGACATATTAATAAGTTTTTGACCGTTAACAGTAATTTCTGCTCCATTAGGACCTTCTAATGTGTCGATCTCATTATATAGACCATTTTCCTTCAAAACATTCAGATTTTCCTCTAGAAAATGATTCAATTGCTTACTTGTCATCAAATCTCTCCTTGTTTTTAGATTATAAATTTCACATTATTCAATTTCTTCATAACTCATTATTTCACTTTAGTCATTATAACATGTATTGAAAGAGTAAAGAAGGGTATAGTATAATGGACAAATACTGTTAGGATAGAAACATTAAAATATTATTAATTATTTTATTTTAATGAGAAATAAATGTGTTTTTTAAAATAACTAGTTGTAATTATGATAAAAAGGTGATAAAGTTATCCAAGTGATTTAATGTTACTTATTTATACTCAGTAAGTTATATATTCAAGGAGGAAAAGTGGATGAAAAATAGTAAACTAGCACGTACACTAGGATTGACATTAACAAGTGCATTACTTTTAGCAGCTTGTGGTAATGGTGGAGAAGATTCAGCAGGAGATTCAAGCTCAGAGGATTCTGGCGATGAAGAACAAGTTTTAAACTTGCTTGAATCAGCTGAAATCCCATCAATGGATTCTAGTAACTCAACAGATGCTGTAAGTAACATCGTATTAAACAACGTTAATGAAGGACTATATCGTCAAGGTCCTGATAACGATCTTCAACTAGCAATGGCAGCAGAAGAGCCAACTGTTAGCGAAGATGGATTGACTTATACATTTAAAATTAGAGAAGACGCAGTATGGTCAAATGGTGAGCCTGTAACAGCCAATGATTTTGTTTATGCATGGAAACGTCTTGTTACACCTGAAACAGCAGCTGAATATGCTTATATGATGGACGGCATTGTAAAAAATGCTTCACAAGTCATTACTGGTGAAATGGATCCTTCAGAATTAGGTGTTAGTGCAGAAGACGATCAAACATTTGTTGTTGAATTGGACAAACAAGTTCCTTACTTCAAAGATTTACTATCTCTATCAATGTTCTTCCCACTTAACGAAGAATACGTAACTGAAAAAGGAAGCGAGTACGCAACAAATAGCGATAGCATGCTTTACAACGGACCATTTGAATTAACTGACTGGGATGGTACAGGTCTTAGCTGGTCAATGGTCAAAAGTGAAAATTACTGGGATGCAGATGTTGTAAAATTAGACCGTATCGATGTGAATGCCGTTAAAGAAACATCAACAGCTTTGAACTTGTACAACGCCGGAGATGCTGACCGCATGACACTTTCAGGTGAATATGTTCAAACTAAACAAGGTGCGCCGGACTTATTGACGCAACCAACTTCATCAGTATTCTACTTCAAGTTCAACCAAGAACGTAATGGAGAAGAAACACCATTAGCAAACGAAAATATCCGTAAAGGTATCGCAATGGCATTTGACAAACAAAGCTTTGCAGATACAGTATTACAAAATGGTTCTTTCCCAGCAAATGGTTTAGTACCTAAGGAATTAGCAACTGGTCCAGAATCAAATGAAGATTTCCGTGCAGAAAATGGAGACTTATTAACATTCGACGCTGAACAAGCTGCTGAGTACTTCAACAAAGGTCTTGAAGAATTAGGACAAGATTCTCTTACACTTGAAATTCTTGGGGATGACACTGAGAACTCTAAACGTTCATTAGAATTCATGCAGTCTCAACTAGAAACAAACTTACCGGGACTTTCAATCAACTTGAAAAATGTACCGTTTAAAGTTCGTCTAGATTCAAACTCAAAACAAGATTATGATATCCAATTAGCTGGATGGGGAGCAGACTATGCAGATCCAATCAACTTCTTAGAATTATTTGAAACTGAAAATGGTAACAATAAATCTGGCTACAGCAATCCTGAATACGACGCATTGATTGAAAGTGCACAAAATGATGCAAGTGATTTAGATGGTCGTTGGCAAGATATGCTAGAAGCAGAACAAATGTTACTTGATGACGCTGCTATAGCACCTATTTATCAACGTGCATATGCTGTTCTTGAAAAAGATTATGTTAAGGATCTTGTTCACCACCTTACAGGAGCAGATTATTCTTACAAATGGACATATATCGAAGGTAAATAATCTCTTCAAAATGGTTTAAGATTAAAGGCTACAAAAAAAGAGTGGATATCCACTCTTTTTTTAAGCGCCTAAATCCATTTTTTCAAGAAATAAGCTTATTCATTTTAGGTATATGTTTACGAGAATAAGTAAAAACAAAGTAAAGATAAAAGAGAAATACTCATTAAAACGAAGCCGATTTTTAATGAAATGGCAAAACCGTCTCCGATTTGTTCGGAAAGATGAGTAGGCGTTTGATCGCTCTCCTCTTCTTCTTCTGTCGATCGAGAACTACGAAATCGGTGAATCGTTTTATTGATACTATAGTGGAAGAAATCAAAAGCACCTGAGCGGAGGACTTGGCCAAAAAGCCCAAGAATCAGAAATAAGCTAGCCGGGTAAAAAAACAAGTTTGATGTATCTAGAAAGGTGATTGTACCTTGTAGTATCCATTCAACAATAAACATTAGTACGATAATACTGCTGATAATCATTAGAAATTTAGATTTTTTTTGCATGATCGTCTCCTAAAAGGGTAAAAGTCTATTCAATAATGTACCGCATCTAGTAAGAAACCTCAACTAGAGAATAGAAAATAGAAAGAAATTTTTAAGAGAACTTGTCCAAAAGTAATCTAAAAAATGAGAGGTTTATCATCTTTTTATAACAAATAATAAATAAGTGGCACACAATTAAAAAAAAATTTGCAATATTGTGTGATAGAGAATATTCTATAAGTTGTGACTTTATATAAAAAATAAAAATAATATGCTGGAGGTGTAAAATCGATGAAAAGTTATTTGAAATATCTTGGGAAACGTGTTTTTTACATGTTTATTACCTTATTTCTTATCGCATCGATTACGTTCTTTCTAAGTCAATTGCTACCAGGGACGCCTTATTCAAATGAAGATAAGTTGTCTCAAGAGCAAATTGAAATCATGAATGAACAATATGGATTGGATAAACCTGTTCCTGTCCAATACGCAATTTATATGGGTGGGTTGGTAAAAGGAGACTTAGGAACTTCTTTCCAATTTGATAATACACCTGTTTCAAAATTACTATCAACTCGAATTGGTCCTTCACTGCAACTTGGATTTCAAGCAGTTGTCTTAGGAACATTCATTGGTATTATATTAGGTGTTATAGCAGCAATGAAGCAAAATACTTGGGTAGATACAATGGCTACATTTTTTGCCATACTTGGTCGATCCATCCCTAACTTTGTATTCGCGGTATTATTACAATTGATTTTTGCTGCTAAATTAGGTTGGTTACCAATTGCACTATGGGATGGAGGATTCAAATCTTCTATTTTACCAACACTTGCTTTAGCAATCGGACCCTTAGCGGACTCAGCAAGATTTGTTCGTACAGAAATGGTTGATGTTTTAAGCAGTGATTATATCGAATTAGCAAGAGCTAAAGGGCTAAGCCGCTGGGTAGTTGCCTTCAAACACGGAATCAGAAATGCATTGATTCCATTGCTTACGATCTTAGGACCAATGGCCGTTGCGCTAATGACCGGTTCGATGGTTGTTGAAAATATTTATGCTATCCCTGGTATCGGTGAGCAATTCGTTAAGTCTATTACGACTAACGATTACCCGACGATCATGGGTGTAACGATTCTTTACTCAGCAATGCTTGTATTGATTATTTTAGTAGTAGATATTCTGTATAGCGTCGTTGATCCACGTATTCGTATTTCAGCTAAAGGAGGAGATTAGAAATGTCAACTCATGATAATCAATTATCTTCAAATGAGCATACAAAATTCTCTCCTGATATGTTTGAACAAGTCACTGCTTCTTCTACAGAAGATAACGAGAAAATTAGTGCGCCATCATTAAGTTTCCTTCAAGATTCTTGGAGACGACTCAAGAAAAATAAAGCAGCTGTCATCAGTTTAGGTATTTTGGCAGTGATTATCGTATTAGCGTTTTCAGCACCATTGATTGCGCCGCATAATCCGTACACACAAACTTCAGGACATATCAGTTTGCCACCGAAAATTCCTGGTATCAATATCAACGGGCTAAATGGAACCACTAAAGCGGGTGGTACAGAAGTTTTTGATAAATATGCCCAAATGGGTGTTGATGAAGACACTTATTATTTGTTAGGAACAGATAGTTTAGGACGCGATTTACTTTCTCGTATTTTATATGGGACACGTGTTTCCTTGATCATCGCTTTCGCCGCAGCGTTATTTGATTTAACGATTGGGGTAACGTATGGTCTTATATCAGGCTGGCTTGGTGGTCGAATCGATAACATTATGCAACGTATATTGGAAATTCTTTCTGGTGTTCCAAACTTAGTCGTGGTTATTTTGACACTACTTGTACTAAAACCGGGTATCACCTCAATCATTATTGCGCTTGCGATTACTGGTTGGATTCCAATGGCGCGTATCGTGCGGGCCCAGACGTTAAAATTAAGAAATCAAGAATATATTCTAGCTGCACAAACGTTAGGTGAATCAAGTATCAAAATTGCGGTTAAGCATTTGATCTCAAACCTATCGGGTGTCATCATTATTCAAACAATGTTCTCTATACCGTCTGCGATATTCTTTGAAGCATTCTTAAGCTTTATTGGTATCGGTATACCCGCACCTTTTGCATCATTAGGTACGTTGATCAATGACGGATATAAAACATTCCAGTTTATACCACACCTTATGTGGTATCCAGCAGGCGTGCTTTGTGTGCTCATGATCTCATTCAACTTATTGGCTGATGGTTTAAGAGACGCATTTGATCCAAAAATGAAAGATTAGCGAGGTGACGATAGATGAGTAACATTTTAGAAGTGAAAGATTTAAATATTTCTTTTGACACATACGCAGGTAAGGTACAAGCTATTCGTGGTGTCAGTTTTGATCTGAAAAAAGGTGAGACCCTAGCAATCGTTGGCGAGTCTGGTTCAGGTAAATCCGTTACTTCCAGAAGTATCATGCGCCTATTGTCTCAAAACGCCAATATCGAAAAAGGACAAATCGTTTTTGACGGTAAAGACTTAGTGCAAGCTTCAGAAAAAGAGATGCAAGCGATTCGAGGAAAAAGAATTGCAATGATTTTCCAAGATCCAATGACTTCTCTTAATCCAACAATGACGATTGAAAAACAAATTTCAGAACCACTAAAACTTCATCAAAAAATGAACAGAGCGCAATCGCGCAAAAGAACTTTACAATTGTTAGAATTAGTTGGCTTACCAGAACCTGAAAAAAGAATGAAGCAATATCCACACCAATTTTCTGGTGGACAACGTCAGCGTATCGTTATTGCGATCGCGCTAGCTTGTAATCCGGATATTTTGATTGCGGATGAGCCGACAACGGCACTTGATGTAACGATCCAAGCGCAAATTTTAGAACTAATGAAAGAACTACAAGAGAAAATCGATACATCTATCATCTTTATTACACATGATTTAGGTGTTGTGGCGAATGTTGCAGACCGTGTAGCGGTTATGTATGCCGGTAAATTCGTAGAAATGGGTACAGTAGATGAAGTATTCTACAACCCACAACATCCATATACTTGGGGACTATTAGCTTCTATGCCGACTTTGGAAACAGCAACCTCTTTATATGCTATTCCAGGTACGCCCCCAGATTTATTGGATCCTCCAAAAGGGGACGCTTTTGCGCCACGTAATGAATATGCAATGAAGATTGATACAGAACTAGCACCACCAATGTTCAAAATTTCAAAATCTCATTATGCAGCAACCTGGTTGTTGCATGAAGATGCACCAGCAATCGATCCTCCTCAAGAAATAAAAGCACGTCAGCAACTTTACATGAAAAAATTTGCTGGACGTCACAATGATGGAGGCGAGCAATAATGGAAAATGCTAAAGAAAAGATTTTAGAAGTTAAAAATTTAAAGCAGTACTTCAATCCAGGTTCAAAGAATGAAGTTCGCGCAGTAGATGGTATTACGTTTGATATCTTTAGAGGAGAAACCTTTGGACTAGTTGGTGAATCTGGTTCAGGTAAGTCAACTACTGGTCGTTCAATCATTCGTTTATATGAACCAACTGACGGAGAAATTGACTTCCAAGGTACGAAAGTACACGAGATTTCAAAGAAAAAGGATTTATTGAAGTTCAGACGCGATATGCAAATGATTTTCCAAGACCCATATGCTTCTTTGAATCCGAAGATGAAAGTGCGAGATATCATTGCAGAAGGTATCGATATTCACGGACTAGCTGATTCTAAAAAAGAGCGTAATGATCGAGTGGATGAATTGTTGAAACTTGTAGGATTGAATCCTGACCATGCGAGTCGTTATCCACATGAGTTCTCTGGCGGACAGCGTCAACGTATTGGTATTGCAAGAGCACTTGCTGTTAAGCCTAAATTCATTGTAGCTGATGAACCCATTTCTGCGTTGGATGTTTCTATCCAAGCGCAAGTTGTCAACTTACTAATGGAGCTGCAGAAGTCACAAGACTTAACGTTCTTATTCATCGCCCATGATTTATCAATGGTTAAATATATCAGTGATCGAATCGGCGTAATGAACTCTGGGAAATTACTTGAATTGGCTCCGGCTGAAGATGTATACAATAAACCACTTCATGCTTATACGGAGAGTTTATTATCAGCAGTGCCATTACCAGATCCTGATTATGAGCGTTCTCGTAAACGTACGGCTTATGTACCAAGAGTACCGAATAATGAGCCAGAAGAACTTCGAGAAATCGTACCAGGACATTATGTTTATTGTCGTGAATCAGATGTAGATCGTTTGAAAAAGAAACGTGCAGCTTACGACAACAAAAAATAATAAATGAAATAAAAGAGTATGTCTTTGGACAGAAAACCTAAATAAACCAAGAAGCATTATCTTAAATGATGATGTCTTCTTGGCTCTTTTATTTTTACCGTAAGAAGTTACTAGACAAAAATGGGTAGTGGAAATTTTTTTAGTACAAAATGAAAGAGATTACAAGATTATTCGGTCATGAGCACTAAAATATGATAAGATGATGGAATAGAAGTTGTTATAATCAAAATTGATGATGGGGGAATATACATGAGAATGATCGATTTAATTGAAAAAAAACAACATGATCAAGAATTGACTGAACAAGAAATCAAATGGATGATCAAAGAATATACAGCCGATACGATTCCAGATTATCAAATGAGTGCAATGGCAATGGTCATTTACTTTAAAGGAATGACTAAAGCAGAACGTAGCGCACTAACGATGGCAATGGTAGAATCTGGAGATCAGATCGACTTATCAGCTATCTCAGGCGTAAAAGTAGATAAACACTCAACTGGTGGTGTGGGGGATACAACGACCTTGATTCTTGCTCCACTCGTTGCAAGCGTAGGCGTCCCTGTAGCGAAGATGAGCGGACGCGGACTTGGGCATACTGGTGGGACGATCGATAAGCTAGAAGCGATACCAGGCTTCCACGTAGAAATTTCAAAAGAACAGTTCGTTGAACTTGTTAATGAAAATAAAGTGGCTGTTGTAGGTCAATCTGGTAATCTAACACCAGCTGACAAGAAACTTTACGCGTTGCGTGACGTAACGAGTACCGTTGAATCGATTCCATTGATTGCCAGCTCGATCATGAGTAAGAAAATCGCTTCTGGAGCAGATGCCATTGTCTTAGATGTTAAAACAGGTGCCGGCGCGTTTATGAAGAGTGTAGACCAAGCGAGAGAATTGGCAGAAGCAATGGTGGAAATCGGTAATGCCGTAGGTCGTAATACAATGGCTGTGATTTCTGATATGAGTCAACCTTTAGGTAACGCGATTGGTAATGGATTAGAAGTGAAAGAGGCTATCGAAACACTCAAAGGAAATGGACCAAAAGATCTAACGGAACTCTGTTTAGTCCTCGGTAGCCAAATGGCTTATCTTGGTGGAGCCGGTAACTCTCTGGAAGAAGCGCGTGCATTACTAGAAGAGAACTTGCATAACGGTAAAGCACTTGAAGCGTTTAAAGTATTCGTGAAATCTCAAGGTGGCGACGAGACTGTTGCTGACCATATGGATGAAGTCCTCCCAACGGCAGAATTTACTGCTGAAGTGACCGCTGAAAAAGCGGGCGTGGTTTCAACCATTGTTGCAGATCAGGTCGGACTGGCAGCGATGAGACTAGGTGCTGGTAGAGAAACAAAAGAAAGCGAGATCGATTTAGCAGCAGGTGTCTATTTAAATAAAAAAGTTGGTGATGCAGTTGAAATGGGCGAATCACTGGCTACACTTTATTCAAACAAACCAATTGATGAATCAACGAAGCAAACAATTACAGAGAGTATGAAAATCAGTGAAACAGCAGAGCCACTAACATTGGTATACGATATCATCAAATAACGCGAAGAGTCAGAGAAGTAACCGATATGATCTAATGAGACCTTATTGGTTACTTCTGCCAGGCTCTCTTTTTATTGTAAAGATCGTATGCGAATGAAGTTTGATAGCAGTAGAGGAAGTGAAGAATTGTTTTCAAGTAAGATGAAAAATGGCGTAGCCGCTAGTATGCCAATTATCGCTACTTATGCGGTATTGGGTATGGCATGTGGTATCGTTTTGTATGATGCTGGCGTTTCAGTGTTAGGTATTTCAATCATGAGTGTGATGGTTTATGCGGGAGCAGGGCAATTTTTAGCAGCGAGTATGCTAGTTTTAGGCGCAGCTGTACCGTCTGTTGTTATGATGGTCTTTTTTCTCAATCTTAGGCATGTATTAATGTCGGCAAGTATGTCTACATACGTTAAAGAGAAGTCATTCGGATTCATCGCTTTATTTAGTCATGTATTGACGGACGAATCCTATGGCATCAATTATACAAAGTTTAGAGAAGGAAATTGGTCACCAGAAGAAGCCATGATCACAAGTGTCATCAACTATTCAACGTGGGTTATCAGTACGATTGTCGGTGGCTTTATCGGTAGTCAGATTCAAGTCAATACGATTATCATGAATTATGCACTGATTGCCATGTTCTTATATATGATGGTCCAGCAATTTATATCAAAAGAACACCTCATAGCAGGTATTGCTTCTATAATATTAACAGTCATACTGACGATTGTATTAAAACACAATATCGCGCTTGTCATCGCCACAATCTTAGCTTCTTTTGTAGGTTATGGTTTAGAAGTAAGGAAAAACCGTCGTCAGCGACCGGTAACGAAAGGAAATGAATCGTATGACTAGTCCATGGTTGCTTATTTTAGGAATGGCAGTCGTGACGTATATCCCTCGATTCCTTCCCATGTTATTGCTGAGTAAAAAAGAAATTTCACCCTCTTTCAGTCGGTGGATGACATATATTCCTGTATCGATTTTTGCGGCCTTGGTCGCATCTGATATCTTCTTTTGGGAAGACGGTTTCACAATCAACCCAGCAATCAATATTAAATTGATTCCGTCGGTTATTGTGTTTCTGATTGCCTATAAAACAAAGAATTTAATGTGGTCTATGATTTTTGGAATCGGTGGCATCACATTACTTTGGTTTGTATTTTAAATAATCAATTGGTTTATCTTTTGAGTGCAGGTTGTTTTAGTATCTTTTCACCTAACTGATTTGCCCATGACTCGACCCAACAAAAAGAGTAGGGGACATGGTAACGTTGTCTTAATCTTTTGTATCTTGGGTGTCTTGCCCAGATAAAAGAGATAATACCAACGACAGGTAAATAAAGTGGACCTAGGAGCAGGGATTGGTACGTGTGCCCATATTCATGAACAGCCATTCTATTACAACTATCTGTAAAAGGAGCTAAGTGCGCTGAATCAGTATCATCAGGTGTGAAAATAAATAAACCTAATGATACACCGTCTAGGCGAGACCACTTAGTTCTGATTGCACCATGATAGAATAGGTGTGGTTGTTTTAAATAACGAAGAAAAAGGCAGACACCAAGTGACGTTTGGATGATTCCCCAAGTACACTGGATCAAACAGTAAAGCACAAGTTTTATATAATGAAATAGCATAAAGTAGCTCCTTTTTTTAAAAGAGAATAGACTAAAAAATACGTTTCCCGCTATGAGCGAGAAGCGTATTTTTGTATAGAGATATTTCGGGCTGCGCACCACTGAGCAGCTTGTCCTGATAAAACTAAGTCAGTTTGTTTTAAATCATTGACCGATTTTGCACCAAGTAATGTCATGATACTCGCTAATTCCGATTTCCAGGCATGAACCGTTTCAATCGTCTGATCAACATCATCTAATGCCATATGCATAAATTGACTTGAAAGACCGACCAGTTCTGCACCCATGGCAAGAGCCTTGATGATTTCCATAGGACGACGAATACCGCCGCTAGCGATGATATGCGCGCCTTTTACAGCCTCTTGTGTTTCAAGCAATGATTCAACCGTTGTCTGACCCCATGATTCAAGGTCATCTAGTTTCTGTTCTGTCCGTCGATAATTTTCGATTTGAGCAAAATTAGTACCGCCACGCCCACTGATATCAATGATTTTTACACCAATCGATTCAAGGAGATGAACCGTTTCACGGCTCATACCAAATCCAACTTCTTTAGCAATCACAGGAACATCCAGACCTTCAACGATTTCCTGCACATTTTCAATCCAATTAGAAAATTCGCGGTCACCTTCGGGCATGACGATTTCTTGCGGTGCATTGATATGAATCTGCATCGCATCAGCTTGAAGTAAATCAACCACTTTTTTTGCATTCTCAAGGCCATGTCCTGCGCCAAGGTTAGAAAATACTAGTCCATGCGGATTAGTTTCTCGAACAATTTTAAAGGTACCTTCTTGTTCAGGATCTTTTAATGCTGCACTGACCGAACCTGTCGCAATCGCCAAGCCAGTTTCGCGGGCGATAATGGCTAGTTTTTCATTTACTTTTCCAGTCCAGCGACTACCGCCAGACATTGCATTGATGAAAAAAGGCACTTCAAAATGTAAAGATGCTAGTTGCACAGCTAAATCCACATCTTTTACCGCCATCTGTGGAAAAGAATGGTGGACGAAGCGAACATCGGTAAAAGAGGACTGTCCTTGATCATAGAATTTTTCAGATAGAGATACGTGTTCATTTTTACGATTATTTTGTTTTGGCATCGTTTCTGCTCCAATATATCAGTTTGAAAAGATTCAGTACCATCGAATCTTTTAATGTTGCATCCAATACCAGTTTATCATGAACGTGTATAAACTTGTAGCGGTAATAAAGTGATCTGATGCGCTTCCCATTTAGAAACAAGATCTATAAGGCTTGATTCACGGTCAAATAAAGCAATACCGCAATCGCCACCACCTGCACCAGATGACTTGGCTGCACCTTGATAAGATTCAGCATCCTCACAGAGTTGGGCTAGTGTACTTGTTTCGATTGAAACGCCGGTGCTGTCGCTCATTGTTTTCAAAATGTGACGGTTCTTGCGAATCGCTATTTGAATATCTGGAAGAGAGCCACTACGAAACGCTTGAATCATCTGTTCTACACAAGCTTTGCTTTCGGCAAGAAACGCTTGATAACTTTGTGCTTTGGCTTCTCGTTTAGCCTTTACTTGGTCGACCAGGTCAGTCGTTGACGCTGGTGAACCAGTCCACCCGATCAACAATTTTAAATTATCTGGTGGTGTCAGTTTTTCGACCATAAAAGCAGGCCAGTCTAGTGCTACGATGGATTGGATGCTGTGTGTATTTAATTTTGCTTTTACCCATTCACGGTCGAAGCTACTGTAGGCTAGCCAGCCAGTATAAGTAGCTGCAGCAATATCTCCAAAAGAACCGTTACTTTTAACGGAGAGGTGAGCTAAGACAGAAAGTTTAAAAACGAGTTCATCTGATTCACTCATACCGTAAAACTTTAATAATACACGCACCGTTGCAACGGTAACAGCTGCACTAGAACCAAGACCATACTTCAGCCCATTTGCGCTATCAAGTTCACTTTCGACCGCGAGATGATAGATAGATAATTCATTTCCGCATTCTTTTACGTAGCGCTCTGTATAATCAATGGCCGCAAGAAGGTAGTGAAAAGGATTTTCTCGTTCATCAACGATCAACTTGCCATTTTCTCTCGTCCATTGCAGCGGAATACTCGAATAATGGGAAGAGTGGATGGTACCAACCGTTTCCGATGGACGAACTTTGACCGTCAAAAACTGATCGACGGCAACTAAGATAGCGGGGTGACCAGGTTCAACGACGGCATATTCGCCGGCAATATAAAGTTTTCCAGGAGCCGAGGCTTCTACTTGATTCATTCAATTCGTTCCTTTTTTTGGACCCCTTCTTTAAGAAGTAGTATCCTTTGGATTTTTGTTATGAAAAAAGAAAACGAAGATCAGTTTTCTCTGACATGTATGCCTGGACCAGGCTTAGCTGAAATAATTTGTTCTTCATCAAAATAAGTGATTAGTTGTTCTTTAATTGCGGACATGTCTGTTTGTCTACAAATGACTTTTACATTTGGACCAGCATCCATTGTAAAGTAAGCATCATAGCCTTCTTTTCTGATTGAACGGACTGCATCCATAGCTTTCATGCTATCAGCCGACCAATAAGTGAAGGGCGGGTTAGCTCCTAAAGTCGTAGCGTGCATTTTCAACGCATTACGTTCAGCGATCGTCCCAACCTTTTTGATAGACCGTTCTTTAATTGCTTGCTTCATGTCACTTAAGTCTTGGTCGAGTGTATTTAACCAGCCCGCGTAAAAAGGAGACGTTTCAACGGTACGACGCATACCGTCTCGGCTAGATACATCTTTTTGCGCATCTTTGACGATGATGAACAGCATACCGATATCCCAGCTGGCATCATCTACTGGCGTAGCAAAAGAGTCTTCATCATTTGTGCCTTTTTCCCATTCTGCAAAACCACCGAAGATACTGCGAGAAGCTGAACCAGAGCCATGACGCGCTAGGCGAGATAAATCTTTTTTGGATAATGTCAGTCCAGCTGCCTCGCTAGCTGCACCCGCAAGTGCCGCAAGTCCTGAAGCAGAAGAAGCAAGACCTGCTGCAGTAGGAACATAATTGATACTTTCTACTCGTGCGAATGTTTTGATTCCGGCTTGTTCTCTGACAAGGTCTAAAACAGTAGAAACTTTTTTTAATACACCACTGGCTTGCTGTTCACCGTCTAACACTAACTGATCTTCTGTCAAAGTAGCATCAAACGTCACTTTTGTGTCTGTATAAAAGGCATCAAGTGTAAGTGATAAAGAATTATTTTTTGGGATGATCAGTTCTTCATTTTCTTTACCCCAATATTTGATCAAGGCGATATTTGTATGTGCGCGAACCCATTTACTCATTTGTATCTGCTCCTAGTGAATGGATCCATGTCTCAACGGCTCCATTTTTCATTAATTCATTTGCAATGTGCTTGGCTTGGCCAAACGTTTTCGTTAAAGCAATCATGCAACCGCCACGACCACTACCCGTTAATTTTGCGCCTAAAGCACCATGTTCAATGGCTGTTTTAACAAGTTGATCGAGTTTGTCATTACTGACAGTTAGGTCAGCTAGGTGGTGATGTGCTTTTGTAAGAATTCTACCTAAGTCGGCAATGTCGTCTTGTTCGATGGCCACTCTCGCTTGAACAGTTAGCTTGCCAAGAGAATCCAGCAAAAATCTTGTTTTCCGTTTAGACTTTTTGAGGAGACTCGCTACATCTTGAACAGCTTCGCGCGTTTGTCCTTTAAGACCCGTATCGGCAGCGATCAAGTAGCCAGTCAAATGGAAATCAAAAGGCTCTGGTGTCTTAGATTTTGTATAAAACAGCGGTTGGTTTCCACTCGTGACACGAGCATCAAGACCGCTCGGATTACCATGAGCAATTTTTTCTGATATACCAATATAATGAAGCAATTGTTCGTATGCGAGTGGTTGTTCAAAAAAGTTGAATAACGCACGAACGAGCGCGGAAGCGACTGCTGCACTTGAGCCCATTCCTCGCTCAGAGGGAATCAGGCTAGAAATAGCAATACGCATACCGGATAATGCATATCCAAGATCCAAGCAAATGGCTTCTATCGTTTTGGTAAGATTCTCTAATGAAACGGGTGCACTAGAAAGTGGCCCCTCATAGTAGTTTGAGTGGATTTCACTATCTCCTAAAATGGATTCTATGGTGACTTCTACATGGGCTGCTGGGAAAGGGAGGGCGATTGCGGGTTTATTGTAAACCACAGAATGCTCTCCAATTAATATGATCTTTCCGTGAGCCGTTCCAATGGCTTGATCGGAGAGAGTTTTCATCGTGTCCACTCCTCGTAAATACTTTAATGTATCTAATGTTCTATTGTTCGTAAAGACTGTACTACAATCGTACTATACTTGACTGTTAGACTCCACTATATCGTACCAATATTAATTTAAAAATACATAAAGAATCCGTTATTCATTCAATTATACGTTCTCTTTTCAGTGCGAGTGTTCAAAAAGATGGTTTTTATTGAAGGAAGTAAACTGTTTATTAGAATATAGATAGTCAATAACGAAAAAATTTGGTAAACTTGAACACGACAAAAGACTAATAGAAGCGGAGGCATAAACCGCATGCAAGAATCAGATACATTTTATATTATTGACCGAGATGAATGGAAAGCATTAAATGAACATACGCGATTAACACTAACGGATGAAGAGTTGGAATCTTTGCGCTCACTGAATGACCGTATCTCTATGAAAGATGTTAAAGAAATTTATGTCCCAATTCTGCAAATTCTACATACGCATATCAAACATTATGATGATCGTCAGCGTGAAATGAAAACATTACTGAACCAGCCTGCTAGAAAAGATCCGTATATTATTGGAATTGCTGGGAGTGTGGCTGTTGGAAAAAGTACACTTGCGCGATTGCTTCAGACAATGATGGCACGGGCTTACTCGGATAGAAAAGTTGATTTGATCACAACAGATGGTTTTCTTTATCCCAATAAGGTACTGGAAGAGAAAGACAGCTTGGATCGCAAAGGGTTTCCCGAAAGTTATGACATGCAGCGCTTGATTCGCTTCATGGGGGACGTGAAAAGTGGTCGTCGAAACATAGAAGTACCGGTTTATTCGCACAAATACTACGATATTATTCCAGATAAATATGCGGTGATCGACCAACCAGATATTTTGATCGTAGAGGGGATCAATGTCTTGCAGTTGCCTGCAAATGAGAAAATTTTTGTCAGTGACTTTTTCGATTTCAGTTTTTATGTAGATGCTGAACCAGAACGGATCGAGAAATGGTATTTGGAACGATTCGGTTTATTGTTGGATACGGCCTTCCAGGATCCGACAAACTATTATTATGAACTTGCTACTGGAAATAGAGAAGAAGCCTTCGACATGGCACGTGGTGTTTGGAAAGCAGTCAATCTAAAGAATTTGGAAGAGTTCATTTTACCCACGCGGTTCAGAGCAGATATGATCGTACACAAAACAACCGATCACTTTATTGATCAATTGTTATTGAAAAAACATTAAGAGGTAATCTTTCATTATAAGGAATTAAAAGCATTCCCCCAATGAATTAAACAAGTATATTCTTTGCGTTTTTCTATTGGGGGCTGCTCTTGATCGGGTCTTATGCATTACCGATTTTCTTAATAGAATCAAAAAAATAGGCTTTATCAAAGGGTAAAGTAACTAAACAGTTGTTTTATATTAAATCTGTTTTAATGTCAGCAGTATGTATTCAAAATACTTAATGGAGGTTTTGAAATGTTTTTTTTGGATTATTTTTTACCGCTTGTTATTATCGCATTTTATATTGGTGTACCAGCCGTGGTGATTTATTTTATCGTTCTGTGTCATAAGATGGTTGAGCTAACAAAAGAAAAAAATAAAAAATTACAGCGCATTGCCGACACACTATCCGATATTCGAGATAATAAATCGGTTGATAGATAAATAGAAAATACCTACCGGAAGAACGATGATTTTCCGATAGGTATTTTTTTGTCTTTAAATAGTGATGCATTGCGTATGAAGGGATGATCGCTTACAATTTATTCCCTTGCATAAAGAACTGAGCCTCTTCGTAATGATATTTGATGACAGAATAATCAAAAGGTTGTCCATTATTCAAATAATAGATAGATTCAATATCAATAGAAGGATCTTGAGGGTTTAAATTGAGGTAGCGAGCTTGTTCTTCATCCAATTTGCCTAAACGCAAAAAGAAATCCGAGAAATTAATGTCTATTTTTAAATCATCTCTTAAGTAGCTGAAGATTGAATGTTGAACGATGTCTTCATTTAAATAAGGAACATAAGACTTATTATAGTATGATTCCTCAACGCAAAGTGGACGAGATTCAATCTGACGAACTCTTTTCAGGTAATAGACTGTTTCGTTTTCCTTTAATTTCAGTACTTCTGCGATATTTTCATCGGGTATGATTTCTTTTAACTCGATGACACCTGATGATAAATTAAACTCCTTGAAAATACTTTGAAAGCCATGAACGTCGGTGAGATTGACATAGCCTTTTCTGTAACGGCCACGCACATAAGTGCCACTACCTCTAACTTGATACACGATACCATGGGATTCAAGCATTTCAACTGCTTTAATAATGGTATTCTTACTAACTTGATATTCTTCAGCCAAATCATTCAAGGTAGGAAGCTTATCTCCTTGAGACAAATTGTTTTTTTGGATCAGTTGATTAATCTCTTGAGCAACCGCTTGGTATTTGTTCACCGCAAAGTCTCCTTTTTCTGAGTGTTCTTTGAATTAGTATAACACATTTTAATTATATGGGTATTGACAAATTGTATGGGTATAATTATAATATGAACTGTGGAAGCGATATTATACCCATACAATTTAAATTTATTATGTAAGCGCACTAATTTTGAAACGATAATGATTGAGCATAACAGGAGGAGAAAAAAATGGTAGAAAATAAGAACCGTAAACTTGCAGAAACGATACTGGAAGAAATTGGTGGAGAATCCAATGTATCGAACTCTACACATTGTGCGACCCGATTAAGGCTAGTATTGAATGACGAAAATGAAGAGATGGTCAATCGTGTTAAGAATATCACTGGTGTTATTGACGTTGTTCGTAAAGGCGGACAATTCCAGATCGTCATTGGTAATTCAGTAGATAAAGTTTATGAAGAGTTTTCAGATCTAGCAGGTAATTCTGAAGAGAGTAACAATAATAATGAGAACCAACCTAAAGAGAATATCGTCAACCGTATCATCGCGACGATGTCCGCAGTGTTTGCACCGTGTGTCAGTCTCTCAGCAACGATTACAGGTATCTTCGGTATTACTGAACCTGCGATTTACGGGGTAAACTTACGCTTCAAAAAACCCTTCTTTATCGGCATTATTTCTGGTGCGGTAGGTGCCTTTGTCGCAAGTTTCTTCAATGTTTACTCATTTGTTTATACAGGTCTACCCAGTATGATTACGATTATGAATAACTACAATCCGGAATATCCAGGTTCTTTCTGGGGAGTCTTGATCGGGATTGTAATTGCACTTGTATTACCAGTCATTCTCGTACAAATTTTCGGATATGGTGAAGACGAAGTTGCACAAGCAGAAACAGCTACAACACCAGCGTCAACAAACGCTACAGCAACAACTGTAACAGAAGGTTCAAATACAGAAAACGGATCAATCGTAAACGTGCATTCACCAATCAAAGGGACACTCGTTCAATTATCAGATGTTCCAGACCCTGTATTCGCTTCGGGTGCTATGGGACAAGGGATCGCTATCGAACCAATGGATCAAAAAGTTTATGCACCGTTTGATGGAGAAGTGAAAATGGTTGCGAAAACGAAACATGCGATTGGTCTATCCTCAACAGATGGTGTAGAAGTACTCATTCATATTGGATTAGAAACCGTTGAATTAGAAGGTGCACCTTATACAGTGCATGTCGAAGCGGGACAAACATTCTCTCGTGGGGATTTATTGATGGAATTTGATATCAATGCGATTGAAGAATCTGGCCGTTCAACCGTTACACCAGTTATTGTAACGAATACAGATGATTTCGAAGAAATCACTCTTTCACAGACAAAAGAAACAGAAGATATTATCATTAAAGCTAAAAAATAGGAGGAAACAAAAGATGAATACATTTCCAAAAGATTTTCTATGGGGTGGCGCGTTAGCTGCTCACCAATTTGAAGGAGGATGGGATCAAGACGGTAAAGGACCAAGTGTTATCGATGTCGTAACCGTTGGTGGACCGAAAAAAGCTCGTCGCATTACGGATACGATTGACCCAGACGAATTTTATCCTAACCACGAAGCCATTGATTTTTATAACCGCTATAAAGAAGATGTTCAATTATTTGCAGAAATGGGCTTGAAAGCTTTACGTACATCGATCGCTTGGTCTCGTATTTTCCCTAAGGGAGATGAACTTGAACCGAATGAAGCTGGACTAAAATTCTATGATGACTTATTTGATGAATTACTAGCAAATGGTATTGAACCAGTCATCACATTGACGCATTTTGAAATGCCACTTCATCTTGCACGTGAATACGGTGGTTTCCGTAGCCGTGAAGTGGTGGATCATTTCGTACGATTCGCAGAGACCGTTTTAGAGCGTTACAAAGATAAAGTCACTTACTGGATGACCTTTAACGAAATCAATAATCAAATGGACTATAACAACGATTTATTTTTATGGACAAACTCTGGACTTGTGGCTAAAGAGGGAGAAAACCGTAAAGAATTAATGTATACAGCAGGTCACCACGAGTTGATCGCCAGTGCATTAGCTGTTTCAAAAGGAAAAGAAATCAACCCGAACTTCCAGATTGGTGCGATGGTTTCTCATGTACCTGTCTATCCACTGACAGCTAATCCAAATGATGTGATGTTGGCAGAAGAATACATGCGTCTGCGCTACTTCTTTCCAGATGTTCACGTTAGAGGAGAATACCCTAGCTATACCTTAAAAGAATTTGAGCGTGAAGGGCTAAATATTCCGATTCTTGATGGGGATAAAGAAATTCTGGAAAATGGTAAAGTAGACTATCTAGGCTTCAGCTACTACATGTCAACGGCTGTAGATAGCACAAAAGAAGTTTCAAAAGATGCAGAATCAGCGGTTCATGGTTCATTAGCACACGAAATCGAAAATCCTTACATTAAATCAAGTGATTGGGGATGGGGAATTGATCCAGTAGGCTTGCGGTACACATTGAACCGTCTGTGGGATAGATACCAAATTCCATTGTTCATCGTAGAGAACGGCTTCGGTGCTGTTGATACGATTGAAGAAGACGGTAGTATTCATGATGATGAACGGATTTCTTACATGCGTGAGCACATCAAAGAAATGGAAAAAGCTGTAAACTATGATGGCGTTGAATTGATGGGGTATACACCTTGGGGCGTTATCGACATCGTATCTTTTACAACAGGAGAAATGAAGAAACGTTATGGCATGATTCACGTGGATCGTGACAATGAGGGTAAAGGAACAATGGAACGTAGCAAAAAAGATTCCTTCAACTGGTTCAAGCAAGTGATTGAATCAAACGGAGCAGAACTATAAAGTGATGACATCCTAATAAAATACCCGAAAGCCATTCAATAGATAGCTTTCGGGTATTTTTATTGTATGGAAAGATTGGAACGAACCAATGAATATATCAAAGCGGATCAATATTCAGCCGACTATCAACTAAAGCCATCACCTCATCAATGCTGATTGGTTTGTAATCAATCAAATCCACGCCGACATTGACAGCACGAGGTCCTAGAATAGAATCAAAGTGTGCTGTCCGTGTATTGTGAACATGACCGTATAAATGAATAGCACTTCTAAAATAACCATCCCATTCCAGAATAGGGTAGTGGAAGAGGACAAATTTCTTCTTATAATATTTGAGTGTATGATAATCTTTGATCCATTCAAAGTGACTAGCATCAAAATCTTTATCTTTTAAATAACTTTCATGATTTCCTTTGACTAAATATTTTTTCCCGCGAAGTTGACTTAAAATTGTATTCGCTTGTTCACCAGTTCCTCGAGATAGGAAGTCACCGATAATATAGACTTCATCTTTTGGCGACTGAACCACACTGTTCCAATTCTCGATCAACTGTTGGTTCATATCCGCTACATCCTGATAAGGACGATCTCCAAAGGTTATGGCGTTTTTATGGTGGAAATGGGTATCTGCAATAAAGTAAATCATTTAATAAATCCTCACTTTTAAAATTTATGCTAGCAGTAATAAAGCGTGCTTTTTGAAGTAGTGCAATTGAAGACAAAGCCGCGAAATAATCATTTGATTATTGACTAGAGAACGATTGCTATAACTACGAAAAACGATTAAAAAAGGTTAGCCATAGATTTATCTTAGACTCTTTGAAGTGGCCAAGCAACTTAAGCGATCATCAAACATGCTTAGCTGTGTTTTATTACAGTTAATTTTAAATTTAAGCGGTAAAATACTTTTAAGATGATAAATAAAAAGGGGATTGTTACGATGAAATCAATGAGGCATAAGCACAATAAAAGATTGATGATCAGCCTAAGTATTTCAATGATTAGTATCATCACTGGTTGGTTACTATGGGATATACTCGTACCCATTCAAGACTACAATACATCAACTGAAGAACAGTTGAGACAAGCGCAAAGAGATGCCGCGATAAATCCAGATCTGGGTAGATTTCTGTTAATCATTGGATTTATTCTTTTAGGCGTTACGTTCATAGAATACATATATCGGTATGTCCAATTGCATAGAAACAAATAAAATTAAGCTAACCACTTTTCACGATTTGATAGCACTCAAAATAGCGCCCTGTATCTTAAAGGAGACAAAGCTATGTTATACTTACCTAAAATCGATCAATAAGGAGTAACAGAATGAAAGTAGTCATTATAGGTGCTTCGTTTGCAGGGATAGCCGCTGCTTTAGAAGTACGGAAAAAGCATCCTCAGGCAACGATAATCCTGCTGGAAAAACAAACGACACTAGGATATATTCCTAATGGTCTACATTTGTACTGGGACAATAAAATTAAAGACTTGAATGAAGCACGCTTTGTGACAACAGCGCAATTAGACAATGAGCAAATTCACTATCATTTAGGGGTTACAGTAAAAAAACTAAACACGAAACAAAAACTTGTTCATTATCAGGCTGCTGAGAATGAAGACATCATGTCTTACGATAAGCTGATCATCGCAGCGGGCTCAAGACAGTTATCTGAAAAAATTACCGGTAGCCATCACGAAAGTGTCCTGAAATATAAGCGATACCACGAAGCGCAAGCTGCTTTGGAAAAAGTAGCTGATAGTCAGCACATTACGATTATTGGGGGTGGACAGGTTGGGATAGAAGCCGCTGATCTTTTAAGACGCCAAGAAAAACAGGTAACATTGATTGAAAGTATGGACTACGTATTGTTCAAATATCTGGACCAAGAACTGATACTACCATTGGAAGAAGCAATGCTCAAAGCGGGTGTCACCTTAAAATTACGGCAGACAGTTTCTTCTATCGAAACAGAGTCAGAACAGTCCGTTACAGTCCACCTTGGCAATGAATCGGTCATAACTGATGCCGTCATATTAGGCGTGAACGTTAGACCGCATCTGACATTCTTAGATGAACAAATCAAACTGCACATGGATCAGACGATCAAAGTGGATCAGTACCTGCGCACATCAGCAGAAGATGTCTTCGCAGTAGGAGACTGTATTCAATTGATGTTCGAGCCTGGAGAAGAGCGGGAATATGTTCCGCTGATTAATAATGCTGTCAGAACGGGCATCGTCGCGGCTGCTAACTTGTTAAAACCAAGTATAGCCTTTAAAGGATCGCTAAGAACGATCGGTACGCATGTGTTTGGTCATTACATTGCGAGTACAGGAATGACTGAGGCGGAAAGCTTATTTACCAACCGAGCAGTCAAAACAGTGCTTCAGAAGATAAAAGTAAATAGTTTACCGAATGCCGAAACAGTTACGATCAAATGGGTATATGAAGCAGAAAGTAAGCTATTGCTTGGTGCCCAGATGATTTCTAAAGCGAATATTCTAGAAAAAATCAATACATTAGCGTTAGCGATTCAAACGAAACAAACACTGGAAGAGTTGAAACAAAAAGACTACTTCTTCCAACCAGCCTACTCACAAATGTTGTCTACGACAAACCCGGTTTCGTGGATGGGGGAAAGGGTTGAAGAAGATGAAAACTGAACACTTTCTTGAAAAAAATGAGATTAGAGAAGTGACGATTTTTAAGCAACTCGTGTTAAACGATGGCACCTTAACATATGGAGAAATGCTGGATTATCTAAATGTATCAAAAGCGTCTTTGGAGAATGACCTAGACTCGATCACATCAAGATTACCTATCTTTGAAGGCCAAATCCGACTTGACTACGATGGGCAACAAATAAGCCTATATATGAGTGATCGTGTTTCGCTACAACAAATTTATCGACTCTATTTGAGCCAATCTGTCAAAATCGATATCATCAATTTCTTGTTCAAGCATCAAGAATTTTCGATCGTTCAATTGACACAAGAGCTAGCCATCAGTGATTCTTCTTTGTTTCGCAAAATCAAAGAGCTAAATACCTATTTAAAAGAGTTTAATATTAAAATTCGAAATGGCCAGTTACATGGTGAAGAGTTACAGATTCGCTACTTTTATTTTCAATTCTACTATTATATAGAAGATAACCTGACTTTGATCAGACAGCGCTCTGATAAGCAAATTACCCAAGCCGTTCAATCTGTGGAAAATTTTCTGCAAGTAAAGATTGCACCGGAGAACAGAACAAGACTGAACATCTGGTTATTGATCAGTAAATCGCGCATAGCCAATAAAGATAAAAAGTATAAGCAACTTCGTGAACAAATGGCACCTTATTTGAAGGATCCCCTTTACCATAAGATTCAAGTAATGGTTCTACGGTACTTTAGTCGTTATTCCGTTGAAGTGGATGAGGAAGAGGCGATGCTACATTTTGCATTCTTACTCGCTTTCCCCATTTTGACCGAGAATGACTTTCATGAATACACATTGATTCGCGACCGCCATGCACCAATCGCTTCGCTAGATACTTATATAGTCGAAACAATCATTATTCATTATAAATTCCGTAAATTACCGTATATGCTAGAGCGTGAACTGTATTATCATTTGACGCATATCCATACCCGGTTGTATTTCTTCCAAGGTGATATTGAGATCTATGAATACGAAGAAATGCTGGCAAAAGAAAAACAAGTAATTGGAAAGAACGTCGTTTCTTTCGCACATGTCTTACTAAAAACCAGTTCGGATAAATTTATGCGTGCAAATATAGAAGGCAATAGTCTGCTTAAAATGGAACTTTTAAAATATATTAGCTTGTTAGCTATTATTTCATTTGAAATGACGACTGAAATCAGAATTGGTATCGACTTGAAAATGGATGACCTTTATAAACAGACTTTAAGTCAGTTATTGATTCTTAAAATGAGACCCATCAATGGCATACAGGTTGAACGGTTCAAACCAAACAAAGTGTACGACCTTGTACTAACAAATGAAAAACCAAAAGAGCATACAACCTACAAAGAGGCTAGGGTCTATATCCTATCTGAGATCTTATCGTCTTTTGATATGCGGAATATTCAAGCCATTATCCAAGAATTAAGCACATAAAAGCTGCATAATGCCCCCCTCTCATCAAGTCGTTAATTGCCTATAAAAGCAAGTTGAAAATAGTCCGATAATTTGATAAAGTTTGGACTGTTAAATTGACTGGTACGAGGAGGGCTAGTATGGGAAAGAAAGAAGCATTAAAAGAGATAGCCGTTATTGTCGTTACTTATTTAGTGACGGTTATCATAGAACGGACGATGTTTGATTCACGCTTTATACCAAATGATACGGTCATGATGGACTTTATTTCTTGGCTAATCGTATTCGCTATCGTCTATACGATACTAAGGCTGGGTCTTTATTTTCTAACTAGGAAAAAGTAGACCCTCAATTGAAATCATTTAAAGAAATTTTCTGGAACAAGCTCAGTGTCAAGCTGACGCTTGTTCTTTTTTTGAATAAAAAATTGATTTAGATAGAAATGGTAGAAATACAGAAAAGTGATTTTTCCTCTAAAAACCTCTTTATGAAGAAAACCTTTTCAATGAAAGCTTGGATTTAAATCGTAAACGTTATCTTTGTTGATTTAAAAGCTTTTAAAAGTTTGCGAAGAAAAATAATTCAAAGAAAAAAACTCTCAAAAAATTTAAAAATTTTGAAAAAGCTGACATTTTTATTCTTAAAAAAACGGTTACAATAAACGAGTAAAGAAATCGGTTGCATAAAACAGGAGGAAAATTAATTATGACAAAGCAAAAATATATCATGGCCATTGACCAAGGAACAACAAGTTCAAGAGCGATTATCTATGACAAACAGTTAAACACGATCGGTAGCTCACAAAAAGAGTTCACACAAATCTTCCCACACAGTGGTTGGGTAGAACACAACCCAAATGAAATTTGGAACTCTGTACAGTCTGTTATCGCAGGTGCCTTTATCGAATCAGGCGTTAAACCAGAAGAAATCGCTGGTATCGGTATCACGAACCAACGTGAAACAACAATCGTATGGGACAAGAAAACGGGCTTACCAATCTATAACGCAGTTGTATGGCAATCTCGCCAATCAGCACCAATCGCAACAGAATTGCAAGAAGCAGGACATGCGGATATGATCCACGAAAAAACAGGGTTGATCATTGATTCTTACTTCTCAGCTACAAAAATTCGCTGGATCTTGGATAACGTAGAAGGTGCACAAGAGCGTGCTGAAAAAGGAGAATTACTTTTCGGAACCGTTGATACTTGGTTAGTATGGAAGCTAACAGGTGGAGAATCGTTCGTAACAGACTACTCAAATGCAAGTCGTACGATGCTTTATAACATCCACAAACTAGAATGGGACCAAGAAATCTTAGATTTACTGAACATCCCAAGTGTCATGATGCCAGAAGTTAAATCAAACTCAGAAGTATACGGTAAAACAGCTAATTACCACTTCTATGGCACAAGTACACCAATCTCTGGTATGGCAGGAGACCAACAAGCAGCCCTATTCGGTCAAATGGCATTCGAACCAGGAATGGTTAAAAACACATATGGTACTGGTTCATTTATCGTGATGAATACAGGAGAAAAACCACAATTATCAGAAAACAATTTATTAACAACAATCGGTTACGGCATTAACGGAAAAATTTATTACGCTTTAGAAGGTAGTATCTTTGTAGCTGGTTCATCTATCCAATGGCTACGTGACGGTCTGAAAATGATCGAAAACTCTGCGGACTCGCAAGCACTAGCTGAAGCGGCAGGTAATGAAAATGAAGTCTTCGTTGTTCCAGCATTTACGGGACTTGGCGCACCATATTGGGACTCAGATGCACGTGGGTCAGTATTTGGATTGACGCGTGGTACAACAAAAGAAGATTTTGTTAAAGCAACCCTACAATCAATCGCTTATCAAGCACGTGACGTTATTGACACAATGAACAAAGATGCTGGTATCGACATTCCATTACTAAAAGTAGATGGTGGTGCAGCAAACAACGACTGGTTACTACAATTCCAAGCAGATATCTTAGGGACTAAAGTACAACGTGCACACAACTTAGAAACAACTGCACTAGGTGCAGCATATCTAGCTGGTTTAGCCGTTGGATTCTGGGAAAGCATGGACGAAATCAAAGAAATGTACGAAGAAGGTGGCACTTTTGAGCCACAAATGGCCGACGACGAACGCGAAAAATTATACAAAAATTGGAAATTAGCGGTTAAAGCAACACAAGTGTTCAAGCCCGAAGCATAATAGGAGGAAAAGTTTATGGTTTTCTCAATAGAACGAAGAAAACAAGACATTCAAGCATTAAAAGAAGAAACATTAGACGTACTCATTATTGGTGGCGGGATCACAGGAGCTGGGTCTGCATTGCAGGCCAGCGCTTCTGGTCTTAAAACCGGATTAGTCGAAATGCAAGATTTTGCAGAAGGCACGTCTTCTCGTTCGACCAAACTCGTTCACGGTGGTTTACGTTACTTGAAAAACTTCGATGTTGAAGTGGTAGCCGATACCGTACAAGAACGGGCTGTCGTACAAGGCATTGCACCGCATATTCCTAAAGCTGATCCAATGATCTTACCGATATATGATGAACCAGGTTCGACGTTCTCAATGTTCTCATTAAAAATCGCGATGGATCTTTATGATCGTCTAGCGAGTGTTACAGGAACAAAATATGCCAACTACACTTTGACAAAAGAAGAAGTGTTAGAACGTGAACCACAACTAAAAAGCGAAGGCTTACTCGGCGCAGGCGTCTACTTGGATTACCGTAACAACGATGCGCGTTTAGTGATTGAAAATATCAAACGTGCCGCTGAAGATGGTGGTCACATGGTCAGCCGAATGAAAGTCGTGAACATTTTGCACGATGAAAACGGCAAAGCTAATGGCGCAACAGTAGAAGATTTATTGACGGGTGAAACATTCGATATCAAAGCACGTATCGTGATGAATACAACTGGCCCTTGGTCAGATACGATTCGTCAAATGGATGACAAGCTGGATACCGCACCACAAATGCGTCCAACAAAAGGGGTTCACTTAGTCGTTGATAACAAAAAATTGAATGTCCCTCAACCAACGTATTTCGATACTGGAAAACAAGACGGTCGAATGGTCTTCGTTATTCCACGTGAAGAAAAAACTTATTTTGGAACAACGGATACTGACTACAAAGGCGACTTTTCAAATCCACAAGTCGAGCAAGAAGATGTGGATTACTTGTTGGAAATCGTTAATGGTCGCTATCCTTCAGCAAATATTACGATCAATGATATCGAATCAAGCTGGGCAGGTTTACGTCCACTGATTGCGACAAATGGTGGATCTGACTATAACGGACGTAGCAATCAAACGATCAAAGATGAAAGTTTCGATGCTGTGATGTCTATCGTTGAACAATACCAAAAAGGTGAAGTAGAACGATATGAAGTAGCAGACGTATTGAAAAATATTGAAAGCAGCAACTCAGAAACAGAAACAAGTCCATCTACTCTTTCACGAGGCAGTTCTCTAGAGATCGATGAAGATGGATTGATCACAGTAGCCGGCGGTAAAATCACGGACTACCGTAAAATGGCATTGGGTGCTGTCAAAGCAGTAATCGAAATCTTAGAAAGAGATTTTGATACATCGTACCAATTGATCGATTCAGAAAAATATACGGTTTCTGGTGGCGATATGGATCCTCAAAAAGTCGATGATATTACGGAAGCATTAGCGCAACAAGGTGTTGAAAAAGGCTTGAACGAATCTGAAGCATTGTACTTGTCTCATTTATATGGCTCAAACACACCACATGTGTATGCTTTACTAGATGAAGTAGAACAAATCGACGGATTAACAATGGCCGATACGCTTAGCCTACATTATGCGATGCGCGAAGAGATGGCATTGACACCAAGTGACTTCTTGATTCGTCGTACAAATCACATGCTGTTTATGCGTGACACGTTAGACAGTACCATTGAACCAGTGATTTCAGAAATGGCTCGCTATCATGAATGGTCAGATGAAGTGAAAACGCAATACAGAAAAGAATTGGCATTAGCAATCGCTGAATCTGATCTAAAAACATTAAAAGGAGAATGATCTAAATGACTGGTGATACATTAACGATATTCAGTGAATTTTTAGGAACGATGATGTTGATTTTACTAGGGGACGGCGTTGTTGCGGCTGTTAGTTTAAAAGACAGTAAAGCAGAAGGCGCTGGTTGGGTTGCCGTAACCATGGGTTGGGGCGCTGCCGTAGCGATGGCAGTATACATCTCAGGTTTCATGGGACCCGCTCACTTGAACCCTGCTGTAACGATTGGTATGGCTATTATTGGTGAAATCAGCTGGGGAATGGTCTTACCATTCGCTATTGCTCAAGTAGCAGGCGCTATCGTAGGTGCTGCACTTGTATGGTTAACTTACCTTCCACACTTTAAAGCAACAAAAGATCAAGGTAGCATCCTTGGAACATTCGCAACAGGTCCGGCTATCCGTGATAACGTCAGTAACGTTATTTCAGAAGCAATCGGAACGTTTGTATTAGTATTTGGTATTATGGCATTTGGACAAAACAGCTTCACTGATGGCTTGAACCCATTAGTTGTTGGTGTATTGATTCTTTCTATCGGTCTATCACTTGGTGGATCTACAGGATACGCAATCAACCCAGCACGTGACTTGGGACCAAGAATTGCCCACCAAATCTTACCAATTGCAAACAAAGGCGACTCTCAATGGGGTTACGCTTGGATTCCAGTTGTCGCACCACTAATCGGTGCAGCATTAGCAGCATTCCTTTACATGGCGATTGTATAAATAAATCATTAATAAATAAAACCTCGAAACTTAGCTACTGCTAAATTTCGAGGTTTTTTGATTGTTTTAAATGATACAATATCTATTAGTTATAAAAAAAAGGAGTGTTATTTTGAAAAATATAGAATTAACTAAAGTGATTTCTGATGAACAACAGTGGGATGGAGAACTAATAGAATTTGATCCCGATTCATCTCCTGAAGCATGGTCATTTTTCAAAAAAATCTATACTGAAGATCAATTACCGTTCATTTCAGAATTTGATACAGAAAAGCTTAAATTAACAAAGAATAATGAAGCCAGACGCCTAGCTATTGGATTAAAGCCTGGGAGTTATTTAGCAGAAGAAGGTAAATTTTGGCCAAAATTTCGAATAGCTGGAGACTGTGATTTTAATTTTGATGAAAAGAAGGTTGAACAATTTGAATCGATACTAAAAAATAGCGAGAATATCAAGCTTTTAAGCGATTGTGCTGAGATGCATCATACCGTATTAAATTTTTCATTTATGCCCATTACTGGACGTATGAATAATTTGAAAGGCAGTCTACATGCTTTTGGAAAAAAAGAAATACATATATTGCCCGGTAAATCTTACGATAGATTAGATACTTTTATTGCAGCATTAAAAAATTATTATTGTAAAGAATCTAAAGAATCTAAAGAATCTAAAGACTGTATAAAAGACGATATTGTCTTAAAATTTGCAGGAAAAAACGAAGAACCTTTGGTTAGTTACTTAGATAAATTTAACAATGTTTATGAGTATTGTTCCAGAATTTATTTTATAAAAGATACAGAATTTGTGGATAAGTTGATAGAAAGTGGAAATCAACCGTTGTCTTCTGAGGAGAACATAAAAGAATATATGGATAATGCGATGAGTTATTGGAGAATAAGAAAAAAAGTGTTTGAAGAAAGATTATCTAATCGCCAAAATTAATGTACTTAAATCAGATCACATGTATGGAAAAAAGCCAAACTCGTCAGGAGCTTGGCTTTTTCTATGGTTAATCTAATCACTTAGGTTCTATTTTAAACAACGTTTCGACAGGTTCATCAAAGATTTTTGCTATATCGAGTGCTAATTCTAAAGAGGGATTGTATTTATTTTTTTCTAAATGACCGATCGTCTCTCGTCTCACACCAACTAGATTAGCTAATTCAGACTGTGTCATTCCTTTACTTTCTCTATATTCTTTTAAAGAAGATGTTATTCTCCCCATAGGTTAATCACCCTTAATTTCTAATGTTCTAAAAGTGGTCGCATGAATAATGAAAATAATAGCCAAGATAAAGGAGATAATACCAGAAGAAAAAATAAGATGAATATCGACAAGTAAAAGAATGATACCACTTAATAATAATAGGAATAAAAGTATAAGGATGGTCACACTGCTAGCTTTAAATAAATTATTTAATCCTCTTTCATCTAATTTATCTGTCTTTTTTAAGTATGTATTTATCCAAATGCCTACCAGGATAAGCAACATACCACCGACAAATATGTATTTCACGAATGCTGGATCAGTTGGTGGTGTGATTAAAAAGATACCAATGCTATAGAAAATCATGCCACTCAAATATTCTAATAAATAAATTCTTGCTGTTAAGTTCATAAAAAACACCCCTTTTCTTATGTGATATATTTCTAACATGTTATAAATATATCACATAGCATGGAAGAGTCAATCGTTTTTATTGAATTTATGAAAATAGGTCGATTTCTTGTCAAAAAAATGATTAATCAGTATACTGAGGGTAAATCATAAGGAGTGGATTAGATGTCAAATTACGAAATGCCAGAAGTATGGGAATGGGAATCAGACGAAAAAAGCCAGTCAGGTAATCAACCGACAGCAGGTAGTCGTTTCGATCAGACCTTACCAGTAGGCGATCAACCGCTACAAGTTTACTCATTAGGTACACCAAACGGCGTTAAAGTCGCCATCATACTAGAAGAGTTAAAAGAAGCGGGTGTGGATGCCGGTTATGACTTATACAAAATTGATATTTCAAAAGGTGACCAATTTGGTAGCGACTTTGTCGATATCAACCCGAATTCAAAAATCCCAGCAATGATGGATCACTCACAAGATGAACCTGTTCGTGTGTTTGAATCTGTGTCAATTTTATTATACCTAGCTGAAAAATTCGGTAAATTTATGCCGAAAGCATTAGCTGAGCGCACGGAATTAATGAACTGGTTATTCTGGCAAACAGGTGCAGCACCTTTCTTAGGTGGGGGATT
Source organism: Marinilactibacillus kalidii (assembly GCF_017599325.1). Classification (GTDB taxonomy): domain Bacteria; phylum Bacillota; class Bacilli; order Lactobacillales; family Carnobacteriaceae_A; genus Marinilactibacillus; species Marinilactibacillus kalidii. The sequence continues at coordinate 9,850 of NZ_JAGFVM010000014.1, read as the reverse complement.
TGGTCATTTCTACAACTACGCACCAACCGCACAAGAGTATCCAATCAACCGTTACACGATGGAAGCTAAACGCCAGCTAGACCTTTTAGACAAACACCTAGCAGACAATGAATATATTAACGGCGACACCTATACAATCGCAGACATGGCAATCTGGCCATGGTATGGTCGTCTCGTTCAAGGAGAACTATACGGAAAAGCAGATAAATTCTTGAAAGCTGACGAGTATACAAACCTAAAAGCATGGGCAGACAGAATCGCTGAAAGACCAGCTGTTAAACGTGCTTTAGAAGTAGAATATAAAAGCATTGAAAAATAGCTATACGAGAGATTAAATAAGAGACAAGCGCACTCCATCATGAGTGTGATCGTCTCTTATTTTTATGGAATCTATAAAACGGCTAGTACAAAATTGCTTTTACTAGAGTAGGAACAGTATGTTACAATTTAATATGAAATAGGACTATCAGGACTGCGCTAATGAGACTAAAGGAGTACTACTAGATGAATATTTTTGGTAAATTAAAAGAGCCAATCTTCCTTAAAGAAGACAGTAACATGCAAGAACAATTAGATCGATTAAAAGAATTAGAATCCTCTTTAACTATTGAAGGGACTAAAGTATTAAAACAAGATATCAAAAATCTTGAGTATGGAATGATAGGTGAAAATAGTATTGAATATGAATTGAAAAATAGTCATCTGCCCATGTACGTACTGCATGATATCTATTTAGAAGATGGAGACTTAAGCGCACAAATCGATTATATTGTTTTTACAAAAAAATTGATATTTGTGATTGAAAGTAAGAACCTTTATGGTGATATAGAAATAAATCAAGCTGGGGATTTTATTCGCACAACAGCGTTTAAAGGACGGAAAAAGAAGGAAGGTATTTATTCACCAATCACACAGAATCAAAGACATATCGACTTAATGAAAAAATTAAGAGTACACAGTAAAGGGAATTTTTTAACGAAATTACTTTCACAAAGAAATTTTGAAGAAATGACTAAATCTGTTGTTGTGTTATCAAATCCTAAAACCGTATTGAATGCACGCTTTGCGAAGAAAGAAGTAAAGGAAAAAGTTATACGTGCTGATCAATTAGTTAAATACATAAATGATGCGCAAAAGCAGTCTAATCGAAAGTCTTTTTCTGATAAAGAGATGTTAGAATGGGCCAATATGTACCTAAACCTACATAAAGAAGCGGTAAAAGATTACACTAAGAAGTACGAAACTTACAAAGTAGATAAAAATAGTAGAAGCTCTAAAACTCTAGAAAAAGCGGCTCAGCTTAATACAAATAAAAAATCAACTAGGCGAGAGAAGCCTTTAGAAAAAGTAGAAAAGGTAGAGAAAGTAGATATTTACCAGGCACTAAAATCCTATCGGTTAAATAAGAGTCGGGAAGATAACATTAAAGCATATTATATTTTTAGCAATAAGCAGTTGACAGCTTTGGCTGAAAAACTGCCTAAAACAAAAGATGAATTGCTTTCTATAGAAGGATTTGGAGAAGCTAAAGTCACTAAATATGGATTGGATATTATCAGAATCATACGAAAGTATTAGTTTAATTTTGCAGAGCAAAGCACGTAAGATGATTTTGAATAATATAAAAAATCCTCGTATTGTTTAGTGATGTGTTGCCGGTAGTAATGAGAGTCTGTTTATAATGAGCTAGCATAATTATTAGTACAAATAAAAAGTTAGTAAGCTTCACACTGAGAAGAAAGATGATTAGTGTGAAGCCTTTTTATAGTACATTTTAAATTTGAGAGCATATAATTTTCATAATATAAAAATATTAGATATGACCTTTAATAAATATGAAAATAGCTCACCTCATCAATATGTAAAAAGTTTTTGACATTATAAACTGCTTTTGTTATTCTGGGAATGTAAAAAGTATTTGACATATAAGGGGAGATTACTGTGCGTAAAAAAGATGAAATGGAACAGAGGATTGCAAATAAAGCTGTGAAAATAACATGGTTTGTTACTACGATGGCTTTATTTATAATAGGTGGTATTCAATATTTTATGAATAATGGGGAATCGAACCTCTATCTATTGATTGCAATACTTTCAACGGTTCTACTTATATCACTTGAACAGTATTACTTAAGTAAGATGAATGAAGATAAAAATTTCAAAAAATACATCATTGCTACCTTAGTATTATCTGTTGTATTACTTGTTGTAGGTTGGTTTTTGAGCCAATGAAAAATCAAATTAAAGTCTTACGTAAAGCAAAGAAGATGTCTCAACAAGAATTGGCCAATCATTGCAATGTTACCAGACAGACTATTAATGCAATTGAAAATGAAAAATATGATCCAACCTTACAGCTCGCTTTTGATTTAGCGAAAAATTTGAATGCGACAGTTGATACGCTATTTGTTCCGGAAGATGTTAATCTATAAAGTAGACTTTCTAAAGTTTACTCATAAGAATAAAAATAGTGCTATCTAATCTAATTATCCTGTGCAATTTATTGTAAAAAAGTAACAGTTCATTGTTCGCTATTTGAATCCGTTTTAACGACCTATTGGTATAGGTCATTGTTCGTGTTTTGGAATGAACTTGTTTATTGAAAAAGCTTTATGTACGTGTTTTATCTTTATTGTACAAATGAGATTGTTTTTCTGATGATTGGCTTTTCTTTTATTTTAGAAAGAAAATAGTAAAAAAATGAATTTATGGTACATAAAAACGAACAATCATGATACACTAGTGAAAATCATTACGTAACGGATCAAAAGAAATAAGGGGTCCGCAAAATTTGAATTAGAGGTGCAGTCATCGTGAGTGAGTCAATTACGCAACAAGTAGAAAAAATGGCCGTTTTAGATTTCGGGAGTCAGTACAACCAATTAATCACACGTCGTATTAGAGAGTTTGGTGTTTTCTCAGAACTATTGCCCCATACTGTTACAGCTCAAGAATTGAAAGAATCAAATGTTAAAGGGATTATTTTCTCTGGGGGACCGATGAGTGTCTATGATGAAAAAGCCTTTTCTATTGATCCAGAGATCTTTGAACTGGGTATTCCAATATTGGGCATTTGTTACGGCATGCAATTGATGGCGCACAAACTTGGTGGGAAAGTTGAAAAAGCGGATAACCGAGAGTACGGAAAAGCAACTTTAGAAATCAAAAACCGTTCAGCAGAACTCTTTACAACCCTTGAACAAGAAGAGACGGTTTGGATGAGTCATGGAGATTATGTAACAGGCTTACCTGAAGGTTTTGAAGTGACCGCTGTGAATCCACATTGTCCAATCGCCGCAATCGAAAACAAAGAAAAGAACTTTCATGCTGTTCAATTCCATCCAGAAGTACGTCACACAGAACATGGAAATGAAATCCTACGTAACTTCGCATTTAACGTTTGTAGCTTTGAAGGCGACTGGGATATGGGTCAGTTTATCGATCTTGAAGTAGATAAGATTCGTGAACAAGTTGGCGACCGTAAAGTGTTGTTGGGCTTATCTGGTGGGGTAGACTCGAGTGTTACGGGTGTCTTGCTGAATAAAGCGATCGGTGATCAGTTGGTCTGTATTTTTGTGGATCATGGCTTACTGCGTAAAGATGAAGGCGATCAAGTCATGAGTAGTCTTGAAGGTAAATTTGGTTTGAATATTATTCGTGTGGATGCGAAAGAGCAGTTTATGAGTAAACTTGCGGGCGTCAGCGATCCTGAACAGAAACGTAAGATCATCGGTAATGAGTTTATTGAGGTCTTTAACGATGAAGCGACGAAGCTGAAAGGTATCGACTTCTTAGCTCAAGGAACGCTTTATACGGACGTGATCGAGAGTGGAACAGCTACTGCGCAAACGATCAAATCTCACCATAACGTTGGTGGATTGCCGGAAGATATGCAGTTTGAATTGATTGAGCCAATGAACACGTTATTCAAGGATGAAGTACGTGCGCTTGGAGAAGAGTTAGGCATGCCATCAAGCTTAGTATGGCGCCAACCATTCCCTGGACCAGGACTCGCGATTCGAGTGCTTGGCGAAGTGACGGAAGAAAAACTAGAAGTCGTTCGTGAAAGTGACGCGATCTTGCGTGAAGAAATCGCCAATGCAGGACTTGACCGCGATGTATGGCAATATTTCACAGTCTTACCAGGTTTCAAATCAGTAGGTGTTATGGGAGACGGTAGAACGTATGACTATACGATCGGCATCCGTGCTGTGACTTCTATTGATGGCATGACATCAGACTGGGCAAGAATTCCATTTGATGTATTAGAGAAAATCTCTACACGCGTTGTAAATGAAGTCGATCATATTAACCGTGTAGTGTATGATATTACGAGCAAGCCACCTGCTACTATTGAGTGGGAATAAATGGTCTAAAGAAAAAAACCTCTAATATGCTCATGAAAAAAATCCTACCATTCATTGTCAGTGGTAGGATTTTAAAGTTTGAATAGAAAGTTCGTTAGAACTATTTTCTATCGAAATAATATGATATATTTAATTTAGAATAGAAGTGTTCTACTGTGAGGTCATAAATTGAATAATTATTCAGAAATTAATAAAGTATTTACGAGGAATTCGCTAAGGAAACTCATTGATGTTGGAACATCGGTTTCATACGAGAACTGTATTGAAAAGTTTATAGAACCAACTAGTTCTCTTAAAAATAATGACATAATAAAAATCCTTTACGATATTTTGAAAAAAAAATATCGAAATGAATACTACTACAAAAATACCTTGTTTAATAAATTACTTATAGGTAAACATAGTCTAAATACAGCTTCAGCTATATCGGAATTACCAATTTACAAGTCTAAAGCAGACTTTATTTTGGTAAACGATAAATCCGAAGTTTTTGAAATAAAGACCGAATTAGATACATTAGATAGACTTCCTTTGCAAATTGAAGATTATTATAAAGTTTTTCCTTTAGTATCGGTATTAACGTCTGAAACTAATTATTATAAAATTTATAAGCTCTTTAAAGGAAGTAATATTGGAATAAAAGTTTTAACGCATAGAAATACGATTAGTACGAAAAAAGAGCCTGTGCTTAACTTTAATCAACTAGATTCCGTAGCTATGTTCAAAGTTCTTAGAAAAAAAGAGTACGAGCATCTTATAATTGCTAAATTTGGTAGTTTACCACAGGTTAATCAATTTGATTATTACAAAGAATGTTTGAATTTAATTGTTTCTATTCCTGTAAGAGAGTTACAAGTTGAAATTAACAATATTTTGAGAAATAGGGTAACAACAAATATTAAGCTTTTCAATTCTGTTGTACCAATTGAGTTGAAAAGCTTAACTTATTTTTCTAATTTTTCTGAAGATGACCTGAAAAAATTGAATAATTTTTTAAAAAATGAATGGAGGTAAGTAAATGTATTTTCCATATTTAAGAGGCAAGCAATTTGAGTTGTTGGCCTTGAAAGAATTAGTCGTTAGTAATAAATTAAGTAATAAGGTAATTCCCGTAATAGAGCCACTAAAACCTTCTTCAACATTAATTAATACTTTAAAAGCTTTTGATAATGAAGAGCTTCAAGTAGCTGTTATTCCCAATCCTTCTGTAGGTAGCTTTCAATTAGAGTATCAAAAGGACGACAAAGAAGGCTTCCGAGAACAGTATGAAGTACTATTAAATCAACCATCAGTTTTATTAGCTATTAACTTAGATAATTTTGATAATTTAAACATAGAACTAGTAGAAGATTATCCGAACAAGTTAGTTAGCGTGTGTTTGAATGCTGATAGTATTCCTTTACATGTTAAATTTATAGGCGAAAAAGCTAAATTTAACTTAATAAAGGATGGTAAAGAGTTTAGTAGAGAGATTTCTCACAATAAAGTAATGTTAGAAGATAAATTTAATTCTCAAAAAAGAAATGCTGATTACTGTAGAATTCCAGATGAACTTTTCTCTTCTGACCATATTTTTTATAAAACTGAAGGATATTTGGGTTTCTCCGATTATTCAGTTGTGGGATCTGATTATACTGAAGGAGGATTTGCACCTTACGCAATAGCGATTCACATAGTTTACTTTGACGAAAATAAAAAACTTAGAATAAAGCATTTTACTTCAGATTCAAACGATGATTATGATGATCCAGCGGGGAAATTTCAAGAAGCAATATCGAAATTAGCAAATTGTAGCGAACTTGAAAAAGTACAAACAGATGGATTAAATGAACTTCGTGAATGTTACCAAAGTAAAAGATATCCTGGATTAGGTTCTGTTAAAAAAATGGCAATTAAACACCATTTGGAACTTATGAGTACATTTCTCATAGAAGAGGATCATTAATTATGATTTGTTGTGATAGATGTTTCAATGATATTGAAATAAAAAGTATAATACGTGGGTTAGATGTTCGTCAAGAAGACTGTCCTTTATGCAAAAATAATGATGTCTATATCTACGATACTGAATTGAATTCTGAATTGAAAAATCCTTTTTCTGAATTTTTATCAATTTACTCCTCTTATGATGAGATAAAGAAAGTAGCTCCTTTGTTTCATGAATTCAGCTCCTTAAAAGAAGAATTGGTAGATACGTGGAATATATTTAATTTAGATAAAGAAAAAATTATAAATGTAGTAAGAGAGATTTGTCCAGAATTTTATAATGAAAATAGTGATTTATTTTTTAAATCTGTCGCAGTAAGAGAGTATACCCAACGTTCATATATTGAGGACCATTCAATTCTCAAGTGCAATGATTGGGAAGAGTTTGTGACTGAAATTACAACTAATATAAGATTTAACATAGACTTGTTTAACAAAAAAATATTTGAAGATTTTTTAACAGCTTTTGAACGGAGTTTAGACCATAATAATACACCTAGTTACTATCGAGGTCGTATAGTTGAAAAATTATCTTATAAAGAAAACGAAATGGGAGCCCCTCCAAAAGAAAAAGCGGGTAACGGAAGAGCAAATCCTAAAGGTATACCTTGTTTGTACTTAGCGGATAGTAAAGAAACGTCAGCTAAAGAAATTAGAGCAGGACTCCATGACAAAATGACTATTGGAGTATTCTCGCTAAAAAGAGATATTAAAATTATAGATTTAGTAAACATTGATAAAGTAAGCCCGTTTTCTATAGATAATATAAAAGCGCATTACGTTAATAAAAAACATTTGAAAAGAATAAGCGCTGAACTTTCTAAAACGTTAAGAAATAATAGTAGTGATATAGAATACTTACCTACACAGTATGTTGCAGATTTTATTAAAAGTAGAGGTTATGATGGAATTAAGTTTAAAAGTACCCTACATCCTAGCGGGTTTAATTTAGCTATATTTGATGTAAAAGCTTTTGAATGCGAAAATGTTGATTCTTATAAAATTGATAGTTTGTCTGTTACTTTCGAAGCATTTTAAAGTCTAGCTATTAGTAATATCGTAATTGCTAAGTGACTCTACTACTCTAATAGATATTTACAGATAATGAACCATATTTTTTATTTTATAATATGTGGTTCATTACTGAAGTGTATGGATTTCCGGTTTTGGACGCTTCTGTTATTTTGAGGGTTAATACTTCTTGTAAACTTATCCTATTCTCTAAAATATAAACTAATTCTTGTCCATTCATGAAAAGAATTTTAGCTTCTTTATTTGAGTAATCATTGATAACTTCTTCTCTAAACCCATTAATTGCCAAAAAAAGACCTCTAGTGGAATTTAACTTTGTATCAACTTTTTGCTTCAATGAAGCAATTTTCGCAGAATCTACAAACCCACCTTCCCATTTCGCTTCAACTAAATAGTCAAATCCTTCAAATCTGAAATGACCGTCCATTTGTTGAGTGTTTTTAGTATTGCGAAAAGAATTATGATAAGGTATATCATTAATTTTAAAAAGTTTGGAGATTATTTCTTCTAATTCAAATCCTCTTTGTTGAACGTTTTGATTAGAAAACTGAGAAAAATACTTTTCCTTAAGCTCGTTCAGAGCTATAGATTTACTTTGTAATTTTTTTATCTTAAGTTCTTTTTGAGATTGATAATAAGAGTTATTAGTTTCAGGATTTTTATCGATAATGTCATTTTGAATTATAAGCTTTTTTAATTTTTTTAGAGCAGATATTCCATCGTTTCTACTAGTAGCTTCGTCTGGAACATCTCTCATTCTAAAGAACTCAGAAGCAATTTTACGGATAATTAGTTTACCCTTTTCATTTTGATTCAATTCATCTAATACACTTTTTGCCCAAATATACTTTGGTTTATCTTTCCACCTGATTATGAGAGGCTCTGGTACACCGCAAGTTCTCATAAAAGAAGCAACAGTACTTTTATAATAAAAACATTGTCCAAAACATTTAATGATTTGTTGTTGAATTTCAAATGGTATATTCTCCATAATAATATCCCTCGATTATTTATTTTATCCCATTATAACAGTTGTTAAAACGAATTCTATAATAGACTCTAAGATTTTGTTACGAAAAATATTCTCTTAATTAAGAGTTCTTTTTATTTGGTAAATAATTAGCCTTTCAAAATTAAAGTTGTAGTGATTTATGTGCATATATTTTAATTGAAAGCATAAATATTTAATTTGCTGGATTTTATAATGAAGTTAGCCACTTAGGCTAACCCACAAAAAAAACGCCATGTGAATTTCATGTTATATTGAAGTTACCGCTAACTCTCAATAGACAGGATGAATTCACATGACGCACTCTAACGATAACATATCAGCACGTAAGGGAAAACACTTATCTCATTCAGAACGTTCTCAAATTGCTATTTTAAAGACTCAGAAGTACTCCAATCGTCAAATTGCAAAGGCATTAGGATGTGCCCCGCAAACCATTAATAGCGAAATCTGTCGTGGAACCATTACGCAACTTAATCGGCAAAAACAAAACGGTAAAGTTTACGACTACTATACAACTCTCTACGATCCCGATGCCGGACAAGCAGCTTACGATAAACTACGGTTGAACTGTGGCCGTCGGCCAAAATGGGCTGATACGGATGCCTTTATTGAGTGGGCAGATGATAAATTGTTACAGGAAAAGTGGTCTCCAGATGTAGTCATTGGATTTGCGAAGACACATGACTTGTTTGACTCATCTATTATTCCCTGTACAACGACGCTCTATGGATGGATTGACAAAGGCATTATGAGAACAAAGAATATGGATCTACTCGAAAAACTATCGCGTAAACCAAAAGATACTACTTATAGAAGCCGAAGAAACAAGCGAATGCTAGGCCAATCTATTGAACAAAGACCCGCAGAAATTGATAACCGGCAGACCTTTGGTCACTGGGAAGTTGATACAGTTGTTGGAAACAAAACAAAAACCGATTCGGTTTTATTGACGTTAGTTGAACGTCAAACACGCTTTGAAATCATCCTTAAACTCAATGGTAAAGATATAGAATCTGTCAATCAGGCAATCAGTCAATTACGATATCGAGCCGGTGATACGTTCTCTAAAGTATTTAAGACCATCACTTCTGATAATGGATCTGAATTTGCCGGTCTTCATGAGGCACTTCACGAGACACTTGATGTGTACTTCAGTCATCCTTATGCTTCGTGGGAAAGAGGAACAAGCGAGAACCAGCATAAATTTATTCGCCGATTTATTCCAAAAGGAAAAGCTATCAATCAATTTAGTGAAACACAATACTTGAGAATCCAGCAATGGATGAATGACTATCCTCGGAAAATACTTGGATATAAAACACCACATGACTGTTTTGCCAATGCTCTGCGCTCTTTGTCCCAAGCAACCTGAGCACGTTAGTGCTTATCAAATAACAAGTGACGTCTTCCAATAACAAATTAAACAATCAGTTGCGGCTATCTTTTTAAACTA
>NZ_JAGFVM010000013.1 GCF_017599325.1 Marinilactibacillus kalidii | reverse complement strand
GTTCCCATTCCGAACACAGCCGTTAAGCTTCCCAGCGCCGAGGATAGTGAGGGGTTTCCCCTTGTGAAAGCAGGACGTTGCCGTGCAAGCTCTTTAACTTTTATTTTATGGAGGTTTAGCTCAGTTGGGAGAGCATCTGCCTTACAAGCAGAGGGTCAGCGGTTCGAGCCCGTTAACCTCCATTTTTTTGAGCCATTAGCTCAGTTGGTAGAGCATCTGACTTTTAATCAGAGGGTCGCTGGTTCGAGCCCAGCATGGCTCATTGCACTTTCTGTGCAATTTATAAATGACTTAACGCGGATGTGGCGGAATTGGCAGACGCACTAGATTTAGGATCTAGCGCTTCACGGCGTGGGGGTTCAAGTCCCTCCATCCGCATGTTGTTTTTATATTATGCCGGCTTAGCTCAGTTGGTAGAGCAACTGATTTGTAATCAGTAGGTCGAGGGTTCAAATCCTTTAGCCGGCATGTTTGCGAAAGTAGTTCAGTGGTAGAACATCACCTTGCCAAGGTGGGGGTCGCGGGTTCGAATCCCGTCTTTCGCTTAATTGATCAAGATTATAAGAGGTCAATAATTGAATATAGCTTTATATTCTACAGAGCTTTATACCCTTATTATTAGCCGGGGTGGCGGAACTGGTAGACGCACAGGACTTAAAATCCTGCGGTGAGTTTTCACCGTGCCGGTTCGATTCCGGCCCTCGGCACTTAACTTAATAAGCACCCTTAGCTCAATTGGATAGAGTACCTGACTACGAATCAGGCGGTTAGAGGTTCGACTCCTCTAGGGTGCATTTAAAGCATACGGGAAGTAGCTCAGCTTGGTAGAGCACTTGGTTTGGGACCAAGGGGTCGCAGGTTCGAATCCTGTCTTCCCGATTTCTTATGTAGAAAACACCGTAATGCTTTCTTACATAGGACGATGGCGGTGTAGCTCAGCTGGCTAGAGCGTACGGTTCATACCCGTGAGGTCGTGGGTTCGACTCCCTCCGCCGCTATATCTACTTATAGTACGCGGACCTTTAGCTCAGTTGGTTAGAGCAGACGGCTCATAACCGTCCGGTCGCAGGTTCGAGTCCTGCAAGGTCCATTCGTTTTTAATATTATCGCGGGGTAGAGCAGTTGGCAGCTCGTCGGGCTCATAACCCGGAGGTCACAGGTTCGAGTCCTGTCCCCGCAATTGCAATATGTAACTTGGTCCCGTAGTGTAGCGGTTATCACGCCTGCCTGTCACGCAGGAGATCGCGGGTTCGAATCCCGTCGGGACCGTTTAACATAATGCGGGTGTAGTTTAGTGGTAAAACCACAGCCTTCCAAGCTGTCGTCGCGAGTTCGATTCTCGTCACCCGCTTTTTGTTTGGGGCCTATAGCTCAGCTGGTTAGAGCGCACGCCTGATAAGCGTGAGGTCGGTGGTTCGAGTCCACTTAGGCCCATTCGTATCATTTATTGATATGGGGAAGTACTCAAGTGGCTGAAGAGGCGCCCCTGCTAAGGGTGTAGGTCGTTTACGCGGCGCGAGGGTTCAAATCCCTCCTTCTCCGTTTTTTATTTTTATTGCAAGGCCCCTTGGTCAAGCGGTTAAGACACCGCCCTTTCACGGCGGTAACACGGGTTCGAATCCCGTAGGGGTCATTAGTAGAAATCTACTATCATATATTTTTGGAGGATTACCCAAGTCCGGCTTAAGGGAACGGTCTTGAAAACCGTCAGGTGTGTAAAAACGCGCGTGGGTTCGAATCCCACATCCTCCTTATCCAATGTAACGATTTGGTCCCGTAGTGTAGCGGTTATCACGCCTGCCTGTCACGCAGGAGATCGCGGGTTCGAATCCCGTCGGGACCGTTTGTATTGGCGCAGTAGCTCAGTTGGTAGAGCAACGGATTGAAGCTCCGTGTGTCGGCAGTTCGACTCTGTCCTGCGCCATTTTTTTTTGCGTTGCGGGTGTAGTTTAGTGGTAAAACCACAGCCTTCCAAGCTGTCGTCGCGAGTTCGATTCTCGTCACCCGCTTCATATTTAAAAGACATATCTTTCAGTAAAGAAAGATATGTCTTTTTTTGTATTTTCATGCATGTTTATATAAGCTGAGTAACAAGTTATTGTAATCAAAAGTTCTTCTAATAAACTTTGTCGGTTCGGCTGTTTTGTGCTATATATCAGCTTAATAGGTATTCAAGAAGATAGTCAATTTTTAGAGGGATTTTGCTTTATTGCATAAAAAAAGTGTTGGCGAATATACACCAACACTTATCTGATATATAGAAACTGATTATATTATGATTGCGTAAGACTCTTTTTGAAGTGCCGAATTTGTCCGACTTCTTCAAATCCAGAAGCTAAATGGAAATTTTCACTTAACTGGTTATCTAATGTACAATCACTTGCAAATTCACTACAACCGTTTCCGATTGCCCAATGCTCGCAAGCTTGTAAAAGTTCAAATGCAATGTTTTTTCGTCTCATATTAGGTAAAACGTAAATGCCCTCAAGATAGCCGACAGGTGAAGAAGCTGTTCCTTCAACATAGTCATTCCGGAGTGAAACTTGTGCAAATCCCATGGCTTGTCCTTTTGAATAATATAAAAATAACTGCTCATTTGATAAGTTAATTTTTTTTGTGTACACAGTCTCTTTTGCTGTTGGCCATAATGACTTAATGAGAATCATTAAATCTGAGATATGTTCTTCGGTTACAGTGATAATCATTTTAGTATACCCTCAATTCTTATATCTAATTGCGCCATTACTAAAAAAATTTACATGAAGTAGGCTACTACAAGTATAATTAAATAATTAAGATTAAATATTATAGCTTTTTTAATGGGTGAAAGTCTTTCATTTGGTAATAACACTAGCGGTGCAGAGAGAAGCATCAATAGGCTGAACCAGTTGGTGATAGGCCATTGCAATAAAATGGCTAAAAGGTATCCTAAACTCCAACATACTGCTTCTATAACTTTTCTTAAAGTTCTATTCCAAGTATAGATTTCTACTATTAATAAGGGAAATAATAGTGGGAGAAAGTGTTGGAAACTATTTATAGAAATAAAATTAGCTTGAAGATAAAATCCAACTGCATTTAATAGGATTGCTTTAAATAGTACTGTTAATGCTAAAGCAAAACTGTCCAAGTCATAAAACTTAAAAATATATTTTCCTTGGACCATCAGACTATAACAAATCAATAAAATTGGCGTATAGAAAGCATACTGAAGTATAAAATATAGAAGACAGACTAGTATAACGAATTCTTGAAACAGTATTTGCTTTTTTCGTAGAGGCATATTGTTAATGAACGCATCGCCCAACGCCATTTCTATTAGTAGATTTGACAAAGCAAAAAGATAAAGTAAAGCAGTGGAAAGAAAGTGAATAGTTGAGTAGGGTAGTGAAAGAACGATACCCGTTGTTAAGTAAAGTATTGGTAACGTAGCAAACCAAAAAAGTTGTTGAGGAGGTAATTTCAATATTTTCAAGTTCAAATGATTTCATCCTTTAACTTTTATCTATTTGTTTTTATCATATCACAATTTAGTGATAATCTATGAAATTAATTTAAAATCTGAATGATTGTTTCATCTTAATATGGTAAAATAATGTAGGTTTACAATGAATTCCCGATAGGACGACCACAGACCAGGTCGGAAGCCTTGTAACCGATAATAGAACAGGGGGAATACTATAATGGAAAAAAAATTATTTACTTCAGAATCTGTTTCAGAGGGACATCCTGATAAAATTGCTGACCAAATCAGTGATGCTGTTTTAGATGCCATTTTGGAAAAAGATCCAGATGCTCGAGTTGCTTGTGAAACGATGGTAACAACAGGATTGGTTCTTATCGCAGGTGAAATTAGAACGAGTACTTATGTCGATATGCAAAAAGTTGCTAGAGATACGATTCGAGAAATTGGCTATACACGTGCTAAATACGGTTTTGATGCCGATACATGTGCTGTGTTAGTTTCAATAGATGATCAGTCTCCTGATATTTCGATTGGTGTAGATGATTCTGTTGAGTCCAAAGCTTCTGGAGATGAAGATCTTCTTAACAAGATAGGTGCTGGAGATCAAGGGTTGATGTTTGGCTTTGCTTCAAATGAAACACCTGAGCTAATGCCTTTACCAATTTCGTTAAGTCATCGTTTAACAAGAAGAATTGCTCAAGTGAGAAAAAATAAGACACTACTCTACCTCAGACCTGATGCAAAAGCACAAGTAACGGTTGAGTACGATGAAAATGATCAACCGAAACGTGTTGATGCAATTGTTGTAAGTACACAACATGCGCCAGAGATTGAGTACGAGACACTTAAAAAAGATATTATTGAACAAGTGATTAAAGAAGTTATTCCAGCAAAATGGTTAGATGAAGATACTAAATATTACATCAATCCTACTGGACGTTTTGTTGTCGGTGGTCCTCAAGGGGATGCTGGTTTGACAGGAAGAAAAATTATTGTTGACACTTACGGTGGATACGCAAGACATGGTGGCGGTGCTTTTTCTGGTAAGGATGCGACTAAAGTAGATAGATCAGCTAGCTATGCTGCGAGATATATTGCTAAAAACTTAGTTGCTGCTAAAATAGCAGATAAGGTAGAAGTTCAATTAGCCTATGCTATTGGGGTTGCCCAACCTGTTTCAATAGCTGTAGACACTTTCGGTACAGGTAAAGTAGAAGACTCAAAAGTGATTGAAGCGATTCGTCGAGTATTCGATTTAAGACCAGCAGGTATTATTAAAATGTTGGATCTCCAACGTCCTATTTATAAGCAAACTGCTGCTTATGGACACTTTGGACGTACGGATATTGATCTTCCTTGGGAGAATGTTGACAAAGTAGATGAGTTAAAAGAACTTTTAAAATAAGTATGAATCAAAAGACTTCAAGACTAGAGCTACGGTGTTCTAGTCTTTTTGTTATTTCAAAAAATTATTCAGGAGGTATTATGCGAAAAGAGCTTGCAGAGGGGGTTCATTTGAACATCTCGACGATTAAGAAATTTAAAACGATTTCGATCAGAATACAATTCAAGTCAAAGATTGAGTCAGATCAGATAACTAGCAAAGCATTGTTGGCTAATATGTTAAGTACAAATAGTCAGCATTATCCTACTCAAACAGATTTTAGAGGGGCACTTTCTTCATTGTACGGTGCTCAATTTTCAGTTGATGTAGAAAAAGCAGGGAATGTCCATCTTCTCACATTAGAAATGGATATAGTCGATGATCAATTTTTAGTTGAAAAAAATATTTTTGAAAAAGCTATGCTATTTTTAAAAAATGTTTTATTCTATCCAAATGCATCAGATTGTACTTTTCACGGAGAAACATTTGAAAGAGAAGTTGTTAATCTTAAAGATGAGTATGCCTCACTTTACGAGGACAAACAGGAATATGCTGGTGTTGAGGCAAGCAAATTATATTTTGATACATTAGAACAAAAGATACCTGCTTGGGGAAGATCAGAAGATTTAGAAAAGATTACTCCAAAATCATTATATAAGGTTTATGAACAAATGTTATCAAGTGACCAGATAACCATTACAATACTTGGAGATATTGATGAAAATCGTGTCACAGAAGTACTCAAGTCGTTTGATTTCAAAGATCGTTCGCTAATTGGAAATCAGATTTTCTACAAAGATAAAATATTTAATGGTGTGAAGCGTAAAACTGAGTATCAAGAAATAGCCCAGTCTAAATTAAACTTAGTATTTGACGCGTCTATTTATTATCATGAAGATTTGTACTATGCAGGTCAAGTATTTAATGGATTATTTGGAGGATTCTCTCACTCAAAACTGTTTACTGTGGTAAGAGAAGAACATGGATTGGCTTATGACATCGTTAGTGGAATAGACAGTTATAATGGTATCTTATATGTTCAGTCTGGTATTGATCATACTCAATATGAAACGGTAGAAAAAATGATTTTGAAACAGCTCAAACGTATTCAAGAAGGTGACTTTTCAAAGGAAATAATAGAACAGTCAAAATCATTATTAAAAAGTGCCTTATTTCAATCAGAAGATTATGCTGACAGTATTATTGAAAGACAAATAAGCTTTGAATTAATTGATCAGCCTCTACTAAGTCTTGAAGAATGGAAAGATAAAATAAATGCTGTTACAAAGAGTGAGATTATCGAAATAGCAAAAACGATCAAACTAAAAGCTGTATTTTTATTATCTGGAGGGCTTCGCTAGTATGGATAAATTTGTTTATAAAGAATTAAAAGAAACTGTTTATCGTAAAGAACTCAAAAATGGTTTAACGGTGATATTACTTCCTAAAAAAGAGTATCGAACAACTTATGCATTGTTTAGTACTGATTATGGATCCATTGATCAACTGTTTATTCAAGAAGGTGAAAAAAATAGTAGTCAATTTCCTCCAGGAGTAGCACATTTTTTAGAACACAAGCTATTTGAAACAGAAAATGGCGATGTATTCGATGACTTTTCTCGATTTGGTGCCTCAGCTAATGCTTTTACTGGAATAACAAAGACAGCTTATCTTTTTTCATGTACCGAAAATGTTCGAGAGAACTTGGATATCTTATTAAACTTTGTTCAAACACCTTATTTTACTGAGGAATCGGTTGATAGAGAAAAAGAAATTATCGGTCAAGAGATTCAAATGTATGAAGATCAACCTGAATGGATAGGCATGATGGGGTTATTAAATAATTTATATCCCAATCATCCGATTCAAACTGATATTGCTGGGACAGTAGATAGTATTAAGAATATAACAGCTGATGACTTGTATAAGAACCATCACGCTTTTTATCATCCTAGTAATATGCAATTAGTCGTTGCAGGTAATATTGACGTATATCGGACGATTAAATGGATAGAAGCGAATCAAGCAGCAAAATCTTTTGAAGCTATCAATAAAATTCAAAGGATTTTTCCCACGGATAGTGAGCAAATAATCGTCCCTTTCAAATCATTTAAAATGGATGTGGTCAAATCTAAAGTGTATATGGGGATTAAGGGGAGTAGACATACTCTACGTGGTCAAGAGGCTTTAGTGTATTCTCTGAAAATGGAATTTATATTAAAAATGCTGTTTGGAGAAACCTCTAGAACTTATTTGGATCTATACAATCAACAGATCATTGATGATAGTTTTAACTATGAACATACGATTGAAAGACAAGTTGATTATTTGAGTATTAGTGGAGACACAACTGATCCAGTAGAATTTACAGAAATATTTAAACAATTGTTGTTAACAGCTGTCCATAATCCTGATTTCAATGAAGCTCATTTTGAATTGGTTAAGAAGAGAATCATCGGTCAAGAGTTGCAGTCTTTAAACTCATTAGATTATATCGCTAATCAATTTGCTGATTTAACTGGAACCAAGGAAACTGTATTTGATATCATCTATTTAATTGAACAAATTGAACTACAAGAGATTGTTCAATTAGCCTCCCAATATCTGTTGGAACAGCGGCTATCTGTCTTCCATATCTTGCCTGATTTAGATGCGGAAAAGTCAAAATAATAGTAAAATTTTCATATTATATGTGAATGAAAAAAACGAAGATATCACATAAGAATAATCACCCTATACTCAACGTTTTTCGTATGGTATACTTTTAGAAATGGCGGAAATGTCGTCGTTTCATGTTTGTTTTTGTAACGTTATTTAAACTAAAATGATAGAAACGAAAGATTAAGATAGACCTAACTCTATATAAAGAGAATCAATATCCTTTTCTAACTGATTTAGTTAGATTTGTAGATGAGGAAGATTGTTTTTTATATAGGCTATAAGAATGATATTAGGGTAGGTGACAAGATTGAACGAAGTAGGCGAAAAGCTTAAAGAAGCTAGAAAAGCCAAAGGGTATACATTAGAAGATTTACAACAAATGACTAAAATACAAAAAAGATATTTAATCGCTGTCGAAGAAGGAAATCTGGAAGTCTTGCCAGGTAATTTCTATGCTCGAGCTTTTATCAAACAATATGCAGATACAGTAGGGTTGGACGGAGAACAATTGTTAAAAGACCATGCTGATATTGCTGCTCCTAAAAGCGAAGAAATTACAGAACAAGTGAGAACGACTCAAACCAGAACGAAGCCGAAAGAAAATGGTATGATCAGTACGATTCAAGATAGCTTACCAACAATATTGATTATTGTTTTTGTGGTAGCCATTGCGCTAGCATTCTATTTTGCTGTTCGTGGGACTTCTGGTAGTAATGAATCTCCTTCTGTTCAAGATGACCCAGCAAGTAAAGTCGAAGTAGACAGCAGTGAAGATGCTGAACCGAGTGATGATAACCAAAGTGAAGAACCTGCAGCGGACACCGAGAATGAAGAAGAAGCTGACTCAGAAGATGACGTTGTTGAAGAAGAACCAGCCTTATCTATCACACAAGAATCAAGTGATGGCAGAACAACCACTTATGCTGTTACAGGTGCTGAAGCTGGACAAAGTCTAGTGTTAACTGCCGAAGATGGAGAATCGTGGGTTAGTATAACGGTCGATGGGAATACAGTTGAGCAGCAATTATTGACATCGGGTAATTCTGCTTCAGCAGAATTAACAGAAGACACAGAGACCATTAAGGCTGTAATTGGGAACGCTGCTGCCACAAAGGTTGAATTTAATGGTCAAACCGTTGAATATGCAGAAGAATCTGCTAATGCAGTAAGACAAGATATGATCTTTGAATTTAAGAAATAGTGAGTTAGTGATCAAATAAAGGATCGGAGAGGTAAATAGATTCTTCGATCTTTTATTTGAATGCATAGGAGGATAAAATGAATTTACCCAATAAATTGACGATGCTTAGGATATTTATGATTCCTATATTTATTATCTTGGTTGTGATGCCCATCGATATGGGGACAATTGAATTACTGGATTCGGTTATTGAAATTAAATTGTTGATTGCGACAATCATTTTTGCTGTAGCTAGTTTTACAGATTGGCTAGACGGTTATCTTGCTAGAAAGATGAATATTGTTTCTAATTTTGGTAAATTTGCTGATCCACTAGCTGATAAGATGCTTGTTATGACTGCACTTATTTTATTGGTTCAATTGAACCTTGCACCTGCATGGGTAGTAGCGGTCATTGTTTGTAGAGAATTGGCAGTCACAGGTTTAAGATTATTATTAGTTGAACAAGGCGGCACAGTGCTAGCTGCTTCATGGCCAGGTAAAGTAAAAACCAATACTCAAATGCTTGCCATTATCTTTTTATTAATGAATAATTTCCCATTTAATTGGACGGGTATTCCAGTCGCAACAATCCTACTATACGTGTGTTTGGTTTTCACATTGTATTCAGGATATGACTATTTTTACAACGCTCGACACTTTTTCAAAGGAACGTTCAGTAGTTGATTATGAAAAAACGTGCTAGATCTCATTGGATCTAACACGTTTTTTTGGTTCTTAGAATGAAGCAATAGAGCGAACTTGTGATAAAATAGTGAGGTAAGTTGTATTTTCGTGAGCATCGAAAGATTCAACCAGTATATAGTAAGTAGGAGGAAAATGATGAGAGCTGAAGTAATAACGGTAGGAACAGAAATACTAATGGGGCAAATCGTCAACACAAATGCTGCCTATCTCTCAAAAGAACTATCCTTACTTGGGATAGAGTTATACCATCAAGTAACAGTTGGAGACAACCCAGATAGAATTGCTGAAGCAATAAAGACAGCGGAAAAAAGAGTAGATACTATCATTTTAACTGGAGGGCTTGGTCCTACAGAAGATGATATCACAAAAAGCGTTTTGGCAAACTACTTAGGTGTGGATTTAGTGACTCATAAACCGTCAGAAGCTAAAATTATTGAAAGGCATAAAGATCTTGATTTTAAAATGCCGAAGAATAATTTACTTCAAGCGTTGATCCTAAAAGGTTCACAGCCATTGATAAATGATCCTGGAATGGCAGTAGGTGTTTTTCATCAACAAGGTAATCATCAGTATGTATTACTTCCAGGACCGCCAAATGAGTTAAAACCAATGGTAGAAAACTATTTAAAAGAAAAATTAATAGAACAAGATGAGCAACATCAAGAATTATTATCAAAAATGCTTAGAATTTTCGGATTAACGGAAGCTCAATTAGCGGATAAAATCGAGAATATTATCAAAAATCAGTCAAATCCTACTGTAGCTATATATGCATCCGGTGGAGAACTGAAAGTGAGGATTACAGCTAAGGGTTCTACAAAGAGTGAATGTGAGAAAATGATAGATATAGTTGAACGTGAAATAGCCGAAGAAGTAGGCGATTATATATATGGGTATACAGATAGAGGATTGGCTAGTGCGGTCAATGAATTATTGATTGAACAAAACAAAAAAATCACTGCTGCAGAAAGCTTAACTGGAGGCACCTTTTTGGGAAGTATCACTAGCGAAGAAGGCGCTAGTAATGTGCTAGAAGGTGGTATGGTTGTTTATAGTACTGAGCAAAAGATCAATGAATTAGGTGTTTCGAAAGATACTATAGCGGCATATGGGGTAGTCAGCGGTGAATGCGCGATCGAAATGGCCGAAAAAGTAATGGAAAGATTCGGTTCAGATATAGCTGTCTCGCTGACAGGCGTTGCAGGACCGGGAAGACTAGAAGACCATGAACCTGGAGAAGTCTGGATAGGCATTGCACAAAGAGGAAAAACAGCATTTGCTAAAGAATATCGATTCAAATATGATCGCAATACAAATAGAGAACGAGCAGTTAAAAATGCTTTAAACCTCACTCGTCGAGTTTTATTGGATCTTTCGATTGAAAACAAATCCTACATCAATGATTGAGATGAAATGTGTTGTTAAAAAGTGAGATTGATTTATTGCGAATAAATGTTCGATTAAAGCTTGCTTTTTATAAAAAAAAACAGTAAAATAAGAAAGTAATAGAGAGAATGCATGTTTGCAATAAAGGAATATTCATAAAAGAATTCAAACATGAAATACCTTTCGACTTTAAAATGTAGATGATAAAATGTGCATTAAATAAGAAGCAAAACCATATAAATTCCTGAATTAATAGGAGGAGAATGAATTAATGACAGATGATCGTAAAAAAGCACTAGATGCAGCATTAAGTAAAATAGAGAAAAATTTTGGTAAAGGCTCAATCATGAAAATGGGCGAAAAAGTCGACACACAAATCAAAACGATTCCTAGTGGATCGCTTGCGCTGGATGTTGCCTTAGGGATAGGTGGATATCCACGAGGTCGTATCATTGAAGTGTACGGACCAGAAAGTTCTGGTAAAACGACTGTAGCGCTTCACGCGATTGCTTCTGTACAAGAAAATGGCGGAATAGCCGCATTTATCGATGCAGAGCATGCACTTGATCCAAAATATGCCCGTGCGTTAGGTGTTGATATTGATGAGTTGTTACTTTCTCAACCAGATACAGGGGAACAAGCTTTAGAGATTGCCGACGCATTAGTTTCAAGTGGAGCTGTTGATATGGTCGTTATTGACTCTGTTGCAGCATTAGTGCCGCGAGCAGAAATTGATGGAGAAATGGGTGCGTCACATGTTGGTTTACAAGCGCGTTTGATGTCTCAAGCACTTCGTAAACTCTCAGGATCAATCAATAAAACAAAAACGATTGCCTTGTTTATCAACCAGATTCGTGAAAAAGTTGGTGTAATGTTTGGTAATCCTGAAACGACGCCTGGTGGTCGTGCATTGAAATTCTATGCAACTGTCAGATTAGAAGTACGTCGTGGTGAATCTATCAAATCAGGTAAAGACATGACAGGGAACAAAACAAAAATAAAAGTGGTTAAAAACAAGGTTGCGCCACCTTTTAAAGTTGCGTTAGTAGATATCATGTACGGAGAAGGAATTTCTCAAGTAGGTGAGCTCGTAGATATGGGATCTGATGCTGAAATTATTGATAAGGCAGGCGCTTGGTATTCTTATGGTGAAGAGCGAATTGGTCAAGGTCGCGAGAATTCTAAACAGTATCTCGTAGATCATCCTGAAATGCTTGCTGAAATCGAGAAGAGAGTCAGAGTCGCTTATGATATCGGTAGTGAATCAGATATCGAATTTGTTAACGAGCTTAACGGAGAAGATGGTACGATCGTACTTGAAGAAAGTCCAGATGTGATTGGATCAGAAGAGACTGGAAACGAGAATGAGACCGGTAACGAAGAAGAGACAGGATCTGAAACACTAGACGTTTAATTTATTCGAAAGTCTAAATAACACCACTCAAAGAATATAACTTTGGGTGGTGTTATTTAGTTATATTTCGATTTGTGATCAAGCATTTATAATCCATAAAAAAATAGAAACTAAAGAAAATCACTGATAAAAACAGTAAAATCCTTCTCTTTCTCTAAACTGTATTGACACAATGCGTTAAGACCTTTAAAATTAGATTGTCTGTTACACTATTATGTTAATGAAAGATTTTATGACAAACGACAACTATTTTAATCATCAATAGGAGTCGCTTAACATAAGCAGTACCTGACTTTTTTATACATGAATTAAATGTAAACTAAATAATGATACGGAGGTGACCAAATGACTACTCTTTTTATCTCAGTAGCCTTCGCTATCGTTACTTTAATCATCGGAATCTTCATAGGAGCTTATTTAAATAAAAGAAGCTTTGAAAAAAGACTTGCTGATTCAAGAAAAACAGCGGAAAATATAGTAGAAGATGCTAATAAAGAAGCTGAAACCTTGAAAAAAGAAGCGTTGTTAGAGGCCAAAGAGGAAATCCATTCTTATCGAACAGAAGTAGAATGGGAGCTAAAAGAAAGACGTTCTGAAGTAGCACGTCAAGAAAATCGTTTGGATCAGAGAGAAGATAATCTTGAACGAAAAGGGAACACAATTGACAAAAGAGAAAGTTCTTTACAAAGCAGAGAAGATCGCTTAACTAGCCGTCAAAAAGCACTAGAAGAGCTAGAGCAATCTGCCGAAGACTTGATTGCTGAACAGCAAGAAAAACTTCAATCGATCGCGGCATTGTCTCAAGAAGAAGCAAAATCAATTGTATTATCTCAAACCGAAAAAGACTTGTCTCGTGAGTTAGCAGTAATGGTCAAACAATATGAAGACAAAGCTAAATCAGAAGCTGATCGAAGAGCTAAAAACTTAATTACTCAAGCCATACAGCGTTCTGCAGCAGATAAAGTTACCGAGACAACAGTGAGTGTGATCCACTTACCAAATGACGACATGAAAGGTCGTATTATTGGTAGAGAAGGAAGAAATATTCGCACGTTGGAAAGTCTGACAGGTATGGATCTTATCATCGATGATACGCCGGAAGCAGTTGTATTAAGTGGATTTGACCCTATACGTCGAGAAACAGCAAAAATGGCTCTTGAAAAATTGATTTCAGACGGACGCATCCATCCAGGTCGAATCGAGGAAGCAGTTGAAAAATCTCGAAAAGAAATGGATGAGCGAATCAGAGAAATCGGAGAAGAAGCTATTTTCGATTTAGGTATTCACTCTATACATCCAGATTTTATAAAAATTATCGGGCGCCTGCACTTTAGAACAAGCTATGGTCAAAATGTTTTGAATCATTCAATCGAAGTGGCCAAAATTGCTGGTGTTATGGCAGCAGAACTTGGAGAAGATGTTCAGTTAGCTAAACGTGCTGGATTATTGCACGATATTGGTAAAGCATTAGATAGCGAAGTAGAAGGATCTCACGTTGAGATTGGTGCACAATTAGCAATGAAATATCAAGAAAGTGAAACGGTTATTAATGCGATCGCTTCCCATCATGGCGATGTTGAAGCAAGCTCGATTATTGCAGTATTGGTAGAAGCAGCAGATTCAATTTCTGCAGCAAGACCCGGTGCAAGAAGCGAGTCTCTTGAAAATTATCTTCAACGTTTAGAAAATCTCGAAAGAATTTCTAACGGATTTGAAGGAGTTAAAGAAAGCTATGCTATTCAAGCTGGTAGAGAAGTTCGTATTATCGTTAGACCGGATCAACTAGATGATAGTATGTCTGCAAAATTGGCACGAAGTGTACGGAAGCAAATCGAAGAAGATATGGACTATCCTGGACACATTAAAGTAACGGTCATTCGCGAAACGAGAGCCGTTGAATATGCTAAATAATGAACCATTGAATAGATAATCTTTAAAAGGACAGCGAAAGCTGTTCTTTTTTTTGATTGCTATTGAAAAATAATAACGTTGACTTCAAAATAACATAAAAGTAATGAAGTAGATTTCACTTTGATTTTGACCAATGAAAACTGGTAAAATAAGAGGTACCGAATGGAGAAGAGGAAGTTAAATGAAAATATTATTTATTGGTGATGTTGTCGGTTCGATGGGACGAGAAATGGTCCAAGAATACTTACCGAAGTTAAAAGCGAAATACAAACCTCAAGCGACGATTTTGAACGGAGAGAACGCAGCAGGTGGAAGAGGCATTACAGAGAAAATTTATAAAGAATTTTTGCAATGTGGTGTAGATGCTGTAACGATGGGAAATCATACTTGGGATAAACAAGAAATCGTTGACTTCATTGACGATGCTAAGAAATTGATTCGCCCTGCAAATTATCCGAATCTCTCGCGTGTGCCGGGAAAAGGAATCGTTTATATAAAAATCAACCAACAAGAATTAGCGGTTATTAATTTACACGGCAGAGTATTCATGGGAGATTTGGAAGATCCATTTAAGATCGGTATGGAACTAGTAGAAGAGGCCAGAAAAAGAACGCCACATATTTTTATAGATTTTCATGCTGAAGTAACAAGTGAAAAAGAAGCAATGGGCTGGTATATGGATGGTAAAGCATCGGCAGTAGTAGGGACACATACACATGTTCAGACAAATGATAACCGTATATTACCCTCTGGGACTGGATACATGTCTGACGCTGGGATGACGGGATTCTACGATGGTGTTTTAGGAATGAAAAGAGAAGCGATTATTGAAAAATTTCTGACGCAAATGCCTAATCGATTTGAAGTGCCCGAAACTGGTCGTAAGAAATTAAATGGCTGTTTCATCGAATTAGATGATACAACTGGTAAGACAAAATCAATCAAGCCGATTAGAATTGACGAAGATACACCATTTTTCAACTAATAGGTAAGCAAATATGCTTATAGAAATAATAGAGAGGTGAGGTAAATGCCTCAAAAGACAAAACATACACCGATGATGGAGCAATACTTAAACATAAAAAAGCAATACCCAGACGTCTATTTATTTTATCGTTTGGGTGATTTCTACGAATTGTTCTTTGATGATGCCGTAGAAGTAGCTCAAATGCTAGAGTTAACATTGACGAGTAGAAATAAAAACGCTGAAGACAAAATCCCGATGTGCGGTGTACCGCATCATTCAGCGCAAAGATACATTGATGCACTCATTGAAAGAGGGCATAAAGTAGCGATATGTGAGCAAGTAGAAGATGCTAAGCTGGCAAAAGGAATGGTCAAGCGAGAAGTTGTACAGGTCATCACACCGGGAACAGTAATGAACGCTGCTTCAGTGGATGCTAAAGAAAATAATTATATTGCAGCTGTATTGAAAATGGAACAGTTTCATACGTTAGCTTATGCAGATCTTACGACAGGTGAGTTAAAAGTAACCAAACTTGGTTCTCCTGAAGAAGTGAAGACTGAATTACAGTCATTGAAAATCAAAGAAGTGCTGTTTGAGAAAGAGGAAGAGCCTTCTTTGATAGAACGACTAGAATCAGACCTTGAAATCGTTGTTTCTAAAATCTCTAAAGAAATTCAAGTAGCAGGCGCATTAACTGATTTGAAATCCCAATGTGAGGATACTGACGTTCACCAAGTATTAGATTTATTGCTTACGTATTTAGCACAAACGCAAATGAGAAGTCTCGATCACTTGCAACCGGCTCAACAATACGAAACATCTCATTATATGATTTATGGTCAGGAAGCTCGTCGTAATCTGGAGCTCTCTACTTCTTTAAGAGATGGTACAAAAAAAGGAACGTTATTGTGGTTACTAGATGAAACGAAAACAGCAATGGGTGGACGTTTGCTCAGGAACTGGCTTGAAAAGCCACTGATCACGAAATCCGCTATTGAAAATCGCTTGAATATTGTTCAAGTATTAATGGACCACTTCTTTGAACGAACAGATTTAACCGATACATTAACGAATGTTTATGATCTTGAACGGTTAGCTGGAAGGGTAGCTTTTGGGACTGTCAATGCGAGAGATCTGGTTCAGTTAAAAAATTCTTTGATACAGATACCTAAGCTTGTCCAAATTATTCAGACAATGAATGCTGGAAATGAATGGACCCAATTACTTGATCAATTAGATCCAGTTGAAGAAATAGCTAATTTGATCGAGACAGCTATAGAAGATGAACCACCATTATCTATCACAGATGGTGAGATCATCAAATTAGGCTATCAAGCACAATTGGATGAATATAAAGATGCGATGATTAATGGTAAAAAATGGATTGCCAATATGGAAGCTGAAGAACGCGCACATACAGGTATCAAGAATTTAAAAATCGGGTTCAATAAAGTGTTCGGTTATTACATCGAAGTGACACGTTCTAATGTAGATAAAATTGATGAACAAAGATATCAGAGAAAGCAAACGCTAACGAACGCTGAACGCTATAGCACTCCAGAATTAAAAGAAAAAGAAGCGCTAATATTAGAAGCAGAAGAAAAATCGAAAGCACTCGAATACGAGTTGTTCTCTGATATTCGCGAACAAGTGAAAGCTGAAATCAAAAGACTTCAAAAGCTTGCCAAAATCGTTGCTCAGATTGACTGTTTGCAATCATTTGCCTATGTTAGTGAAACGTATGGTTACGTGAGACCAGAATTTAATACCGATTCTCAAGACATTTTAATCAAAGAAGGTAGACATCCAGTTGTTGAGAAAGTCATGAAAGAACAAGTTTATGTGCCGAATGATATTTCTCTTGAAGGTGACACGGATATACTCTTGATTACTGGACCGAATATGTCTGGTAAGAGTACCTACATGCGTCAATTAGCATTAACAGTCATTATGGCTCAAATGGGTTGTTATGTACCGGGAGAGTATGCGAAATTGCCGATTTTTGATAGAATCTTTACGAGAATTGGGGCAATGGATGACTTGATTGGTGGACAAAGTACATTCATGGTAGAAATGATGGAAACCAATCATGCGATGACATATGCAACAAGTAAAAGTTTGCTTTTATTCGATGAAATCGGTCGAGGAACCGCAACCTATGATGGGATGGCTTTAGCTGAAGCCATCATTGAGCATGTTCATGATGAGATTGGTGCAAAGACATTATTTTCTACGCACTATCACGAATTGACGGTATTAGAAGATCGATTAGATAAATTGAAAAATATTCATGTAGGTGCGGTAGAAGAAGATGGGAATCTCGTTTTCCTTCATAAAATGCTCCAAGGACCAGCTGATAAAAGTTACGGTGTACAAGTAGCGAAATTAGCCGGCTTACCGGAAATATTGATCGACAGAGCATCTGGTATACTGTCAGAGCTAGAGCAAAAACAAGAAGGGCTATTTGAAGCTTCAGATAGACTAACTGCTCAGAGACAAGAAAAACCAATAGCACAACCATCATTAGCAAATACAACGACAGCATCTGAAAAAGTAGATGAGCAACTTTCTTTGTTTGTATCTGAAACTTCTGAAAAGGAAAGTAACGTTATCGGCGCATTAAAAGAGACGAACATCATGAATTTGACGCCTCTTCAGGCAATGACTTTATTGAATGAGTTACAAGAAAAACTAAAATAAAATGTGGGCTTTTGTAAAGAGAGGAATGAATAAAGTGAGTCATATTCAGATAATGTCTTCTACATTGGCGAATCAAATAGCAGCTGGTGAGGTCATTGAGCGTCCAGCTTCAGTAGTAAAAGAACTTGTAGAGAACGCCATTGATGCCAAAAGTACTAAAATCGATATTTATGTCGAAGAGGCTGGGTTAAAATCAATTCAAGTCACGGATGATGGAGAAGGGATTCGCTCAGAAGAAGTGCTTAAAGCTTTTGAGCGGCACGCTACGAGCAAACTTATATCCAATGAAGATTTATTTCGAATTCGAACACTTGGGTTTAGGGGAGAAGCTTTGCCTAGTATCGCTTCTGTTTCAGAAATAACCATTGAAACATCCCAACAAAATAGTGCTGGAAAACGAATGCTTTTAAGAGCTGGAGAATTGATTGAAGAAAGTGCTTCAGCTTCTAGAAGAGGTACGATGATAAAAGTCGAACAACTCTTTTTTAATACACCAGCTAGATTGAAATATGTCAAAACATTAAAAACTGAGCTCGCGCATATCAGTGATACGATCAATCGAATTGCACTCTCGCATCCCGAAATTAGCTTTAGACTGTTCAGCGATCAAAATCTTCTCGTGAAAACTGTTGGAAATGGTGATGTTAGACAGGCTATTGCTGGCGTTTACGGTGTTGAAGCTGCAAAAAAAATGAAACCTATTCATGCGAAAAACTTTGATTACGAAGTAGCGGGTTACATCTCTTTACCCGAGTTAACAAGAGCTAGTAAATCTTATATGACATTGATCGTCAATGGTCGGCATATTAAAAACTATGCATTGGCACAAGCAATTGTTGATGGGTATTCTTCTAAGTTAATGGTCGGTAGATTTCCTATAGCTGTTATCAACATCAATATGGATCCGCTCTTACTAGATGTAAATGTTCACCCAACTAAGCAACAAGTCAGAATCAGTAATGAAAAAGAGTTAAGTCAACTGATTAAACAAGCAGTTAGTGAACTAATGGAATCCCAGCAAAGAATTCCAAATGCTATGGGCAATATTTACGCCAGTAAAAAAAGACAGTCAACTGAAAAAATAGAGCAAACTGCTTTTGATTGGCAATCGCGGACAACAAATAATGAGCAAGTTCAAAATGAAGAAATTAACTGGGGAGCTGAACCCTTACCGCAATCAACGGTGTCTCATCGTTATGAGGAAACTGAGAAAACGAGTATGCATGAAAAGGAAGCTGTCCAAGAGGAAAATCTTGATGATCAATTATCGGAGACCATTCATGAGACAGCTCAACCAATGTTTTCAGAGGGCAATCATTTAAAAGAATCGCCTCTCAAAACAGCTAACCGCGTATTGAAAGAAGAGCGATCAAATAGAACCTTCCCTCAATTAGAGTATGTGGGGCAAATGCATGGAACCTACTTATTTGCTCAAAATGAAGAGGGGCTTTATATTATTGACCAGCATGCTGCCCAAGAACGTATCAAGTATGAGTATTATAGGAAAGAAATCGAAAGTGATGGGACCGTACAGCAAGAACTTTTAGTGCCTATCGTTTTGGAATACCCTTCAAGTGATGCGATAACGATACAAGAGCATGCTGATAAGCTTTTAAAAGCTGGTATTGAATTAGAAGAGTTTGGTCAAAATACGTTTCTTGTCCGACGTCATCCGTCATGGTTCAAAGCTGGTCAAGAGGAATCAATCGTTAAAGAAATGATTGATTTCCTGTTAGATAAAAATGAACTATCCACTGCTAAATTTCGAGAAGCTACCGCTATTATGATGAGCTGCAAACGTTCCATAAAAGCCAATCACTACCTAAATGCCAATGAAGCAAGAGTGTTGATTGAAGACTTAAAAGAAACAGAAAATCCCTATAATTGTCCTCATGGAAGACCAGTACTAGTAAAAATGACTAATCAAGATATGGAAAAAATGTTTAAAAGAATTCAAGATCCTCACTAACAAAGAATAAGCTGATTATCTTTAATTTTACCCAATATATTGGTACAATATAGGGTAACAGGAGGGGATAGCAAGATGGCAAAACAATATTCAGATGAAGAACTAAAACAGCGTTTGACGAGAGAACAATATGAAGTGACGCAAAACAGTGCCACTGAAAGAGCCTTTACCGGTGAATACGATGATTTTTATGAAGATGGTATCTTTGTAGATGTTGTTAGCGGTGAACCCTTATTTTCTTCCAACGACAAATATGATGCTGGTTGCGGTTGGCCTTCATTTTCAAAACCAATCCAAAAACGTGGTGTAAAAGAACTAAGAGATGCTACCCATGGTATGGAACGAACAGAAGTAAGAAGTAGTGAAGCGGATTCTCATCTTGGACATGTATTTACAGATGGTATACCCGAACAAGGTGGACTGCGTTATTGTATTAACTCAGCAGCGATGAAATTTATCCCTGTAACAAAACTAAAAGAAGAAGGATACGAAGCGTATCTACCTGAATTTAACGCATAAGAGAAAAGATTCCCAGCCCTTAGGAAACTTTATGGGCTGGGTATTTCTATGCTACAATGGTAGAGAATTCAGCTGAAAAGGGGAACTGATGTGTACGAATACATAAAAGGGAAAATCACTCATATTTATCCAAGTTATTTGGTTATTGAAACCAATGGTATTGGTTACCATGTGTTGATGGCTAATCCGTTTAGATATACGGATTATCATAATCATGAAGTTCAAATTTATTTATATCAGAATGTTTCGCAAGATGATATTAATTTATTTGGATTTAAAACACATGAAGAAAAAGGATTGTTTTTGAAATTGATCAATGTATCGGGCATCGGGCCAAAAAGCGCACTGGCTATTTTGGCTAATGAAAACCATAGAGGTTTGATACAAGCAATTGAGCAGGAAGACGTAAAATTTTTACAGAAGTTTCCTGGTGTCGGTAAAAAAACAGCCTCTCAAATCGTTTTGGACTTGAAAGGTAAATTATCCGAGCTAAGTATCGATCAATTTACAGGTCAATTATCTGAAGAATTGACATTCGAAGAAGACCAAGGTAATTTATCCTTACAAGAAGCTACTGAAGCTTTGATGGCACTAGGTTACGCAAAAAGGGATGTTTTGAAAGTTAAGAAAGCTTTAGAAAAGCTTGATAAGACATCAACAGATACGTATATTCGAGAAGGTTTAAAATTAATGATGAAATAAAATGGATAGAAGAGAAGAGGAGGTGGAACAATGGAAGGTGAAGACCGATTGATGTCCGACGAACTATTGAGTGCTTCAGAACACTCGCTAGAAAAATCATTACGTCCTCAATATTTCAACCAGTATATTGGCCAAGACAAAATCAAGCAAGAGTTAATGATTTATATTGAAGCAGCAAAAAATAGGGAAGAAGCATTAGATCATGTACTTTTGTACGGCCCTCCAGGTTTAGGGAAAACGACGATGGCGATGGTGATTGCGAATGAAATGAGTGCGACTATTCGGACAACGAGTGGACCGGCAATTGAAAAGCCAGGAGACCTCGTAGCATTATTAAATGACTTGGAGCCAGGTGGTATTTTATTTATCGATGAAATACATCGTCTTCCAAGAGTCGTAGAAGAAATGTTATACTCTGCAATGGAAGATTATTATATTGATATCATCATTGGACAAGGTGAGACTGCCCATCCAGTACATTTTCCACTGCCACCATTTACTTTGATTGGTGCAACGACTCGTGCAGGCACCTTATCCGCACCACTACGAGATCGATTTGGAATCTTATCTCACATGGAATACTATGAAGAGAAGGATTTAAAGGAAATCGTAGAACGGACAGCAGATGTGTTAAATACACAAACCGATGAAACGGGCGCTATTGAATTAGCTAGAAGATCCAGAGGAACCCCGAGAATTGCCAATCGATTACTTAAAAGAGTAAGAGATTATGCAGAAGTTGTAGGTGAAGGTGTGGTTACAGAACAAATCGCCTCTAAAGCGCTAGATTTGCTTAGAGTTGACAGTAACGGACTTGATACTGTAGATCAGAAATTGATGAAAACGATGATCACGCTATATAATGGCGGTCCTGTTGGACTGAATACCTTATCCGCTAATATTGGTGAGGAAATGGAAACGATTGAAGATATGGTCGAACCATACTTGCTAAAGGAAGGCTTTATACAACGAACGCCCCGTGGAAGGATTGCTACAGCAAAAGCGTATGAACATTTTGATATACCCATGAATCATTCATAATAAAAAGCAACAAAAGGAGAGAAAACCGTGGTACTAGTTACAGAAGATTTTGATTTCGAACTACCAGAAGAACTGATTGCGCAAACACCATTGGAGAATCGATCTTCATCGAAAATGATGGTACTTTCAGTATCAGATCAAACAATGAAAAATCAAAATTTTGAGCAGATTCTTGATGAATTGAATGCGGGCGACGCATTAGTCATGAATAATACAAGAGTCCTACCCGCCAGACTCTATGGGGAAAAGGAAGAAACGGGTGGACATATTGAATTGCTTTTATTAAAAAATACCGAAGGCGATCAATGGGAAACACTAGCTAAGCCAGCGAAAAAAGCAAAAGTAGGGACCAAAATCATTTTTGGAGACGGTCGTTTAATCGCAACCGTTAAAGAAGTGTTAGAACATGGTGGAAGAATCGTGGAATTTTCTTACGAAGGCATATTTTTAGAAACGTTAGAGTCTTTAGGCGAAATGCCGCTACCACCTTACATTAAAGAACGTCTAGAAGACCCCGACAGATATCAAACCGTTTACGCCAAAGAAAATGGGTCTGCTGCTGCACCGACTGCAGGATTGCATTTTACGGAAGAAATTTTGGAAAAAGTAGAAGCAAAAGGTGTTAAGATCGTCTTTTTGACTTTACATGTTGGATTAGGAACATTCCGTCCAGTAAATGTCGATAATTTAGAAGAGCACAAAATGCATGAAGAATTTTATCAGTTGTCAGCTGAATCGGCTGAAACGTTAAATGAGATCCATGACAAGGGTGGAAAGATCGTAGCTGTAGGTACGACTTCAATCAGAACCTTGGAAACGATCGGAACAAAATTTGATGGAAGATTAGAAGCTGACAGTGGATGGACGGATATATTCATCTCACCTGGCTACGAGTTTAAAGTAGTCGATGCCTTCTTAACCAATTTCCACTTACCAAAATCTACCTTGATCATGTTAGTTAGTGCATTTGCTGGTAGGGAATTTGTACTTAAAGCATACAATCATGCAGTAGAGGAGCGGTACCGTTTCTTTAGTTTCGGAGACGCAATGTTCTTGAAAAAATAAATAAAATTAAAAGAAATTGAGGGTTACAATGATAGATCATCCAATAAAGTATCATTTAGAAAAAAAAGAGAAACATACTGGTGCAAGACTAGGGAAAATTGAAACACCCCATGGAACATTTGAAACGCCCATGTTTATGCCTGTTGGAACACTAGCGAGTGTAAAGACGATTGCACCGGAAGAACTAGAAGAAATGGGTGCGGGTATTATTTTGAGTAATACTTATCATCTTTGGTTGCGTCCAGGAGAAGATATTGTAGAAGAAGCTGGCGGATTACATGAATTCATGCAATGGGATAAAGGAATTTTGACAGATTCTGGAGGCTTTCAAGTATTTTCCCTATCTGATATGAGAGATATTAAAGAAGAAGGTGTTCATTTTAGGAGCCATTTAGACGGGTCTAAGTTGTTCCTTTCACCTGAAAAAGCAATTCAAATCCAAAATAGTCTTGGTTCAGATATTATGATGAGTTTTGACGAGTGTCCACCTTTCGATGAAAGCTATGACTATGTTAAAAAGTCAGTAGAAAGAACATCTAGATGGGCGGAAAGAGGCTTGCAGGCTCACCAAAATTACGATCGCCAGGGATTATTTGGTATCGTGCAAGGTGCTGGATTTGAAGATCTAAGAAAGCAATCCGCTAAAGATCTTGTCAGTATGGACTTCTCGGGGTATTCCATTGGCGGGCTTTCAGTTGGAGAACCTAAAAAAGAAATGTACCGCGTCTTGGACTTTACTACACCACTTCTTCCGGAAAATAAACCACGTTACTTAATGGGTGTGGGTACACCGGATGCTTTAATCGAAGGGGTTATGAGAGGGGTCGATATGTTTGATTGTGTATTGCCTACCCGTATTGCTCGTAATGGAACGACGATGACGAGTAAAGGTCGTGTAGTGATCAAAAATGCGCAATATGCTAGAGACTTTGGTCCTTTAGATGATAAATGTGATTGTTATACTTGTCGAAACTATTCAAGAGCATATATCCGTCATTTGATTAAATCAGATGAAACTTTCGGTTTGCGTTTGACTAGCTATCATAATCTTTATTTCCTACTCGATTTAATGAAGAAAGTACGTCAGGCGATTAGAGAAGATAACCTTCTGGAATTTAAAGAGAGCTTTTTCGAAGAGTACGGATATAATAAGCCAGATGCTAAAAACTTTTAAATGCATCCAAACTTAGGTAGCATTCGCTTACAAAATCTGATAAGGTAATAGGTGTCTTAAAATCTTAAATTTTTTAAAAAGATTGAAAATCAGATGAAGAGTATTTTGCAGTTAAGCAAAAGCCTTTGACACAGAAATGAATAATGGAGGAAACAATATGGAAGCAATAACTGGATTAGTTGGATCGATTTTACCGTTTATTTTAATTATCGGGGTTGCGTATTTCTTAATGGTAAGACCGCAACAAAAAAGAGCAAAAGAAGCTCAAAATATGCTGAATTCATTGCAAAAAGGGGATTCTGTAGTAACGATTGGTGGCCTTCATGGGGTAATTGACGAAGTGAATAATGAAGGTAAAACAGTTGTCCTTGATTGCGAAGGAATTTATTTAACATTTGAACGTCGCGCAATTGCTCGTATCGTGACGAAAGTAGATAGTACACAAACAACTACACCGGAAGAATTAGGAACAAACACACCAGATTCTACTGACGAAGAAGTACTATAAAGTGATTGGCTAGTAGCGAAGGAGGTGCCTTTTGGAAGCTCAAACACAGACCTTTATGAACTACGAGGTTTGGCTGAAAATGAAGCAAGAGCAATTTTCAAAGAATGGTTATGATCAAGTCACGATCGAAGATCTTTGGAAATATTGTCTCACCTTTTTGTGGAAAAACTTTCGTCCAGAAAGGTACCATGAAGAAGTTAAAGCGATCATGGATATTGAATTAAATGATTATTTCAATTATGCTTCATTAGAAGCACAAGTTTATAATGTAACTTCATTAGAAGATATGGATTTTAATGATATATTAGGGTCGTAATAGCTAAAGGCAGAGAATGTTAATTCATTCTCTGCCTTTTTTGTCTGAAATGAGCGGAGTCGTAACATAATTGTACAAATCCTCTGCCAACTGTATTCAAATTTCTAGTATAATGAGTTAGAAGATTCTTATACATTTTTTGGTAGATTAGTTCAGTATGGATAAAAACACGTAGTATCAGACGTGCGTCAAATGGGTCATGTAAATGAGGTGAGTCTATGAAATACGGTATTTTGACATTTGATGAACCTGAAAGAAATACTTCAAGGAAAATTATTCATATCGATATGGATGCATTTTATGCTTCGGTTGAAGTGAGAGAAAATCCTTCATTGAGAGGTAAACCGGTAATTATCGCTAGACACCCTAAAGAAAATGGGGGAAGAGGCGTCGTTGCTACTGCTAGTTATGAAGCGAGAAAATTTGGTATCCATTCTGCAATGAGTGCGCAAAAAGCATATGAATTATGTCCAGAAGGCATATTCGTGTCGGGCAATTTTGAATTATACCGATCTATTTCAGAAGAAATCAGAGCGATTTTTAAACGATACACAGATTTGATTCAACCACTCTCACTTGATGAAGCCTATCTTGATATCACAGAAAATAAGATCAATTTGAACAGTGCTACGTTGATTGCAAGGAAAATTCAAAAAGATATCTATCGTGAGCTGGCGTTGACCTGTTCGGCGGGTGTTTCTTATAATAAATTTCTTGCAAAACTAGCATCCGATTTTAAAAAGCCTTCTGGAATTACGGTTATACCACCTGACGATGCGCATGACTTTCTTACAAGTTTACCCATTGAAAAATATTATGGTGTTGGAAAAAAGTCAGTTGAAAAAATGCATGCACTTGAAATTTATAAAGGTCAAGATCTTTATGAACGTTCTGAAATGGATCTAGTCACTCACTTTGGTAAAATGGGTCATTCTCTTTACCGGAAAGTTAGAGGTATTGATGATAGTCCTGTCGTAGCAGATCGCACGCGTAAATCTGTTGGAAAAGAAAGGACATTCTTAGATGATTTGAATTCAGAAGAAGAAGTAACGCAATCATTGCGTCAACTGGCTAACCAGACATTTGCTTCTTTAAAGAAGCATCAGAAACATGGAAAGACGGTTGTTTTAAAGATAAGGTACAATGACTTTAGCACTTTGACTCGAAGAAAAACATTTCCAAATTATATTGTAGATGCAGAGGAATTATTTGTTTCTGCTTTACGAATATTTGAAGAAGAAGGATCACTGGCTAAAGGTATCAGATTACTTGGGATCACAGTAACAAGCTTAGATCCTGTTTTATTTGAAAATATTCCTTTACAGCTCTGGACGAAACAACAAGATAATCAAGCAAAGGAAGCTGAGAATGGCGACTAAACACGAGCAAATTCTTAATTTTATTGAATCGATTCCCATTGGTGATAAACTATCGGTCAGGCTCATTGCCAAGTCACTTAACGTTAGTGAAGGAACAGCTTACCGAGCAATCAAAGAAGCAGAAAATACCGGGTTAGTCACGACGATTCAAAGAGTAGGGACAATAAGAATTGAGGCAAAGAGCGAACAAAATATTGAAAATCTAACTTTCGAAGAAATTTTAAAAATAATCGATGGCGAATTGTTGGGTGGGAAAAACGGCTTAACGAAGACGCTCAATAAATTTATCATCGGTGCGATGACAGAAGAAGCTATGTTGCGCTACATCACAGATGAATCGCTCATGATCATTGGAAATAGAGAATCTGCTCAGAGGTTATCGCTTGAAAATGGTGCTGCAGTATTGATAACAGGAGGTTTCAGAGCGGATCAGGAGATTATTGATCTATCAAATGAATTATCTCTTCCAGTCATGACGACTTCTTATGATACCTTTACCGTTGGTTCGATGATTAATCGTGCAATGACAGATCAATTGATAAAAAAAGAAATCATGATGATTGAGTCAGTCTATACTAGACTTGAGCACACACAATTTCTGAAAACTGATGATACAGTCTATGATTATCGAATAGCCAACCAGGAAAGTCAACATACACGCTACCCAGTTGTTGGGTATAACGACCGATTAGTGGGGATTGTTACAGCGAAAGATATTATTGGAGAAGAGGATAGCGTTCTTATCAAAAAGGTGATGACCAAAGATCCAGCATTTACTACAAATCACATGAGTGTAGCTAGCGTGGCGCATACAATGATTTGGGATGGATTAGAAGTTATGCCAGTCGTGTCAGATGAAATGAAGCTTTTAGGCGTCGTTTCTAGACAAGATATCATGAAAGCAATGCAATCTCAACAACGCCAGCCACAAACAGGTGAAACAATAGCCGATCAAATCAATCAGTCGATCAAAGAAAAAAATACAGAAGAATATTTATTCAATGTTAGTCCACAAATGACGAATGGATTAGGAACGATTTCATTTGGTGTGTTAAGTGAAATTGTTACTGAATCAGCTTACTTAAAGCTTTCCAAACAAAATAAACGTAATTTAGTAGTAGAGCAAGTTCAATTACATTACCTGAACTTAATCCAACTTGGCAATACATTAACGATAAAACCGACCGTTTTTGATAGAAGTAGACGGTCTGCTAGACTGGATATAGAAGTGTATTCGGAGAACGGATTAGCCGCTAAAGCGATCGTTGTTTGTCAATTGCTACAAAAAAAATAATAATCTAATTACCGGAAGGGAAATAAAATGACTTTGCAGACAGTGAATACAAAAGACAATACCTTAAAACGAGATATACTGGATACGATTAAAAAATGGGATACGATTATCATTCATCGTCACCAAAGACCTGATCCAGATGCTATTGGATCCCAATGTGGTCTAGCCGAGATCATCAAAGCTAGTTTTCCAGACAAGCAAGTGTATACAGCTGGATCCGACAATGATAGTTTAGCATTTTTACAAAAAATGAAGCAGCCAGAGAAGGAAGTATACGAAAAAGCCTTAGTGATTGTGACGGATACCGCCAATGTGAAGCGAATCGATGGTGAACATTTTGAGCTTGCTAAAGAATGGATCAAAATCGATCATCATCCTAAAGACGATTCATACGGAGATATTGAATGGGTAAACACAGCAGCCAGTAGTTGTAGTGAAATGATCGCAGATTTATGGATAACATTTAAAGATGAGTTAACAATGTCAGATGAAGCTGCGCGTTTACTATATGCAGGAATCGTCGGCGATACTAATCGCTTTTTATATCAAGCGACTTCAAGTTACACGATGCAAATTAGTGCAGCGTTAATGACCTTCTCCTTTTCACATACGGCTTTAAATAACCGCATGAATGTTATCAAGCCACCAGTAGCGAAGTTGATGGGGTATGTTTTAGATAAATTCTCAATCAATGACCATGGTGTGGGTCATAT
The DNA here is from genome assembly GCF_017599325.1 of Marinilactibacillus kalidii. Classification (GTDB taxonomy): domain Bacteria; phylum Bacillota; class Bacilli; order Lactobacillales; family Carnobacteriaceae_A; genus Marinilactibacillus; species Marinilactibacillus kalidii. The sequence goes on along the minus strand of NZ_JAGFVM010000013.1, from coordinate 19,716 downwards.
CATTTTGACACAAGAAACATTGTCTAAAATGGGGATTGAAGATAAAGACACGAATGGTATCGTTTCACTTCCTGGTTCAATTGAAGGGGTACTATCTTGGGGAATATTTGTCGAACAAGTGGAAGGACACTATCGCTGTCGATTACGCTCAAAAGGACCTGTAATCAATGAAATCGCTAAAAATCATGATGGCGGTGGTCATCCGCTTGCCAGTGGTGCGAATGCGATGAATCAAGAAGAAGTTGAAGTGATTTTAGCTGAAATAACAGATGCTGCAAGAAACTGGGTTCCAGAAGAAGAGAATTAAACTCCTACTAGAGGCGGATGTATGTAAGAGGGGTAATCGGTATGATGTAATTGGAAAAGTCTCTATAAAGTTTGGTAGAAGATGTGCTGAAATCTTTACACATCATGACGTCCAATAAAGATATTGAGGTAAAAATCATGAAAAACCAACAATTTAAAGAACGAATAAAAAATACTTTGCGCTCCTTTTGGATTTGGCTTAAACCAGTACTAGCCAAATTAATGGTTCGGCTACGCCGTACTTGGAAAAAGTATCATTTAACCAAAAGTTTGATACTCTTTGCATTGACCATTGCGTTAGTATTTAGTATCTATCTCGCCTACTTAGCGAAAACCGCTAACGTTAATGCTTTAAGAGCAGGTCTTGAACAGACCACAACGATCATTGATAATCAAGGGGAAGAAGCGGGTACCCTATACGATCAAAAAGGGACTTTCGTTGAATTGGATCTTATTTCTACGAATATTCAAGATGCGGTCACGTCCACTGAAGATCAACGCTTTTACGAACACCGTGGATACGATATTCGCGGTATTGGTCGTGCTGGAGTGAAATTCTTAACCAGCGGTAGAATTTCCGGTGGGGGAAGTACGATCACACAACAATTAGCGAAAAATGCTTATCTCTCAGCTGATCAGACCCTAATTAGAAAATTAAGGGAACTCTTCCTCGCGATTGAAATTGAAAAACATTACAGTAAAGAAAATATTTTAGAGATGTATTTAAATAATGCTTACTTTGGAAACGGCGTTTGGGGAGTCGAAGATGCTGCCCATAAGTATTTCAATAAGACAGCTGCACAGTTAAATGTAGCAGAATCTGCTACGCTCGCCGCTATGTTAAAAGCGCCTTCTAATTATAATCCGATTGATCATTATGATCGCGCAATCGAAAGACGAAATGTTGTTCTCAGTTTAATGGTTGATAATGAAAAACTTTCAACCGAAGAAGCACAAGCAATCAGTCAAACAGACTTAACATTAGTTGATGGCTTTGATGATGAAGACGGTTATCGCTATCCTTATTATTTTGATGCTGTCACAAATGAAGCTGTATATAAGTATGGTATTGAAGAAGAAGATCTTTTGAACAATGGCTATACGATTTATACTTCTTTAAATCAGACCTATCAACAACAGATGGATAAAACTTATGAGAATAGTGCACTCTTTAATGATGCAGCTGACGGAACGGTTGTGCAAAGTGCTTCAATTGCAATCGATCCGAAAACGGGTGGCGTAAATGCTGTTGTCGGTGGAAGAGGCGAATATACCTTTAGAGGGTTGAACAGAGCAACACAGATGAAAAGACAACCTGGATCAGTGATAAAACCACTTGGTGTATATGTTCCTGCATTGGAAAACGGCTTTGAGATCGATTCCATGCTTCAAGATGAACTAACCTCTTATGGGGAAACAAATTATCAACCAACGAACCTGTCGGGTACTTACGCAGGTGAGGTACCCATGTACGATGCACTGGCGAATAGTTTGAACGCGCCTGCAGTATGGTTATTGAACGAAGTAGGATTAACAAAAGGAATAAATAAGCTGAAAGACTTTGGCTTACCGGTCAGTGAGAAGGATAAGCATTTGGGGGCTGTAGCGCTCGGTGGGATGGACCAAGGAGTATCACCCATGCAAATTGGTAGTGCATATGCATCATTTGTAAATGAAGGGAAGCGAATTGATCCTTATTTCATTACGAAGATTGTCGATGCAACTGGGGCAGTAATTGTTGATAACACGAAGCCTAAGGAAAAACGCGTGATGTCTGAAAAAGTCGCTGAACAAATGAACCGTATGCTATTAAGTGTTTACTCATCTGGTACAGCGCGTAATAATCAACCTTCAGGCTATACTGTGGCTGGTAAGACCGGAACCACACAGACAACTAGTGGAACAGGTGCAACCGATCAGTGGATCGTAGGAATGACACCAGACATCGTGGTAACCAGTTGGATGGGATTCGATCAAACTACTGAAAATCATTATCTCAAAGAGGGAAGTTCTCAAGGGGTTGGAATGGTAATGAAATCTGAACTTGAGCATATCTTGCCTTATACGAGCCAAACAGCTTATGCTATAGAAGATGCAAATCAAGAAGTAGTAGACGCTGAAACGAATCAAGAACTAATGGAACAGGTGAATAAAGGAATCGAAGAAACAAAAGAAGTGATCCGTAAAGGTTCTTCCTATATTAAAGATGGGGCAGGAAAAGTTTTTGATTTTTTCAAAAATGCTGTTCGCTAAATTTGCTTGAATCTGAGGAGTTTTTGAGAAAGATGATTAATACTAGAATGGCAATCGGATTCATGATAAACTAAACGTAGAAAATAACTAGCAAATGTGCTAGTTATAAATGAAGGGATGAGAGTATGGCTGTCAATATTTACGACACTGCTAACCAATTAGAAAAAGAAATTAGAGAGACTGAACAATTTGTAACATTACAAGAAGCTTTCAAAGCCGTTCAAAACGATGAAGTAGCAAGTGAAATCTTCAATGAATTCAGAACAGTTCAACAAAACCTACAACAAAAACAAATGACTGGGCAAGAAATCACTGAAGAAGAAGCGCAACAAGCTCAGGAAATTTCTGGTAAAATCGGTGAAAATGAAACAATTTCTGGTTTACTTGAAGCTGAAAAACAAGTTGGTCAAATGATCGATGATATCAATCAAGTGGTCTTAAAACCAGTTCGTGAGCTATATCAATAAAAAAGAATCGATTCGATTCTAAAACAAGAGAGCTTACTATTAAGGTGAGCTCTTTTCGTTTGTAAGAAAAAGAACATACGTACCCAGTTAGTAACTGGAGATAGGAGGAGCATATGATTACATTTATACATGCGGCAGATTTACATTTGGATAGTCCATTTTCGGGGCTGAAAGACATACCGAATAATATTATTGAAGCCATCAAGACATCTACTTTTCAATCACTAGCTACCATCGTGCAAGCTGCTATACATAATCAAGTAGACTTTGTACTGTTTTCTGGAGATATTTATGATTTAGAAGACCGTAGTGTAAAAGCTCAAGTACAGTTTAAAAAAGAGATGGAGAGATTGGAACAAACCAATATACCTGTCTATATCATTCACGGTAATCATGACTTTATTGGTGATGAATCTCTGCACCTTGCGCTGCCTAATAATGTAACGGTATTTCGCACGACAGTCGAAACCGTTACGCTACAAACAAAAGGTGGGGAGTCGGTAGCAATCTCTGGTTTCAGTTATGGTAAGAGATGGGTCAATGAACGTATGATTACGCACTATCCTAAGAGAATGAAGGCTGTAGACTTTCATATCGGAATGCTTCATGGATTTCAAGAAGGACTGGCTAGTGAGCATGCGCACTATGCGCCTTTTACGATCAACGAACTAAGAGAAAAACAATATGATTATTGGGCACTCGGTCATATACACACTAGAAGTCAAGTAGCTGCACATCCCCCAGCATATTATCCAGGAAACATTCAAGGAAGAAACAAGAAAGAGACAGGAGAAAAGGGTTATTTACTTGTTGAACTGGTAAAAAATGGAGGAGAAACGGTTGATTTTCACTCAACTTCTCCTATCGTCTGGCGGAAGATTCATGTGGATGCTAAAGAAGCTCAAGATATGAATCAAATCTTTAACCATGTTCAGACAGCTTTGCCAGATTTGAAGGCTAGCAAAATAAATTACTTGATCACGCTTGAAATAGACGTTGGAGAAGGACTATCGGATCAACTAATCAAAAAACTTAGCCAAAGTCAGTTCATTGAAGCGCATCAACAAACTGCTCAAGATCGCTTTATCTGGATCACTAATCACAGAATCACTCGGATGCTAGAAGATGAAGAGACATTCGATTTGGCATCATTGTTTCCAGAAGCTTTTCAAATGGTCTTAAATGAGTTGGTAGAGGAAACACAATTCAATGAATTGACGAATGATTTTTTTGATCAATCTAAATTTGCTCGATTAATGACGGACCGCTCTTTGGCATACCGGGATGAAATGATCGAAATGGCTTTGTCCGAATTACAGCAGCACGCTAGCATAAAAGGAGCCAACCAGCATGAAGATTAAAACGTTAACGATATATGGCTATGGAAAGTGGGTCGACCAGACATTTGACTTTTCAACTGATTTCCATGTTGTTTTTGGAAAAAATGAAGCTGGTAAATCGACTATGATGTCTTTTATTCATAGTATTCTTTTCGGGTTTCCTACAAGACACAGTGCATTACTTAGGTACGAACCTAAAGATAGTAGCCGTTATGGAGGTAAAATACTGGTTGAAGATGAAAGATTTGGTCTGGTCAGTATAGAGAGAGTACAGGGGAAATCAACAGGAGATGTGACTGTTCTGCTAGAAGACGGCGCTACTGGAGGCGAAACGTTACTCAATACGATCGTTTATGGTGTAGACCGTAGTTTATATCAGTCTGTCTTTTCTTTCCATTTAAAAGGGATTGAAAAAGTGGAAGATATGACGAAGGAACAATTAAATCGATATTTTCTGAGTGCAGGTGCTTTAGGTACAGAGCAATTCTTGCAAAGAGCAGATATGTATAAGCAACAAGCCAATAAGCTCTATAAGCCAACAGGTCGAGTACCCGAAATCAATCAAGCGATTAAACAATTAGAAGAAAAACAGCGATCAATGGATAATACAAAGCAAAAGAATAAGGAATATCTTGATTTATTGCAACAAATTAATCTCTTAGAACAAAGCTTGGCCGAATTAGAAAAAACAACGGTAGCATTAAATAAACACTCACAAAATCTAAAACAACTAGATCAAAATTATGACATGATTGAAGAAATTACCGTGCTTGAAATGGAAATAGAACAATTAAACACCTCGAATCTTTCTGAAAACGGATTGTATGAGTTGGCTTCTTTGAACAAACAAATAGAAGACATCAGAATAACAATCAGAGATAATCAAGAAAGATTAAAAATCGTTGAACAGCAATACGAACCATCACAGAAATTGATTATGTATCAAGAGAACGAACAAGCCATTGATGCACTAGCTGTTCAAATGGGAACAATGGATGATTTGATCAGAGAACAACACTATAGTAAAAAAGAAGTTGAACGCTTAGAAGCTGAGAGAAACGAAAAAAGAGATCGCTTGAATTTAGAAAGAGCAGATAGCATTCCTAAAGCTTGGACAAAAGCGGATAAAGAAAATATTCAAGCATTACAACAGCTACAAGAACAAAAAGAACAAACTTACCATCAATTAAATGAAAAGCTTTCTACAATTGACTTTAAGAGAAGCTCACTTGATGAATCTATCGATATATTAGAAGCAGACTTATGGTCGAACGAAACATTTAGAAAAGAAGAAGAGTATCACGAAGCTAGATTTAAAAATCAAAATAAACCAAATAACTTTTTAATAGAAATGATATTTTTAGGTTTTTCGATAGTATTATTAGTGAGCCTTGCTACTTTTGATGTTCCTTTTGCCTTGCCCTTGAGTTTGGTCGCGCTACTGGTTGCTATGGGGAGCTGCTGGCACTTATGGGCTAAAATACGAGCACAGCAAGCTAGCTCTAATGAACATGCTACTTATGAAACCTATATCCAACAAAAAGAAATGAGAAGACAATGGCGTCAATATCTATTTAATAGTGATAAGTTAGAAGATGAAAAGCAGACAATTACCTTAGCCATCAATCAGGTTGAAGATGACCTTGAAGTGAATCAAACGGAATGGGAGACATTCAAGCAAGAAAAGTTGGTTAAACAATCTATTGCGCTAAATCAGGCATTCACTTTTGAAAGAGAAGTTTCGGAACTAATCGAAGTAGGTAAACAACTAGAAAAGGCTGAAGCTCAGTTAGAAGAATATGAGACAAAGATTGATCTGAAAACAGCTCAATTCGATAGTTTGAGTGAATTATTTGAAGAAGATGATGATGCTATTCAAAAGATTCAACTTTTTAAACGATTTTATAAAGAAGTTAAAGAAGAAAAAAATCAACTTCAACAATACATGATTGAAAGTCGGGAAGTTCGGCAAGATCTAAATCGACTGATTGAAAATGAAAAAACAACCTTGATGAAAAAACAAAGGCTTTTAAAAAATGCTGGTGCAGATTCGGAAGAAGTATTCAGACATTTGCATGGGTTATTGAAACAAAAAAACGAGAAAGTAGAAAGATTAAACGTACTAAAAGAACAATTGCCTGAAAATCACGAAATCTTTAAAACGAGTTCAAAAGAAGATCTTAATGCCCAGCAACAACAAGTAGAGCAAGAAATTTCTGATTCAATCAAAGAAACTAAACAGTTAACACAGAAAAAAATAGAGCTCGAAGTACAAGTAAAGCGATTGGAAGAAGGTGGGGAGTACACAGCCTTATTACAATCATTTGAAAATAAAAAAAGTGCCTTACAAGAACTTGTCAATCAATGGGTCACAAAAAAGCTGGCAGCACATATGATTGAACAAACCTTAAAGTATGCTAGAAAAGATCGCCTTCCACAAACAATTATTGATGCAGAAAAATATTTTGAGTATTTAACGCAAGGAAAGTATAGTAAAATAGTAGTAGATGACGAGGCTATTCAGGTATTAGACAGAGAGGGACAATATTTCGAAGCAAGTGAATTGTCTAGAGGAACTGCCGAACCATTATATGTTTCATTGAGACTTGCATTTATAAAAAATATTCAAGATACGATCAAACTACCTTTGTTGATTGATGATGGATTTGTTAATCTGGATTGGACGCGCAGAAGTAGAATGTATGAATTATTAAAAGAAATTAGTCAGACAACACAAGTGCTCTATTTCTCTTTCGATGAGCAGTCACTAGAAGGCGCTAAGAAAAGTCAGCAAACGATTTTAGGCAAGTAATAATGGGACTAATAAAGAGAAAGAAAGGATGAATAGTATGGATAAAAAGTTATATGAACATCATATGGATGAGCAGGTCAACTTGTTCTTATTGATCAAATCTGCAGAAGAAAAAACGACACGCAATGGTAAACCGTATCTAGCGTTTACATTTCAAGACACTAGTGGTGAAATGTCAGCAAATTACTGGGATGCTTCAGAAGAAGATATCGAAACTTTTCGTTCTGGAACAGTGGTTAAAGTTAATGGAAAAAGAGAGGAATATAAAGGTAGCCCACAGCTGAGAATCAATGCAATTAAACTAGCGGCAGATGGTGAGCCTTCAAATCCTGAACTTTATGTTGAGAGAGCGCCTATCAAGAAAGAGAAAATGATTGAGCAGTTTAATAAGGCGATTTTTGATATCACAAATGCAAACATGAATCGTATCGTTAGACATATTATGAATAAATACCAAAAAGACTTTTTTCAAAGTCCGGCAGCTAAAACAAATCATCATGCCTTTTTAGGCGGGCTTGCCTTTCACACGATCTCCATGCTCAATATCGCGCGCTCACTTGTTGAACAGTATGACTTTTTAAACCAATCTCTGCTATTTGCAGGATTAATTTTGCATGATGTGGGGAAAGTAGTAGAACTGTCAGGACCGACGGCTACCGAATATACTCTTGAAGGAAAATTGATTGGACATATTGTGATTGTGAATGAAGAAATCTCAAAAGCATGTCAACATTTGAAAATTGATGAAACAAGCGAAGATGTCGTTATGTTGAAGCATATGGTTCTTTCTCACCATGGACAATTAGAATATGGATCGCCTGTGAGACCACAATTAGCTGAAGCTGAGGCGTTACATTATATCGACCAAATTGATGCAAGGATGAACATGTTACAGTCAGCCCTTAAAAAGACAGAAAAGGGATCCTTCACCGAGCGCATGTGGGCAATGGAAAATCGTTCATTTTATCAAACAAACTTAACCGATAATAATTAATTTAATGAACCTTCAAAGTTAATTCAATACTTTGAATAATGTGTTACGATTCTGAGTATTTTAACGAAAAACTGTAATTTATCGTGACATAGGTTTAAAAAATATCAATGCTGTGGTATATTAATCAAAGTATAGAAGAGCAAAAAAGCAGCCGGTAACGATAACTGTTAAGACAGTTTTCGCTAAATGGCCGTTTAACGCTAAAACTTTAGAAGTAGGATGTGTAAAGTATAATATGAAAAAATGGTTAATCGCGACAATGGCTTGTTCAGGTTTGTTACTTGCAAGTTGTTCAAATAGTCCAGAAGTTGCCTCTACTGAAAATGGAAGAATCAGACAAGATGAATTGTATGAACGCATGAAGAGCGAAGTCACACAATCAGGGACAACTTACGGAGAACAAATGCTTCAACAAATGCTTCTTGAAGATATTTTAGACAACGCTTATGGCGATCAGGTTACTGAGGATGATGTCGAAGCTGAGTTTGAATCAGAAGCTGAACAGTATGGTGGCGTCGATCAATTTAGAGAGTTGATCAAAAATCAAGGATTATCAGAAGATGACTTGAAAGAAACTATGCGCACATCTTTATTAGTAGAAGAAGCAATCAAAGCACATGCTGATTTCTCTGACGAAGACATTCAAGAAGCTTATGATAATTATTCAGTTAATAACACTGTTGCACATATTTTAGTAGAAGATGAAGAAACTGCTAAAGATATCATTCAACAACTAAATGATGGTGCTGACTTTGCAGAACTTGTAAAAGAATATTCTACTGATACTGCTTCTGTAGCTAACAATGGCGAAATGGAACTAGTTGAAGGGCAGACTGTACCAGAATTCGAAGAAGCAGCTAAAGCTTTGGAAAATGAAGGAGATATTACACAAGAGCCTGTTAAAACAGAATTTGGTTACCATATTATTAAATTGGTAAGTGTTGGAGAAAAAGGAACGCTTGAGGAAGAGAAAGATACAATCATGGATAACATGATAGCTGAAAAATTAGCTGATCAAGCATATGTTCAAGAAGTGATCTCTGGACTGGTAGCAGATGCTAACGTTCAAATCGCAGACGATGATCTTAAGAATGCAATGAGTGCTTATACGCAACCTGCTGTTGAAGAGCCTGCTGCAGGAGAAACACCAGCTGAAGATACAACGACAGAACCAGAAACTGATGCTGAAGAAGACACGGAAGATAGTGCGGATCAGGATCAAAACTCAGATGAAAATCCAGATGAAAATACTGAAGATAGTACCGAAGATTCAGAGTAATTCACCTGTTAATAAAAAAGAAGACTTGCCAACTGGCAAGTCTTCTTTTTTATGGAAAATCATTTTATAGTTGTACTTTTAATACTTACCGTAGCTGCTTCAATATCTTTACTGATTTTATCTGTTTTACGTTGAATTCTTTCGATTCTTGGTTGTGCTTCATACATGTACTCGTTTGATAAAGCCTGAATGTCCGTGATGAACTCTATTTGGAGTTTGACGCCTTCATCGGTCAAATTTTGTAAGGCAACTTTCAGGTCACCCACCTTATCGTTCACGTCTTTAACATGATCAGTTGTGTCATCAACATAGTTCTTTAATTTTTCTTGATTTTCTTTACCAGATCTTGGTGTTGTTAACAATCCGTACGTACCACCTAAAATAATGCCACTTAAACTACCTAATAGAAAATGTTTCATTTTGCCATCGCCTCCAATGCAGTGATTAAATCTGATTTTATTTTATCTAATGCTTCATCTGAATATTGTTGTGAATTATCCGCCCATTTCAAACCGAAATCATCGTCTTCACCGTAACGGGGTATGAGATGGATATGACTATGAAAGACGGTCTGAGAAGCTACCGCTTCATTGTTCATCAATATATTCATTCCCTTAACGTCAGGATTATGTGCTTTAATCGCTTTTGCGACTGTGGGTACACTGGCAAATACGTTAGAAGCTAATGTTTCATCGTATTCGAAGATATTACGAACTGGTTTTTTTGTAATGATTAATGTGTGTCCCTTCGTCACTTGAGATAAGTCCATAATAGCGATAACGTGGTCATTTTCGAATATCTTACGAGCAGGAATATCGCCATTAACAATTTTTGTGAAAATACTTTCCGTCATCTTCATTCCTCATTTCATCTATCAATAACTAAAATTATGCTTATACTAAATAGTTTATCATACAAATATTATTTTTGATAAAAAGAAGCATGAATCTTACGATTGTCTTTTTAGACTTGTGGTAAAATAGATAGAGTAGAAATAGGAGGAAAGTGTAGAATGAGTTTACAAATACAAAATGTCACAGGTGGTTATACAAGAAGACCTGTTTTAAAAGATCTTTCTTTTGATGTGCTAGATGGTGAGTTAGTTGGACTGATTGGATTGAACGGTGCTGGTAAGAGTACGACCATTAAGCATATTATGGGATTGCTGGAGCCGTTTGAAGGAAATATATTGCTGAACGGGCAAACTATTAGAGAAAATAGTATAACGTATAGAAAGAATATTGGCTTTGTACCCGAGACACCCGTATTATACGATGAAATGACTTTGAAAGAACATATTGAAATTACAGCAATGGCTTATGGTATTGATATAGCCATTGCGCACAAGAGGGCTGAGCCGCTGCTTTCCATATTTAGATTGACAGATAGACTGGAATGGTTTCCTTCTGACTTTTCAAAAGGGATGAAACAGAAAGTCATGATTGTTTGTGCCTTCCTCATTGAACCGAGTCTGTATGTGATCGATGAACCATTTCTAGGGTTAGATCCTCTGGCCATTAGAGATCTATTAAAATTGATGCAAGAACGCAAAAAGCAAGGGGCATCCATACTAATGTCTACCCATGTATTGACGAATGCTGAAAAGATTTGTGATTCTTTTGTGATTCTTCATGATGGTAAAATCTTCGCAAAAGGAAATCTTTCTGATCTACAGAAACAATTTGAAATGCCTGGAGCAAGCTTAGATGAAATATACGGACAACTTGCTGATGAAGAAGGGTTTGCTTTATGACCGTTCAATCACTTTTCAAGCAGCGTTCGACAATTTACATGAAACAATTATCGCGTTATATGAAATACGTCTTAAATGATCACTTTGTTTTAGCCCTATTACTATTGCTAGGTGCTGCTGGATTTGGTTACTCTAATTATATACAAACAGTTCAAACCGGTGAGTTTATTCCTAGACTAGTATTGCTTATTCTTATGACCGGTGCAATATCGATTGGCAATATATCAACATTGTTGCAGCAAGCAGATAGGGCATTTTTACTTCCCTTGGAATCAGAACTTTATCCTATTTTAAAGAAAGCCGTTTGGAAAAGTATGATGATTCTGGCATTACCGCTAGCGTTCGTTTCGATTGCCGCTATGCCACTGCTCGCCAGTACGATGGCTACCGTTCAGTTAGACATGTGGCCAATTTTTGTTGCCACAACGATTATGCTAAAAATAATGGATTTGAACATCGAATTTATGACCTATTTTGTGAATGATTCAACCAAAAGAACCACCTTCCAGTATCTAGCTAAATGCATCATGATCATAGGTCTGGCGAGTAGTCTGTTTATTAATTTGCTGATAGGATTCGTTTTTTCAATCTTAGTTGCATTACTAAGCTTATTGCTTATTAGATTAAACAAGCAACAGCACAAAAGTCTTCAATGGGACTATGTAATTAGTCGAGAAGAGAATAGACAACAAGCGATTTATCGCTTTATCAATCTCTTTACTGAAGTCTCTTTTATTGAGTCTCACCCTAAAAGGCTTAAGGTGTTAGACAAGCTCATTGCGTTACAGTCAAGTCGCAACAAAGAAATCCACTATTACTATATAGTGAGAACTTTCTACAGAAACCCATCTTTTAGTGGGCTAGTTATAAGACTTACCTTAATTGGTATGTTGTTTTTTTCATTTGATACAGCACCGGGATTAGATTTGGTGATAGGACTACTGTTTCTGTACCTTATTGGCTTTCAACTGATACCGATTTATCAGCAATTTAAACAAAATTTTTATTTTCAATTGTACCCGATTGAAGAGACTGGTAAAATAAAATCCATCCAGCGATTAATAACGGAAGTTTTAGCAGCAGTGCTACTACTTTTTATAGGAGTAAGTCTTTTCAAAAGTTTGTTTAGTAGTGGACTGATTCTTATTGGTGGTTCGTTATTTATAGGCTTATTCACAAGGCTGTACCTTCCAAAACGACTGTATCGCATGGAACAATATTAATTTAAGAAGTGAGGAAAAGACATGAAAGTAATCTGGAATAACCAAATTGTTGATCGAGAAGAAGTGAGAATAGATCCTGAAGATAGAGGCTACCAGTTTGGCGATGGGATTTACGAAGTTGTGAGAGCCTACAATGGTTATTTTTTTGGTTTAGATGAGCATGTCGACCGTCTATATTCAAGTGCGGACAAAATCGAAATGAAGATTCCTCAAACTAAAGAAGAAATGAAAACATTGATGACTCGATTATTGAATGAAAGCGATATTCAAACAGGTAATTTATATCTGCAAGCAACAAGAGGGATTGCTTCTCCAAGAAATCACGTGTATCCTGATATGAGCGTACTCCCTACTATTACAGGAACAGTCACCACTGTCCCTAGAGATGCCCATAAGATTGAAACGGGTATTACAACGATCACAGAACCAGATATTAGATGGTTGAAATGTGATATTAAATCGATTAGTTTGCTCGGAAATATTATGGCTAAGCACGAAGCACATAAAAATAATGCTGAGGAAGCCATTTTGCATCGTGATGGTATCGTGACAGAATGTTCAGCCTCTAACGTAGCGATTGTTAAAGATGATGTCATTTATACACATCCTGATGGTCATTTAATCTTACCAGGTGTTACAAAAATCGTTTGGCTAGCCTGTGCAAAAGAATTAGGAATAGAAGTTAAAGAAGAACCATTCACATTAGCGCAATTAAAAGACGCGGATGAAGTTTTCTGTTCTAGTACGACAATTGAAGTTATGCCTATCCATACGATAGATGGAGAGACTGTCAATGGCGGGAAGCGTGGAAAAATAACGGCTAAACTAGCAGACGCTTTTAAAATTAAAATTGAAGAAACATGTGGGGAAATCTGAAGAAAGGATTAGACTGTCTAATCCTTTCTTCAACTTACTGATAAGAAAAGCCTATTCATGGAGTGGATGAATCCTTTTTCTAATGAAAGAAAGGATTATTGTGCAAAAAGAACATCTATCCGCTTGACGAGTAGGCTATTTCTTCCTACAATAGAATAGACAATGGTATCGGGAAGATGGACGGACGAATATGTGTAAAAGGATTGAGTGGATATGGAGTTAGAGAGAGAAACGGGGTGGAAACTTCATCCTATCGGTGGGGACACTGGTCAAGCTTATATGGGGACAAAAAATGAGGAAAAACTATTTCTTAAACGAAATTCATCGCCTTTTTTAGCGGCACTTTCGTTAGAAGGGATTTCTCCTAGATTGATATGGACCAAAAGAATCGGAAACGGCGACGTTTTAACAGCACAAGAGTGGTGCAATGGTCGGAATTTATTTAAAGATGAAATGCTTTCTCCAAGAGTAGCCAATATACTTAAAAAAGTTCATCGTTCTCAAAGTTTGAAAAGAATGCTTCAACGAATGGGTGGAAAATCAATTACACCGCAAGACTTGCTAGCCGAGTATCAAGAGAATTTATCAGGTGATCTAGTAGAACATCCACAGCTTAAAAAAGCACTAGAGTGGGTGAATGTTACGAAACTAGATATTATCAAAGATTCTGAAGTGACGGTATGCCATGGCGACGTCTCGAGGAAAAACTGGCTACTTTCTGAAGAAGATGAGCTCTATTTAGTGGATTGGGATTCAGCTGTCCTTGCTGATTTGGCTTATGATATAGGCCAATTGTTTAGTCGATATATCGACAAAGAGCAGTGGGATAACTGGTTAGTTGACTACGAACATGAAATTACAACCTCTTTTATGACGCGTATACAATGGTATGTCATTATGACTTTACTCATAGATGTAAAAGATGCCCATCGTAAAGGGCAGTATATCAAAATGAACAATTCAATTATCAAAATCGATCAATTAATTTGAGGTATGAATGATTTAGCAATTATTATTGGACTATATTATAAGTGGAATGAGAGGGTCAGACAATCTTGAATGGATCTGTCCCTGTTTTTACGTTAAGGAGAGAGTTTATGCGTTTAAGAAATAAACCAGGAGCAGAAGAGAAATTATTAGAATACCAACAGTTTGTAGTAGCCCAACCAGATAAATGGAAAGGGAAATGGCAAGAGCGATTTGAGAAAAAACAACCGTTGCATATGGAAATCGGTATGGGTAAAGGAAGATTTTTAATTGAAATGGCTAAGCAAAACCCTGACATCAACTATTTAGGGATTGAATTGCAAACGAGTGTGATTGTATCTGCTTTAGAAAAGCAGATAGAAGAAGCGTTACCGAACGTACAACTTTTACAAGTGAATGCACAAGATTTGAAAGCATACTTTGAAAAAGGAGAAGTAGATCGGATATATCTGACGTTTTCTGATCCTTGGCCAAAAAACAGACACGAAAAAAGAAGATTAACTTATAGAAGCTTTTTGGAAAGCTACGAAACGGTTCTTGATGAAAAAGGAGAATTGCACTTCAAAACCGATAATCAAGGTCTCTTCGAATATTCTTTAGTTAGCTTTTCCGAAAAAGGAATGATTTTAAAAGAACTCTATCTCGATCTTCACAACAGTGATGTTGAAGGGAATATTATGACGGAGTACGAAGAAAAGTTTTCGAAAAAAGGAAATCGCATCTATAAAACAGTAGCCTATTTTCCCAACAACGAATAAAAATAAAAAAGCGTAACGAATGTAGCAAACTGCTTTCGTTACGCTTTTATAAAGTTTTAAACTCTGTATAAATCAATTAAGCTACCAGTATAGGCATCTGCAATGAATTCATATTGGACCAAAATGTTTTCTTCTAAACGTGAGATACCACCATAATAAACGTCAGTAGAATAAGCAAATTTTTTCCAAGGGACTTTTGTCAATTCGATCCAAGAACCATCGATCGGTCCTTCTTCTCGAAACTGATCCTTGATTGCTTCTAGAATTGTATCTGCATGAATAGCTTGTTTCTTTGAAACTTTAGGGTATAAGAAAAATCCTAATAAAAAAGTAACCATGAATCCTAATGCGCCTAATAAGTAGGTTGCTTGCTTTTGGTTTAATTTGTTCTCCATTGTCTAGCCTCCAGATTATAGTTGCTTGAATAAAGTCTTAAGTCATTTTAACATATATAGTATAGGAGTGTAATAAGAATATATAAGAAAGAGACTTAAAAAGAAGCAGCTTTTTGTGTATAATTGAAAAGATCGCTCTTGGTAAAATACTGATGAGCTAGAATCGCCAAATGAACGTTGCAATCTTGTACCTATCTGGATTGTTTTCACTGGTTTACATGTAAATATTTAATGAATCGAGAAGGAGGAGCTAGATAGGTCACTGGCTAAATAAAAATGGATAATCAAACATTCGAACGAATAAAAAAAGTTACAGAATTACAAGGTACAAGTGGATTTGAACATGCTGTAAGACAGTATATGAGAGAAGAAATGACCCCTTTAGTTGATCGTGTTGAAGTAGACGGACTTGGTGGTATTTTTGGTATTAAAGAATCCCAAAAGAAAGAAGCACCTAAATTGATGGTTGCAGCACACATGGATGAAGTCGGCTTTATGGTTGCTACAATTACTGAGAAAGGTCTGTTTAAAGTTGTTCCTTTAGGAGGCTGGAATCCTTACGTCGTTTCTGCGCAGCGATTTACGTTACAAACGAGTATAGGAGATTACCCTGTTGTCTCTTCATCCGTTCCACCGCACTTGCTGAAAGGGAAAGGCGCTAGTTCACTTAGTGTAGAAGACATTCACTTTGACGCTGGTTTTGATTCTAAAGAAGAAGCATTATCTTATGGTGTTAGGCCAGGAGATGCAATAGTTCCCCAAGTAGAAACAGTAAAAATGGCTAACGGTAAAACCATTTTAGGAAAAGCTTGGGATAATCGTTATGGTGTAGCCGTTGTATTAGATGCGCTCAAAGAAGTAGAAAATGAGTCACTCCCAAATACCTTGATTGCTGGTGCAAATGTTCAAGAAGAAGTTGGCTTAAGAGGGACAAAAGGAGCCGTAACAAAATTTGATCCAGATGTATTTATTGCCGTCGACTGTTCTCCAGCAAACGATGTTACTGGAGGACCAGATGCTTTTGGTAAACTTGGAGAAGGTTTCTTGATGCGTATACAAGACCCAGGTATGATCCTTTCTAAAGAGATGCGTGATTTCTTGTTAGATACTGCGGAAACCAACAATATTCCATACCAATACTTCATCTCAAAAGGTGGAACTGACGCTGGAGCTGCTCATCAAATGAATCACGGTATTCCAAGTGCCGTTATTGGGGTATGTGCGAGATATATTCATACACATCAAACCTTGTTTAATATTGAAGATTTTGAAGCAGCAAAAGAAATGGTGACGCAAATTATTCGTACACTTGATCAGTCGACATTAGATACTTTGAAAATAAAATAAAAAAGACAACCACCGTAGAAGGAGAACAATATGCTAATCACAAGTTACAATAACAAAGGACTCAATGATATATTAATGATTCAACTGGCAAAATGCTCAATCGATAATCAAATTACTGAAAGAAAAGGAAATATCACGAAAATCGTTTCTAAAGATAATGGAGATACTGTAGGTTTCAATTTTTTTGAAGTTTCAGAATTACTAGACTTGAAAAATAATGGACCTGTTACGTTGAGTGAGCAAGAAGTCGACACATTAAATCAACAAATCAAACAAAATGGTTGGTCAGACGAGCTTGTTGCTGATCCATCACCGAAATTTGTGGTGGGACATGTCAAAGAATGTAAGCCGATGGCAGACTCGGACCATTTGAATATCACACAAACTGAAATAGACAACGGGGAAGTTGTCCAAATCGTTTGTGGTGCTGCTAATATTGCAGAGAATCAAAAAGTCGTTGTCGCTAAGCCAGGAGCAATTATGCCGGACGGTCTTGTTATTTGGCCTGGGGAACTAAGAGGAACAAAAAGTAGTGGAATGATCTGCTCTGCCAAAGAATTAAACTTAGACCAAGTATCAATCGGTATTTTGGTACTTGATGAAACAGAAGAGACTGGTAGCAGATTTGAGTTAAACCGTTAATCATTTGATTGATCGATGTCAAATTAGAGAGGAGGAAGCGTAGTGGGAGAATATAATGGACCAAGTTTTATGAAACATGCTAAACATCACTCTTCGCATACATCAACGAACCGATTGAAGTCAAATCTTGAAAATAAGAATGAGCATAAGAGTGAGAATGATGAACAGCAAATCTTCAATGAAGATCGTACACACTCGCTTCCGAATCAAATTCGAAGTAGAGCTGAAGTCGAAAAAGGATTTCAGGAATATCTTCACGATAAAAAGATAACTGATACACCAAATCGTACGAAACACTACATTGAGCCTCCTTTTGAAGTGAGCAGAGTTCCTTCTCCTATATATGGATTTAAAAAGCCAGTGAAAAAATCTGTGGAGACTTGGGACTATACGGCATTAACAGAAGCATTGAAGAAAGAACCGTTTGATTTTATTCTTTTTGAAGAATATGTAACAGAAGAAATAACCTCTTTTTGGGACAAACAAGAGCACCATTCGAAAGAAACAGGATCTCCTGATAAGAAAGAATTCACACAGACTTTTAAGACTGAAAATAAACAAGATGAAAAGAAACGAATGCGACTGCATCGTTCGCTTATGAATATTATTCAAGAAGAACAACTAGGTGCTAATGCATCAAAAAGAAATATACCTGGCTTTTTTTCAGATGAAAATGAATGAAGTCTCATTAGATTAGAGCGTTTGATACTAGATTTTTATCATGATTTGCATTATAGTATAAAATCGTTACGTGATGTTTTTTCAAAAGCGGTAAAAGGCGCGATAATCAATGGTGAAGTAGAATTTTGGAGGACTTTTAATGGATCAAACGATGATTTATCATTTTGTCGGTATCAAAGGATCAGGTATGAGTGCATTAGCATTGATTCTTCACGACAAAGGATATACAGTTCAAGGATCAGATGTCAATAAGTACTTTTTTACTCAAGAAAATTTAGAAATTGCACAAATTCCTATTTATGTATTTGATGCAGATAATATTAAAGAAAATATGGTAGTAATTGCTGGAAATGCCTTCCCAGACACACACGAAGAAATTGTTCGTGCGAATGAAATGGGTTTAAAGGTGGAGAGATACCACGACTTCCTTGGTGAATTCAGTAACCAATTTACAAGTGTAGCTATTACAGGCTCACATGGTAAAACAAGTACTACAGGCTTGTTAGCTCATGTATTAAGTGGTATTGAAAAAACGAGTTATCTTATCGGAGACGGTACTGGTAGTGGTGTAGAAGATGCGGAATACTTTGTATTAGAAGCTTGTGAATATCGCAGACATTTTTTAGCTTACAAAACAGACTATGCGTTAATTACCAATATAGATTATGACCACCCTGATTATTATACTAGTGTGGAAGACGTAGAGAATGCTTTCACGAACTTTGCTTCTCAGATCAAGAAAGCTGTTTTTGCGTGTGGTGATGATGAGCGTTTGCAAAATTTGCAGGTTTCTGTACCGGTCGTTTTCTATGGTTTCGAAGATAATAATGATTTCCAGGCTAAGAATATTGTGCGTTCTACAGAAGGTTCTTCATTTGATGTTTATGTGAGAGGAGACTTTTACGGGCAATTCTCTATTCCTTCATACGGAAACCACAATATTCAAAATGCATTAGGCGTTATTGCTTTTTGCCATTATGAAGGCGTTAATCAAGAAAAAGTTACTGAACGATTAAAAACGTTTAACGGTGTCAAAAGAAGATTCACCGAAAAACAAGTAATGGACACGGTTATTATTGATGATTACGCGCATCACCCCGCAGAAATCAAAGCGACATTAGATGCTGCTCGTCAAAAATATCCTGACAAGGAAATTGTAGCAGTATTTCAACCGCATACTTTTACTAGAACCGTTGCATTGTTGAGCGATTTTGGTGAGTCACTGGATCTTGCAGATTTTGTTTATTTATGTGAAATTTTTACTTCTGCACGTGAACAGTCAGGAGATATTACAATCGATGATCTCTTGAATAAAATTGAAAAAGGATTAGCTGTTGTAAGTGAAGAAGATATGTCGCCGCTCTTAAAACACAGAGGATCGGTATTTGTCTTCATGGGCGCAGGGGATGTTGAGAAATTTGAACATGCTTTTGAGTCACTACTAAGCCAATCTAAAGCGCAATACTAAGGTTTAAAGAAAACTATCTCCGTGGAGATAGTTTTTTTTATGTGCGCCCGACATGGGCGACAACTTGGTGGTGAAAGTCCACTACAGACTTGGCAGTAGGAACTGTTAGCGAATGACAAGGGTGTCCGCCGTGAG
>NZ_JAGFVM010000012.1 GCF_017599325.1 Marinilactibacillus kalidii | reverse complement strand
CGTGAATTGTAAAATTAAGCTAGACAAATAAAAAAGCCATTCGTGGTACACTCAAAATGTATTTTCCGACCAAAGAAAACATTAGGAGTGATCACGAATGACCTATTCCCATATTACCACGGACGAGCTTGTATTGATAGAATCGTATTACCATAATAATGTATCAACCGCTAGAATCGCTCAATTGATTAATCGTTCAAGGCAAACTATCCATAACGTCGTTACGGCTTTAAAGCAAGGTGTTACAATTCTTGACTATTATCGACAATACAAATTGAATAAAAAACGTTGCGGACGAAAGAAAATCATTCTTCCTATTAAACAACAGGACTATATCAAGGATCAAGTTGCTAAAGGCTGGACGCCCGATGTCATTATTGGTAGATCGGAACAGCCTATTGGATGCTCGGTCCGAACGCTTTATCGTCGATTCAATGAACACCTATTCGACGAAGCTTTACTTCCCATGAAGGGAAAAAGAAAGCCCAATGGTCATAAAGAACGTCGAGGAAAACAAGCATTTAAAAGAACGATTGAAGAAAGAACAACCGATTATCCTTTATTTAAGGAAGAGTTTGGACATTTGGAAGGAGACACCATTGTTGGTGTACACCACAAAAGCGCCATTATAACGTTAGTCGAAAGACTTTCGAAAGTCATCATCACGTTAAAACCAGAAGGACGTAAAGCAGTTGATATAGAAACCACCTTGAACCAATGGTTCAGTTCTATTCCCAAATGTCTATTTAAGTCCATTACTTTTGATTGTGGTAAAGAGTTCTCAAACTGGAAGTCAATCTGCAACCAACATGATGTGTCCATTTATTTTGCAGATCCAGGTACGCCTTCACAAAGGGCTTTGAACGAAAATTCAAATGGTTTACTGCGACGAAATGGCCTACCTAAAGAAATGGATTTTAATTTAGTAGATCAGAATTTTGTATCAGGCGTAGCCGATAGACGAAACCGAATCCCTAGAAAATCACTAAATTATCAAACACCCTTAGAAGTATTTTTGAGTTATATTGATGGGTCGTATTTGTCTAGCTTATATTGACAATTCAGAAAAAGAAAAAAATAAGTCATTTTATTAAAAAAAATGCCTAGAATTTAAAAAGTGTTTAAAGGGATGTTGATTTTTACTTTTGGATACTTTGGAATCAAGATTGCGCTTGATCTATATTATGGAACAACTGAAATAAATATAATGACAGTGACGATGCTTACTTCGTGTGCGTTAATATACGGCAGTCTGCATCATCAGGAGAAAAGGAACGTACATACAGAAAAAGACTAGCTAAAGGAGCAAATTTTTATGAAAAAAAATCAATCAGTAGAAGGTATGAAATGGCTCAAATGGTTATTATGGGGTATTTTTTTCGGCATAGCAATCATTCCAAACATCGATACCCTATTTGAAATGGGCAAAGAAGTGGGAAGAGCATTAGCGCAGTGGTTTTAGAATAAATCTTAATGGAAGAATGCCCATTTAAAAGGACTGTTATCTAATGATAATAGTCCTTTTTTCGTTAATTGCATAGTCTGTATCAAAGAAATGAAGCATTCAAAGTGAATGAATGAGCAAATTTGTTTTTAAATAATAAACAATAACCTGACAATTGTGGATAATCTGTCACAATATCGAAGCTTTTCTATATTAATTGTGAAATTAAGCCTCCGATAATAAGTGTGGATAAGCATTTATGATGTAACATCAGTTTTATTACAAGGAGGAAGAAACGTTGAAGATAACAGCAAAGTTAATGGTTTCCTATTTATTCATCGCTTTAATCGTTATTATAGTTGGTACACTTTCTTACTTAGGTATTAGAGAAATGAATGATGAGATGAGTCACATGTATGATAATCGCTTAGAACCAACCATTGTTTTAACAGATATGTCGAAGACAATGGAGAATACACGCGTGCAGATGCTTTCCGGGGTAGCTAATGAAGATCCTGAAAGAGGTCAAAAAGCGTTAGAGAATTTAGATGAAGTGTCTCTTATGATTGAGAAATATAGTGATCGTTCATTGGAACCTACAGAAAAAGAAAAATTCGATGAACTGACTAGTAATTGGGAAACGTTCTCAGGAATCGTAAGAGATAACGTGGCTTTGCTAACAGCTGAGCAGTATGAGGAAACGTTGATAGGATTAGGAAGAGGCGCAGAACCTTTTCAACTAGTCAGTGAAAATTTAACAGAATTAATCGATATTGTAGATCAAGAAGCTAGCGTATCATATGAGCGTAGCAAGGGAATATATAGTATTATGCGCACGATCATTATTATAGCGAATATTTTTGCTGTAATCTTTGCTATATGTGTTGGTGTTTTTATGGGTAAATTGATTGGTGCACCGATGAGAGAAACGGCTAAGAAATTAGATAGAATCGCAAATGGTGATTTAACAGAAGAACTAACAGCATCTAAGCGCAAAGATGAAATCGGTGTATTAGTTAACACGACAGTACAGATGCAAATCGCGTTGAAAGAATTGATTGGCGCTGTTTCTAACGCAACGACACGAGTGCTAAGTTCAAGTGAAGAATTGACAAAATCGACGAACGAAGTTGTTTTAGGTTCGGAACAAGTCGCGGTAACCATGCAAGAATTGGCAACAGGATCTGAGTCACAGGCAGGGTACACGAATGATCTAGCAGATACGATGAATCATTTTGCGCACACGATTGAGATGTCTTCGGCTAAAAGTGATCAAGTATTACAAACTTCTCACGATGTGCAAGATACCACAATTAAAGGTAAAGAGAATATGTCATCATCTGTTTCACAAATGCAAACGATTGACCGAATCGTTAAAGACTCCGTTTATGGCGTGAAAGCACTTGATGGCAAGGCAGGAAAAGTGACTGAATTAGTAAGAGTGATCGAGTCTATTGCTGAACAAACAAACTTATTAGCCCTTAATGCAGCTATTGAAGCAGCCAGAGTGGGCGAACAAGGTAAAGGTTTTGCCGTCGTCGCTGATGAAATTAGAAAATTGGCAGAACAAGTGTCGTCATCAGTTGTGGATATTACAGATATCGTTCAAGATATTCAATTGGAATCATCTAAAGTTGCCACCGAATTAGAATCGGGCTATCATGAAGTGGAAAAAGGGACGGCTCAAATTAAGCAAACCGGAGAAACATTTAATGAGATTTCTGTTTCAATTTCACGAATGGGAGAGGCTATCAAAGATATTACGGAAGTACTCTTGAATAATAAAGCGCAAACCAACGAGATGCATGGACGTATTGAAGATATCGCTAGCCTATCAGAGGAATCTGCTGCTGGTATTGAAGAGACAGCAGCCTCAGCAGAACAAACAACGAGTACCATGCAGGAAGTATCTACCAGTTCTGAAGAATTAGCTAAACTAGCAGAAGAATTGAATCATCTTGTTGAAAGATTTGAAGTTTAATCCTAATGATCTTTAAGTGATTAAACGTTCTATCGCGTCAGAATAATGTTTAAATAGCCTTTTCCATTATTGGATAAGGCTATTTATCTAAGGTAGAACAGCTAGAATAGATGTTTTATCTTGGGATTTGTTTTATAGTAAGTGTATAAAACAAAACACGTTGAAAGATCGATAGATTGAGGGAGTATTTTAAGATGAGGGTATTTGAACCAGAAGCAAAGGTCTTTTTGATACAGAAACAAGAGGTATGCCATGAATATACCTGCTAAGCAAACCTATCAATATGAACATTTTCTCCATTATTCCATGTGCATGATTGGTGGTTTCTGTGGAAGCTATGCCTTGTTGCTGAGAGGAAATTTTGGCTCAGCGCAAACGGCGAATTTGATTCAGCTATTTATCAGTATCAGTGAAGTAAGTCTCTTGGACGCATTTGTTAGAATATCAGCGTTGGGTATCTTTATTATCAGTTTATTTGTGTCGTCATTTTTGAGTGAAAAATATACAGAACAATCCGTTAGAATTTGCCTGCTGGTAGAAGTTATCGGGGTCTGTATGATCGGTCTGATCCCCAAAGGAGCAAATGACTTATTGGCGTTATTACCACTATTCGCCTTAACGGCTTTTCAATGGGGCGTATTCAACGGTACAAAAAATTACGTGAGTCCGACCTTATTCTCTACGGGAAATATTCGGCAGTGTATTCAAGCGTGGATGGATTACTATCTAACAGCTACAAAGTCCAGTAAAGACAAAGGGACCTTTTACGCGTATACATTACTTAACTATCATGTTGGCGTACTGGCGGGCATTGGTTTGATAGCGGTATTTGGCGCTAAAAGTATCCTGTTTTGTTTGGCACCCTTACTGATCAATTTGAAATTAGAATCGGCAGCGATGGATTAAGGCATCATGTTCACAGAATAGTTATAAAATCATATGAAATTCCTTATACATTTACCGCTAGAAAAAGGTATAATTTATTAGGAGTATCAAAAACGAATAAGCAAGTGAAAAGGAGAACAGATTTATGGAATTAGCACGAATCGTAAAAAACAGAAATCGTGTCATGATCATACTGTTTATTATCGGATTTTTACAAGGAGCATTTTCGACAGGTGGTACTTATTTAATGGTTGCGCTCATGGGACTTTATGCAGGTGGGATTTATGCAGCGATTACGTATATCGTATTTAGTATTTATATTTATTTTTACAGAGTACTTAAAAAACCATAGAGTAAAATGGGGCTGCGCAAGCAAGCCTCTTTTTTTCTATTCATTTGAAGGAGGTAAAAAAGTGAAGAATGTGATATCGGGAAAAAAGATTGCACTGACGCATTTTGAAGAGGAAGATTTTGGTATGCTGACGCAATATCAGTGGGACAATGAATTTTTACGCAATATCAGCTGGGATACCTTTCATCCATGGAATGAAGAAATGTGGAAAACGTTTCAAGGTGATAGTGACAGTAACGAACGATTTCTCTTTGCGATTCGCGATCGCTTTTCAAGTGAATTCGTAGGTTGGGTATCTCTCTCCGATGTGCAGTTCAAGAATAGAGGTGCAGAGCTTGGGCTTGCAATCGTTCCAGCGTCTAATAGAGGAAAAGGCTACGCAACGGATGCTGTACACACGATCAGCAAATTTGCTTTTTACGAACTTGGACTACATAAAATTCGGTTAAGCGTCCATAGCAACAATGAACCTGCTATTAAAGTATACGAAAATATCGGTTTCCAAAGAGAAGGCGTTGATCGAGAAGGTCTCTTTCAAGACGGGAAATGGTTGGATGTTTACAATTATGGTCTTTTGTTTAGCGACTGGAAAAAATAACATTGAGGAGTAATGCTGAGTTGAAATCTATGGCACTTATTAAACAACAATTATTGAAAATAGGTCATGGTGATCTGACAAATATAACATATGAGACTCAAAATGCTGAATACGAAGGTATCTGCTTCAATGTGGGTCAATATTTATATAGAAGTCGTTTGGCGAAACGGACGCCAAAAAAAGCTGGATACTTTGTAGCGTTCTGGGAAAAAGATAGCAACAGCAAAAATCAGCCGTATGTATTTCAGGATAGTCCAGATAAATTGATTGTATCGATAGTGGACAAAGAGAAAATAGGTCAATTTATTTTTCCTAAAGCTGTCTTACATGAGCAGGGCATACTTAAAAGCGAAACATCTAAAGGGAAAATGGCAATTAGAATTTATCCTACGTGGGAAAAAGACTTAAACCCCTCAGCAACAAAAACAAAAAAGTGGCAATCAGCTTATTTTATTGACTTGACCAAAGATACAGCTATCGATAAACGTTCAACGCTATACTATTCCTAAAAGAAATTAATCAAAATAAGCGCGTAACTTAGCTGTCTTAAGTTACGCGCTTATTTATATGTCGTTAAAATGGATAAAACTTAATCTAAATCCGTTCGTTTGATCGCCGAATTTCTCACCTTCTGCAACAATCATTTTTTGATCAAGTAGAGCAAGCAAGATTTCTTTTACTTCTGCTTCAGTTTTATCGGGGAAGCGACAATACAGATGGAATCCACCTTTAGCAGGTTCAAAGGTAATGGACTGACCGAATTGTCCACGTAACCAATTTTCTAGCGCACGTGCTCTCCTTGCCAGTTCAGTTCGAAGAAACAATAAATGATCTTCGAGTTCTCCACGTAAGAAAGCATCTGCCATAAATTGAGGAAGAAAGCTGACCTCAGAATCAATTTGTAGACGAATTTCTGCTAATTCCTCTAAGATGGCTTGTGGTCCCACCATCCATCCAACGCGTAAGTGTTGACCGGCCAATTTTGACATCGTTCCTAAATAAATCACTTGTTGCGCTGTGTCTAACTGCTTCAACGGACGATGATCTACAGTTTCATCAAATACCAGACCACCATAGGCATCATCTTCTACGATTGGAATACGCTTCAGTAAACAGTAATCTAATATTTCAGTCTTTCTCTTGGCACTCATGACGAGACCAGTAGGATTTTGAAAAACAGGATTCAAAAAAACCATTTTCAACGGATAGTTTAAAGAAGCTTCCTGTAGTCCCTTTATCGTCATACCTTCACTGTCCATTGCGATGGGCACGATCCGAAGACCAGCAGCTTGAAACAAACGTAGAGAGTAGAAATAAGAGGGTGCTTCTATTCCGATGGTATCTCCGGGCTTCAATAAACCTTGCGTAATCAGAAACAAAGCATTTTGTGTGCCGGAAGTAATGAGAATTTCTTCAATCGGTACAGTGATTTGATACGTACGTTTGAGATGTCGTTGGACACTTTCCCTTAAGGTTTGAATTCCATGGGTAACGGTCACTTGAGCCTTTTCCTGTTGAACGAGTTCTTTCCAAGAAAGGTCCGGCGCGCGAAGTTCAGGTAATAAATCAGCGGGTAAAGTCCCATTTGAGAGATCTAGGGCGCTGTCAGTAAATTGTGATTTCATGCGTTCGGCAGCTAATTGATAAGGTGTTTTTCGTTTGAGATGATTTGTTGTGAGTGCAGTGCCCCAATTGATCATCGGTCGCATCTGTAACCCCCATTTATCTGAGTTTACAAAGGTGCCGCTTCCTTTTTTTCTGGTCAACACACCTTGAGCAGTCAGTTCTTCCATTGCACGAATCACGGTTGAGCGGTTTACCTTTAGTGTTTCGGCTAATTTTCGCTCAGCCGGAAGCCGTTCTCCAGGGATTAGTCTACCGGTTCGAATATGTTCTTCTATCATTAACATAATCTCTTGATAAAGTGGCTTGTTTTTTTGTTTGGGAAGCGACCAATTTTTCATTGGAGAAACTCCTTTCTAATTTTTATTATTTTACCATAAAATTGGATGGTGTATTTATCGTCCAATTGGATGTAGGGAGATTTTTTTTCTTTTTGTATACTAACAGACATGAGAACGATAAAAAATTGGGGGATAATGAATAATGACTAAAAAAGTAATCGGTAGCGAAAGAGTCAAACGAGGAATGGCACAGATGCAAAAGGGTGGCGTTATTATGGATGTCATCAATGCAGAGCAAGCACGCATTGCAGAAGCAGCGGGCGCAGTAGCGGTCATGGCGCTGGAACGTGTACCATCAGATATTCGTAAAGCGGGTGGTGTTGCGCGCATGGCGGATCCAACGATTATTGAAGAAGTGATGAATGCAGTCAGTATTCCTGTCATGGCTAAAGCAAGAATTGGACATATCTCAGAAGCACGAATTTTAGAGTCAATGGGTGTTGACTATATCGATGAAAGTGAAGTACTCACACCAGCGGATGAAGAATTCCACTTGCTGAAGTCAGAATACGTTGTCCCATTTGTTTGTGGATGTCGTGATCTTGGAGAAGCATTGAGAAGAATTGGTGAAGGGGCGTCTATGCTGAGAACAAAAGGGGAGCCAGGTACAGGAAATATCGTGGAAGCTGTTCGCCATATGAGAAAAGTGAATAGCCAAATTCGTTTGTTATCAACAAAATCCGATGATGAGCTGATGACCTTTGCAAGAGACTTAGGCGCACCTTATCAATTAGTAAAAGAAATAAAAGAACTAGGAAAGTTACCAGTGGTCAACTTTGCCGCTGGCGGTGTAGCGACACCAGCAGATGCAGCCTTGATGATGAGTTTAGGCGCAGACGGTGTTTTTGTAGGATCAGGCATTTTCAAATCCGAATCACCAGAAAAATTTGCACGTGCCATTGTTCAAGCGACAACAAATTATGAAGACTATGAATTACTTGCAGCCTTGTCTAAAGATTTAGGCGAACCGATGAAAGGGATTGAAATCAGTCAACTTCAAGAAAGTGAACGGATGCAAGAAAGAGGATGGTAAGCATGACGAAAAGAATTGGCGTCTTGAATCTTCAAGGGGCTGTCGAAGAACACCTACAAGCATTGAGAAGGGCAAGGGTTCAACCTGTTTCAGTCAAATCGGTATCAGATTTCGACCAATTAGATGGATTGATCATTCCAGGTGGTGAATCAACGGCGATTGGACGTTTGATTCGAGAACAAGGACTGGAAAATCAGCTAAGACAATTTCATCAAGAAGGCAAAGCGATATTCGGAACCTGTGCTGGACTGATTTTATGTAGTACAGATAAGACCCATGAAACAACAGATCTTCGCTTAGGATTTATTGAAATGGAAGTCGAACGCAATGGTTTCGGTAGACAAGTAGCCAGTTTTGAAACATCACTCGATTTTCAAGGGATTGAACGACCGGTAGAGGCTATTTTTATTCGCGCACCTTATATTCAATCAGTAGGACCAAAAGCGACTATTCTAGCAAGAGTAGACGATAAAATCGTTGCGGCCGAACAAGCAAATGTACTTGTAACAGCCCATCATCCAGAATTGACAGAGGATGATTCGGTACTTACTTATTTTTTGAGTAAATGTTAACCGTTGTTTAATCTTCTAGCAAATAATGATTAAAGTTATTTGTTTATTTCGATTTCGAGATTTATACTGGTAGTAGGTAACAATTGAAACGGTATCTATCTTGAAAGGGGTCGCTTATGGGACTATTAGTTAAAGGAAAATGGTACGACAAATGGGATTACAATAACGACGAAGGCGAATTTATTCGTGAGGAGTCACAATTTAGAAACTGGATCACGAAAGACGGTAGTGCTGGTCCAACTGGAGAAGCTGGATTTAAAGCAGAGCCGAATCGCTATCATTTATATGTTTCACTCGCTTGTCCATGGGCAAGTCGTGCACTCATCATGCGTAGTCTTAAAGGGTTGGAAGAGATGATTTCGATTTCTGTGGTCAACACATTAATGGGAGAAAACGGTTGGACTTTCGAGGACGAAGAAGGTGTCATCCAAGACCCTGTTATCCATGCGGATTATCTTTATCAGATTTATACGCATGTTGAACCGAAATATAGCGGACGGGTTACCGTGCCTGTCTTATATGATTTAAAAGAAAATAAAATCGTCAACAATGAATCTGCAAATATTATGCGTATGCTGAACTCAGCTTTTGACGAAGTGGGTGCAAATGATAAAGATTATCTTCCAGAAGATAAAATGACAAAGATCGATGAGATCAATGACAAGGTTTATGGCACAATCAATAACGGTGTGTATAAAGCCGGTTTTGCTACGACACAAGAGGTTTATGAAAAAGAAGTGACGAAGCTTTTTGATGCATTGGATGACATCGAAGAACGACTTGAAAATAGTCGATTCTTAGTCGGAGACGAGATTACAGAAGCAGATTGGCGCTTATTTACAACGTTGATCCGATTCGATAGTGCCTATCATGGTCATTTTAAATGTAACATCAGAAGAATCGTAGACTATAAAAATCTGTGGCGTTATACAAGAGAATTGTATAATGAGCCGGGGGTTAAAAAAACAGTCGACTTTGATCATATTAAAAAACATTACTACCGTAGTCACAAGCAAATCAATCCAAATGGTATCGTACCAAAAGGACCAGAATTGGATTTTAGCCTAGACAAATAAATCATTATGAAGCTTTCTTTCTTCTGGAAGGGAGCTTTTTGCTTTATACTGCTGACAAGATAAAAACCGAGAAAGAGTGGATAAAAATGATTAAGACTGTATTGTTTGATATGAACGAGACCTTACTAAATCTCAGTTTGTTAAAAGAAAAATTTGCACAATACTTTGATGGAGAATTTGTGATGGCTTATTGGTTTAAAACGGTTCTTCATTCTTCAACAGTTTTGGGTGGGTTGAATGAATATGAAGATTTCAGTAAATTAACGGAAGCTGCTTTAGAAAGTCTATTTATCGAAAGTGATAAAGAACTAACAGAAGAGACGAAACAAGATATCCTCGGGGCATTTCAAGCATTGCCAGCCTACGATGATGTAGAAAAAGCGTTAACCTTACTGAAAGACAATCAATTGACGGTCATTGCAGTCACGAATTCATCAGAGGCGATGGTAAAGACACAGTTAACCCATGCTAGGATAATAGACTTGGTTGACCGCTATTACTCTGTAGATACTGTTAAACGCTACAAGCCGTATAAAGCTATTTATCAATATGTAATGAAGGAAAATTCACTGAACCCAGAAGAGACGGTCATGGTCGCTACCCATGATTGGGATCTGTTTGGTGCAAAAAAAGCCGGACTCAAAACGGCTTACATCAAACGAAAAAACACCCAATTCAATCCGTACTACCCAGCGCCGGATTTTTCTAGTGATGCGCTCGAAGATTTGATGAAGGAAATAATTGAAAGTAACAAAACAAATAAATAAGAAGAAAATAAAAACGACTTAGATTTAAGTGTCATCTAAATCGTTTTTATTTTGTCTTAAGAACGCTGTGGAGAATATTTATAGTAACAATTGCCGTCTTTAAAGACGCCGAAAGGATCCTGAGAATAAGCAGGAATCTCGCCATATAAAACAAAGCCTTCTGATTGATAAAGGGCATTCGCTGGACCTTCTTTTTCGGTATCCAATAACAATAAGGTTCTGTTTTCCTCTTCCGCAACTTTTAAAGCATACTGTAGAATCGTCTTTGCGACGCCTTTACGACGAGCTTTAGGATGAGTCATCAGTTTTGCGATCTCAGCACGGTGCGGTGCGTTTTCTTTATCACTCATTTGCAATTGAACAGTTCCAACGATTTCATCATCTAATAGGGCAACGAACAAGCGAACCTGTTCAGACAAGACACCGTCCCAATAGTGAACCGCTGTTTCTTCGCTCATGGGATGTAAGAAGTTCATTGCCGCGCCAGAAGCTACGACTGCTTGAAATAATTCCACTAGTTCTGCTTGTTCAGTAGTGATTTTAGTAATCTCTTTAATTGTTATCATAATATCCTCCTCTATTCTTCTTGATTATAAAGTATTTCAATGTTCAAAAAAACAGGTAAAATAGTGAATAGTGAAAGTATTAAAAAAATCGATGATAAAAATAGGGGAGAATAGAGTGTCTCAATATAAAGAGAAATTAAGAGTAGTGATTGGTTCTGGAGGATATAATAATAATCCAGGATGGTTACATACGCAAGAAAATGAAATAAATTTAATTGAAGAAAAATCATGGGAAAGCCAATTTGAGTATGGTTCTATAGAAGCCATTTTAGCAGAACATGTTTGGGAGCATCTGTCTGTTGATGAAGGATCAAAGGCGGCTAAAATATGCTACCGTTATTTAAAGCCTGGTGGATATATAAGATGTGCCGTACCAGACGGTAACTTTAGAAACAAGGACTATCAACATATCATACAAGTAGGTGGTCCAGGACCGACAAATCATCCAGCTTCTAGTCATAAAGTAGTATACAACTTCGTGACATTAGCAAGAATATTTGAGGAAGCTGGATTTGAAATTAACTTTTTAGAGTATCATGATGAAAATGGTGAATTTCACTATGAAAATTGGGAAGAACAAGAGGGCGTAATCTATCGTTCGAGAAAGATAGATCCTCGTAATCAAGCAGAAGCTATGCTATTTCCCTCGCTAATGATTGATGCAGAAAAATGATAAACTATCAGGAGCTAGCACAACCGCTCATCATCATTACTAGCAAGGTGAAAAAGACAGTAATAGCAGTCATCGAGAGAATCGCTATAGAAAGTAATTTAGAAGTTATTGTGCTCAAGGAAAGACAACTGTAAATCCCAGTAACGGCAAGTGTCCACCATAGAACATCGAAAAAGATTTCTGATACACCAAATGATGCGAATGTGTTAGTGAAGAGCATTAGAAACGAAAGCATTTGGCTGAATAGTACTATAATCATAAATCGTCTAAGCTGTATTTTTTTTCGAAGAAAGTTGAGGAAAAATAAAAGAAGGATAAATAGGCAGATACGCATGAGCAGTTGTACAATAGACATAGAATATTCTCCTTTTGAACTGTTTGATATTTAGTTCAAGCATAGGTTAACTTTTCTAAGAAAAGGGTAAAATTAGTATAGGAATAACTTAAGAAGATTCGAGGTGAAGTAAATGGAACGATACGATAAATTAGTTAGAGATCGTATACCAGAAATGATTCAAGAGAATGGTGAAGCGTGTACCGTTAAAAGATTAAGAGGCAAGGATTATACTGAAGCGTTGAAAGGAAAATTAAAAGAAGAAGTAAAAGAATATTTGCTTGCTACTGATTCGACATCTTGCTTAGAAGAACTCGCTGATATACTAGAGGTTCTACATGGGTTGGCAAATATACATCATGTATCATTTGATACCATAGAACAACTACGCGAAGAGAAAGAAAAGGAAAGAGGTGGGTTTAAAGAAAGGATTTTCTTGATTAGCAAAGCGAAGTAATCAAAAATTTACAATAGTTATTCTTGACTTGTGCTAAACTATCTTTAGAAAGTAAATAACAAGTTAAATTGGAGATGATTTAAAAAGAAGTGAATAGGGTCAGAGAAAAAAAGCAGATTGACCGTATCGATAATGATAAAAGAATAGTTCAAGTGTATAAAGGTTTTTTATGTACTATTCGCATAAAATGAACATTGGGGAGATAAAATATATGAATAAAATAAAATTATTGATCGCTAGTCTATTGTTATCTGCGCTTACTATGTTTGTTCCAACTGTAGGTTTAGCGTTTCCTATGCAACTAACCTCATCAGTTACTAGAGGATTCCCGGTTGCATTCCTTGAATTTTCTAATCCAGCTGCTTATGAAAGTTTACGTTCTTTCTTTCAGTGGGAAAATTTTTTGTCTGTGAATGTTAATGGTTTAAATTACTTATTAAATACACTAATATGCTTTATCATTTTATTTCTTTTTAGTAAATTATTCTCTAAGAAAAAGAAACCTGCAAGACATGCACATTAATTAGTAGGAAACGCTATCCAAGCTTATTGTAAATTGAATAGCGTTTTTTAAAAAATAGAAAGTTTAGTGATTTTAGGAGGTAGAAGTGCTGTGTACATACGTTCCATAACATTTCCAGATCACGAAGTAGAAAGCCTGTACTTTATTTGCAAAGTGAAAAGAACAGTCTATTCTTCTTTTTATCCTTTTCAAGTATTGTCAAAAAGAGGATTAGAGCGTTTAGACTTTGAACCTGTAACGATCCTTTATGGAGGAAATGGTTCAGGGAAAACAACGGCTTTAAACATTATTGCAGAAAAAGATGCGCTTTACAATAAATCTTCTTTCTTTCCGAAATACTTAACGTTTTGTGAGATCGAAGAGACATTTGATCAACCAGCATTTAAACGAATCATTACAAGTGATGACGTGTTTGACTTTGTCTTGACGCTCCGTTCAGTCAATGAAGCAGTAGACGAGAAAAGAGTAGAAATGTTCGAGGAGTATTTGGATATCAAAAAGACAAAGTTTCAATTACGTTCACTCGAAGACTATGATCGGCTAAAGAAAATGAACGAAACGAGAAGAAAAACACAATCAAAATATGTTAACGATAACCTAATGAAGAATATTCGAGAACAATCAAATGGCGAGAGTGCCTTTCGTTACTTTATAGAAAAAATTGAAGAGAATGGACTCTATCTTTTAGACGAACCTGAGAATAGTTTATCTCCAGCGAAACAAATAGAATTAAAACAATATATTGAAGATGCGGCACGCTTTTTTAACTGCCAGTTTATTATTTCCACGCATTCACCGTTTTTACTTGCGATGAACCATGCTAAAGTTTACGACTTAGATCAAGAGCCTGTCGAGACGAGAAAGTGGACAGCTTTGGAACAAGTAAATGTGTATCGTTCATTCTTCAAAGAACATGAGAATGATTTCGATTAAATGCCAGTTTGTGAATAAAAGAATTCAAGACAGTCTTTTTGCTTTGATGGTTATCACTTGATAGGCTAAATACGATTAGAAAGAACCTGTTATAGGAGTGAAAAGATGAGCCATGAACAACAGCAAGTGAACACGATCATAATCGGTGCTGGACTTGCCGGATTATCAGCCGCAAAAGCGTTAAAAGAAAATGGGAAATCTTATAAGCTACTTGAAGCGACAAATCGTGCTGGAGGAAAAGTGCAGTCAAAAGTCTCAGTAGATGGTTCAGATTATGTTGAACTGGGTGCACAGTTTATAAATGAAGATATGATTGAAATGGTTCGATTGATCAAAGATTCAGGTATGACATTAGACCATACTTATTTAGCAGACGATGCCGTGATCATTAACGAAACGAAAGATGAAGTTGGTTATATAAATTTTGCACACCATGCAGAAATGTTGAAAGATCGTTCATTTATAGAAAATCATTCTTTGTCAGAAGTTGTAGATCAAGTCATTGAAGATGATATAGAAGTGAAAGCTATTAAGAGTTTTGTAGCTGCGGAATTTACAGTGAGCAGCGATTATATTAACCCAAAAGCGTTGAAGCGATTGATCGGTAATATCACTTTAGAAGAAGATGAAGTGAAATATCAAGCCTCTGGTCCGTTAAGTCAAGTAATCGATTATCTGGTTAATATATCAGGGACCAACCTTTTATACGAAGAGCCTGTAGAAGAAATCCAGAAAACGGAAGATGGTTATATCGTCAAATCAAAAACAGGGAACGAATTTACAGCTAAAGCCGTTGTGATTGCTGTTCCGCCTACTGTGGCACGCCGTATTCAGTTCAGTCAGAATCTTAAAGAAAGGTTTTATCCTGCCTTAAATAGTTTTATTGATGGTGCGGTTATTAAATTGATTTTCACCTATGAAGAACCTTTCTGGCGCCAAATCATGATCGATGGGGAAAAGAAAAATTTATTCGGTGTATTGTTTGGCGAAGAAGAAGGGGTAAACGTGATGGAATCGTCAAAAAAAGAAGGGGCAAACCGTTTGACGATGTTTATTGGTGGCGATAAAGCGATAGAACTTGCGCGGGTTACGGCTGAAGAAAGAAATAGCTTTGCGGTGAATCGGTTAGCGCAGGTTTTAGGTGATCGAATCGTAGATTATCAATCAGTAGAAGAGAAAGTTTGGGTCGATTCTCCTTACTATGGCGGAGGCTATGGTGGGCTCACACATTTTGGAGGGAATTTCGAGGCAAAACGTGCGCTCAAAGAGCCTTTCATGAATGTTGTATTTGCTAGTACCGAATTAGCGCCAGCATTTCCTCAATTCATGGAGGGCGCTGTTCGTTCAGGAAAGTATGCAGTTGAACAACTGTTGACTCAATCATATAAGAAGTGATTTTAAAGTGAGAGGTTTCCCTATTCAAACGAGTGAAGTTTGAGTAGAGAAACCTTTTTTTATATTAACCATTGATCTAATTTATTTAGAGCTGCTTGTACTTGTGGATGATCTGTTTGCTTCAAAAAATCATGCTCTAAATCATAGACAGGAACAAACTGACTGCCAGGAACTTTTTTCAGTTGCTTACTATAACGGAAAGGAACCTCTTGGTCGGTTGAACTGGCTGAACTGAAGATAGGAGGAAACTGTTGCAGCGTCTCTTCAGCTATCGAAAAATTAGCTAAAGGCGTTTTGTCGAAACCATAGTACGCAACTAATTTTCCCTGTTGAATAGCCTCTACATAAAGCAGGTATCGCTGCATCAAAGGATCGTCCCAGATTTCTGAATGCTTATCAAGGGAATCGATGGCCGAAGAAGCGACCGATTGATCTGATAGCTTTCTCTCTTTTAAGATAAAGTCAAAATCAGTATAGCCATAGAAGTGAACCAATTGTTCTGGTAGTGAACGTCCGTTTTCTAATAAGGTTTTTGTTAAAGCCAGCATTAAATAGCCACCTGCAGATCTTCCACAGAAACTAAAAGGGGCGTCTTTAATGACTTCACGTTTCAATTCATCAACATTAACGACAGTCTGTTGAAGGATGATTTCAAGCGTATGGTTTGGTGCTAATAAATAGTCAACGGCTATAACAGTGTATCCGTGACGATTAAATAAATCGACTAGAGCAGAGGGGATATCGCTTTTACTTCCATAAACGAATCCGCCCCCGTGAAAATAAATAAGATAACGTGGGACAGTTTCTTTAGTTGGATAAATCGTCGCTTGTGCGCCAGTAGCTAAAGTGTACTTATAACTCATTGAATTGACTCCTTTTTTTCAGTTGTAGTAAATATGTGCCAATCTCATAATTAACCAATTGAATAGGATTTGTCAAATCAATGCCTAAGTTTTTCTCGATTTTATTCAGACGATAACGAATGGTTTTGGAGTGTAAGAACAAGGTTTCCGCTGTTACTTTAAAGTTCCGATTGCTCTGGAAAAAAGTATAGAGCGTTTCAAATAAATCAGGATCGTTTTCCCAAAGTTGATAAAGGGAATCGGGTACGATTTGATCGATTTTTTCTAATTGATTCTCTCGGACGAATGATCCAAAGATACCTAAATCGTCATAGCCTAACAAAGAAGCGATATAGAATTGACGATTGAACTTAAAAATATCCTGACATTCATGGAGGATTTCTTTCAGATCTGCTTTAGATTTAACCCGACTGATGGCTATCGTATCTTTGTTTTTTTCAAGATGAAGATGATCAAAGATAGTGGCAGCTTTTGCTTTTGTGACAGCCGTATTCGGGTTAGGAATATTATATAAAATAATAAAGTAATTTAGATGTTCGAAGAATATATGACGCGTTTTCAATTCGCGTAACTTCGATAAAATTTCTTGTTTATGGGGATGGTCTTCATACATATCTGAAGAAAAAGCAATTCCTTGGAAATAGTCAAACTGGTTCATATCGGCTTCTTCTAATAAATGAGTGAGTTCTTTCAAATTCGAGCTGTTATTTTGTAAAATGGCGTCCGCTAAGTTATTCAGGCGGGTAAAGCGGTCTTTTTTTATAATGTATTCCATCTGCAAATGTTCATAAATAACGTCGATGACATTCTCAATGATCATCATTTTAGATTCAGCAATCTCTTTATTTTTTTGATAAACCAACAATGTGCAATTTTCTGTATGAGAATTAATAATAGCTACTTTTATAGCCGTTATTTGTTGGTTATGTTCGTGGGAAAATAATTTAAGATATTCATAGCGGTTTTTTGTAAAGGGAATATTCTTCATAGGACTGGCATCCATCATGACGTAATTAGTATACGTATTCCCTAGATGAATCGCGACGTCTAAGCTAGGAATCGTTAAAGAGCAAGACTTCCCAATCAATTGATAGAATTCTTGCATGATTTGATCGAAGGAAGATAAATTCCTTTCTAGTTTCATAAAGCGTTGTCTGACATCATAATAAGTCCGCAGTAAATGAGACTGATGATTGATAATGGGTTCGTAGACAGACAACATGATGGCTTCGTAACTGACCTCTTTAGATACCTTGATCAAAGGAATACCGTATTCAATGCCAAGTTCAATTACCCAAGTAGGGATCATCACAATAAAACGATCTACCTTGATAATGAGTCCGCTGACACCAATTTTGCTCATTTTCTCAAAAAAAGCACGGACTGTTTCTTCAGATTCATGAGAGAGGGCGTAAAAAGAAGTCAGAATCAGCTGATTTTTTTTACTCCATTTTTCAATATCGATCGCTTCAAGGACCATCACAGATTCCAAAAGATTATCTAGACCGATTTGCCCAGTTAATACTTTGGCTGAATCTAACAAATCTAACTCAAGTAAGTCTTTTATATACATATTCTTTCCTCTTTTCCCTTTATGGATAAAAATTATAGCAAAATTTTAGACATTTATCCAATGAAAGCGAAAACACTTCTCGTTACAATGTAGTTAAGTTAAAAGGAGGAAACGAAATGTTGCATACAAAAGTGTTAAAGAACAATTATCAAGATTCCATCAATTTGATGTTGTTGACGAATACGATCAATGATTTCGAAAAAGTCAACATGAGTCAAATCATGATGGGGACAGATGCCAATAAGGACATCTTGAATAATACAGATTTATTGAGTTCAGAAGCGAAAGAGGCTTCACCAAGTGATTTAATGATCGTTGTAGAGAGTGACGACGATGATATCATGGATGAGGTTCTCCCAGCGGTAGATACCTTCTTAGCAGATCTATCTTCAAAAAATAGTGGAAATGAGAATAAAGCTGTTGAAACATGGGATGAAGCTTTATCTGCTCTTCCAGATGCAAATGTTGCTTTGTTTAGTATTCCTGGTGAATACGGAGCTTCTGAAATGGAAAGAGCGCTTAAAAATGATTTACATGTCTTCTCCTTTACAGATAACGTATCTGTAGAAGATGAAGTTCGTTTAAAAAACTTAGCACATGAAAAAGGCTTGCTTATGATGGGGCCAGACTGTGGTACAGGGGTTATCTCTAGTATACCAGTAGCCTTTACAAATGTTGTTTCTCCTGGAAATATCGGTGTAGTTGGAGCTTCAGGTACGGGTATCCAAGAAGTAACAACAATCATTGACCGTTTAGGCGGAGGAGTCGTTCACGCTATCGGTACTGGTGGCCGTGACTTAAGCGATAAAGTCGGTGCGACAACAATGAAAGATGCCATTGTAGCGTTAGAGCATCACGATCCAACTGACGTGATTTGTGTGGTTTCTAAGCCACCTGCAAAAGAAGTAAGAGATGAAGTTGTTCAATTACTTCAAAGTATTTCAAAACCAGTTGTTGCGATCTTCTTAGGCGAAAAACCAGAAGCGCATCAAGGTAAAGTATATCTTGCACACACATTAGAAGAAACGGCGCAAATCGCTGTTGATCTAGCAAATGAAGAAACGGTAAAAGAAAATTACTTTGAAAAAGTTGAAAAACCATCTCAAGAAACATTATCCGAAGATAAAGTCGTTAAAGGTCTTTATTCAGGTGGAACATTAGCTTCTGAAGCGGGTATGTTGATTTCTGAAGCACTAGGATTAGAAGGCTTAGTGAAAAAAGAAGGATATGTGCTTAAATCTAACGGATATGACGTTATCGACTTGGGCGACGACATTTATACACAAGGTAAACCTCATCCAATGATCGATCCTGAAGTTAGAATCAGTAAAATCATGGAACTAGCGAAAGATGCTAAAACTGGGATTATCTTGTTCGATGTGGTGCTTGGATATGGCGCGCACCCAGATATGGCTGACGCATTGATTCCAACAATCAAACAAGCGCAAGAAACGGCTAAAGAAGATGGTCGTGACCTTTACTTTGTTTCAACTGTTTGCGGAACTTCAAAAGATCCACAAGACTACCAAGACTCTGTTAAACGCTTGAAAGAAGCAGGTGTGCTTGTAGCTGAAAGTAACGCAAAAGCTGTTCAATTAGCACTACAATTGAAAGGTATCTCGTTATCTGAACCAAATAAATCGGTTGTAGCATACGACGGAGAAACGATTGAAGTCCCAACAGTAAGTGATAAAGTGATGGAACTATTAACAACTAAACCACGTATCATCAATGTTGGACTACAAAGCTTTAATGAATCTATCACAGAATACGGTGGCAAATCCGTACAATTCAACTGGCGTCCACGTGCTAGCGGAAATAAAAAAATGATTCGTATTTTAGATGCACTAGAAGAGCATACTGAAATGATTGAAAATGAAAATCAAAAAGTTACAGACAAAATGAAAAATGCACAACCATTCTTGATAGACGTAGTTCCAGCGAACACGGTTATTCCTGAATTAAACGAAGATCAGAAAACAATCCTTCATGCAGGACCACCGTTAGACTGGTCAGATATGACTGGACCGATGCAAGGCTCTTGTATTGGTGCTGTACTCTTTGAACGTTGGGCTGATAACGAAGAAGATGCAATCAAGTTACTGGAATCAGGCGAGATCAGATTCATGCCTTGTCACCATGCAGGCGCAGTAGGACCAATGGGCGGTATCACTTCAGGAAATATGCCAGTATTGGTTGTTGAAAACAGACTAGAAGGTAACCGTGCGTACTGTATTTTGAACGAAGGTATCGGAAAAGTACTTCGTTTTGGTGCTTACTCTCAAGAAGTTATCGATCGCTTAGACTGGTTGAAAGATGTATTAGCACCTACGCTATCTAAAGCATTGAAATTAACTGAAGAAGGTATCAACTTAAACGTAATGATCGCACGCTCTATTACAATGGGAGATGAATTCCACCAACGTAATATTGCCGGATCATTGAACTTCCTGAAAGAAATTTCACCATTGATCATCAAGTTGGATATGGATGAGCAAGAACGTTATGAAATCATTAAATTCTTGGCAGACACTGATCAATTCTTCTTGAATATCATGATGGCAACAGGAAAAGCAGTTGTAGATGGTGCAAGAAAAGATACTAAAGGAACTGTAGTTACAACCATGACACGTAATGGTGTGAACTTTGGTGTGAGAATTGCTGAAACTGGCGACGCTTGGCATACAGCGCCTGTTAATACACCTCGAGGACTATACTTCACAGGATTCTCTGAAGAAGATGGTAATCCAGATGTTGGAGACAGCGCGATCACTGAAACAATTGGTGTAGGTGGTATGGCAATGGTTGCTGCACCAGGTGTTACACGTTTCGTTGGTGCCGGTGGATTCGATGATGCACTTGCAACATCAAACGAAATGGCAAAAATTTGTGTGGGTCACAACCCAACATTCTCTATTCCAACTTGGGACTTCCAAGGTACTTGTCTAGGAATCGATATCCGTAAAGTAGTGGAAACTGGGATTACACCAACAATCAATACAGGTATTGCTCATAAAAATGCTGGTGTTGGTCAAGTCGGTGCGGGTACGGTTAAAGCACCATTAGGCTGTTTCGAAAACGCACTAGAAGCCTATGCAGAATCACTAGGAATCAACGTAGAAGGATAAAAAAATGATCAGCGCATATTTACTTCCACTATCAAAATTTGGAAATAAAGGCACGATTCACAGTGTGTTCAACCGTTCGTTCAATATACTTGTGAATCAGCAACTGATTAATATCACAAACTACTCAGATTATTTTTCTAGTTTTGGGATTCGCTTATCTACCGAGCAATATAAAGAAATGTTTCCTTATATCCAGCAAGGCAATTTAGTGAAGATCAAACAGAATACACTCATCATTTACAGTACGGTAGGCGTTTATACGTTGAATGTCGATGAAATGAAAGTAATTGATTTGAATGTGCGTTCATTTAAGTTAACTAAAAATGAACGAGATAGACTGAGACAAGATTTAGAAAAACGAAACCTCCCTCAACAGATTGGTATCCCTATGGATGACAAGACAAGAGAAAGGTTAGAAGCATTAAAAAGCAGCAGTAAAGACTGGAAAGCAGACTGGGAAAAAAGTGTTCACTTTCTGACTGGAAGAGGACACGGATTGACACCAAGTGGAGATGATATGCTCGTTGCTTTTCTAGCTATACTGCATGCGGCGGAAGACGAAAGAGTTGAAGTATTGGCTTCAACTCTTCTTCGTACTCGCTTTTCAACAACAGACATAAGTCGTGCCTATATCGAAGCTTCTATAGAAGGCTATGTCAATTCAAGG
The DNA here is from genome assembly GCF_017599325.1 of Marinilactibacillus kalidii. GTDB lineage: Bacteria > Bacillota > Bacilli > Lactobacillales > Carnobacteriaceae_A > Marinilactibacillus > Marinilactibacillus kalidii. Next base: position 14,691 of record NZ_JAGFVM010000012.1, on the reverse strand, counting down.
GTCTACAATTTGTTGTCCTATATAAAAAATGGATTAGATTCAAAACGACTTATCGAGTTAGAGGCATTATTACAAATTGGACATTTCTCTGGAAAAGATTTAGCTTATGGCATGTTGTTAGCACTTCAGAATATAGATGAAAATGAGAAAGGATGAAAAAAATGGCAGCTGTTAGTAAAAATAAACCAGTTAAAGTAAGTCAGTATTACTGGATGAAAGTTGTAGCAATTTTCTTCTTCGGTTGGATTATCATGTACGCTACAAGAACGATCTTCAATCCGATCATGGGTGTAGTAGGAGAAGAGTTCGGACTAAGTAATACGCAATTAGGACTTGCGAACAGTATCTTCTTCCTGACCTATGCAATTGCCCAAATACCATTTGGTGTACTTGGTGATAAAATTGGTAGAAAATTAGTCATTACTTTAGGATTCATCGGTTTAGCGATTATGACGTATCTAAGTGGTGTTGTAGCAACATTCGTGATGTTCTTAATGATTCGTGCATTTGCGGGTCTTGGACAAGGGGCTTATTACGGACCACAATATGCATTATCAACAGAATCGATTCCTGACAATAAACGTACATTAGGAAATGCAATCATCAATAGTGGTATGGCTTTTGGTACATCTGGTGGGTATCTACTATCTTCTAGATTGGTGCTAGAAAATGGCGAACACTGGAGTAAACCATTCTTTATCATGGCTGTTCCAACATTGATCGTGGGAATTATCTTCTACACTATGCTTAAAGAAAAGGTTATCCGTCCTGGAGATGCTGAGCCTGTTGAAGAAGAAGAAACAAAAGAAAAAATCTCCCTTAAGAGTATTTTCTCAAACCGTAATCTACTTGCAGCATTTATTCTATGTTTTACAAGTATCTATGCCAACTTCGTTATTATCACGTGGTTGCCACAGTTCCTTATTGCAGAACGTGGATTTGAAGGCGCAAGCGTAGGCTTCATCTCTTCATTAGTTCCTTGGGCTTCTATTCCAGGTGCGCTGATCTTTGCGAAATTGAATGACAAAATGGATGCACCGAAAAAATTAGTTTATATGTTAGTTCCACTAGCAATCTTATCAGTCTTCTCTATTGCATTCGTAACGGACCGCTCATTACTGATTGCTGTACTTGTGTTATACGGATTAACAGGTAAATTAGCACTAGATCCAATCATGATTACTTTTGTAACTAAACATGCTTCATCATCTTCATTAGGAACGACTTTAAGTGCCTATAACTTTATTGGGATGTCAGGTTCTATCCTTGCACCTTATTTAACAGGTTATTTAGCAGATACGCTAGGTTCTATGCAAGTCGGTTTCTATCTAGCTTGTGTGTTGCTAGTCATTGGATTAATCGCTTTTTCTTTCTTAGCGAAAGACAACAAAAAACTGAAATCACTTTAAAAAAGGAGTAAGATTTAGATGAGTTTGAATGTAATTGCATTAGGTGGGAACGCCATCTTAGAAACAGATCCGACCGACGAAGGTCAAAAAGAAGTCATTAAAAATGCTGCTAAATATATTGCGGATTTTGTTGAAAAAGGCGAACAAGTTATTGTTTGTCACGGTAACGGACCACAAGTGGGGAACTTACTACTCCAACAAAAAGCTGGAGACAGTGAACAAAATCCTGCACTAGGTCTAGATACTTGTGGTGCTATGACCCAAGGAAGTATTGGTTATTGGGTCCAAAATGCCCTAACGAATGAATTGCTCAGTAGAGGCAACAAAATGCCAGTCGTTTCTATGGTTACACAAGTTAGAGTGGATAAAGATGACCCATCTTTTAAAAATCCATCTAAACCAATTGGCCCGTTCTTAACAAAAGAAGAAGCAGATGAAGAAGCTAAAAAAGACGGCGCAGTTTATATTGAGGATGCCGGAAGAGGATATAGAAAAGTTGTGCCTTCACCAATGCCTCAGGAAATCATCGAAAAAGATGCAGTGAAAGCACTCGTAGATGCAGGTGTATTAACAGTTTGTGCTGGGGGCGGAGGCGTTCCTGTCTATGAAGATAATGGACAATATATTGGTGTAGAAGCAGTAAATGATAAAGATTTTTCTGCACGTGTACTGGCTGAAAACGTTAATGCTGATCGCTTGATCATTTTAACGGGCGTTGACAATATTTATATCAACTATAATCAACCAGACCAAAAAGCGCTTGAAGAGATTACCGTTCAAGAAGCAAAAGACTATATCAAAGAAGATCATTTTGCAGCCGGTAGTATGTTACCAAAAATTGAAGCTGCTATCAGCTTTGTTAAAGACCATGATTCAAGAAAAGCGATTATCACATCAATTGAAAATCTTGAAAATGTTGATCGCAATGCTGGTACGGTCATCAGCGCATAAGAGGGGATCAGGATAATAGTGAAAAAGCCAACGATGCTGACTAAAATTGTGATAGCTGTTTTTATAGGCGTCGGTTTCGGATTTTTATTTCCAGAAATCAGCGGATCTCTAAAACTTGTTGGAGATATTTTCTTAAGACTGATACAAATGGCGATTCCTGTATTGATTCTTGGACAAATTATTCAAGCTGTTGGAAGCATCGAGTTTAAAGAACTGACGAGTTTAGGTGGGAAAACAATCGTCGTCTTTCTCGTTACTTCCCTATTGGCAGCTGTATGGGGAATCATTGTCGCTTTAGTATTTGATCCAGGAAGCGGAATTACGCTAGAAGCAGGAAAAGGCGCAGCTATAGAAGCACAAGAGTTATCCATAACAGAGACAGTATTAGGTTTTTTTCCAAAAAACATCTTTGATTCTTTATCTCAAGGATCAATTGTTCAAATTATTGTCTTTGCCTTGTTCTTCGGTGTTGCTTTAAACCGATACTTGAACAGTCATCCCGAATCGCAGTTACTGAACCTATTCGTAGAGTTTAATGAAGTGATCATTCAATTGATTCGATACGTCATGGTGCTTGCACCAATCGGAATCTTCGCATTAATTGCCTCTACGATCAGTACGCTCGGAGGACAAATTATTATACCGTTGCTCAAGTACCTTTTAGTATACGGTATTGGAACATTCTCTTTCCTGATAATCAGTTCGATTATACTGGCGATATTTTGTCAGGTTAGTCCGATTAAACTAACGCAAAATATGAAGAACATCTCTGTGATGGCATTGGCGACAACCTCTTCTGCGATTACGCTGCCGCTTTCTATGGCAGAATCACAAAACAGATTAGGTGTCAGTAAGCGAATCAGTAATCTCGTCTTGCCACTAGGGATGTCGCTGAATAGTACCGGATCAGCGATGCATATGGCAATAACCGTAATTACGATTGCTCAAATCTATCAAGTATCATTTGATGCCCAGATGATGATTTATCTAGCAATTACAGCGACCTTTGTTTCACTAGCGAATGCAGTGGTGCCTGGCGCTGGACTGGTTTCACTGGCGATCATCGTTCCACAAATGGGACTACCGATTGAAAGCATTGCTGTATTTGCAGGTGTTGAGTGGTTCGTAGGGATGCTGAGGACTATACTGAATGTTAATTTAGATGTATTCACGGCAGTCTATGTAGCGAAGTCAGTGGATGAGCTAGATTATACGATTTTTGCTGAAAAGTAAGCTGTTTTATTTTTAGATCAATGAGTGAAATATGAATGAAAAGGCTGGGGCAGAAGCTCCAGCCTTTTTTAGTTGGTATTTAAGCGATTTGATAGAAGCGTTTGAAATGTGAAGATTGTCGAAGTAGTTTTTGCACGTATCAAGCACAGAAAATGAAACAAATTTGTTTATCATGGCAATAATCTGCTAAAGTATAATAAAATAAAAAAAGATTATTAGACGAAAAAACCGCTGAGGAAATTGTAAAATACAATTCTCTCAGCGGTTTATCTTTCATTAAAGGCTATATTTCCTAGCCATATTTTCGTATTTCAGCTTAATTGAAGATCGCTTTAATCTCGAAGTAATCTTCAACGCCATACAAGCCATTTTCTCTACCTCTTCCGGATTGTTTGTAACCTCCGAAAGGTGCTTTAGGAGTACGGTCAGCACCATTGATCAGTATATTTCCTGTACGGATGCGACGAGCGACTTTGATAGCTTCTTCTTCTGGTCCAACTACGCCACCTGAAAGGCCATAGATAGAGTCGTTTGCTAGTTCGATTGCTTCGTCAACTGAGTCATACGTGATAACAACTAAAACCGGCCCAAAAATTTCTTCTTGAGCAATCGTCATGTCGTTCGTAACATTGACGAATACTGTTGGTTCAACGTAATAACCAGTACGATCCATCTTATTACCGCCGATCAATACTTCTGCGCCTTCTTTTTTACCTTTTTCGATATAGTCTAAAACAGTCTCCATTTGACCCTCTGAAACGAGTGGTCCGACGATTGTATCATCTTCTGCAGGATCGCCGACTTTGATATCTTTATAATAATTTTTGATAACTTCTTTCGTTCTTTCTAATTCATCTTTTGGAACGAATAGACGAGTCAGTGCAGAACAAGTCTGTCCTTGATTATGCAAGACTGTATCGGCTGCATTTTTTACAGCGACCTCTAGATCTCCACCTTTAAGGTAGATCATTGGTGATTTACCGCCAAGCTCAAGTACTAGTTGCTTGATAGATGTTTTGGCTTTCTCGTATAAGCCAGAACCAACTTTAGTTGATCCAGTAAATGAAATAACTGAAACGTCTGGATGGCTCGTTAAATAATCACCTGTTTCGCTACCATTACCTGTAACTAAATTGAACACACCTTTCGGTAAACCGGCGTCATGTGCGATTTCAGCTAACAGTAAAGCTGTCAGTGGTGTTAAGTTTGGTGGCTTCACCACAACGGTATTCCCTGCAAGTAAAGCAGGTGTGATTTTTCTTTGGATCTGGTTCAGTGGATAGTTCCAAGGTGTGATACAAGCAACAACCCCATATCCTTCTTTAATAACCGTAGCATTATCGACTTTTTCTTCGAAATTATAGTTTCTGATTTCTTCTAGCGTACCGGCCATTTCATCTACTGCTAGACCGACTTGCGTCTGATCAGCGAATATAGCGGAAGTACCTAATTCTTTAATCATGATAGCCATTAAATCTTGTTTTCTTTCTTTAATACCATTTAATAGTTTTTCTACGTAGTCTGCTCTAACTTGAGGGCTAGTCTGATTCCATTCATCAAATGCGAATTTCGCTGCAGCGACAGCTAAATCAACATCTTTCTGGTTGGCGTTTACGACTTTGCCAATCACTTCTTCTGTTGTTGGATTGATGACTTCTGCATAATCGGTTGATTGAGCTTGTTGCCATTCTCCGTTATAGTATAATGTTTCTTTTCTCACTTAAAATCATCTCCTTACCCCCCATTATGTAAAAATCTTTTTAAAAAGCCAACCGAAAGACCTTGTGAAATTAAATTGTGCCCTCAAGTTGATGACAAAGAGCGATATGTAAACAAAAAAAGCCCAGTAACTAGCATACTGAGCTTTCATTCTTAATTTTCTTATTCTTCTACATAAGCAGGAAGATCTTCAATGGAATCAATTTCCATATAAGAAGGGACGATATACCCAACTTGGGTACCGTGAAGGTTAACCCCTAAATCTTCTACTTGGTCTTTATATTCAGCAATCAGTGGACCTTGAGTGGTTGGTAACCAGACAGCAACAGTCGCATCCGTTTCGCCAGCAGCTAGCGCTCGAAACATGATAGCAGGATCAACATTTGTGATCATGACATCATAACCTAATTCTTCCAATACAGCTGCGACAACATGACTTGAAGCTCGTTCCGTATCCCAAGGGAAAGAAACAAGATCAAACGATTCACCATCAACCGTATCGATGCCTTCTTTCCAGCTATCTACTTTATCACGATTATCAGCGATCCAGTTTTCCGTAGCTTCTTCAAATTCAACATCGATCGCATCGACCATCACTGCTTGCATGTCTTCAACGGTCCAATTGAAATTTTCTAAAAGTGCATATGCTTCGGGTTTATCTTCTTTCAAACCGAGCCGAGCCATGGAATGAATATCTTCAGCATCGCCCAATACATTCTTTGGATCTTCTAAAAATTTAATATCATATTCTTCAAAAATGAAATGAGGTCCCCAGCCTGTAATGACAACGGGCTCTTTGCGTTTTATTGCTTGATCTAATGCGACCAGCATACCAGCAGTCGAACTTTCATGAATTTCCCAGCCAGCCAAATTATCGTAGGCCTCTAGTGGTTTCCTAGATGTTTCTGCAATACCAGAACCAGGTTCCATTCCCATAAGGGTGAAATCCATTTGTTCTCCAAGATTCATTTCTTCTCGGGGTTTTCTATCTCCACAAGCGCTCATGACTAGAGCCATAGCTGTAAGAGAAAGAAGCTTGAATGATGCGTTTTTCATTTTTTCCTCCAGTGAGTTCTGCTTCATTGATCCAAGGGTATAATGCCTTGGAGAAAATCGTATTTTTTAGCTTATCTGCAGTAAAGTCACACAGATTTTACTAGCCTATCATAAATGCATACCTACATCAAAATATATTCTTCTAATATTAGCTAGAGTGAGGAGTTTCTCATACAAACAATGAAAAACCGATAAGGATTAAAACGCCAAACTGTTCTAAAGCAACGGTTTGCTGTATTCTTATAGGCGAGGTGGAACAAGATGAAACTGATGATTAGAAAAAGAAGTATCGGTAATATTCCATTACTGGAAGTGGTGGAAAGAGAACAAAGAAACAGGCTATTACCATTGGTCGTCTATTACCATGGCTGGCAGTCATCAAAAGAACTGGTATTGACACAAGGGCGTAAGTTAGCAGAGGCAGGGTTCAGAGTACTGTTACCTGATGCTGCAAACCACGGTGATCGTAAGCAACCAATCATTCAAGTGCCGTCACTAACATTCTGGCAAAGTATTCAAGCGAATTTATTTGAGTTTGGTTCTCTCGTCAATCATTTCAAGAAATTAGGGTTAGCAGATGATCGTGTAGCAGTTGGCGGTGTTTCAATGGGCGGGATCACTACATGTGCACTAATGACGAACCACCCAGAAATCAAAGTAGCTGCTTGTGTAATGGGGTCGCCGAAGCCGGTTTACTACCGTGAACGTATTTATGAACTAGCAACGGCATCAGGTCGCTATGTGCCAGATGATTATTTGAACTTATTAGCTTGGATACCGTATTACGATCTGTCATTGAGACCAGAGACACTTGCTGGTAGACCGATGTTATTCTGGCATGGGAATGAAGATGAAATCGTTCCATACAGCGATGCGGCAGAATTTGTTGCAGAAAATCCTGATGCGAATCTGACGTTTATAGAAGAAGACGAAAAGCATTTGGTTAGGGTATCAACTATGGAAAAAATAACGGCTTTTTATGTAGAAAAAATGGGCATCAATCAGTAATTGTCTGATTGACATAAGTGGATAAAGTAGACTGTTGGATTTAATAAGAAAGCAGTCTACTTCATTTGTGTTAGTCTAGCTAGCAAGAATTTTGGGAGATCAATTAGGAGGGGGAACTATGAGCTATTATCATGGCATAATCTTTTTTCAAACATTCATAGGGATATTTATTTTTATGAGAATAGGATATATGATCATTTTGATTAAAAGGAAAGAAATTTCAAAAAAATGGTTCACCCTTCTTGGTTTACTAGCACCGCTACTTTTTTACCTATTCGTAAATTGGACGATGCCACTATATAAAGATCTTCCAAAAGCGCTCCGTAATCAGACGGAAGTAGTAGAAGGAAAGATTGAGAGTGTTTATTATCCGGACAATACGGATGGATTTGTCATGAATGGTATCGAATACCAGAGAAATCCATGGGTATTGAAACCTAAGGTAGATGAACAGTATAAGTTATATTACTTACCCAATAGCAAATTCGTCGTAAAACATGAAAAGATATTGGAGGAATAAGAGATTTTATATTGAATCTTTCAATTTACTTAAAATGACTTAATTCATTACCAATGCGTAACAGTCAATTCGGTGGTATACTAAAAGTAAGTAAACAGAGAGGTTGATTGTAAAAATGAAATTAAGCGTATTAGATCAAGCACCGATTACAGGTGGGAAAACACCTCAAGGAGCGCTTGAGAAAGCTGTAGAGCTTGCGCAAGTAACCGAAGAACTAGGCTATCATCGCTTCTGGTTAGCCGAACACCATGGTAGTGATGCATTCGCTAGTTCTGCGCCGGAAATCGTTGCGGCTTATATTGCTGCAAAGACCAGCCGAATTCGCATTGGTACGGGTGGTACGATGATTATGCACTATTCACCGCTCAAAATGGCCGAGGTGTTTAAAACGTTGAGTGCATTGGCGCCGGGAAGAGTTGATTTCGGTATAGGACGTGCACCAGGAGGAGATCAGCGCTCAATCTATGCGTTGTCTCAAGGAAATAATCCGGATTTTGATCATTTATACGAAAAATTAGATACAACTTTGACCTTGATGCAAGACCAAGTACCAGAAGAGATGCTCTATAAACATACTATTGCATCGCCACAAAAAGTAACATTACCTGAATCTTGGTTATTAGGCTCTAGTGGAAACAGTGCGATTGAAGCGGGTCGTCGAGGACTTGGTTATTCGTTTGCGCAGTTCTTTATGTTAGGTTCGATGCGAAAAGAAATTTTTGAATTATATCGTTACCACTTTAAACCTTCTGCGTTTATGAAGGAACCTGAGATCAATGTTGCTTATTTAGTGACTGTAGCGGAGACGAAAGAAGAAGCAGAGTATCAAGCGAAACCTCAAGACATTGCACGCATTCGCTTAGCTCAAGGGCGAATGGAACCGCTGATGACGCCGGAAGAGGCGAAAGCTTATCGCTTATCGGAAGAGGAAGAAGTCGCAATCAAAACGAATCGCCAAATTCATCTAGTGGGTACCGCAAAAGAGGTTGCAGATAAGTTGCGTCAGGATACAGAAGAATTCGGTTTTGAAGAAGTAATGATCTGTAGTATTGCTCATTCTCAAGAACAAAGATTGAACACCTACCGACTACTTGCTGAAGAAATGCTGTAAAGGTATGTAGAATATACTAAAGAGACATCAGTTATAGTACTGATGTCTCTTTTTACGCAAAAAAGCTAAAGCAGGAATGAAAACTGCTTTAGCTTCATTGAAATAATAGGTGCTTATATCAAAAGTATCCTATTTTTCTAGTGTAATTTCTTAGTGTTTTTTGCTGCCTTTAGGATCTGTTGGGGTTACCTTTTTTTGATCCATCGTATCGAGTGCAGGATCAATCGCTGTTTGGTTAATAGAGCCTACAGCGACTTCTGGGTTAGTAGAAATGGGATCAGCCACAGAGTTTGCTGAAGGATCAGTATTTTGCTGATGGTTTGAATCCACTGCACGATCAACGTTTGGATTTTCATCAACTAAAACGACGATACGTCCGTTACGGAGTTCATCAGTGTACCCATCTAGTGCAACATTTTCATTTTCTGTAGTATCGTTTGAAGTATCCTCTTTGTCATCAGTGAAAACATCTTTGATTTTATCGACTAGCGACTCATCTTTAGAATGGTTTTCACCGTAGACTTTAGTATGGACATTCGTTGAAAGATAACTGTTCGTGGCGTCATTAGAAACAAGCGTGATATCGCTGCTGTCATATCCTTTAGCGATTAAAGAATCAACTGTTGCATTCGCTTCTTCGGCTGTTTTGTAAGTTCCATGTACATATTTAGTCATAATGAAGGTTCCTCCTATTAAATTTTTTGATTACTTACTTGATCTGATTATATTATTTTACGATTTTTCGAAAAATATTAAAGTTTAGGATTATTAGAATCAACTTTTATATGATCTGTACTACTCGTCTCATGTTTAGGTTGAGTGTTACCTGTATATTGATCTTGTTTACCAGCTGTTTTTGAAACGTCTGGTGTACTGGCTGCTGAGTGATTAGGTTCATTCGTATATTGATCTTTCTTGCCTGCAGTATGAGCAGGGTCAGTTGGATCGATATCAGGATGATCGGCAGGTGTAATCGAGTGATTCTCAGAAGTATGATCATCATCTTCTACAACGATATCAGCGCCTTGGTTAACAGGGTCCACTACTGGCATATCTGAATTGTTTGTGTGATTTGAACCAGTTGACGTCTTGCGACCTGCGTTCTCATTTTCATCTACTAAAAGAATCAAACGACCATTGTCTAATTCAGTTTCATAATCATGTAATAGTTTTTGGTCAGCATCATCTGTATGGGTATCGTCTGAGCCGGTAAAGAGATGTTTGATTTTATCGATCATAGAATCATCGTCTGAATCTTGCCCATAAACTTTGACAGGGATGTCTGTTTCTATACTATCTTTGGTACGACTGCTTGTCACTAAAGTCATATCTTTTTTATCGTATCCTTGAGTAAGCAGTGTTTCAACCTTTTGGTCAACTTCTTTAATTGTTAAATAACTTCCTTCTACAAATGTGTTCATTTACAATTCCTCCTATTGAATCTTACAATATTTGGTTATAAAACAAGTATAGTGAGCATACTTTTTTTTTACAAACTATACGACCTTAGATGGGAGTGTATAGGGTGCATAAACGTAATATTTAATCTTTGTTACACAACTGCGATCGTATTATAATATCATTAATAAAAGAGCTTTCATTCACAAATTAATGGTAGAGTCAAAAGATAAACTCATTTTGTAGTTGTTTAAGGAGGAGATTTAAATTGAAAAAAATCATCACCATTCAACATACCGAATCTGTCCATCATACAAATGGCATGATTGGGTCATGGACGGATTGGGATTTGACAGAAAAAGGAAGAAAAGATGCTGACCAAATTGCGAGAGTACTAACAGATGAGTTTGATCTAAGTGAATATAAACTGTATGCCTCTGATTTAAAACGAGCAGTTCAAACAGCTGAAGCTCTAGCTGCACTAGTAGACTTAGAAATAGAGAGAGACATTAGAATCAGAGAAAGAGATTTAGGAGAGGCTTGTGGGAAATCTGTAAAGTGGTTAAAAGAAAACATTGTTAAGCATGAAAAGACAATTGACGATAGAATATTTCCTTCAGCTGAATCACAACGGGATTCTTGGGAACGACTCCGGCCCTTTTATAAGCAAATCATGGAAGAAGGGTGTGCAATCATCGTTGCTCACGGAGATATTCTAAAGCAGTTCCATTTAATGATGCTTGGATACGAGATCGATCATTTAGAGCAGTTAACATTTTACGGGAAAGCCGGGGGAGTCTCTGAATTTACCATTACAAGCGAAGGGAAAATGATTGTCCACAAAATGAATGATGCAAGTTATAAAAAAGCATGAAATAGAGAAAAGAAAGTGATCACCACTTTCTTTTCTCTATTTAGTCTAGTTCAATCGTGATAGGTTCACCATAGGGCTTGAAGTGTGCATCCGTCCCTTCGGGAGAACCACCTGAATAAAGCTGAAGTGTCAATGATTTAGAATTGATTAGTTCTTTTTGGGTAATAGAAGAGGCAGCTTCAGAAAATTTAAAGGTATATTCAGTAGTGCCTTCTAAAGTGAACGAGCTGTCACGTTCAAACAAGATCGTTTCACCGGTATCGGTTGTTCCGCGAAATTCCAATAATTGGTAGATATCTTTTGTTGTTGAAAGTTGCACATTGATATAAGTGGAAATTGGATGAATAAATAGCGTGTCGATCTCATAGTCATAAGAATCAATGGGAACTGTGAAATCTAATGGATACGACTGAACGGAATCTGTTAGAAAAGCTTTGGATGTTTGTTCTGTAAAAGAAGCGCCTCCTTTTACAACTGTGGGACCTGTTATACTCTCACCCGGGATAACTAGATTTATATTCTTTACGTCAATCTCAATGTTCCACTCTTTTGGTAGATCGTCTATTTCGTTTAGTACTAACGTATAAGTCCAGCTCTGGATTTTATTATTTGATTCGAGTAGTTCACCGGTTCCCCAAAAAAGATCATTATCAAACGGTATGCCATTCACCTTAACGCTCATCTCTTCAAAGCCTATGAACAAGGTGTCTTCTGGAGATGAGGTAAGGTCAACTAAAAAGTTAAACATCAATTTCTGATCGATGACCACAAGTTCTTCCATCTTTACATCAACATCCCCGATAGACTGAATCTGATCAAAAGAAACGGCAGCATCTGAAGGTGTCGACTGTCCGAGTGCTTCTGAAATAGAAAAATGAATATCTTGTAAAAGTGAAACGGTCGTTGCTTGTACCTTTTGAAAAGTAGCGGTTTGACTAAACAATAAAAGTAAACAAACGACAGCCGCTACTAAATATCCAGGGTGAGTGGGGAAGCTATGTGTGCGTTTAGATCTTAGTTGCTTTTTTAACTTTTTAAGATGCTGTCTTTTTTCTGTTTTTGAAAGAGAAACTGTTTTGAGAGAATGCGTTTCCGTTTTTGTACGATTCAATAATGTATAGATTAATTTCTTGTCTTTAGTCATATCCGTTACCTCCCGTTTTAAAGTAGTGTCGAATCAATGCTTTACCTCTGGATACTCTGCTGTAAAATGCACCCTGAGATAGACCATGTTTCTCTGCAATCTCTGATGTTGTGTATGTCGAATCAAAAATATCTTTAAACAGTTTTCGGTCAGTTTCTTTTAACGGTAAGAGTAATTCATGCAGTTCGATTTGCCAAAGTTCTTTAGAAAAAGGTGTATCTTCATAAGTGGTTTTTGGGGTTACTTGTGTATCAATATCTAAAAGCAAGGAGTCAGATCGATATTTCTTTAAGTAATTAATTGCACGATAACGTGCAACTGAACAAATCCAATTTTTAAAACTAGATTTAGTCGAATCGTATTGATCGATATGATTCCATACGGCTAAAAAAACATCATTAAGACATTCATCTTGTCTATCGGGTAATGCATGAAGGTATTTTTGAATCACTGATTTCAATAGACCCCCATAGTTTTCGATCAAAGCGGTCAAACCCGACTCTTTCCGTTGTGATAACTTTTTAATGATCCAATCGTCTTGCTTCATCCAATCCCCCCCCCAGTTTACTTCTCTTATATATACAATCATTAAACGCGTTATCTGTCAATTTTTGGTAATGTTATATAAAAAACATTTAACATTATTGATTACCGATAATTATCTATTGTTATTCAATTTAAAACATGATATAGTTTTTGAAGAAATCATTATAGAAAGAAGTTGAAGTATGCAAATCAGGACGATACTTTTAAAAATTACGTTAGGCTTACTTGCACTAGGGACAATTGGTTTCAACTTTCTCGTGTTACCTTGGGTCACAAACTTACTTAAGACAACACTTCCTGATATGACGATTCTACATCCTCTCACACAAGGCGCACTAATCACTACGGGTGTTTGCTTTTTATTTATGGTAGCACAGTCGTTCAAACTCATCGTACATATTGATGAAAATGAAGCTTTTTCAGTCAGCACGATCAGCTGTTTGAAAAACATTCGAAATGCTGGCAGTATGATGACAGCTATTTATCTGATGTTACTGCCAATCGTTTATTTAGTCGCGGATAGAGATGATGCACCCGGATTAATTTTAATCGGTTTATTCTTTTTATTTTTCTCAGCGGTTATCGTAGCATTTGCAGATGTCTTGAACATCCTGTTTTCGAACGCTCGAGCGTACAAACTTGAAAATGACTTAACGATATGAGGAGATTATTATGGGAATCATTGTAAACTTAGATGTAGTATTAGCGAAAAGAAAAATGTCGGTTACCGAACTTTCTGAAAAGGTGGGTATCACGATGGCCAATATATCGAATTTAAAAAATGGTAAAGCAAAAGCTATCCGTTTCTCAACACTAGAAAAGTTATGTGAAGTACTGGAATGTCAGCCGGGGGATATACTGGAATACGGACTCACTAGTATTAAATAGTGGGATAAAAGATAACATAAAAAAAGACAAAGGTAGCCATTTTAAAAATCGGCTACCTTTGTCTTTTACTTATTTTATAGTCCATCTTTCGTTAAGTCGTGATCGTCGTCTTTGGGAATGCTTCCAGGTTTATCGTCATCATCTCCTACAGGAACATTACCAGGCGTGGGATTATCTCGTAGTGCACTGTCGCTTGTCGGATCAGAGCTTAGATCCGGACTAGGTACTGGATCTTCAGCTGGACTATCCGCTTCGAAGTTTGTTTTACCAGTTTTTTGGTCGTTATTGATACTAGCATCTTCTTCTACAAGAGCGACTAACTTTCCGCTTTCGATATCTTCTTTATAATCGTTTAGTGCTTCATTCGATGTATCTGTTGAAACGTTCATAGATATATCGGGAGAAAGCTCGGATTTTTTGGATTCACTTGTTACGAATTGAATGTCTTCTTTAGCATAACCTCTTGTAACCATTGCATTTAATGCATGTACCGCGTCTTCCATTGATGCATAACTACCTTCTACAAATTTACTCATTTTCTATTCCTCCTATAAGTTAAATCGGTTAACTACATACGATGATTTAGTTGTTACTGAGCGTGTCAGTTTGTTTAAAAGTCAGGACGATTTTCCCCTATTAGTTGGCTAAAGCTTCAATCCAAGTATCTTGATTCCAGTATATTAACCATGCTTATGTTTTACAATTAATACGATTGGTAGACCAAACGACCAAAAAAGGTGGGCTCTGTGTCAACTGGTGTTGGTAACATTAGTTACCCTTAAGAAGATCTATCGGTTTCATTCGATAGGTCTTCTTTTTTTAGGTTTCATTTTT
>NZ_JAGFVM010000011.1 GCF_017599325.1 Marinilactibacillus kalidii | reverse complement strand
GAAGCATAAGGATGACTGAAGTACACATCAAGTGTCTCTTGAAGCGCCTCATGAAGACCAGCAAACTCAGATCCATTATCAGAGGTGATTGTCTTAAATACTTTAGAGAAAGTATCACCGGCGCTTTTTCGCAATTGACTGATTGTCTGATTAACAGACTCTTTTTCTTTACCCTTGAGTTTAAGGATGATTTCAAAGCGTGTTTGACGTTCAACTAACGTCAATAAAACCGAATCGGTTTTCACTTTATTCCCGACAACTGTATCGATTTCCCAGTGTCCAAAGTTCTGTCTATTATCAATTTCTAGAGGTCTTTATTCAACAGATTGTCCTAAAATCAGTTTGTTTGTTCCTCCTCTATAAGAAGTGTCTTTTGGTTTTCGTGATAGTTTTTCAAGTAGATCCATATTTTTGGTTCTCACGATACCTTTGTCAATCCATCCATAAAGAGTCGTTGTACAAGGAATAATAGAAGAGTCAAACAAGTCATGTGTTTTAGCAAAACCAATGACTACGTCCGGAGACCACTTTTCTAGTATCAGTTTATCATCTGCCCATTCAATAAATGCATACGTGTCAGCCTATTTTGGCCGACGGCCACAGTTCAATCGAAGCCTATCGCAAGCTGCTTGTCCGGTATCAGGATCGTAGCTAGTCGTATAGTAATCATAAACTTTGCCGTTTTGCTTTTGGCGTTTAAGTTGAGTGATGGTTCCACGATGGATTTCACTATTGATGGTTTGCGGGACACGTCCCAGTGCATTCGCAATTTGACGATTGGAGTAGTTTTCAGTTTTTAAAATAGCAATTTGAGACCGTTCTGAATAAGATAAGTGTTTTCCCTTGCGTGCTGATGTGTTATCGTTAGAGTGCGTCATGTGAATTCATCCTGTCTATTGAGAGTTAGCGGTAACTTCAATATAACATGAAATTCACATGGCGTTTTTTGTAAGTTAGCCTAAGTGGCTAACTTCATTATAAAATCCAGCAAAGCTTATTAATGCTAAAGTAGATAAATAATATTTAAATCTTAAGACTGAATAGTTACATTTTCAAGATAGATGGCTCTCTCAATGTAACTATTCGATTCGAAATGTAATCGCTTGATTAGCATTACTTTTACTTGGAAAATCGAAAATATATATCCAAAAATGGCCTATAGGTAGTTAACTTATATTTTAATACAGAAGAGCTAAGGAAAAGCGATAGCATAACTAAACTAGAAATTTAGCTTAATTGATAAAACAAATAAACAAAGGTGCTATTATGGCACAAAAAATCCTTTAAGTAGAGGAACAGAAGGGACATTAAATAATCGTATGGAAAACTTTGATATGCAAACAATATTTTCTGAATATACTCACAATATTTCTACGGATAACTTTCCAGTACTAACAGCCGGAAGAAGGAGTCGTAAGACTACAGATATGGAAATAATCGAACTTGGCGACAGTCATGGTTGGGGACAAGGAGCTACAGGAAATGAATGGGAAGAAGGGCAGCCGGTTTATAGTATACACAACCCGCCAATTACAAGCAGAGGATTTTACGAAATCTTAAATGAACATTTAAACAATAAATTTGCTATGTATAAATCGATGATTACTTTTAGCGGATTTTCTTCTGCGGGAGAAGTTACAAAAGTTCAAGTTAATAGAAAAAAACAAGAGACACCTAACAAGAATACTGACCATTTAGAGGTCCTAACAGGCAGAGTTTATGTCGTCCCTTCTTTAGCATTGCAAAGTGCAGAAGACGCTACTTTTTATAGTAGAGTTGCTCGTAACGATGTAAGTCACTTTGGATATAGTAACGTAAGACAAAAAATGGCTAGAGGTTTTTACGCCTTTGGACTAGAAGGCGCGATACCTTTTAAACTATCAATTCAAATGAAAGAGTACGCTCGTAAAATGTATATGGGCGTTGTCAAAACTTCACAAGCATGCAAAATTAAAATCTACTTTAGTCCAGAAAACACACCACAAACGACTTCAGGCGAATATTATAAAAATGCATCGGGGTTCCCTAAAATATTTAGGATGGTAAACGGTGCGGCTGTAGAATGTACCTCTTCTGAAGCATTAGTCACAGGTGGAGTTATCAGTATTGATACTTATTCCGCAAGCAGTCAGGATGTCATCTATTGTATTGATTGGGGATTCAAACAAAAAGGAGAAGTTCTCATAGAATATAACGGGTTTGTGCCAGCAAGCTCCAATTTTCCTGCATTAGGATCTAGAGCGTTCCATCTTAGAGGAATTATGTTTGATCGAAACATTGCATCTAATTACTCAATGGGCGGACATACTACTGGTGGGTGGCTTGGAACAGAAGCTAGTTATCAAGACGCGGCTTATGATCATATAGCTGAGATTTTAAGATATGCTTCTTTTACACCTTATCTTTCTATCATACAAGCCCCCATAGTAAATGAGTACTTAAGACAAACGCCTATTGCAACATTCAAGAATAACTTAGCTGCAATAGTCAATAGACTAAAGAATCATCGATCCAATGTATCAGGAAGAGGAACCGATGTGTTGTTCCTATCTACAATTGGCAGTCGCACACAGGAATTTGGAACTGATAAAGCAATGATTAAATACGATGCATATTTTACCGCATTGAAAGAATTTTGTAGTGACAATAAGCACGGATACATTGACTTTAGACAACTGTTTAAAGATAACGTAGCTCAAGGTCTTATAGATTATCAATTGCTTTATCATGATTCAAATCATCCTTCACCGTTTGTGCATGAATTTATAGGAAATGAATTGATTAAAATCACTAATATAATATTCTAATTAATAGCAACAACTTAAACTGTTCATATGATATCCCAATACCATATGTTATACTAACTATATAGATTATACATATGGTAAAAGGAGTATTGTTAGATATAATGATAAACTTAGTAGTAATTGAGCCGGTGGTTTCTTTATGATGACTAACATTAAAAAGTTAATTTCAAGAGGCGCAAGAAAATCTTATGTCAAGAGACTAGAGAAAAAAGGTTTGGTTTTAGGAAAAAACGTTAATATTCAGGATCAAGTTAGTATTGATGAATCGGAGTGTTGGTTAATTGAAATAGAGGATGATGTGGTCATTGCCCCTAGAGTTATTATATTAGCTCATGACGCCAGTTGTATACAAGGTCGCGCAACTAAAATAGGACGTGTGACGATTGGAAAGAAAGCTTTCATTGGGGCAGGAGCTGTTATATTACCAGGCGTGAGAGTTGGAGAAAATGCAGTGGTTGGAGCGGGCAGTGTAATTACTAAAAGTATACCTGATAATTCAATTGCAGCAGGAAATCCCTGTCAAATTATTGGAAATAGAAAAGCTAGTGAAGAATTTCATCTTAGAAAAATTACAAGTGGTGAAAAACCTGTGTATAGTTGGCCTGATTGGGGAACCGAAGGCGGAATAACAGAAGAAATGAAGCAGATAATGAAAAGTGATTTAGAGCATACAAACGGATATTTAGTGAATAATACTAGTCATTTAGAGTAGCCCACAACAGCTACTCTTTTTACTTTTAAACCCTATGATAAACAATTAGAGGCTTAAATGCTTTAAAAATTGGAGTATGTACTATTAGCGCTAAATAAAAGCATATCTTTTAAACGAAATATAATCTAAGTATGAAATTAACACGCGGACATTCGGCACATACTTAACATTAAAGACAGATGAGGTGTTAGTATAGAGAATTAAAGAATGACTTATAAATATGTTACTAAAATTATGTTTGAAAGCAATAATACATGCTTATAGTGTAGCAAACTTAAAAAAAGCTATGTTATATGTTTGAATTAGTTAGTGTCAAACTTCAAAGTGGAAATTTGACAAAAAAACGACTTGCTGTATTTTTAATTTTGGAATTTTACTGAACATACTATTTTACAAAAATTATTTTTATTCATTAATACATAATTAATTTGGTTTAAATAATATTACAGTATAAAGAAATGAATCTTTAATAGCAAATCTATAGAGCATTGTTAACATCACAGTTATTTAATGGGTTAAAAGCAGTATAATTGTTGATAACAAATTTTTGGTTGTTCATAAACCAAAAATTTCATTTTTTGACTCATACCGGCAGTTAGAGGAGAAAATACTACGCCTTTAAAAACTATGTCAAAGCTCCAAATTGAAAAGGATTATAAAATTCTAGATATAGCTATAGGATCTATAGCGGTCCTTACTTTGGGTTTTGGACTTGTTATACCTAAGCTTTGGGGATTGAAAAAAATGATTCCGGAATGAGACATACTGTAGCATTTGATAAATCGGGGACTAGGCAGACCCTTTCAGTGCCATTTTTGAAAAAGAAAACTTTGACAAATTCATGAAGCTATTCATTTAGGAATGTTTAACGAAATTGACAAAGCTGATATGAGCCTATACTTTAATAAGCTTGAAAAAGATTATTTTATTAAATTATTTAAAAGCCTAGGATAAAGCATGCTAGATTTAGTTATTATGATATAAATAATATGTTTTTTTTAATAGAATAATTATGTAAAAAGCTCTAGATAGAAAACTTATCTAGAGCTTTTTCATTTTCATAATTTTTACCAGTAATCAATAAATTGATTTTGTGATACGTCATTGCTTTTAATAATCATTATCTGATAGTGAAAATTAACTTATAAAATTTTGTAAGAGAATTATTTAGATGATTTAATCGATATTGATTAGAATAGACGAATTTAGCAATAGTTTCTGCGGACTTAATTAAAGCCAGCAGAATAAATGAAAAAGTTTCTATCTAAAATTTTTTCAACAAACAATTCATACGTTTAATTTTAAAAAAAATATTCGTGAGACTAATATTTGATGGTCATATAGTCAACAATTAAATTCTACTATTAATTTATACTTACAGTAAGTTAATTTTCAGTCATCAGAACTATACTTTGTTTCAATCTTAATTAAATCATTCATATCCGTAATATCAAGTGCCTCTGCTATTCGTTTCAAATGTCCAATATCGATTCTTTTCTTTTTGTTATTAACTAGTGGACTTAAAGCAGAAATCTGAACGTCGGCCAAACGACTAAGTTCTCTAAGTTTCATGCCATCATACTTCTCTTCTAAAAGAGGTTTGATATTTACAACTATTCTTTTTTCATTATACAAAATTTTCACCTCTGGCTCTTGTCTATAAATACATCTTAAGATATACTAAAATCATTAGTGATATAGATACCTATATCATAAGAGAATTAATATGTTTTAGTTATAAGGAGTTGATTAAAATGAAAGCCCTTCATGTAGTTTCTAATAATGCAGTTGTTGTTCGAACGGAGGAGGGAAGGAAGTGTGTAGTGACTGGTAAGGGACTTGGCTTTAAAAAAATGAAGGGAGATATGATTAATCGGCAGCTCATACAAAATGTTTTCGTTGAGGATGAGCGTTATAAAGAGCATTTGATTAAACAAACTAAATAAAGGGGAGTTACTCATTACTGATTTGAGGCTTTAACCCAGATACTTTCAAATGACGATTTTGGTCATGGAAGTGTTTGGGTTTTTATTTTGTCTATTTCTTTAAGGAGGTGGTGTACGTATACAGTGAATAATTATTTTAGATCAAGAAAGGAGGAAGGAACATGTTAAGTCAGTTGATCAGTCAAGATGCAATTCAACTGGATATTGAAGCCGTGAATTGGATTGATGCGATTCGTAAATCTGCTGTGCCCTTATTAAAGAGTAATAAGATCACGAATCACTACGTAGAACGGGTTATTGAGATTGCAAAAGAAACAGGACCTTATATTGTTGTGGCGAAGAAAATCGCTTTACCACATGCGCCTAGCGATGCGGGAGCACTCGAGTCGTCTATGAGTATTACTGTATTAAACCAAGCTGTAGAATTTGGTCATGAATCGAATGATCCGGTTAAATATCTATTCTTTTTAAGCGCTACAGATAGTACCAGTCATTTGGAAGCTTTAGCTGCTTTAGTTGAATTACTAGATGATGAAGTTTTCTTACGTTTACTAGATAAAAGCAAAAGCAGTGAAGAAGTCTATCGCTATATTCAAAACAAAGAACGATCTTAGGAGGATAAAAGATGTACAAAGCACTCATTGCTTGCCGAGCAGGTGTAGGGTCAAGTTTAATGTTAAAAATCAAGACAGAACAAGTAATTAAAGAAGAGAGTTTCCCGATAGAAATAGAACATGCATCATTAGATGCAGTCAGTAGTTTTTCTGGAGATTTGTTAATTACACTGACGGATGTAAAAGCAGAACTTGAAAGTAAAGGTTTAGCCAAGCCTATCATCGGTATATCCAGTATTACCAACAAAGAAGAAATCAAAACAAAGATTCAAGCTTTTCTTGATGAACAAAAAGGATAAAGGGGAGAAGACGATTGGATTTTTTAGTCAGTTTATTAAGTAATCCAAGTATGTTACTTGGTGCATTTGCATTTATTGGACTCGTTTCTCAGAAAAAGAATGGAACAGAGGTATTGACGGGTACCTTTAAGACCGTCATTGGTTTCATGGTTTTTAGCGTTGGGGCTACCACCATTACGGGCTCTCTACAGAACTTCAATGTGCTGTTTCAAACAGGATTCAATATCACAGGTGTAGTCGCTTCTCCTGAAGCCGCTACAGCTTTAGCACAAGGAGCTTATGGTTTTGTCGTATCCAGTACGTTGATTTTAGGCTTCTTGATGAATCTCGTTTTTGCACGAATCACGCCACTCAAGAACATCTTATTCCATGGTGGTCATAGTTTGTTCTTTGCATGTGTACTGGCATTGATTTTGAAGTCTTATGAGTTTAGTGACAGCATGGCCATCGTGATAGGGGGTACGTTGCTAGGATTTTGTTCTGCGGCTTTACCGCAATTATGTCAGCCATTTATGAGAAAGATTACTGGTGGAGACGATGTAGCGATCGGTCATTTCAATATGATTGGTTATGCAGCATCTGGATACATCGGAAATCTATTTGGTAAGTACAAAGCGCAATCAACTGAAGATATCAACTTCCCTAAATGGTTATCTTTCTTCAGAGATTTCTTGATGGGTGTTTCGACGATCATGTTGATCCTTTTCTACATCGCTACACTCGCTGCGGGTAGTGAAGCTACTGGAGAATTATCAGGTTCTATCCATTGGTTAGTCTATCCTTTGTTACAAGCCTTCACGTTTGCAGCAGGTATGTCTATTTTGATGACTGGTGTACGCATGTTCCTTGCTGAGCTTACTGCAGCATTTGTATCTATCTCAGAGAAATTCATTCCAAATTCAAGACCGGCTTTAGATGTCCCAACGATTTTCCCATTTGCGCCAACGGCTGTATTAGTAGGATTCTTGTCTTCTTATGCTGCAGGGTTGCTTGCGATCGTGATAATGGCTACGTTTAGTTTCCCAGTTATCATCATTCCAGCAGCACACATCTGTTTCTTTTCTGGTGGAACAGCGGGTGTCTTTGGTAATTCTACTGGTGGTTGGCGTGGTGCGGTAGCTGGATCATTCTTCGTTGGTTTGTTGTTAGCGTTCTTGCCAGCTATCTTATATCCATTATACGCAGATATGGGTATTGAAGGATCCACTTTCCCAAATGTTGATCATAACATTATCGGTATCTTATTAGATCAATTCTTGAATATATTTAGGTAAGCTAAGATGAAAGGAATGCAGAGCTCATGTACAAAGGTATCATAACCGCAATGGTTACGCCCATATTGGAAGATGAATCGATCGATTTAGAAGCAACAGATCAGTTGATTGAGCAGTTGATCAAAAAAGGTGTGAATGGACTATTTATCTTAGGAACAAATGGCGAAGCACATATGCTAAGTCGAGAAGTGAAGTTGACCTTTATCGAACACGTCGTAAAGACCGTATCAGGTCGTGTACCAGTGATTGCTGGTGTGGGCGGTAATGGGACTAAAGAGGTGATTGATTTTGCTAACACTGCAGAAGCTCTAGGTATAGATGCACTCAGTATCATTACACCCTATTTCATTCCGCCAACACAAGAAGAATTGATCTGGCACTATGTAAAAATTGCACAGAGTGTACAAAAGCCGATCCTACTTTATAATATGCCTGCAAAAACAGGCATTAATATTGAACCCAAGACACTTCATTCACTTATGCAGGTTGAGCGAATTGTTGGGATAAAAGATAGTAGCGGGAATATAGAGAACCTAAAAGGATACATTCGAGTAGCAAAAGAAGTAGAAGGGTTTTCTGTTTTATGCGGATCAGATTCAAGTATCTTTATGGCACTTGGAATGGGCGCTGATGGTGCAATCACGGCTCTTTCTAACGTACTGACTGCAGAGATTGTCGCCATTTTTCGAGACTGGACGATGGGCTATTTTGAAGCAGCTAACAAACGTCAAGAAGCAATCGAACCACTTAGAACACTCAACAAAATCGGAACATTACCGAGTGTCTTGAAGTACGCAGTTGCTGAAACAGGTATACCCGTTGGTGGTCCGTGTAAACCAGTTCAAGAACCGAGAGAAGAAATAAAAAAAGCGATTAGTCAGTTAATCAAAGAATACAAAGAGATAGGCGTGTTGAGATGAATATAGAAGTCGTGCAAAACATTCAAGCCGAAGCTATTATGGCCATTGTAAGAGTTGAAACAAAAGAGCGCGCGAAAGAAATTGCTCAAGGATGTCTGGATGGTGGTGTAAGCGTGCTGGAAATAAGCTATACACTGCCGAATGCTGGTGAAATGATTGCCTATCTTAAAGAGACATTTGATGATCAACTGACAGTAGGTGCCGGCACAGTACTTGATTCAGAAACAGCGCGTGCAGCTATTCTAGCTGGGGCCGAATTTATAATCGCACCGAATTTTAATAAGGAAGTAGCGTTTTTGTCGAATCGATACCAAATACCCTATGCACCTGGATGTTCGACAATAAGCGAAATGGTAGAAGCATTGGAATACGGTGCAGCTTTTATTAAGTTGTTTCCAGTAGCCGGTCACTTCGGACCATCTTTTATCAAGACGATTAAAACGCCACTACCCAATATGCCTATATTATCCTCTGGTGGGGTAACGCTCGATAATATGGACGAATGGTTCCAGTCTGGTGCAGATTGTTTAGGGATTGGGTCTTTGCTTACAAAAGGAACAAGTAAAGAAATCGCAATGAATGCAGAGAAATTGGTTGCTGCTAGAGACCGTTTTCGAAACAAGGAAAAAATAGAATGAGAGGTGGTAATGGAAGGTGATCATAGAAGAAGCAAAAAGAATACTAGCAGTAGAAGCTAGAGCAATAAGTGAACTTGAAGCCTATATCGGTGATCAATTTGTCACAGTTGTGAAAATGATTTTGTCATGCGAAGGAAAAGTTGTGATTACCGGCGTTGGGAAGTCTGGTCATGTTGGAAGAAAAATTGCCGCAACCTTTGCGAGTACAGGTACACCTGCCTTTTTTATGCATAGTACAGAAGGCGTACATGGTGACCTCGGTATGATAGAGCGCAAAGATATTGTGATCTTGATTTCCAATAGCGGAGAGACGAGAGAAGTACTGGAATTGCTTCCTTCAATTGAAGAAATCGGCGCCAGAACGATAGCTATGACTGCTGGGGAATCTTCAAGCTTAGTAAATCAGTGTGACTACACATTGCTTTATGGATATAACCAAGAAGCAGACCACTTAAAGACCGCTCCAACGACAAGCTCAACCATTTGTTTAGCGTTAGGAGATGTTTTAGCAGGAACGTTGTCTAAACTAAAAGAGTTTAATCAAAAGGATTTCTTGTTGTATCATCCAGGAGGTAGTTTAGGTAAGAAGTTAAGAATGTAGTTAATTAGAATAAAACCCTATTATTAATCTTTTGATTTTAATAATAGGGTTTTATTTTTTACTGAATAGAGTAAATATAAGAAGTATGTTCAATATTAAATTGAAACTAAACAAATAATGACTATCGATATGTTCATTATCCCTTCGATGATAATTCGCGATTAATCCATTTTTATATCTGGAAGCGGAGAAAGTTCTAGTTTTATTAGTCAATCAATAAAATTAAAGGCAAAAAACAGAATTCATTCAGGATGGTAATTAGTAACGATTTTGACTTATTTAATGTTAGATACTCTCTACAATAATTCTATGATTAAAAATTTTATTATAATTTTTTATGTGCTTCAATTAAGTCAAGTCCAGAGTTCTGTGTAAAATGTACGATACTTTGTTTTTAGTTTTATTCGTTTGATTCAAACTGGATATATTTTCTCGGAGAACTGATC
>NZ_JAGFVM010000010.1 GCF_017599325.1 Marinilactibacillus kalidii | reverse complement strand
AATCCCGTTTCTAGTTCATTGCCTTCGGCATCTTCCAAGCGGAACGCTGCCCCTTCCAATGCTTCTCCATCTGGATTCACTTTCGTCAATTCGACAGAACCTCGAGTCAATTCGTTTTCAAATGTCACTTCTCCAACTGTATCTTGACCTAACCCAATTGAAAATGGAATTGGTGTTTGATCAAGCTCATAGCCAGGGATACTTTCTTGTTCAATCAGTTGGTAATCACCTGGTGTAAGATCTTCAAGACGAAGCACGCCGGCATCGTTCGTGACGAGTCCTTCTCGTAACATGTTCCCTTCGCTATCCACTAGATTGAAGGTGACACCTGCTAGTAATTCCCCGTCTTCTCCTGTTTTGGTCAATTCAAAGACGGCAGGTGTGTATTCGTTATCCACCCTGATTTCTAATGGTTCCGTTTGATTAAATGTAATTGTAAAGTCAATCGGTGTATCGTCTAACTCATAACCATAAGGAGCTTGTGTTTCAATAAAGCGATAATCCCCTAAATCAAGGTCTTCGACTAATAATCGTCCTTGCTCATTGGTTGTTAGACCCGTTTGTAATTCATTGCCTTCGGCATCCTCCAAGCGGAATACTGCCCCTTCCAACGTCTCACCTTCCGGTCCTACTTTAATTAATTCAACGTCTCCCGGTGAAGGTTCATTCTCGAAATCGATCGTAAACTCTCGAGAAACACCTAGCAAGACAGAGATACGTTGAGGTGTTTGATCTAGTTCATAACCTGGTAATGTTGATTGTTCAACCAACTGATAGGTCCCAGGCGTTAAATTTTCAACCAATAATACACCGTTCTCATCAGTGAAAAGATCTGTTCGTAAGGTTTCTCCTTCTCTTGTTTGTAATTCAAATTCCACACCTTCTAGTAACGCACCATCTTGACCTGTTTTAGTCAATCTGACACTAGAAGTCAAGAACTGATTAACAGCCTCGAATTCATATAAAGCATTTTGTTCTCCCGTTACTTCAAAAGTTTCGTCAAAGCCGTTGGCTTCATACCCATAAGGTGCTCGTGTCTCTTGTAGTCGATAAGTGCCAGGGGCAAGGTCATTGACTTCAATGAGACCGTCGCTATCTGTGATCAATACGGCTGAATCTCTCGGAACCATTGCGCCAGTATCAGGAACAGCTGTCAAGCTAAATACAGCTCCACTTAGACGTTCTCCATCTGGGTCTACCTTGGTCAACCTGATTGTGTTTTGATTGTTCATATAGACGCCTACTCTTTCAGGCTCTACTGGTTGTCCTTCATCTGTAGCTAAGGCAAAAGAATTCCATGCAGCTCTAGCCGTTGGCGTTACTGTTCTATCAAAAACCGAAGGATCAACATCCGTTGCTTGAGGGGATTGCATTGAGAAGTCTAACACAATCGCTTCTCCATCTACCCACGCTGTTCCTTCATTGAGTTCAATTTTAAATGACCGAATATCTGACCATACTGATACAGCCGAAGCAACCATCCAGTTCGGTGCTTCGGCGCCTGTTGGGTTGGTTAATTGCGTCGTTGATTCAGGATAATCTGTGTTTCGAGTCAATTCATCCCTTTCGGGATTACTAGCCGTACTGTAATAAACCGTTACCCTATCTTGCCACTCATTTGGAACGGTGATTGGTCCTGTTAAAAGAGGTGTAAATTGACTACCTCTATCTATATTATCCGTGATTCCTAAGTCGCCGACTGATGGTAAGACATCAATCATTGTCATATAAGAAATCACTTTTCCAGAAGAATTTGTGATATTAAAGCGGTAATCTATCGCACCGCCTGGAACGGTTTGACCAAAAGTTGAATACGCTTCGTCCAATTCTCCTCGAACCAATTTTTCAGTTTGAACGTCGTATAATCCACTAATGTAGTATTCATTCGCAGATCTTAGTCTCGATTCAGCTGAATTACCATCTCGGTCTAAGTCATCCGTATCCGATTGTAATGTCGTATCGGTCAATCCAGGTTCATCATTGTCAGGTACTGTAATTTCTTCATCACCTGAATAACCATAGACATCATAACGTAAAAGATTTGAGACGCCCTCTTCGATTTCTACATTGATAGAAGAAGACAGTTGTTTTCCAGGTCTCAATAAGCGATCGTTCCAATTAAACTGAACGAGTTGTCGACCAGTACCATTATAGTTATCATCAAGAATCTCGAAGCTCCCGCCTTGAGCAGAAGTAGATGTACTGGAGAGACCTTCAGCGTCCACAAATTCTGCCTCGGGTGAATCCGAAACTTTTGTTCCTGCCGGCATTAACACGACCACCGATAAAGGCTCGGTCATTGCCGCAGGAGATGTTGATTCTGTGCGTAGATCTACACGCATACGGTTAGGTCCAATTTCTACGCGGGACCCCGATTGATCTTCTAAGTTAACTTGAACCGTTCCAATCGGCGGTTGACCTTTTGGTCGAGCGGCGATTTGAACTTGTCTTGGAGTAGCTAATTCATTTCTTGAATTATATTTGCGAACGTCACCTTCTCTACCGAATGATCGCCCATTTGCTGCATAACCGTAAACATCGAATTTATTTTCAACTTGACCAACGTACCCTGGTTTAACACTAAATTCGTATTCAGGTTTTCCTACATTTATCATTCCACTTGGTGCATAGGTGAAATTATAGAAAACCGCAGATACTTTATCACTGTCTGTCAGTCCCAAATCGTTTCGATTATATGTTCTACCATCTTCAGGATCAGCAACTAGCGTTCTACGTTGACCATTGACGATAGCATCAATGGTATACACCGGATCTCTTTTAAGTGGAAGACCAGGAGTAACACCGGCATTGGGACGATAGGCGAATCCACCTGGTGTCTTGATTCTCTCAAGAATTAGATTAGAGTCTATATCATACCGTGTCTCATACTCTCTAAAATCACCGAACTCTGATTCATATAAAGGCGCAATTGCGTAATCAAACCTTAATAGAGCGTCATCATACACGACAATATTAGGATTCTTATTACTGAGAGGTGCAATGTTTCCTTCATCGTCAATAGGCCCTGAATGAGTTGGAACAAATATGTTACCAGTAACCTTGTCATTGCTAGGGTTAGACTTATATACTTTAACAATATCGCTGGCTTCACTCGAAGATTCAATATCGCCGACAAATGTCGCATTCATTGAAACACTATTCTCTAAGCCAGGTTGCCCATCATCACTACCAGTATTTGAGCCAGTTCGTAATACTAATTGAAAAGTTCTATTAAATAAGTACTCTTCTAGATTTTCCTGTTCGTCGATTGTAGGAGCATCAAACCGCCAAATCAATTGATTACCATTCACTTCATCTGGTTCAGGACCTTCAAGCATTTCTATATAGGTCAATCCAGCTGGTAAGGTATCAGTTAAAACAATTTGTGACCCTTCTTGCAAATAGCTTTGACCAACAGACTGTTTGCCAATATTTGCGTTAACATTCCAAAGAGTTTGCGTATTTGGTAATGGAACTGTCGAATTGCTATTACGAGTTCTTATATAGCTTTTTGAAAGAGAAATAGATGTAGATGAGTCTATCTCAACCTTTCTTGTTTCATCAATTAAAGGCTGCTCATCTGCTTCAAAGGATACAGTCAATGGTAAGGTTGTGCCTTTAGGCGTCACACCGTTAGCTGTACTTAATCGTACGTTTCTCTCGTATGTTTGACCTGTTTTTAGTGTATCAAAGTTATATACCAACTCATTCTTTGCACTGTTGAACACAGGCTCTACTGATGCAATCGTTAACTCAGATAGTGGTTGATCAAAACTGTAAAATTCTGAGTCCGGTAAAGCAACACGTATTTTAGCATTTGTATAAGCTGTTCTAGAACCAGTGACTTTGAAAGCCATCGTGTAAACAGCATCTTTTCCTGCTTGTACCGTTTCTTCAAGTGGCTTTAATGCAATATCAACATTTAAATTACCTGCTAATGACGCTGGGCTGATAAATTTTTGTGTATAATTAACTGGGCTTTGGTTATTTTTATTTATTTCTCCAGCATTTTCCACTTGTTCTTTTGCAGGTTCTTCTGCTTCTATACTTTCATCTGTTGTGTTTTCAGAATTTTCATTAGTTGCGGTTTCTTCTGTCTCAGTTTTATTGTTAGATGGCTCTTCCGCTTCATCGTCTTCTTTTGAAACTTCTTCAGTTTCTGCAGAATTCTCTGAACTTTCATTAGCGGTCTCTTCTATCTCAGAAGACATTTCATTTTTGTTTTGATAAGTATCCATTATCGTATCAACTAGTTCTTCACCGCGATATGTTTCAAAACGGAAAGACTGACTTTGATTGTTTAAATAATTAAACAAAACCCTGAAGGGATTGTCCATCTCAGTACGATTGATTGACAGCTTCCTATTCTGCTTGTCTAACGAATAGTCAATGCCTGTATTTTTTATATTGTCTTCATCAATATCTACTCCATCAGAATAATAGATATCTACCCTATCGGCATCATTCGCGACATTGATTTCAAGCATCAAATCGTTTGGATCTTGGTTTTCGGAGTTCACTTCCTTGACCGAAATATCTACTGGTGGTGGTGCTTGAGCAGCAGCAATCAGATGACTGAACTGAGTGAACGTGATCATGAAAACTGCCAGAATCGAAAATATTCTTTTCATCTTTTTTACCTCCATTTTATTTTAAATAAGACAAATACTATCTTATTTAACCACTATTATAACAAGTATGAAATTAATGTAGTTTCCCTTTTTTGCACGAATAGTTGCAAACTTTGACATCGCTATAATGCAACATTCTATCATCTTATATTTTTATCTTTGATGGATTTTATAATGAAGTTAGCCACTTGGGCTAATCCATAGAAAAACGCCATGTGAATTTTATGTTATATTGAAGTTATATCACTAACTTTCAATAGACAGGATGAATTCACATGACGCACACTAACGATAACAAATTAGCCCGTAAGGGAAACGCTTATCTTATTCAGAACGTTCTCAAATTGCTATCTTAAAGACCGAATACTACTCCAATCGCCAAATTACGAATCTAATGACACGTGTTCCGCAAACAATTAACAATGATATATATCGCGGAACAATTACTCGACTTAGACGTCAAAAGCAGAACGGAAAATCTACGACTACTACATAACGCGTTACGATCCTGATAACGGTCAAGCCGCTTACGATAGACACCGATTGAACTGTGGCCATCGGCCAAAATGGGCAGATGACAAACGATTACAGAAAAAGTGGTCTCCTGACGTGGTCTTTGAATTTGCTTTGACCCACGACTTGTTTGATCCGGTTATTGTTCCCTGTACAACGACTCTTTATGGATGGATTGACAAAGGCATCATGAGAACCACCAGTATGTATCTCACTGAAAAACTATCGCGTAAACCAAAAGACACGACTTATAGAAATCGAAAAATAAGCGAAATTTGGACAGTCTGCTGAATAAAGACCCCAGAAATTGATAACCTGCAGACCTTTGGTCACTGGGAAATTGATACAGTTGTTGGAAACAAGAAAAAACTGATTTGGTATTATTGACATTAGTTGAACGTCAAACACGCTTTGAAATCATCCTTAAACTCAATGGCAAAGGTAAAGAATCTGTCGATCAGGCAATCAATCAGTTACGACATTGAGCCGGCGACACGTTCTCTAAAGTGTTTAAAACCATCACCTCTGATAACGGTTCTGAGTTCGCCGACCTTCATGAGACGCTTCAAGAGACACTAGATGTATACTTCAACCATCCGTATGCCTCATGGGAAAGAGGCACTTGCAAGAATCAGCACAAATTTATTCGACGATTTATTTCAAAAGGGAAAGCCATCAGTCCATTCAGTGAAATTAACTGTTTAAGAATTCAACAACGGATGAATGACTAGCCACGAAAGATACTTGGCTATCAAACGCCTCAATACTTGTTTTGCCAACGCACTGCGCTCTTTGACCGGAGTGCCCTAAGCACGATATTGCTTAATGAACAAGTCCGAGCTTCTTCTACCAACCAAATAAATACCTATTATTTAAACAAAGATATCTTTTTTTCTAGGTGGCTAACTTAAACTTGAAATTTACGATTTAATTAATTCATTGAAAAAGCGAAATGATAAGATAAAAGTACATATTCTTTATTTGTCTCACCAAAAATTATGTGCGATAAGAACCATACCCACATAACCAAGTGCAATGCAATAAAAAGAGACCTAAGAAAAACCTTTCTTACTGTGAGGGCGTCGGATGCATGCTTATAATAGTAGAACTTTAATTTATAAATATAGATACCGATAGCTCGTAACGAGAACAATATAAGTAAGGATAAAGTATAGAACATTATATATACGAATACGTATCGAAGGAATGTTGGGAAAGGACTTAATAAATTATAAATAAAACCAACTGTTCTTGTCATTCGATACCCACCTTTTAAAAAGAGGCTGGGACTTTTGATATGCTCCTAATAAAGTAGACAGTAGAAATAATAAAAATTCTACTACTACTTTATTAGGAGTTTTTCTATGCGTAAAAATAAGAAATGGATAGCTGAGGAAAATTACAAAATCGTTTCATTTTATATGAATGGAGAAGGACCTCAAAATACCTTAGTTAAAAAGTTTGGATGTACTCATAAAATGATTGGTAGGTGGATTACTTCCTATAGGCAGTATTGTCTCAACGGACTTCAGAAAAGAAAAACAAAAAGGGTTTATACAAATGAGTTTAAAAGAAAACTAATCAAGGAAGTATTGAATGGAAATTCGCAACAAGAAGTATTGGTGTAACTGTCAACCACAAATGTGCACTTTTTGCCAGATGACTTTGTGCACTTTTTATTCAAAAATTGTTTCACGATGTTTCATTCGATGACTTTCGCCATCCATATGAATCACTTCACAACGATGAAGAAGTCGATCAAGGATCGCTGTCGCAATCCCTTGATCTCCAAGCATCTTTCCCTAACTGTCTGGGCCTTTATTAGATGTTAAGATGATCGAACTCTTTTCATATAAATCACTAATGAGTTGGAAAAAAAGATTAGCTTCGTTTGTTTCCATTGCCATAAACATCATATCATCAATAATGACTAAATCAGCTTCTCTCATACGTTTGAGGCGAATTGCCGACTTTCGCACATAACCTTCGGTTTTGAGCAGTGAAATCAACTCACCCATCGAGATAAAAGTGACTTGTTTGCCTCGTTCAATAGCTTCTAATCCTAATCCAATCGCTATATGCGTTTTCCCCACACCAGGTGGACCTAAGAGAACGAGATTAAACATTTGATCTAACCAATCGTATTCTTTAAGCTGATCAATCTGTCGTTTACTGAGTGAAACTGATTCTTTAGGATCAAAGTCCTCTAAGGACTTTTCAAAAGGAAATTGTGCCCATTTTAAATACTTTAATCGTGTCTTTTCTTCTCGACGCTGTTCTTCATGATTACATAATGCCACAAGCAGCTCTTGATACGTCCAGGACTGTTGTTCCGCTTCCCGAAGGAACGAAGGTAGAGCCTGGGCTGTTTCGGTCATACGGAATTGCTTGAATTGTGCTTGAAGTACCTCTGTTGTTCCTATTGTCGTTCGCCTCCTAGTACCTCTAAGTATGACTCAAAAGAACGTTCTCTAGCGGTAATTGTTTGATAGTTTTCGGATAACTCGTCACTCTTTTCAGAGTGAGTATCTGTCTGGACATGTCGACGAGCTATCTCTATTGCCACGTCTCTTAAATCGACGGCACTGAACAATTTCAATGCTAGACATTCGGTTAATGCTTGGTCCAACACATCACTGTTTTTATCTACGATGGACTCTATGACTCGTAATTGATCCCTAATGTGTCTAGGATATTTAACTTTTAGTTGATCAATAAAGACTGCTGCTTTCTCTTTTTCTTCAAAGTTGCGGAGTACTTCACAGATATGCAGCTCAAGTTTTTGTCTCTTATCTTTTTCGCGACCATGATTAGAATCCTTGATTAGCTTGCCTTTTCCTTTTGTTAAGGGATGTTGGGCAATCAGCCGATCGCTCTTCATATCGTACGCGTAAAGATGGGTGTCGCTTGTTGTTATACGGACCTTCGTTGTTTTTCTTGATTGGTAGGTTCCTATAGGAACCGAGTAGTAATTTGATTGAAATTGAAGCGTATTGTCTTTCAATATGGTCTTTGTTATACTTTCATTATTCGAAAGAATGCGTTTCTTAGAGATCGAGATGAGGTGTGGCTTTTCCAGAGTGAACACGTCTATCGTTCTCTTTTTTGTTTTCTCATGAACTTTGTAATTGCCCGTTCGTTCTAACCAGGCTTCGCATTGTTCTTGCCATGACCTAATTGTCCGAAATCGGCGTCCTCTCGCAAAGTTATATTTAACAAATTTAATAACAGCTTCGACTTTTCCTTTTGATTCTGGATCAGCGGCACGACAGACATGAACGATAAATTGTCTCTCCAATACATACGACTGAAATTGCTTAGTAAATAAGATATCTCCATGATTTTCACTGACAATCATTAGCTTATCTTGATCATATACGATTTCTTCTGTTCGTCCACCAAAATAATCGAAGGCGTTCTCGTGAGTTCGGATGACATCTCTGGTGGTGAAAGGCTTCTCCTGCCATTCAATGTATTTGAATCGAGAATGGGAGAGAACAAACCCAATACATTACAACTTTACTCGTTTATCGGTTA
Source organism: Marinilactibacillus kalidii (assembly GCF_017599325.1). Classification (GTDB taxonomy): domain Bacteria; phylum Bacillota; class Bacilli; order Lactobacillales; family Carnobacteriaceae_A; genus Marinilactibacillus; species Marinilactibacillus kalidii. The sequence continues at coordinate 6,215 of NZ_JAGFVM010000010.1, read as the reverse complement.
ATGTACGTTGTACTATGATTTCACCAAAATCTACTTGAATTTGTTTACCAGCGGGTAGTTCAGGTACCGCTTCGTAATGACGATAAGTAAAGGATTTAGGGATACCGTAGGTTTCCCTTAACTCTTTGACATAAGAGCGAATGGTACTTGAAGCCGCTTCTTTGTAGTTGAATTGTTCATTCAGCCAGTTTTCAATTTGAGCTGCGGACAATTCTGGCTCATCACTAAGCCAATTAACTATCGTTTCTTTATAAGGGTCAAGCTTTCTTTCCCGAGTGGTCAGTGATTGAACCCAAGATATTGCTTCTTTGGGCTTCTTATGTAAATCACTTCTAACGAAATTTCTATGAATGCCGAGCATTCGACTTATCTTTGCGTTTGAGAATCATTTCTTTTTATAATGGTGCACCTTTGCAATTCTATTCACTTTTTTAAAATCCACCTTTTCTTCTCCTTCCAGTCAATCAACTAACTGTTCTAGTTTATCAAAAGGAACGAAGTATTAGGGTAAAAGTGCACATTCTTTTCTAGCAATAACTGCACAATACAGTTTAGCAGTCACATCTTACTGATTCATCGCACCTAGCTAAGTGAATTTATAGAAAATCAATTATGCATTCGATAAAAGGTATACGTACTTCCGTTAGAAGGTTGGGTTATCTTATCGATATGTTTGAATCCGTTCTTTTCATAAACCTTCATCGCTCTTTGATTAAATTCTACTACAGATAACCAGATCGTTGGGTGGTTGAACTGTTCGTTGATGTAATCAACGACTACCTTTACAAACTTTTCTCCTCTACCCTTACCGGTTAATGCTGGTTTTAGTCCCAATCCCATTTCTACACTTTGTTCCATTGATTCTTGAGGAAAAACGCAGAAAAAGCCAATTAGCTTTTCATTTGCTACCACAGCGTAGTAGTGATCTTTGCGAAGAGCCGGATCAAGTAATTCCTCGTAATCCTCTAAATCAGCAGTCATGTCGTAAAAATTGTATGGTTTTGGATACTTCCATTCATCAGCAATCTCTATAGCTTGTTCTTGAGTCAATAGGTTGAAATTTAATTTCTCTAACATTTTTTTCCCCTCTCATTTTTGATAGTGAGAAATAATATTCTCACTATCGATTTAGACAAGTTCTTCTTGTCTATTATTCTCTCTATCTACAATCTTCAATTCTAGTCGTTTATTTAAAGCATGTGCAATTTCTTCAATTAGAATAATAGAAGGAGACATACTTGCTTCTTCAATTCGGGTGATTGTGGAGCAGGATTTATTTACCCTTTTAGCAAACTGAGATTGGTTTAACCCAGTTTCTTGCCTTAATGCAAACATGATATCTGCTAAATCTAGTTTCAATTCTTCTTCTTCAAAGGCTTCTTTAAATGCAGAATCTTCATGTAACCTTTTCTTAATTGCTTCACTATTTTTGCTCATCTAAATCACCCTCTTCTAGTTAGTATTTTTTTAATAACAGCTCATCACTATAAATATTTTAATTAAATTTAGTTCTAATAAGTAAATTTAATTAATGTTTCATACTATAACTTTATCGTAGTCGCAACAAATTTCATATATCAGTTTATTCATTACATTATGTGTTTCATCGTACGAAAAAACGCTTAGTCTAACGACTAAGCGTTCATTAATCTTATTTAAATTTTTCCAATCTTTTTTCCACCACGTTCTTTTTCCCATTGCTTCAATTGTCGTTTTTCATTATGGTTCCGTGGACGTTTGCGCTCAAGATCGGCTACCGTTCTATAACCAAAACGTTTTTCACGAATCAAGACCGTTATATCAGTTATTTCAGTAGATTTTTCTTTATCAGAATTCTCCCTTTTTAACTTTACATTGACCATAGGGTAACCTCCCCTTTCACATATATATTATAACATAACACACTTAATATAAACAATTTCCTATTCAAAGACTGATTTCAGTAATTGAATCAATATTTTTTTATTAATCATTTCTTCTTTCGGAATTGATTCTAACCAATTCAACAATTCATCTTTTGACATATTTTTAGAATTTAAAGCAAAGAAGGTCTCCTCACCATCTGCATCTTCTTCAAAGGTATACCCCATTAAAATAGGAGATAATGACAAGCCATAATAACCTACGGGAATTCGAGGAATAGCAATTATCTCTAGCTCAGCTATTCTTATAGTACTATAAGGAATGTTATTATTGTCAAATTCTTTCGTCAATTCGAATTGCTTGAGGGCGTATAGATTTTCTTCCTTGAGCAAATCTAGAAATTGATTGAATCGGTCATTTTCTTCTCTAAGTAATTTGCCTCTAATATAATCCAAGTCTATTTCCTTAATATAATCCCTGATAAGAGAGAAAATCCATTTTTCTTGTCGTTTTTCCTTCCATTGAACTAGCGCTCTTATACGATCAATTATAATATCGTCAATTCCTATCAGTGACAAACTATATTGGTTACCAACTAATACTTTTTTTATTCTCTCTTCGGAACCTTCTAATACCGAGTCTGGTACTTCAACATAAATCTTTAATTCATCATGAACACTATCTTTTCCTACTCGCTTAAATCCTAAATCTACTAAAGCATGCATAATTTTTTCATGATTAACACCAATAAAGTCAATATCTTGAGTCATATATCCACCTTTAGTATAAACTTCTACAGATAATCCGCCTACGACAATAAGATCAATATCATAGGCTCTTTTGACATAGTCGCTAATTATTCCAGCGGCTTGTATTAACCGTTTAGAGTCCTCTTCAGGTATTTTTTTTAATTTGTCAAGTTCCTTAATATATTTGTTTATATTTATCAAGAGAAAATCTCCTTTCTTGAGTGAGACAAAGAAAAATTTTTGCAATAGAGTTCATTCATCGACCATTAAAAGAATTAATGGTTGATTTTATACAGACTTAAGGGTCTGATATTTCCTAACCTCACTATTCTTAATGATATCTTTATAGTAATCATAAGATTCAAATCGGTTATAATCACCAATGATGACAAATTCTTCTTTTGCACGAGTAACTGCTACATTTAGTAGATTCGGTTTTGAACAAGACCATTTTGCTGCTCCTGATTGTTGACTATCTGTTCCTGTCACAAAATAAACCGTATCTGCTTCTTTCCCTTGAAAAGTGTGAACAGTTCCCACAGAACGATCAATCCATTCTTTTATTTCTTCTTTATACGAAGGACGTTCTTTAATCAATCTTTGTTTCAGCTTTTTCTTCAATTCATTTTTCACAGCAGTAAATGGTGAGATAATATAAAGACTTGGTAAATCAGTGTTTTCTTTCCATTTTTCTAAAAGTAACTCAATCACTGTTTCTCCATGTTCTTGAACGTACTGTCCTTTAATCGCACCACCTGATACATCGTACCAAATCGATTCCCCTATTACTTTCTTATCAGATTTTTCTGCTTTTTTCACATAAGAAGGTAGTACCATTTTTCCTTCATATGCCATATTATTTGCGATTGAAAACATTGGATTTAAACATCTTCGGTGTACCCAAAGAGGTATGCCAATCCAACTATCATTACTTTTAGTTCCATAAGGATTCGACCAATCTGCAATTTTTTGTACCGAAGTTTCCATACCTAATAAATGTTCTGATATATTGTAAGCTTTTCTGATTTCATCCAATAACGACTTTTCAAGCGTAATTACTGGTTCAATTTGAATAGGATCTCCAACTACAATAGCTTTTCTCGATCTCCATAGTGCGCCTACAGCTGATTGAGGAACAGCTTGACCTGCTTCGTCAATAAATAAATAATCAATGAAGTCAGCTTCTATCCTTCCATACATTCTGCTTATACTAGCAAACGTTGTGCTAACTACAGGTGTAATGAGATGGAATATATTCCACGCTTGTTTAATCTCTTCAATGGATTTTTTCTTAGGATTAGCTAATATCAATAATGATTTTTGTACTTTATGCGCATTTGCAATTAAAACATGCTTATGCAAGTCCATAGCGTAAATAAATAATCTACCTCTATGGAATTGTAATTCATCCGACTGCCATAATACTGATTCTTGATATTCATCATAATGATTACTTTCCCAAAAACCTTCAACTGGAACGACAACATCAGGATGTTTTGATTGAAAATCATTCAATTTTGACATTAACGCTGTTTCTTTTGATAACCTTTCATTAAGTACTAGTATACGATTATCTATATCTTTTTGATTTTCTTTTAGTTGTCTCAATTTTTCTTGATGTTCGTTAATTTTAGAATTATAAGCTTCTTTTTCTTTTATAATCAGAGCTTTTCTATTCTTTAATTTTTGAGTTTCTTCATCTTCTTTATTCGATAAAATATTCATTATCTTTTGTATTATGCCTTTTTTAGGTAGGGCTTCTTGTAGTATTTCTAAATCAGATATTTTTTCTTTCCAATCTGGTTCGTCTTCAGTTAGTTTTTGAAGAATTTTTTTTAAAGATTTATATTCATTTATTATGATTTCTTTTTCTTTTTGAATTACATTGATTTCGAGTTTATCATTTATATTTTCTTGTCTAAGATCACCTATTTTTTCAGATATTCTATAACCATATTCGATTTCTTTCTTCAAAGATTGTATCATTTTTAGTTCTTCTTTAAACCGTTCTTTAGCTTTTTCCCAATTTTTCATACGCTGATTGTATTCTGTTTGTTTATATTCTTGAATCAACCATCCACTTAATTTTGATATGTCTGGCGTTTCTTTATTCGTATCTAGAAATACCCCAAGCATTTTTTCAACATTCGAGTTTTTACCCATTACAGCAGAAAACAGTCCCCAGGTGCTTATACTCTGATCGTTCCCGATAAGCTTATCCGAATATGTAATCATTCCTTTTAATTCTTTTACAGCTTCTTGATATTGGGATTCATAATAAGGAAACTTTGTATCTTCTTCTATATCTCTAATCAGCTCTTTAGACAATGGTAATTCCTTTGAAATATTTTCTACTGCTCCATTGTTACTTGATGTGACTACCATCTTGAACTGACTAAGTTCTTCTTTTAACTTTGGCACTTTGTGCATATCAGTAGGGTGTAATTTCTCTGTTATGATTGCTTCATTTGGCTTATCTATCTGAACAATTCCCTTTGCCCTTTCAACGACTAAATGTGCGAAAACATCTTTTAGTAACGTTGTTTTTCCTGTTCCAGGAGGGCCATTTACTGATGCTATAGACTCTGTACCAATCGTAATTTGATTAACAGCTACTTGTTGCATTAAAGAAAGCCGATGTTCAATTGGTGATGGCCAACGTCCATCGGGTATATTTTTTGGTGCCAAAATATTTTCAATATATTCAAAATTATTATCAATTTCTACTCTCTTTTCTTTTTTAATTCCTTCCATATAACATTCTAGAGTTTTATTCACGCCTCTTTCTTTTATCAATTCTAAATCATTCATATAATAACTTTTACTTGAATCGTAAGGTTTAACTCCCTGCTTAATTTTTTCTATACTAAAATACTTTTCTTGTACATATAAGTGGCTATCAAAAACAAAGAACAATTCTTTAAATTTGTGGTCTAACATACTCATGATTTTTTTAGATAAAGGATTATCTGCAACAATTGACTTTATTTCTTCTTTAAACAATGCTAGTTTATGATTGTAATTTTCTAAAACATTTTCTATCTCTGAAGTTTTCGACAATATTTTCAGTAATGAATGAATCATTGGGACTTCTAATGATTCGTCAACCATATATCCTAACGCATCTACCCTGAATGAATACCCATAACAAGGAACATAAGATTTATTGACTATTTCTTCCTTACTTTTAAAATATTCTTTCAGATATTTTTCTATGTAAAATTTTGGATAACAAAATCTATATAAAGTAAACTGTCGAGTATAATTATGTTTTTGCTTTGCCAACTTCTCGTTCATTTTAAAATTCGAGCAAGTCCATGGGAATTTTTCTACTTCTAACTTTTGAACTTTTTTTATCTTTTGATTTGATTCATTTTCAAATTCCCCAGCACTAAGCACTTCCTTAACATCTGATATTTCTTTAGGCTCTGATGCTTCTGTCAAAATCCAAGCATTTAAAATATTTTTTTGGTTTTTATTCATTAATAATTCTCCTTAACATTATAGAGATAAAGTCCATATAATTGTGTAAAAAGAAAGGCCATATGATCGCCTGTACGGTACACTGTTTTTAACCACTAAAAACATACCTGGAGGCAATCA
>NZ_JAGFVM010000009.1 GCF_017599325.1 Marinilactibacillus kalidii | reverse complement strand
ATTCCTTTAGACGGATAGCTAGAATGGTTGTATTGTTTCATGATTTTTACTCTGATTCTATTTAAAGATCGATTAATCAACTGGGTGATGTGAAAGCGATCAATAATGATTTTTGCATTTGGAAAAAGCTCTCTTATAAAGTACTCATAAGCTGCGTTCATATCAATCACGATGAGTTTTACCTGCTCTCTCACTTTTAGCGGATACTTTTGAAAGTGAAGTTTGAGATAAGCTTTTCTTCTATCAGGAAGGATATCGATCACCTCATGTGTATCGCCATCGGCGTAAATGAAGCTCATCGAACCTTTCACATTTTTGACTGATTTGAATTCATCGAAAAGCAAACAAGGCGGTAAAGATTGGAAGTCAGGGTAATAGACTTGGGCGAATGTGCTAATCACTCGCTTAACGGTGGAAGGTGATACCGTATGTTCTTCTGCTATATACTTCATAGAAAGATCTTCTCTTGATTGAAAGCCGATGTGTTGCTTTACTTTCTTAGAAATAAAACAATGTTCTTCGACTTCTGAGGAATGAGCAGAGAAGGTCTGTGTACAAGACTTACAATAGAAACGTTGTTTCTTTAGATAAAGGCGCGTTGGATACCCAGCCACCTTATTCCAGACCATTTTAGTTAGCTTGGTTCCGTACTTAATAATGTTATAATCGGCGTTTTTAACACCGCACTTAGGACAATAGCCTGGTGTATAAGTGATTGTCCCACTGACAATATTGGTTAAAGTTCCTTTTAGGGTTTGACGATCGATCTGAGTCAATGTGATCGATTCATCTTGGATATGAAGCAATTTTTTGATATCATTAGATTCAAGCAAGCGAGATTCCTCCTATAGATTTGGTGTGGTAACTATAGTCTATCAGAGAATCTCGCTTGTTTCATTTTACATAAAAATAGTGTTGGCGAATTCTCACCAACACCAAATATTATAGAACCTAAAAAATCAGTTATTTATAGCTGAACTTACAACAAACGAAAGAAATGGAGAATGAAGATCAATGAAAAATAAAGCAAAATGTCTTACTTTAATTGCACTAATAATATTACTGATTCCACAGACTGTCTACGCTGAAGAAGTAGAATCAAGTCTTTCAAACTCACTTGGATGGATGACTTTGCTTCCACCAATTATTGCCATCATCCTCGCATTTGTGACTAAAAATGTTGTATTGTCTTTGTTTGTGGGAATTTTTTCGGGGACGATTATCATGCAATTTTATGATGGTACAAATATTCTCATGGCCATCTTTGCTGGGTTCGCGGATATTGTAGACTATATTTTAGGCTCATTGGCTGATCCATGGAATGCAGGGATTATTCTACAGGTTATGACAATAGGGGGACTGATCGCGCTGATTACCAGTATGGGTGGTGCACAGGCAGTAGCTGAGAGTTTAGCAAAAAAAGCAAAAGGACCCATCAGTGCACAATTGATTACTTGGGCATTAGGCATTCTGATTTTTTTCGACGATTATGCGAATGCACTGATCGTAGGTCCGATTATGAGACCCGTTTCAGATAAAATGAAAATCTCAAGAGAACGATTAGCCTTTGTGATTGATGCAACGGCAGCACCAATTGCAGGAATTGCTTTAGTCTCAACATGGATTGGATATGAAGTTGGACTAATCAATGACGCTTATCAGTCGATTGGCCAAAACGTTAATGCTTACGGGATATTTTTAGAGACCATTCCTTATCGTTTCTACAACATTTTGATGCTACTGTTTGTTGTCGTGACCTCACTAACATTAAGAGAATTTGGTCCAATGAAGAAAGCACAGGAAAGAGCTAGAGATACTGGATTACTGATTGAAGCTTCTTCAGAAGTTGAAGCGGGTGACGAAGAACAAGCAGTATTAGATAAAGAGAAAGCAACGATCTGGAACGCATTAGTTCCAATCGTCAGTCTCATTGTGTTCAGCTTCCTAGGCTTTTACATGAACGGACGCGCTACTATCTTAGCGGGCGAAGATACCTTACTTGCTCAAACAGTCATGAATGCGCCGCTATCCTTTGAGACAATCAGAGAAACATTCGGGGCATCAGATGCTTCAATCGTATTATTCCAAGCAGCTTTGATTGCAAGTATCATCGCACTAGTTATGGGCGTTACCCAAGGCTTATTCAATTTCAGTAAAGGTATTGAAATTTGGGTAAACGGCATGAAAACATTGATGATTACAGGGGTTGTATTGTTATTGGCTTGGTCATTATCAAGCGTGATGAATGAATTAGGTACGGCAGATTACTTGGTATCCTTATTGGGAGACACATTACCACCAGTTTTGTTGCCTTCTGTTATTTTTATTCTAGGGGCAGTTATTTCGTTTTCAACGGGAACTTCTTATGGCACAATGGGTATTTTAATGCCTCTGGCCATTCCTTTGGCAACGGCTTTGCAGCCGGGAAATCCTGACTTTGTTATTATGTCAGCTGGTGCTGTTTTGACAGGCGCTATTTTTGGAGATCACAGTTCACCGATTTCAGATACGACGATTCTATCGTCAATGGGTGCTGGTTCGAACTTGATTGATCACGTCAAAACACAATTACCTTATGCCTTAGCTGTCGGAGTCATCTCCATCTTTTTTGGCTACTTGCCCTCAGCAATGGGACTGAGTATATGGATCGTGTTACCGATAACTTTTGTTGCAACGGTTGCAATGGTCTTCTTGCTTGGAAAAAAAGTAGATACAACAAAACCTGAAAATAACGAATACGAAAAAGCTTAATCTCAATGATTAAGCTTTTTATTTGCGACAACATTGATTAAGGCTTACCATAGAAAGTAAGATTTTAATATAGGAGGTTATGATCAGCGTGAGTATTCAGGTGAAAACATGGCGTGGAGATATTACGACATTATCAGTTGATGCGGTCGTCAATGCCGCAAATAAATCGCTTTTAGGCGGTGGTGGCGTAGATGGGGCGATCCATAGAGCAGCGGGATCAAAACTATTAGAAGCGACTCGTGCATTACATGGTGCAAAAACAGGTGAAGCCAAAATGACAAAGGGATTCCAGCTACCTGCTGACTACGTCATTCATACAGTTGGGCCTGTTTATAAAGATGGTCAACAAAATGAGGATATCTTATTAGCAGATTGTTACGCCAATGCATTGAAGGTGGCGAAAGAAAACAAATTGAAATCCATTGCTTTTCCAGCTATTAGCACCGGTATTTATGGATATCCTTCGAAAGAGGCTGCAAAAATAGCGATTGATACGATTAATCATTCATTGAAGGTTCCTGGCTCGATTGAAGAAGTCGTACTAGTTGCCTACGATGAGGATACGGAAAATCTTTATAAACAGCTATTGGCAGATAATAAAGAATAAAAAAGGAGTGTGTAAAATGAAACAATATGCAAAATTTGGATTAATGATATTAACCTCTACAATCGTTATGTATGGCTTAATGTACTTAAATGTATTTGAAATTGCAGACGCTAAATTTAGTCAGACAAGAGTATTTATGGCGATTTTAATGGGCGCTGTAATGGCCATCATCATGATGCTATTTATGTGGAAAATGTATAAGAATAAGAAACTGAACAGTATAATACTGGCAGCTTCTGTCTGTGTTTTTGGTCTATCACTATGGTTGGTAAGAAGCCAGAAGACAGTTGACGATGTTGCATGGATGAAAGCAATGATTCCACACCATTCAATTGCAATTTTAACTAGTGAACGTGCGCAGATAAGTGACCCTAGAGTTCGAGAGCTTGCTGATGGTATAATAAAAACACAAGTGGAAGAAATACAACAAATGAATGAACTGATTGCTGACCTTGAAAACGATGAATCGGACAATAATAGTGCCCAGCAAGCCCAAGCGTTATTATTGGGGAATTTCCCTGTCGTAGAAGGACCACAAATTTTAAATGGGATTGGAATGAAATAAATGGATGGTAAGAAAAGAGCGAATATCAAAATGGGCGCTTTAGTCGATATCGTATTAAAAAAAGATCAAAGATCTGGTAAATTGACAAGAGGACATGTGAAAAGAATCTTGACGAATAGTGCCCAGCACCCTCACGGTATAAAAGTAATGTTAGAAGAACAAGATCAAGTAGGAAGAGTACAAGAAGTCCTATAAAAAAAGCACTTGCTGTGAACGACTTAGAATCTTTTTGATTCGTCGTTTTAGCAAGTGCTTTTGATTATTCTGTTGTGTCAGCTGTATCTTTGGTATTGCCTAAAGCAAATGTTAGAAGGAAACAGCCTAACCCTAGCGCAATCGTAAGCAGATAGTACCAAATAGATCTACCAGCTTGCAAATCACCCAATGCATTCGTATTTGTTAAAATGGCAATTGGAGAAGCTGCAACTAATCCTAATATACTAGCATACGTATAAGTTGGTTTAGTCTCGAAAAAATAATCAATCGCTTTACTGATTAAAATGATGCCTGACAACATTCCTAAAGCATAAGCACTAAGCAGTATACCAAATGGAATCATTGTGCTCATATCAAAGGTCGATAGTGCACCAGTAAACTGATTGATCGTATAAATGACGGCATAATAGTAACCAAGAATCAACATGAGTAAAGAACCGCTGACCCCAGGAATAACCATAGCCGCAGCTGAAACAACACCTACGAAGAATAAAGCTAAGAAATGACCGATCGTTAATGAAATCGTCTGATCGGTCGTACCACCTGTTTCAGCAAAAGCCATCCATGTAACGATTCCAAAAAAGACAAAGAAAAGAATGATGTGGATGACGTTGATTGATTGTTTTTCAACGATCATACTCTTTTTAAAAGAATGCCATAGAATGGGTAGACCACCTAAAATGAGTCCGATAAAGGCAACCGCTGTAGCAAGTGTGTAACGAGTGAGTAGTAATTCAATAAAATATGAAAAACCAGCAATGCCTAATATTGCACCAATAACCAGCGGACCTATAATGCGGGCGCTTTTTTTAAATTCACTTTTGATATGTGTGACTGCATGTATGACATCATCATAAATACCAAAGGATACGGCCATTGTTCCACCCGAGACACCGGGAATAACGTTTGTGATCCCAATGATCATCCCTTTAATTATCATCCAAATATACTGCATAAAAATCTCCTTTTTCTGTTCAAAATGTTAAGTTAGAATATCTTTATACATTCTAGCATATTTAATGATATAAAGTTAAAATAAATCGTAAATAAATATCTCCAAAAAAACGATGCATTCTTCTTAATAGAAGAGTGCATCGTTTAGTTGTGTCTCAGAAGATAGGTTCTTAGGCTAGGTACTAGACCGCTATCGCACTGAATAATAAGTTCATCATTAGCCTTTAATACGGTCGTTTCATCAGGTTCGAAGGTATCTTTGTATCGAACGATTTCTAACAGTTCTGCTTCTTCTGGGAACGTTAAATCTTGATAAGCTAGACCATCAAAGAATTGATCCGCTTCGACAATGAGGCTGATCGTAACTTTTTCACCATTCGGTCTTGCATCCAATTGCTTTGTTGCATTGTCCATCAAACGTTCATACAATGATTTCGATCCCAAAAAGTTTGCGACGACGTATGTACAGAGACAGACTAAACTTAATGGCATGAGCTGACTTTCAGTACCGGTGATTTCCGCAATTAAAATGATAGAGGTCAAGGGAGCTTTGATGACAGCTGTCATCAGACCGCCCATCGCATACATGATAAAATTTTGGTAATAAATCGTATCTATACTCGAATAAGTCAATGCGAGATTTCCATAGAGCGCACCCACGAGTGCACCGATACAAAGTACTGGGAAAAAGATACCACCTGGAAGTCCGGAAGAGTAAGAAACAAGTGAAAACACAAACCTAAACAAAAGAATCCCAAATAGTAATTGAGTCGATAAGCGAGTAGAATCAATGATATCAATGATCGCTATACCGCCACCAAGCATATTGGGTAGGTATAAACCGATTGGTATAACGAGTAAGAAGGGAATAAATCCATGATAATAAGAAGGAAAGGGTAATTTCTTATATAATTCTGGTAAATAAATCAATGCTTCTTGATAGAGTCGTCCAATGATTGCTAGTAAGCTGCCTAAAATAACCAAATGCAAATATTGGTCAACGGGGAATCGGACAGCCGCCCCTAAACTTAGAGCGGGCTCAATTCCAAATATTCTTAGAGCAACGAAGTTCGCAACGATAGAAGATGTAAAAGCAGTCAATAATAATACACCCGAAAATTTATGATGGACTTCTTCTAGTATAAACATTACACCTGTTAGTGGGGCACTAAAAGCCGCAGCAAGTCCAGCGCTAACGCCAGAAGAGAGTAAAATATTTTCTTGCGAGCGATTGCCTTTTAAAAATGTATTTACACCTTTACCAATCACACCACCTAAGTGAATGGATGGACCACCTCTTCCCAAAGCCAGACCGGAACCTAAGGCTAAACTTGCACCAATTAATTTTCTCCAAAAAATAGAAAACCAACGAATATTAGTGATGCCATATAGCTGACTTTCTACATTTCTGATGCCTGCGCCTTTGATGTGCGGTTCGTCTCGAATGAGTTTGGAAACAATAAATGCAACGAATAAGGTGAGAAAAACCCAAGCAATAATCCAAAGTGAATTTGATCGCATGATAGTATAAGCACCTCGTGTATAGGCCAATAAAACGTTGATGGTATATCTAAACAAACTAACCATTATACCAACAAGTGCGCCAACGAGAACGCCTTTCGCAACAAAGGAGATTTTTTTAAAATCAAGAGATGGATGAATGTTCATGAAATGCTCCTTTTAAATCGTATCTTTAATATAGAAGATACTGAAATTTGATAAAAACATCAAGTTATTTGGATCATTATTTAGCCCAATCAACTTCTATTCTTCACTGGTTAGGAATAGGCAAATGAAGTTTAATAGCAGTATAAATTGTGGTATGATGATGTAGATGCAACAAATTGATGTAAACTTAAATAGAAAATGAACAAGACACATGTAAAGGTGGTCGTTCAATGAATTTAATGGGAATCGAGTTGACCTTACTGATTTACGATGCCTACTCTTTGAAAGATAAAAGGAGTATTGTCAAAAGTATATTAAAAAAAGTCTCCAATCAATTTAATGTGAGTGCGGCAGAAATTGATGCATTAGATAGACAAAACATCACAATCATAGGCTTTGGTATCGTAGGAAATAATCGTGTTTTATGTGAAAAAGTATTGAATCAGATTATTACTTATATCGAATCACATTATGAAGTTGAAATGACTAAAATCGATCGTCTAATCTACTAGTCATCCATCATTGGATGAAATGAATTGAAGTAAAGGATGAAATAAAAGTGAATACAGAAGAAACTTTTCCAATAATCAAAAAAACGATAAGTGCGTCGTTAATGGATAATTTAAATTATTACACAAAAGCGCAATTAGTCGAAGTAGCTAAGCAGTTGAAAGTTGAAACAAAAAAAAGCTGGAAAAAAAGTCAGTTAGTTACAGTACTGACAGCTTCCATTCCAAAACAATTCGATCAGTTTTACAAACCAGTTGTAGAAGACATATTGAATCAATTTGGTGAACAAGTGGAGCAAGCTTTGGGTTTCCAACAAATTCAACAGATAGAAGTACTTGCACCCCTTATTAAAAAAGGGTTTTTCTATGTTTACCAACAAGAAAATCTGTTGGTTCTAGTCATACCAGATGAAATTTGGATGACACTTTGGAAGAACGATGAAGTGGAAGAAATCACTTTTGAAATAGATAGCAAGAAATTAAATAATTTCGCAGTAAACGAATCGGATGCTCGTTACAAACTATTACAAAAATGGAAAGATAATGCGATTCAAATATATGGCCATGCTTCAGCTGTCTATTTTTCTACTATTTGGAACAAATATTATGATGAGCAGCTGACAGCCGAACAAGTAGAAGATATCATTAATCGATGATTGAATAGTAAAGAGAGGATGGGATGAAGTTGATAAAAATCATTATAGATTCTGGTATTGATCAGAATACGTATATGAAAGAGAATTATGACTATGAGTTTCTACCGTTAAGCGTGATTATTGAAGAAAAAGTTTACTTAGATCAAGAAGAAATATCATTAAAAGAAGTGCATCAATATATGAGCGAAGGGATTATGCCTAAAACCTCTCAAATCTCTCCTCAATCATTATTAAATTTGTTGGATGAAGCAAGAAAAGAGAGAGAAGATGTTTTATACCTTTCGATTTATAGTCAATTTTCTGGAACATTTCAAGTAGCCCATTCTTTGATCAATGAATATCGAACGAATCATCCAGAAATGAATATTGAAATCATTGATTCTTTAGGCGGTTCTGGTGGTGGTGCATTGCTCGCTCTCCAAGCTATGGAGATGGTAAAAAGTGGTTTGAATTTTGAAACTGTCGTCAATCAGACAAGAGAAAACACTAAACATATTCGGTATCATTTCACACTGAATGATCTTAATTGGTTGGTTAAAGGTGGTAGACTTTCAAAAATGGCTGGTGCGGCAGGTACAGCATTGAATATTAAACCTTATTTAACAGTCGATCACACGGGTATTATCGTAAAAAAACTTGTCCGCGGACAAGAACGAATATACAAACGAATCATTAAGGATGTCAAAGAAGGCGTTGGAACGTTTGATGATCAACTAGTCACGATCAGTCATGTAAATGATCTTGCAGCAGCAGAAAAGTTAAGAGAGATGGTTGAAACGGCATTACCGAGTGTATCAACACAGATATTAGATATAGGAGCGGTTCTAGCTGCGCACCTAGGTATCGGCGGCGTTGGGGTCTTCTATTTTGATGAAAAACCAGAAACGTATATGTATCTGGATAAATAGAATAGGTTATTCATAAAATGAAAGCTATTTAGCCTGAAACCTTGGCTAAATAGCTTTTTTATATGAATATACAATGCATATTGTTTGAAGAAAGTATGACCACTCTATATACTAATGTAAGTAATCAAATAGATAACAAAGGAGACAAGATAAATATGAACAATATGACAAACACTGTTCAGAATGGTTTTAATTCATTTTTGAACTTCTTACCTCAGTTATTACTTGGTATAGTACTTATTATTGCGGCATGGATCGTAGCAACTTTGGTGAGTAAGGCAGTATCAAAAGGGTTAAAAGCAATCGGGATTGGAAAATACTTCCAAAAATGGGGGGCAACAAATACTGAAGAGCAATCACATATGTTGATTGAAACATTCAGTAAAATTGCTTATTATCTAATTTGGGTATTATTCTTACCGGGTATCTTCTCAACATTTGGTCTTGATTCAATTGGACAACCAATTATGAACATGATCGATACGGTATTGACCTTTATTCCAAATATCATTGCAGCAGCTATTGTATTGGCATTAGGATTGTTTGCCGCAAGATTTGTTAAAAACCTCGTATACAATCTTGGACTTGCAGCCAATATTGATAAACACCTATCTAAGTTGACTGGTGAAAACACAAGTAGTACTGAAATTGAGAAAAATAAAGGAACAATAGCTTCAGTAATAGCGAATGTCGTTTATTTCTTAATCTTGATTCCAATTATCCTTGTAGCTTTAGATGTATTGAATATCGACACGATTGCACAACCAATTAGTTCAGTGCTCAATACAATTCTTTCTGCTATTCCAAATATCCTTGTAGCGGTTATCTTATTGATTGTAGGGTTTGCCCTTGCTAAATTTGCGGGTACAATTCTTACGGATCTTTTAAGAAGTTCAGGAATCAACAAATATTCGTCTTATCTTAAATCATCAAGTAACATGAACCTTGATCTTGCAAAAATTATTGGTCAAGCTGTATCAGTTTTGATTGGACTATTCTTCTTAGTTGAAGCATTGAATGCACTAAACCTTGAAATGTTGAATGGCATCTTGAGTGTAGTGATTGGATATGTACCAAACGTATTATTTGCTGCTATCATCATTGGCTTAGGTTTCATCGGTGGTCAAATGTTGTCAGCAGGTATCAAGCGTGCAACTGGAAGTATGCTTGCAGGTGTATTGACTAAGTATATCTTGATCATCTTCTCGATTTTCATGGCTTTAGATCAATTACAATTTGCATCAGCGATTGTACAAGCAGCGTTTATCTTCATCATTGGTGGATTATCAGTAGCCTTTGCTTTAGCATTTGGTCTTGGTGGTCGCGAATTTGCCAAAAAACAACTTTCACGTTTAGATAGTAAAATCGATGAAGAAGCGAGTAAAACGGGAACTGAAGAAACGAACACAACAGATTCACTATAATTAAAGAATAAGAAAAGAGCTGATCATAATTGATCAGCTCTTTTTATGTGCGCCCGGCATGAGCGACAACTTGGTGGTGAAAGTCCACTACAGGCTTGGCAGTAGAAACTGTTAGCGAATGACAAGGGTGTCCGCCGTGAGGCGGAATCTGAAGGAAGTCGGACGCAAATGCTCGCACTGACGAACAGAAACTTCATATCA
>NZ_JAGFVM010000008.1 GCF_017599325.1 Marinilactibacillus kalidii | reverse complement strand
TTACGCAAGGTATTGAACCGCCGTGTACGGAACCGTACGCACGGTGGTGTGAGAGGACGGTAAATCAACTAATGATTTACCTCCTACTCGATTTGTAGTCTTTTTATAACAAAACAACTTATGATAAAATGAAGAAGGTTGCTAGCAATGAAAGATTGAATGGTAATCGTTTATGTAATGAAAATGAAAAATCATGTAGGAGATGACTTATGCAAAATATTGAAGCTGCTCTAAAGTTACTAAGAAATACATATAATGAAAGTAAGCATTTTGAAAAAAATCCATCGGAGAAAGAATATCGTTACCAACATTCATTCAGAGTAGCTAGCATTGCCGATAAAATTTCTACCAAAGAAAACTTAGATAATGAAGTAACCGTTATCGGGGCGTTGCTTCACGATATTAGTTATGCGAATGCCTTTCAATCAGAACAAGATTGGAAAAATCATGGGAGAAATGCAGCAGCAATGGTGGCATCTTTTTTAGAAGAACTACCGCTACTGGAAAGACAAAAAGAAGAAATATTCATTGGAATTGCGAGTCACGTTGATGGTATTGCGGGCAGAGAAGGAGAACTAACGGTTAATGCACGCACGATTTCAGATAGTGATCATTTAGACCGTATAGATACGTACCGTACATTTGAGACGCTTTCCTATCATAAGTTTTACGATAAACCAACTCGTGAAAAGATAGTCTACTTAGAAGAGCGATTAAGCAATCAAACATTACTTATAGAAGATGCTATGAATGAATTTGCTACTAAAACAGCCAAGGAGATGTGGAAACAACGATTGGAAGAGCAAGCACGTGTCTATAGTCAATTACTTGAACAATTGCGAACAGGCAGTTTCTTTGCAGCTAAAATAGATAATAGACAGGAGTGAGAATCTTTGTTGATGGTATCAGCAGTTAAAGGATTGATTTTAAAGGATAACCAATTTCTTGCTGTTCATAAAGCTTCAGAATCTGATTCGAAATTTGAATTACCTGGTGGTCGAATGATTTTCGGTGAAACGATGGAGGAAACGTTGATCAGGGAAGTAAAAGAAGAAGTGAATTTAACGATACGTCCCACTCAACTAATTGATACTTGGCATCTCATGAATCCTCAAGAAGAATGGCAGATTTCTGGTGTTATTTATGCTACAGAAGTACTTACTACTGCACAGATGATTATCTTATCTGAAGAGCATGATCAATATGCTTGGTTAGATATTGACGAGTTGGAAAAAATGACTGATTCCTTCTATTCAAAAATGAAACAATGGGATTGGGAGAAATTACTAAAAAGTCATTAATCATTTCCAGAGAGGAGAAAAAATGAAGCGCTACACACTAACAGCACTTAGTATTACGGGCATATTTCTATCTGGATGTTCACTTGAAGAACCAACAAACTCAACTGAAGAACCGCTGCAATTAGAAGAGCAAGCAGAACAGAACGTAGAAGTTGAGGACACAGCATTACCGGAAAATTTAGAAGGAGTTGCGCTTATCGGAGTAAATGATTCAGACGTGGCGTACTCTTACTATTTTGCCAACCAAGACTTGGAGATTTTTGAAGGGAATATCAGAGGTTACGGAACATCTGCTTATGAAGAAAAGTACATTGAAACAATTGAAGATATTCAGGTGGAAGTAGAAGAAGATCAATATACGATCACGGCAGAAGACTTCGAATTAAACTTGATTAAATTGAGTAATGTTTTCATGAGAAATATAGATACAGGAGATGAATACACGATCGAATAAATAAAATACCTGTTTAGAAGGATAGAGAACGATTCTAAACAGGTATTTAAAATGAAATTATAAATGTTCAATCAAAACGGTAGCAAATTCTTCTAATAATACTTTATCTTCTTCAGAAAATCTATTCTTTATCGGAGCGTCAATGTCTAAAACACCTATTTGATTACCATTTTTCGTGATTGGAATGACAATCTCTGACTCGCTGGCTGCATCACAAGCGATATGTCCAGGAAAAGCATGTACATCTGGTACAAGATAAGTTTCTTGATTTTTGAATGCAGCGCCACAAACGCCAGCACCATTTTTGATTCTAACGCAAGCCACTTTACCTTGGAAAGGTCCGAGAACAAGTTCTTGATCTGTTTCATCCCACAAGTAAAAACCGGCCCAGTTAATGTCATTCAAGTGTTCACCTAAAAGAGCAGATGCATTACTTAAATTTGCTATAAGATTTTTTTCTCCAGTTAGTAGTGCGTCTAATTGTTTATTTACCATGTGTTTGATTGCTGTTTGTTCCAAATGATCACCTTTTCTCCATTAATAGCTGTCACAAAAGATATAGATTAGTTATAAAATCTTTATACACTATTTTATAGAATTTGCTTGTAAGTATAACATAATTCGATAATATTTGATATACTGTTAAGAAGAGAATACCAGGCACCAGTATTTGTATGTAAAGCCTAGTCGGAGGGAAACTAAATGACGCTAGAAATCGTCGGGATCATCATAATATTATTAATCGTCGCTCTCTACATAACGACTTATTTAATCAGAAAAAAACATTATAGAACCATTGATGAATTAGATACTAGGAAAAAAACATTGATGGAAAGCTTTCCTACGACTAAAATTCAATCTCTAGAGAAACGTAGTATGTCGGGACAGTCTCGAGAAACGGCTGATGAACTGGAAAAACAATGGGATAATATTGAGACTCAACAGTTTCCCGCAATTGAAAGCATGCTTTTTGAAGCGGAGCAGGCAACTGATCGATATCGCTTTAAGAAAGCTCGAGCAGACCAAGAGGCTGCTAAAGAAAAACTGACTGAAGTTCAAACATCATTGAAACTATTAAATGATCGTTTAGATGCTTTGATGAAACAAGAAGAAGAGAATCTTAAAAGAATCGAAACAATCAAGAAACGTTACCATACAATACGAAAAGATTTATTGGCTAAAAGCTTTTCTTTTGGTCGATCAGCGGAAGCACTTGAAGAGCGCTTAGGGACAATGGAAACAGACTTCTCGACTTTTTCACATTTAACCGCGACTGGTGATCATGAAGAGGCCAATCAATTGCTAGAACAGTTAGAAGAAACAATTCATACCATGGAAAACTATATGACTGAGATTCCTCAGATTTTGACGAAGATCGATGAGGATACCACTGAGCAAATTCAGGAAATAGAAAGTGGTTACCAGACATTAAAAGAAGAAGATTATATATTCCCAGATGAATCGATCAAAGAAGAGCTCGCTTCGGTTCATGTGAAATTGGAAAGTATTAATAAGGCAATCAGCACACTTGAAATTAAGCAAGCAGAAAATGAGTCAGAAAAGTTAGATCAGAATATTGATAAAATTTATGAAAAGTTAGAATTAGAAATAGAAGCTAAAACAGAAGTGAAAGAATTGGTCAGTCAAATCAGAAAAATTTTACTCTATTTGAAAGAACAAAATCGTAAACTTTTGGTTGAGATTGATCGACTTTCTCAGAGCTATCACTTGTATAGAGATGAGCTAAAAGAGGCGGAAGCGGCTGAAGAACGGATATCAGAGTTTGATAAGCAGTATATACGTATCAACGAACAAATTTCGGATAAAAAAATTGCCTATTCAACTGCTAGTGAACAATTGAATACACTTTTTGATGAGTTGGAAGCATTAAACGAAAAGCAAAGTGAAATTAGCTCATACCTGACAGATTACCGAGAAAGTGAATTGGAAATAAAAGGTGATTTGGAAGAAATGGAACTAGCGATGCGTGAAATGAAACGTTATGTTGAAGGAAAAAATTTACCAGGATTACCACACGAATATTTAGACTTTTTCTTTTATACCACTGATCATATTCAGAAATTAAGCCAAGTATTAGCGAAGCCCAAGTTAGATATGAACGAAGTTTATAAGTTACACGAGCTGTGCGAAGATGATGTTGATCAGCTTGCGGAGAAAACAGATCAACTAGTCGATCAAGCTATACTAAGTGAATTAGTTAGCCAACGATTATACCGTCATAAAAATGACTATAGTGAAGTGAATGAAACCATTCGTTATAGTCGTAGTTTATTCACAGAAGAATATGACTATGAAACAGCTTTGAAAATGGTTCGTGAAAAACTAGAATCTATTGAACCTGGAGCTTTTGAAACTATTGAAAAAGAATACTATAAAGAAAAGAAATATGCTTAACGATTGAAGGGTTGAAGCTGGGCGGTGATGACATCATCACTTTCCAGCTTTTTTACTGTTTGAAGGTTGACAAGATTTTGCTATAATAGAGTTCGTTTAAATAAGACGGATAAAATCAATAACAATTCGATGAAAAGAGATGTAAGATGATTTACTTTGATAATAGTGCAACAACTGAAATGGCTCTTCCTGTACTCGATTCTTACACAAAAGTAAGTCAACAATATTACGCTAATCCATCTAGCCTTCATGAAAAAGGAGAGACAGCGGCGAGTTTATTGGATCAATCACGGAAACGCGTAGCCAAATTATTGGGTGTTTCGTCAGAAGAGATTGTATTTACAAGTGGTGGAACAGAAGGAGATAACTGGGTCATTAAAGGCACAGCTTTTGAAAAAATGACCTATGGTAAACATTTAATCACCACATCTATTGAGCATCCAGCAGTGTTAGAAGCATATAGACAGCTCGAAAGAATGGGATGGGACGTCACATATTTACCGGTCGACGAGACGGGTATTATCTCACTGATAGATTTAAAATCTGCTGTAAAGAAAGAAACTGTGCTGGTGTCTGTCATGGCTGTTAATAATGAGACAGGTAGCATACAACCTATAGAAGAAATTGGTGAATATTTGAAAGCTTATCCTACTGTTCATTTCCATGTGGATGCTGTTCAAGCGATTGGGAAGGTGCCGGTAAAATTAGGAGCGGATAGTCGGATAGATATGGCAGTCTTTTCTGCACACAAATTTCATGGTCCTAAAGGTGTCGGTATAGTCTACGTCAAAAAAGGGAAGAAACTATCTCCATTACTGAGCGGTGGTGGGCAAGAAGGGAATCAGCGGAGCGGTACAGAGAACCTACCCGGAATTGTCTCAGCGACTAAAGCATTAAATGATGTTTTGCAGTCTGCTAGTGAAGATAGGCGTAAAATGATGGAAATGATTACAACGTTGAAGCATTATTTAAGTCAGTTAAATAAGGTAAACGTCTACACCCCTGAAACGCATGCGCCACATATTTTGTGTTTTGGTATTAGAAATATTAAAGGGGAAGTAGTCGTACATGCGTTAGAAAAACATGGGATCACTGTATCCACTACAAGTGCGTGTTCTAGTAAGAAACAAGCTGAATCGAGCACTTTGTTAGCGATGGGGATTGCTAAGAAACAAGCCGAGACGGCTATTCGTGTCAGTTTGTCTAGAAATAATTCAATGGAAGAAATGGAAAAATTTATTGAATCATTTGAAGTTGTTTACCGAGGATTTTACGGCATTCACTAAGAAAGAAAGGGAGGTATGAAAAATGATCACAGAAGTGATGGCACGATACGGAGAGTTATCAACTAAAGGGAAAAATCGAAAATTATTCATAAAACAATTAGGTAAAAATGTAGAGGAAGCTTTATCGGCGTACAGCAATTTAATCATTAAAGCGCATAGAGATCGTCTGCATATAGAACTAAATGGTGAACCCTATGAAGAAGTGTTAGAACGCTTAAAAACAATATTTGGTATTCAAACCATCTCTCCAGTGATAAAAGTCGAAAAGACGATTGAGCAAGCGAGTAAAGCAGCAATTTCTTTGATGGAAGAAACACATCAACCAGGTCAAACTTTTAAAATTACAGCTAGAAGAGCAGATCATGACTGGGATTACGAGACGAATGAAGTGAATCGAATCATTGGTCAAGCTGTTACAGAAGCTTTTCCAGGTATAAAAGTAAAAATGAAAAATCCTGACAACAACATTCGAGTGGAAATCAGATTAGATGGCATCTACCTTTCAAGCAACTCAATCAAAGGTGCTGGCGGCTTACCTAGCGGAACAAGTGGTAAAGGGATGCTCATGATGTCAGGTGGCATCGATTCTCCTGTAGCAGGGTATTATGCGCTCAAAAGGGGTCTTGAATTAGAAGCTGTACATTTTCATAGTCCACCGTACACTAGTCCTCAAGCACTTCAGAAAGCAAAAGATCTCACAGAGAAACTTGTCCGTTATTCGCGTCCGACAACATTCATTGAAGTGCCGTTTACAGAGATTCAGGAAACGATCAAAAAATATGTGCCACAAGGTTATGTGATGACGATAACGAGACGAATGATGCTGAGGATAACCGATCAGTTAAGAGAAAAGCGAAACGGGCTTGCGATCATTAACGGTGAATCTCTCGGTCAAGTTGCTTCTCAGACGCTTGAAAGTATGGCTGTGATTAATGAAGTAACGACAACGCCAATACTCAGACCATTAATTACAACGGATAAAAATGATATTATTACTGTTGCGCAAAACATTGATACTTTTGAACTTTCAGTGTTACCTTATGAAGATTGCTGTACCATTTTCTCACCACCGAAACCAAGAACCAAACCGAAATTAGCTCATGTATTAGAGACTGAAGGGAAACTAGATGTCGAAGGCATGGTTCAAAGAGCAGTTGATGGGATAAAGGTTGAGCGTATTCAATTGAATCAAACACAAGAAGCAAAACAGAAAGCAATCTTTGAAGACTTATTTTAGGCTTTCGTTGTACATTCAGAAAACTTATCGTTAGAATAAGGTTATAGATTAAAAGAAAGAGGGTTATCAGTATGGATGTCAACATGAAAGGTAAACCACTAACAACTAATGGAGAAATCCCAGCAAAAGGGGAAAAAGCACCCGCATTTACACTCCAAGATCTTAATGGACAGTCTGTATCATTAGCAGATTACAAAGGATATGTTGTGTTGATCAGTACGTTTCCTGATATCAATACAAGTACTTGTTCAAGACAAACCGGTAAATTCAACGAAATGGCTAGCACCCTAAAAGATACAAAGATTATTTCGATTTCTACAAATACAGTAGAAGAACAAAAAGATTGGTGTGCAGCTAAAAGTATTGATATGGATCTGTTACATGACACGGAACGTTCATTTTCTAAAAGTTACGGTCTTTACATTGAAGAAACAGATAAAACTGCTCGAGCGGTTCTTGTTTTGAATAGAGAAGGACAAGTTGTCTACAATGAGGTCGTTAAAGAAATGTCCGAAGACCCTAATTATGAAGCAGCTGTTGCTGCAGCAAAACATGAAGAAGCGGAAATGTTTTAAATAAACCTTTCTTTTCAAATAGTAGTTTGATAGAATATCATTAACCAATAAAATGGCGTATAAATTAAATAAATAAGCGATGATCAAGAGGAGTATCTAGTGTGTACTGTTTTAAGAGAATGGGTGTTTGGTGAGAATCCCTAACAGAAGCATTAAGGAAGTAGCTTGAGAGCTAACAAAGTGAACGTTAAGTAGCTTTGTTTGAACTAACGGATCGTTACATCCGTTTAATAAAGAGGTTTGAAGACACGCGTGTGCTTCGATCAATTTAGGTGGTACCGCGAGTGTAGAGCATTCGTCCTATTATAGTTAATAGGATGAATGCTCTTTTTTGTTTATAGAATAGTTTATAGGAGATGATTGTATGACAGAAGAAATCAATATGTCAAAGAAATATCAGCCAACAGAAGTAGAGGCTGGAAGATATGAACGTTGGTTGGAAAAGGACCTATTCAAACCAAGTGAAGATCCAAATGCTGAACCGTATTCAATCGTTATTCCACCACCCAATGTAACTGGACGATTACACTTGGGACATGCTTGGGACACGACTCTTCAGGATATGATTATCAGACAAAAGAGAATGCAAGGATTCGATACCTTATGGTTACCTGGAATGGACCATGCTGGTATCGCAACGCAAGCAAAAGTAGAAGAGAAGCTTTCTCAAGAAGGCATTTCAAGATATGATCTTGGAAGAGAAAAATTCCTAGAAAAAGTTTGGGATTGGAAAGAAGAATATGCTTCAAATATCAGAGATCAGTGGGCTAAAGTAGGCATTTCCGTTGATTATAGCCGTGAAAGATTTACACTAGATGAAGGCTTAAACGATGCAGTGAAAAAAGTATTCGTTGATCTTTATAATAAAGGCTTAATTTACCGTGGAGAATATATTATCAACTGGGATCCTAAAGCACAGACTGCTTTATCAGATATTGAAGTTGATCATAAAGATGTAAATGGTGCATTCTATCACATGAAGTATGCCTTAACGGATGGTTCTGGAGAAGTAGAGATTGCAACGACTCGTCCAGAAACAATGTTAGGAGATACAGGTGTAGCTGTTCATCCAGAAGATGATCGTTATAAAGACTTGATCGGTAAAACATTGACACTTCCATTAGTGGGTAGAGAACTGCCCATCATAGCAGATGAATATGTTGAAATGGAATTTGGAACAGGCGTCGTTAAAATCACACCAGCACATGATCCGAATGACTTTGAGATTGGTAATCGTCATAATCTTGAACGAATCAATGTAATGAATAACGATGGATCTATGAACGATTTAGCCGGTGAATACTCAGGCATGGATCGCTTCGAAGCACGTAAAGCAATTGTAAAAGATTTAAAAGAACAAGGCTATTTAATCAAGGTAGAAGAAATGGTACACAGTGTAGGACACTCGGAGAGAACAGGTGTCGTTGTAGAACCGAGACTCTCTACTCAATGGTTTGTTAAGATGGATCCATTATCTGAACAAGCAATCAATAATCAAGATACTGAAAATAAAGTGAATTTCGTTCCAGAACGTTTTGAAAAAACATTCCATAATTGGATGGGAAATCTTCATGACTGGGTTATTTCAAGACAATTGTGGTGGGGACACCGTATTCCAGCTTGGTACCACAATGAAACTGGAGAAATGTATGTTGGCGAAACTGAACCAGAAGATAGTGAAAACTGGACACAAGACAACGATGTACTAGATACCTGGTTTAGTTCAGCACTTTGGCCATTCTCAACAATGGGTTGGCCAAACACAGAATCAGAAGACTTCAAAAGATATTTCCCTACTAGTACATTAGTTACTGGTTATGATATTATCTTTTTCTGGGTAAGCCGTATGATATTCCAAAGTCTTGAATTTACAGAAGAACGTCCATTCGAGAACGTTTTGATACACGGTCTGATCCGTGATGAACAAGGAAGAAAAATGAGCAAGTCTTTAGGTAACGGTATTGATCCGATGGAAGTTATTGATAAATACGGTGCAGATGCATTACGTTGGTTCTTATCTAATGGCTCGGCACCTGGTCAAGATGTTCGTTTTAGTTATGAAAAAATGGATGCGTCTTGGAATTTCATCAATAAAATCTGGAACGCCAGTCGTTATGTTATTATGAATTTAGAAGATTTCAGTCTAGAAGATATGAATCTGAATGGGAAAAAATCGATAGCAGACAAGTGGATCTTAGCTAGACTCAACGAAACAATCATACAAGTAACAGAATTATTTGAGAAATTTGAATTTGGTGAAGCAGGTAGAGCGCTTTACAAATTCATCTGGGATGACTACTGTGACTGGTACATTGAAATGAGTAAAGAAATTTTATTTAATGGATCAGATGAAGAAAAGAGTTCTACACGTAGCATCTTAGTACATGTTCTTGACCAGACATTAAAACTCTTACATCCAGTTATGCCGTTTGTAACAGAAGAGATATGGGAAAATATGCCACATCAAGGAGAATCACTAGTTGTAGCGGACTATCCAGTAGCGAATGAAGCGTTTGATGATCAAAAATCAATCAATAATATGGATATGTTAATTGATCTTATAAGATCTGTTAGAACAATCAGAGCCGAAGTGAATAGACCCTTATCGAAAAAAATCGATATACTGGTTCGTGCGAAATCAGATAAAGAAAAAGTATTTTTAGCAGAGAATAAAAGCTTTATTGAGCGATTCTGTAATCCTGAAACATTAACGATTGATACAACGCTAGATGTTCCGGACGAAGTGAAAACAGCAGTCATCTCAGGAGCAGAAATTTTCTTACCACTTGCAGGACTAGTAGATGTCGATGAAGAAATTGAGCGTCTCGGTAAAGAACTTGAAAAGTGGATGCAAGAAATCAAACGTGTAGAAGGTAAATTGTCAAACCAAAAATTCATTTCCAATGCACCTGAAAAAATTGTTGAAGAAGAACGAAACAAACAACGTGAGTATCAAGATCGTTATGCTTCTGTATCAGATCAGCTAGGCAAACTTAAAGCATTAAAAGGAGAATGATATGACAAAGGTAAAAGCCGTTATTTTTGATATGGATGGGTTGATTTTCGCAACTGAGAAGCTATATTATCAGTCGAACCAAGCTACTGCTGATGAAATAGGATTACCTTTTAATTATACGTTTTACGAAAAATATATCGGAGCTAGTGACAAAGACTTCTTCGGGGCATTGCATGAGGAACACCAAAATCCTTCATTAGTGGATCAGTTTATAAAAAAGAGTAAAGAGGATATTCATCATACCTTGTTAACGACTTCCTTGCCAAAACAAAAAGGTTTAATGACTTTATTGGATTATTTGCAATCTAAGGATATTGAAATGGTTGTTGCTTCAAGCACTGAGCGGGAAATAGTTAATATTATGATTGGTAATGCTGATATTTCAAATTACTTCAAAGCAGTCGTCGGTGGAGATGAAGTAGAAAATTCAAAACCTGATCCTGCAATTTTTCTTAAA
Source organism: Marinilactibacillus kalidii (assembly GCF_017599325.1). Classification (GTDB taxonomy): domain Bacteria; phylum Bacillota; class Bacilli; order Lactobacillales; family Carnobacteriaceae_A; genus Marinilactibacillus; species Marinilactibacillus kalidii. The sequence goes on along the minus strand of NZ_JAGFVM010000008.1, from coordinate 15,413 downwards.
GCGCTTGGTTACACAAGTGCAGAAAAAGAAGAAGCCGTTGTTTTAGAGGATTCATTAAATGGCGTACGAGCAGCACACGCTGCTGGCATACCTGTCTTGATGGTTCCGGATTTATTAAAACCGAACCAAGAGGCAAAAGAAAAAGCCACTGATATTGTAAGTGACCTGACAAAAGTTATTGATTATATAAAAATAGCTGAAAAAAAAGATTAAGTTTAAGAATTTTTGACAGTATATAAAAGAGAGTGGCTACTTTAGCTACTCTCTTTTTTACGTACAAGGAGGACTGACTTTGAATAAGACAATACAGCGCTTTGTGGACGTTCCAGAACAATCAAGACCCAGAGAACGATTATGTGAATATGGAGCTAAAGCATTAGCAAATCACGAATTACTCGCTATATTATTAAGGACAGGTACAAAAAATTTAAATGTCCTACAATTGAGTATGGCTGTTCTCACTGAGGTAGAGGACTTATACTCATTAAGACATATCACGGTTGAGGAATTAGTGAATATACAAGGAATTGGAAAGACAAAAGCAATTGAATTGATTGCAGCAATAGAACTTGGCGGGCGTGTAATCAGAGCTTCCCAAATTAAAGAAGGAACAGTTACATCTAGTGCTTACATTGGTCATTTGCTCCAAGACGAACTTAGTGGTCTCAGTCAAGAACATGTAGTGGCAATTTATTTAAATACTAAAAATGAGATTATCAAGAAAGAAACTGTTTTTAAAGGCAGCTTAAATAGTTCTGTTGCACATCCAAGAGAAATTTTTAGAGGTGCAGTAAAATATTCAGCCGCAAGAATCATTATTGCCCATAACCACCCTTCAGGAAATCCAAATCCTTCTGAAGCAGATCTTTTATTTACAGAGCGTATGGCAAAGGCAGGAGAAATGATGGGAATAGAAGTACTAGACCATATTATCGTGGGTGAGAATCGCTATATAAGCTTAAAAGAACACGATCTCTTTTAAGGATATAACTAGACATAAATTTGGTAAAATTATTATTGATTTTTTTAAGAAAACGTAAGTAAAAAGTTTATAAATTTCAAAATTAATTTTGTGTAAATTTTATTTAATTGATATATTTACTTGCGTTATTAAAAAATGCATGGTATAGTTTACTTAGCATTTTGTTAGGGAAAGAAAAAAGATATGTGTAATAACATTCCGATTCGTTACCATAGCAATAATGTGAAATAGAATGTGCTTACGGCACGAGGAGGAACAAGTAATATGGAAAATGGTACAGTAAAATGGTTTAACGCAGAAAAAGGTTTTGGCTTCATCGAACGTGAAGGTGCAGATGATGTATTCGTACACTTCTCAGCTATCAACGAAGAAGGATTCAAATCATTAGAAGAAGGACAAGCTGTAACTTTCGACATCGAAGAAGGCGCACGCGGACCTCAAGCTGCTAACGTAGAAAAAGCTTAATTAACTTAAAAATTTTCAACCGAGAGAGCGTTTAACGCTCTCTCGGTTTTTTAATACCATAAATAATAATGATGACTAGCAAAAGATACATATAATTCATAGTTATTCTTGCGCCGCTATGTTAGAATTAAGCAACAATTTGAGTTTCATCTATCAAATTAGTGTCAAATATAAAAAAAGAATTAAAGTCACACTCAAATAGTGAAAAATTCTTTATAAAAAGGTACAATGAAGCAATGAATCTTTGCAATTAATTAATATGAATCGCTAAACAAAGATCGTAATGTTTTATTTTGAGAGGGGAACGAACAAGTGCGTTGGTTTAACAAAAAAGGAATCGGAATCGATTTAGGTACAGCTAATACAAATGTATATGTAGAAGGAAAAGGTATTGCTATTGGTGAACCTTCTGTAGTTGCTAAAGATAATACAACTGGCGAGGTCGTAGCAGTTGGTCTTGAAGCACAGAAAATGATAGGTCGTACTCCAGGGAGCATTGTAGCCATTCGTCCGATGAAAGATGGAGTAATTGCTGATTATGATACAACAATCGCCATGATGGATTACTTTATTTCAAAAGGAACAGGGAAAAAATCTTCTAAACCGAGTGTTATCGTCTGCGTACCTGGTGGCGGAACAGAAGTAGAAAAAAGAGCGATTATAGATGCGACTAAAATGGCTGGCGCGAGCGAAGCTTTCTTGATTGAAGAACCTTTTGCTGCAGCTATTGGAGCGGGATTACCCGTAAACGATCCAACGGGTAGTATGGTCGTGGATATCGGTGGTGGTACGACAGATGTAGCGACAATTTCTTTAGGCGGAATCGTCAGCAGTCGTACAATCAAAATGGCGGGAGATCAAATGGATATCTCGATCATTCACTACATCAGAAATAAATATAATTTACTCATTGGTGAAAGAACAGCTGAATCTGTGAAAATGGAACTAGGATGTGCTTCTATTGAAGCTGCTGAAGTACTAGGTTCTACAGAAATCAGAGGTAGAGATTTACTGACAGGACTACCAAAAACAATTGAAATCTCTGCAGTAGATATTGCTGAAGCCATTCACGAAGTCGTGGATAGTATTGTCGTAGCAGTTAAAGGTACCCTTGAAGATACGTCTCCTGAAATTTCAGCAGATGTAATTGATAGAGGAATTGTATTGACTGGTGGAGGCGCAATGCTGAATAACTTGAGCGAAGTTATTGCTAGTGAAACGGAAGTACCCGTTTTTGTAGCTAATGACCCATTGAACTGTGTAGCTATCGGTACAGGTGAAGCACTCAATCATCTTGATGTTTATCGCAAGCAAAGTAGATAAGTAAACTGGATAGTTAAATTAAGCGGGAAGGAGATCTTCCCGCTTATTTATTGAATAAAAACAAATGATACAAAATAGCTGAAACGACAGATCAAATTATCCATTATAGAATATGAATTGACCGGATAAAAACTACGAATTATTTCAAAATTATGGTAGAATGACTGAAGTTATAATAGTTGAGGTGTGACAAGTGAATCAATTTTTTACGAATAAGAAAATGATCGTATTATTAGTAAGTGTAATATTATTTGTATCTTTACTTTCTTTGTCTCTGACACAGGCAGGATCATCCACATTTATCCAACAATTTACGAACGACATTACAGCAGTCACGGGACGAGTTTTTGCGAAGCCAGTTAATGCTGTTAATGATTTATTTGGATCAATTGATCGATTACAAGATACGTTTGAAGAAAATCAGAGATTAAAAAAAGAGATTGATCGAATTTATGAAACGCAAGCTGAACTTTCTGTACTGAGAGACGAAAATCAAATACTGCAAGAAGAATTAGACTTGCAAAACTCGTTAACTGATTTCCAGACAATTACAGGGTCAGTACTTTCTAGAAATCCAGATTCTTGGGTCGATCAAATTATTATTGACCGAGGAAGCCAGGACGGTATTGAAAATGGCATGTCGGTCATGTCAAATAATGGATTGATTGGACGAATCATTGAAACGAATCCAACCAGTTCAAAAGTTGTACTTTTAACTGATTTTGAAGGGTCATCTAATCAGGTATCAGCTGAAATTTTATCTGAAGAAGTCATTAATGGTCTAATCAGCGGATACGATGTTGAAACAAATCGTCTGATCATGACACAAATTACCTCTACTGCTGAAATTTCTGAAGGTGAACAAGTCATTACTTCAGGTCTAGGTGGTTCAATACCGCGTTCACTAGTCATTGGTACTGTAAGTGAAGTAACGATGGATGACCATGGCTTAGCACAACGTGTTTATATTGAGCCAGCAGCTAACTTTGAACATATTCGTTATGTTACAATCATTAACCGTACAGCTGAAAGTGGGGAATAAATATGAGTCAATGGAAAAAGATTCTCTATCCGCTGATTCTGTTACTTGTTGCCCTACTATTAGACGGTGTGCTAGTAGCTCAATTAAAAGCCATGTTCACAACTGATTTCGGTATGATCGTACCGAGACTAACTGTACTCGTATTGTTGGTGCTAGCTTTTTATTTGAGTTTTAGACACGTTATTTGGCTATCATTGATTATGGGCTTTATTTATGATAGCTACTATACAGGTTATTTAGGAATCTATATGGCAGCTTTTGCAGTTATTGCATATGTCATTCTTCAATTGAGAAGTTATTTTAAACCAAATTTACTTATTTACGTACTTCTGAGTGTCATTGCTATTACCTTTTTAGAATTTTTCGTTTTTGGTGTGTACCGAGCAATTAATGTTACAGAGCTGACAACACAACTGTTTATGGTAGAACGTTTAGGTATCAGTTTAGTGTTCAATGCAATCGTTATGTTAATAATCGGTTATCCAATCGATAAAGTAGGTAAGATGGTTATACAGAAAGAAGAAATGAGATTCAAAAAATAATTGCCAATAATAGAACAACCAGTAGTAAAGGTTAGGCCAATCTTTAAAATAGAGGTGAATAACTTGCAAAAGATTGTAACGCTTAAAGGGACAAAAGAGGGATTTCAATTACTTGTGGATCAAGCTGCGTCTTTTAGTACAGTAGTAGAAGAAACGACTAAATTAATTAATCCTTTAAAAAAGGAAGCAACCGCGAAGAAGCCAATTGAATTGACTGTGAAGACTGGTAACAGATTATGGGATGATAAAGAAAAAGAAACCATCACAACTGTAATTGAAGAAAAATCTCATCTTAAAGTTAAAGCAATTGAATCTGAAGTCGTGAAGACTGAAAAAGCAATAGCGTGGCACGAAGAAGTGAGTACTAAATTAGAAATCACAACCGTTCGTAGTGGACAGATTATAGAAGCAGAGGGTGATCTCTTATTAGTTGGAGGTGTGCATCCTGGTGGGACTGTTAAAGCCACTGGAAGCATCTTCATCATTGGAGACCATAGAGGGATTGCGCATGCTGGTACAAAAGGAAAAGAACAAGCAGTCGTTGTAGCTAATTTCACTTATAACGCGCAAGTCCGTATCGCTGACCATGTACATGTAATTGATACCGCTGAAAATGAATTAAATGATCTTTCAGCTAAGTTCGAAGTGGTTTATTTGGATGATTTACATATTTTGAGAGTGTCACCACTCAATGAATTGAAAAAGATTAGACCAGAATTAGGGAACGTTACAGGAGGATTAATCAATGGGTAAAGCCATCGTTATAACATCAGGTAAAGGTGGAGTTGGTAAAACAACTTCTACTGCTAACATTGGAACTGCATTAGCACTTCAAGGGAAAAAAGTTTGTTTAGTCGATATGGATATTGGCTTAAGAAACTTGGACGTTATTCTTGGACTCGAGAATAGAATCATTTATGATATCGTAGATGTCATCGAAGGAAGAGCTAAGCTGCACCAGGCAATTATTAAGGACAAGCGATTTAATGATCAGCTATTCTTACTACCTGCTGCACAACATGCGGACAAAAATGTAATAGATGAAGAGCAAATGATTGAATTGATTAGTGAACTTAAACAAGACTATGATTACGTATTGATTGATTGCCCCGCGGGAATAGAGCAGGGGTTTAAAAACGCGATTGCAGCTGCGGACGATGCAATTCTTGTTACGACGCCAGAAATCTCTGCAATTAGAGATGCAGATAGAATTATTGGATTAGTTGAACAAACGTCTATAGGGTCACCTAAACTAGTAATCAATAGAATCAGAAAACGAATGATGCAGCAAGGTGATGTAATGGATATTGATGAAATTACAAGACATTTGTCAGTTAAATTGCTTGGAATTGTGTTTGAAGATGATGAAGTAGTTCGTTCATCTAACAAAGGAAATCCCGTTGCTTTAGATCCAGATAATATTTCGTCTCAAGGATATAGAAATATTGCAAGAAGAATACTTGGCGAAACTGTTCCGTTAATGACGCTTAAAGAAGAGAAGAAATCGTTCTGGCAAAAGTTATTTAACAAAAATAATTGACTTGCTGTCTAAGATTTGGTATGATAATAACGTTGTATTTGTGCAGCACCACAGCTACAACCGCTCGTATATGAGTCTTTAAGATCTTTTAGATCACTTATAACGGCGAGTCTTAGTGCAATAGGAAGCATAACGCTATGCAATATGCTTTACTAAATAAGGAGGTGCAACAAACATGTATGCAATTATCAAAACAGGTGGCAAACAAATCAAAGTAGAAGAAGGCAAAGCAATCTTCGTTGAGAAATTAGAAGGTGAAGCTGGAGATTCAGTTACTTTTGGTGAAGTATTGTTTGTTGGAGGAGACAACGCTTTAGTTGGAACTCCAACAGTTGAGGGAGCTTCAGTAGAAGCAATCATCGAGAAACAAGGACGTGCTAAAAAAGTTACTACGTTCAAGTATCGTCGTAGAAAAGACTCTCACACTAAACGTGGACATCGTCAACCATACACTAAAGTAACAATCAACTCTATTAAAACAAAGTAAGCGAAAGAAGGATTTCTAATGATTCAAGCGCATTTTAATCGTTTGAAGAGTAACCAAATCATTTCTATCGAAATCTCCGGACATGCGGATGCTGGACCATATGGGCAGGATATTGTATGTGCGGCAGTTTCAGCGCTTAGTATTGGAGCGATAAACGGTATAATAGAACTGGCAGAACTGACGCCTTCTATAGAAATCGATGAAGAAAATGGTGGGTATCTCTCCATGAAACTTCCAGATGACTTATCTGAAAAGCAGTCTAGTACTTCCCAGATCCTATTAGAAAGTTTGTTGCTATCACTTAAAAGTGTACAGGAAGAGTCCCCAGAATATATCAAGATTAAACAAACTAATAAAGATGGAGGTGCATTCTAATGTTGAAAATGAATTTACAATTATTCGCACATAAAAAAGGTGGCGGATCTACAACTAACGGTCGTGACTCTCAATCAAAGCGTTTAGGCGCTAAACGTGGAGACGGTCAAGTCGTTTCTGGTGGTTCAATTTTATTCCGTCAACGCGGAACTAAAATCTATCCAGGTGAAAACGTTGGAAGAGGCGGAGACGATACTCTTTTTGCAAAAATCGATGGCGTGGTCCGTTTCGAACGTAAAGGTAAAAATAAAAAACAAGTTTCTGTTTATCCAGTAGCTAACTAATGTAACTGTTAACAGAACGGCTCAATTGCTATTATCTAAATAGTGAAGAGACAAAAAAGAGGTAATGTTAGATTTTTTAAAATCTAGCATGGCCTCTTTTTTTTGTCCTGAAATTGATGGCATTGGTATAAATGACCAGTGTCCATTTTTTACTTAAATTTGAGAATAAGTAAGTATATCTGCAGAACTACAGAGTAAGTGCTGGATCGTTTAAGCACTTACTTTTTATTTTTCTAAACATGAGATAAATTGATCGATTAATGCTTTTTCAATATCATCTATTTGTCGTTCTTTTTGGTAAGCGATATAAAAATTAATACTTAAAAAATTTTCACTAAGAGGTAAAACGTTGTAATTTTCAGATGCTTTTTTTGGCATGTTATTTAATACACTTAGCGGTACAAAGGTTGTTCCAAGATCATTTTTAGCTAATTGCATGATCGTAAAAATATTGTCGCATTCAAAGATAATTTTTGGAACGATATTATTTTTCTCTAAAATATAATCCATTTTTCGACGAATCGGAGAACCTTTCTTCGTTAAAATAAGATCTTCTTGCAACAATTCTTCTAATTTCACTGATCCAGCATGTAAAACTGTTTTTTCTTTTTGAAAAAAAGCGCTACTTTGCGGAATAATTGCAAAATATTTTTCATTTCCACCGTGATGAATGATGCAATTAGGCGCAACTGTTTTATAATCTTGTCCAATTAAAAAATCGATTTCTCCACTAATCAAACGCTTTTCATTATTAGGTAAAAAATCAGTGACAATTTCAACTTTTACTTGTTTATATTCTCGAAATAAACTCGGCAAAAATAATGGAAACAAATAGGTAGATAATGTGGATAAAATACCGATTTTCACGATTTTTTGTTTATTGTTTTTCTTAGAAATTTCTTTAAACAAATAGTTCTTTTCGTTTTCAATTCGCTTAAGATAGTCAAAAAATATTTTACCGTTCTCTGTTAAAGTAAATGTTTTGCGATTTAAAATCTCGGTTCCTAGCTCACTTTCGATAGTTTTTAAAAATTTAGATAGATAAGGTTGTGAAATATATAACATATCTGCAGCTTTAGAAATGTTCTTAGTAAACAATATGGTTTCTAGGTAATAAAGCGTATTTTCATTATTCATACTTTGATAATAACAGAAAGGTTATCGTTCGACAACGGAAAAGTTATTTCATTTCAGGGATACATTGTGATACTTTTAACTTAAAGGAAATGAGAAAGATAATTCTTGAGAACGATAGAACGCAAAATTAAAGGAGCTAAGAATATGAAGCTAATCGCTATTGTTGGAACAAATACGAACTTTGACTCTACAAACCGTAAGTTGATTAAATATATCTCTAAGCATTTTTCTAGTCAAGCTGATATTGAAGTTTGTGAAATTAAAGAAATTCCTATGTATTGTGCAGATGATGAAATGCCGCAAACTGTCAATACGTTAACAACAAAAATCAAAGCTGCCGATGGTGTGATTATTTCGACACCAGAATATGATCACAGTATTACAGCTGCTTTAAAATCAACAATTGATTGGTTAAGTGAAAGTTGTTGTTTGGCTGAAAAGCCAGTTATGATTGTAGGTTCAAGTCATGGTAGTTTAGGAACGCTGCGGGCACAACTACACTTGCGAGAAATTTTGCAGGCACCACGGATTGCTGCTTATGTAATGACGGGTAAAGAGTTTTTACTTGGAAATGGAAAATCCGCTTTTTGGGAAAGCGAAGATTTACTACAGGAAGATAAAGTAGTTGAACTAGAAAACTATTTTTCCGATTTTATTCAATTTGCTACAAGATTCAATGGAGGTGCATCAAAATGAAATTGATTGCAATTAACGGAAGTAATGCGAAGCACTCTTATAATCGTAAACTATTACAGTTTATTCAAAAACGTTTTTCGGAAAAATTTGAATTGGAAATATTAGAAACGAAAGACATACCGCTGTTCGATGAATCTAATGACTTATCAAACAGTACCATTCTTCAAGCGTTTAACGATAAAATCTTGATGAGCGACGGCGTGATTATTGCTTGTCCAGAGCACAATCATTCTTTAAGTGCTTCTTTAAAATCTTGCTTAGAGTGGTTATCTTACAATTTGCATCCATTAGATGGTAAGCCAACATTAGTTGTTGGTGCGAGTGCGCATGATCAAGGTACATCACGAGCTCAACTACATTTAAAGCAAGTACTCGATGCACCAGGTGTGAATGCGAATGTCATCCCAGGATATGAATTCTTATTAGACAATTGTGAAAAAGCCTTTGATGAGAATGGGGCCATCAAAAATGAAGGAACGATTGATTTCTTAGAAACAGTTGTAGGAAGATTTATTCGTTTTGCGAAAATTTCTAATCAATTGTTAGAAGAAGAGAAAGTAACTTTTGTTCCAGGAACTTATGAAGTTACAACACAAGGTTATCACGGTACTTTGCCAATGAAAGTGACCTTGAGTAATGAGCGAATTGAAGAGATCGATATTGATTCTTCAGGTGAAACTGAAGGGATTGCTACTGTTGTTTTCGAGCGGATACCGCAACAAATCGTAGAGGGTCAAACGTTGAATGTTGATGCCATTTCTGGCGCTTCGCTAACTTGCAATGGCGTATTAGACGGTGTGGCTAAGGTAATTAAAAAAGCAGGTAGCGACCCAGAAATTTTAAGAAAACGTCCAAAGGTAAAACTACTTGCTGAAGATAAAGAATACGAAACAGATATTGTGATTATTGGCTCAGGCGGTGCTGGTTTAACGAGTGCAGCAACGGCTCTTGAAAATGGTAAAAAAGTAATCGTTCTTGAAAAATTTCCAAGTTTAGGTGGAAATACAGTTCGTACGGGTGGGCCAATTAATTCAGCGGATCCTGAATGGCAAAAAGAGATGCCAGCAATTGCTGGAGAGAAAGAGACTCTTGAAAAAATGGCATCAACATCTGAAAGTGAAATAGCACCCGAATATTTGGACGACTTTAAAGCATTACAAAAACAAATTGCTGAATACTTGAAAGATCCATCTTATTTATTTGACAGTATATTGCTCCATCGTATGCAAACATACTTTGGTGGCAAGAGAACTGACCTGAATGGTAACAACATTTATGGGAACTATGATTTGGTAAAAACGATGACAGACAATAGTTTAAGTGCCATACGTTGGTTGAGTGATCAGGTCAATGTTGAATTTGATTGGTCAAACGTACAAATGCCAATTGGTGCATTATGGCGACGTGGGCATAAACCAGTTCGTCAACAAGGATTTGCTTACATCTCTGCTCTAAGTGAATTTATTAAAACACGTGGTGGCGAAATTTATACTGATACAAAAGTCACCGAATTAATTATAGAGAATGGTCAAGTTTGTGGCGTTAAAGCGACAGGACTTGCTGGTGAAAAAATAACTGTTCGAGCAAAAGCAGTTATTCTAGCAACTGGTGGATTTGGGGCCAATACAAAAATGTTGCAAAAATATAATACGTATTGGGCACAAATTCCTGACACAATTAAAACAACAAATTCACCAGCGATTACTGGGGACGGCGTTGAACTAGGACGTCAAGCGAAAACAAAATTGGTCGGTATGGGTTTTTCACAAATGATGCCTGTGGCTCATCCAAAAACGGGGTCTTTATTCTCAGGATTAATTGTGCCACCTGAAAACTTTTTAATGGTGAATCCAAACGGCAAACGTTTTGTAAATGAATATGCTAGTCGTGATACGATTGCACAAGCGGCGCTTGAAGAAGGTGGATTATTCTATTTAATCGCTGATGAACCAATTAGACATACTGCTCATAATACGAGCGATGAACAAATTGAAAATGAAGTCAAAGATGGGACACTCTATCGGGCAGATACTTTAGAAGACTTGGCTATTCAAATTGGTATTGAACCAAGCATCTTAATTGAAACAGTTAATAAATATAACGCTTACGTGGAGGCAAAACACGATCCGGATTTTGGGAAAGATGTCTTCAACTTGAAAATTACAACCGCACCGTTTTATGCAACACCAAGACAACCGGCTGTGCATCATACAATGGGTGGGATTGCAATTGACCATCAAACACATGCGCTAGATGAAAACGACAATATCATTAAAGGTTTGTACGCTGTTGGTGAAGTAGCTGGTGGTATTCATGCTGGAAATCGTTTGGGAGGTAATGCCCTAACTGATATTTTCACCTATGGTCGAATTGCCGGTAAAATAGCGGTTAGTGAATTAGAGTAGAGCGTACACTGTATGTTGAAAGAGAGTGGTAGATCGCAAAAAATCTGCCACTTCTTTTTAAAATAGAATGATATCGTTATTAGCAATGATCATATTTTTTAAACAACTAAATAAAGATATATAAAGGAGAAAATAGATGAAAATTAATCGTTGGCAAGTCTTAATCGCTTCAACCGCTGTTTTACTTTGTACAGGTTCAGTTTATGCCTTTTCAGTTTTTGCAGCTGCTTTAGCGAAAGAAAAAGGTTGGGAAATGGATGAGATCATGACTGTATTTGTCATCAACACGGGCATTAGTCCAATTCCAATGATTCTTGGAGGTCGTCTATTAGATCGAGGGTATGCTAAACAAGTGATTGGTATTGGTAGTCTATTATTTGCATTAGGGTTTTTCCTAAGTTCTTTTGCCACAAGTTTAGGAATGTTAACCTTAACATATGGGATTCTTGCCGGTTTTGGACAAGGATTAGCTTATTCCGGAGCATTAAGTAACTCAATTAAATTGTTCCCTGATAAACGTGGGTTAGCAAGTGGGATTATTACGGCAGGAATGGGTGGTGCTGCAATCATCGCCGCACCATTAGCAAATGCACTGATTGAACGTGGTAGTGTGAGTACAGCTTTCAATTATCTAGGACTAGCTTATATTGGTGTTAGTGTTATCACATTTTTCTTTATTAAATCAGCACCTGCGGGATACAAACCAGAAGGATGGGAACCACCTAAAGTGGCTAGCGGTCCGTCTTTCGACAATAAAAACTGGTTAGAAATGTTGAAAACGCCATTCTTTTATTTGATTTTTGGTATGATGGCTACTGGTGCTTTTTCAGGATTGATGATTACGTCAAATGCTTCAAGTATCGGACAATCAATGTTTAAGTTAACAGCTGCGACAGCAGCCATTTATGTTTCGTTAGCTTCTCTTAGCAATTGTTTAGGAAGAATCATTTGGGGTGTTATCTCCGATAAGATTGGACGTAACAAATCTTATGCGGCAATATTAATAGCTGTAATTGTGGCTTTTGTTGTTTTATTAAGTGTGAAATCAGTCGTTGGTTTTGCTATTGGCATTATTATTTTAGGAATGTGTTTTGGTGGGGTCATGGGTATTTTCCCACCAATGGTTATGGAAAATTATGGACCTGTTAATCAAGGGACTAATTATGGAATAGTGTTTTCTGCATACTCATTAGCAGGAATGTTTGCAGCTAAAACCGCTGCACAAATTGCTGATGCCAATAATGGAGATTTCAGTAAAGCTTTCTATTTAGCAATAGGGCTAGCAGTTGTAGGTTTTATCATCAATTTGATCTATATGAATTTAAAAAAAGTACCGCTTGCAAAACTGTCAGAAAGATAACGATATAAGAACATAAGAAAATAGTATAATGACTTTATAACATGATGAAATTTGATGCTCTCTCTGTTTCAATTGTCATGTATATAGTAATGAGCATATTAATCTATTCAGTCCAATATCATCTAACAAAAATAGAATTTAAAAGGAATTATGAGGATCTAAGTAATCCAGTCCTCATAATTCCTTTTTTGTTATTATCGATCGTCCGTGATAATCCCTTGAGAAAACCACTGTAATCAGTTAAAATGAATATGTTACAGAGTTAAATTTTTCGATTACATGACTGACTATTTTATACTACACACGTTTTGCAACAGCAGCTATTTTTCTCGATTCCAAACCTAGAAAATGGTTGGACGTGTAAAAAGTAAATAAGGATGTCTTGTAGAAAGGCGGGCTAATGTGTCGACAGAACATATCGAATCTGTCTACCAAGTTCTTGATCAATCTGCTATGATGCTGAAAGAAGAACTTCAAGTTTCTTACATGGAAGCATTGATTGAAACAGGAGAAAATTTGCTAGATAACAAAACTGTTCGTATTTTAGATGGTAAACCATCTAAGTACACTCAAGATGAGCTTGAAGCTCTGTATGAGAATTTAGATCTTTCAGAAATCGCTTCTAACGAGTTGCGACAGGCGATCCAACTTTCCATATTGAGAGGAATGCGCGAAGATTTTGTTCAAGCTAATCACCAAATGACACCAGATTCTATTGGGTCATTAATGGCTTACTTGGTAGAAGTTATAGCGCCACCTAAGAATGAAATACCTTACCACTTGCTGGATCTATCTATCGGCACGGGTAATTTAATGTTCACACTCTATCATTTTTTAAATAGAGATAAGAGGGAACTTCAGCTATCCGGAATAGATAATGATGATTTATTATTATCTCTAGCAGCAACTAGTGCTGCATTACAGGATGTGACCATTAGCTTAACGCATCAAGATGCATTAAGTAATCTTTTAGTTAATCCCGCGGATAGTATTGTTTCAGATTTACCTGTAGGATACTATCCTTTAGATGAACAAGCTGAAAAATTTGAAACTTCATTTTCATCAGGTCATTCTTTTTCACATCATTTATTGATTGAACAAGGCATGAATTACCTGAAGGATGGTGGATTTGGATTTTACTTGGTTCCTTCTAACGTCTTCGAGTCTGAAGAAGCAAAGGGACTGCTTTCTTATATCCAGAAGGTTGGCCACTTTCAGGGTATGTTGACACTGCCGAAAGAGTTATTTAAAACGGAACAGTCAAGGAAGTCGATACTAATTGTTCAAAAAAGTGGAGAAGGTACGAAGCAGGCGAAAGAAGTGCTATTAGCCACTGCGCCAGACTTTAAAAACCTTGCTGCTATGCAAGACTTGATTACAGAAATTACCCAATGGAAGCAGAATTTTCTGAATTAACCAAAATATCATCAAGAGGAGAGACATGAATGTCAAAGACAATCGCTATTAATGCTGGTAGTTCCAGCTTAAAATGGAAACTGTTTGAAATGCCTGAAGAAACTGTATTAGCTTCGGGTATCGTAGAACGTATTGGATTAAATGATTCAATTTTTACGATTAAGTACGGAGACGGTCAAAAGTATCAAGAAGTATTGGATATTAATGATCATGAAGTAGCTGTTGAAATGTTGTTGAAACAGTTGACTGAATTAAACATTATTGATAATTTCGACGAAATTACTGGAGTAGGTCACCGTGTAGTAGCTGGGGGAGAAATCTTCCAAGACTCAGCGTTAGTGACTGACGAAGTAATTGATCAAATTGAAGACTTATCTGAATTTGCACCACTTCACAACCCAGCAAACGCGACTGGAATTAAAGCATTCCGTAAAATATTGCCAGATATCACAAGTGTGGCTGTATTTGATACTTCGTTCCACCAAACAATGCCTAAAGTAAATTATATGTACAGTATTCCAATGGAATATTATACAAAACACAATGCACGTAAATATGGTGCGCACGGAACAAGTCATAAGTACGTTGCAGAACGTGCAGCTGAAATGATGGGTAAGCCTGTTGAAGATTTAAAAATCATCACTTGCCATTTAGGTAACGGAGCATCTATCACTGCTGTTGATGGTGGTAAATCTGTTGATACATCAATGGGGTTCACACCTTTAGCGGGTGTTACAATGGGTACTCGTTCTGGTGATATCGATGCTTCCTTACTACCATTCTTAATGGAAAAAGAAGGTATCGAAAGTATTAATGATATGATTTATATTCTTAATAATGAATCAGGATTAAAAGGGTTATCAGGTATTTCAAGTGACATGCGTGACTTGGAAGACGCTGAAGATACAAATGAAGATGCTGCGTTAGCACTTCGTATCTTTGAAGACCGCGTAAGAAAATACGTTGGATCATATGCTGCTACAATGAATGGCGTAGATGCAATCGTCTTTACTGCGGGTATTGGTGAAAATGGCGTGGAAACACGTGAGAATGTCATCAATGGTTTAACTTTCTTAGGTGCAGAGATTGATACTGAGAAAAACAATGTACGTGGTGACGAACGCTTTATCTCTACAGAAGACTCTAAAGTTAAAGTCTTACTTGTACCAACGGATGAAGAAGTCATGATTGCGCGTGACGTTGAAAAACTTAGATAATCATAATAAGTAAAAGCACAGGGCTCCTATGAGGAGGAGCCCTGTGCTTTTTATGTGCGCCCGGCATGAGCGACAACTTGGTGGTGAAAGTCCACTACAGGCTTGGCAGTAGGAACTGTTAGCGAATGACAAGGGTGTCCGC
>NZ_JAGFVM010000007.1 GCF_017599325.1 Marinilactibacillus kalidii | reverse complement strand
GCGCGCTTATCTTAGCCTTCTGCGTCCCTCCATTGTTCAAACAAAGCAGACTGGTACAGGAATCTCTACCTGTTGTCCATCGCCTACGCCTATCGGCCTCGGCTTAGGTCCCGACTAACCCTGGGAGGACGAGCCTTCCCCAGGAAACCTTAGTCATTCGGTGCACGGGATTCTCACCCGTGTTTCGCTACTCATACCGGCATTCTCACTTCTAAGCGCTCCACAAGTCCTCACGATCTTGCTTCAATGCCCTTAGAACGCTCTCCTACCATAGAACCATTGGTTCTATCCGTGGTTTCGGTATCTTGTTTAGCCCCGGTAAATTTTCGGCGCAGGACCACTCGACTAGTGAGCTATTACGCACTCTTTAAATGATGGCTGCTTCTAAGCCAACATCCTAGTTGTCTGAGCAGTCCCACATCCTTTTCCACTTAACAAGAATTTTGGGACCTTAACCGACGGTCTGGGCTGTTTCCCTTTCCACTACGGATCTTATCACTCGCAGTGTGACTCCCGGATCTACATACAGTGGCATTCGGAGTTTATCAGGATTCGGTAACCCGATAAGGGCCCCTAGTCCAAACAGTCGCTCTACCTCCACGATGCACTATCCGAGGCTAGCCCTAAAGCTATTTCGGAGAGAACCAGCTATCTCCAAGTTCGATTGGAATTTCTCCGCTACCCACACCTCATCCCCGCACTTTTCAACGTACGTGGGTTCGGGCCTCCAGTGCATTTCACTGCACCTTCACCCTGGACATGGGTAGGTCACTTGGTTTCGGGTCGACGACGGCATACTAAACGCCCTATTCAGACTCGCTTTCGCTGCGGCTCCACCTCTTCGGCTTAACCTTGCATGACATCGTCACTCGCCGGTCCATTCTACAAAAGGTACGCCATCACCCGTAAAAGGGCTTTGACTACTTGTAAGCACACGGTTTCAGGTGCTGTTTCACTCCCCTTCCGGGGTTCTTTTCACCTTTCCCTCACGGTACTGGTTCACTATCGGTCACTAGGAAGTATTTAGGCTTGGGAGATGGTCCTCCCGGATTCCGACGGAATTTCTCGTGTTCCGCCGTACTCAGGATACCAGCTAGGTAAGATCAGATGTCGCATACGGGGCTTTCACCCTGTCTCGCGAACCATTCCAGGTTCTTCTGCTATCTTTACTCGTCCATATCGCCGGTCCTACAACCCCAAAGAGCAAGCTCTTTGGTTTGGCCTCTTCCCGTTTCGCTCGCCGCTACTCAGGGAATCGCATTTGCTTTCTCTTCCTGCAGGTACTTAGATGTTTCAGTTCCCCACGTCTACCTTCTCTCCAGCTATGTATTCACTGAAAAGATATCACCCTATGACTGGTGATGGGTTCCCCCATTCGGAAATCTTTGGATCAAAGCTCACTTACAGCTCCCCAAAGCATATCGGTGTTCGTCCCGTCCTTCGTCGGCTCCTAGTGCCAAGGCATCCACCGTGCGCCCTTGTTCACTTAACCTTGCGGTTAAGAGTATGATTATTAGCGATGAGAGTTTCATTCAAGGAACAAAACTGTTCTCAATTTGTTAATCTCGGTGTTGTTTCTTAACATGTTTGTTATTAATTCAACTATCCAGTTTTCAAAGAACAAAG
>NZ_JAGFVM010000006.1 GCF_017599325.1 Marinilactibacillus kalidii | reverse complement strand
GATATGGCTGAAGAAATGATGAGCTTCACGAAATCAAACATCCTTTCTCAAGCTTCAACTGCAATGCTTGCACAAGCAAACCAAATGCCTCAAGGTGTTCTACAACTATTGGGTTAATCATTTTAAACGTAAAGTCGAAGCTGAAAATTCAGTTTCGACTTTTTTTTAATAAACACTTAAACAAATAGGGTTCATGACGATAGTATAGTTAGACAACAACGATCTTACTTAAAAACGGAGGAAAACAACATGCGTATAAATACAAATACAGCAGCAATGAATACCTACTCTCGTTTGTCACAAGCAAATACTGCGAAGAGTGGTTCATTAGCTAAACTATCATCTGGACTAAGAATCAACAAAGCAGGCGACGATGCAGCAGGACTTTCAATCTCTGAGAAAATGAAAAACCAAATCTCAGGTTTGAACCAAGCTACTCGTAATGCTCAAGATGGGATCTCATTGATCCAAACAGCCGAAGGTGCATTGAACGAAACACATTCAATCCTAAACCGTATGCGTGATCTTTCTGTTCAAGCAGGTAACGAAACAAACAGTACTGACGATTTATCTGCGATTCAATCAGAAATCGATGAATTAAACAAAGAAGTAGACCGTATTGCTAGTACAACTCAATTCAATGGTAAAACATTGTTAGATGGATCTGTATCTACTAATGCAGATAGCCAATCTACATTTAAATTACAAATTGGATCTAACACTGGATCAGCGGATACATTAACTGTAAATATTTCAGCTATGAATTCAGCTAATTTAGGTTTAGATGGCGCAACTGGCACAAAACTTTCTGGTATTGATGTCGTGGGTACACCAGCAGTAGTTGACGGAGGTGGTAACGAAACTGCAGCAGCAGTTCCTGGCGACCATAGTGAAGCCATCAACGTTATCGATGCAGCAATCAAACAAGTTTCTGAACAACGTTCAAACTTAGGCGCGAACCAAAACCGTTTAGATCACACAATCAACAACCTAACAACAACTAAAGAAAACTTATCTGAAGCGAACTCACGTATTCGTGACGTTGATATGGCTGAAGAAATGATGAGCTTCACGAAATCAAACATCCTTTCTCAAGCTTCAACAGCAATGCTTGCGCAAGCAAACCAAATGCCTCAAGGCGTTCTTCAACTATTGGGATAATAGTATCATCATTCAGACATCGAAGCTGGTTTTTCCAGCTTCGGTTTTGTTTTACATATGAGCTATAAACGAAGATTCTCTAAATTTTTTCGGAATTTTCGTTTATAGCTTAAACGATTACAGGAGTTGATAATGTGAATCAACGAATAAGTTCACAAAATACAATAAGTACTGTCGATAGAGTTTTACAACATAGCAAAAGTACGATATCATTAACTGGACACTCTTACGTAGAGCCGATACAGCCTATTAGAGAAGTCAGAAGAACCGATCAACAAGAAAATTTAGTCAAAAAACCACCAACAGAAAAAGAAATCAACCAATGGATACTTGAAGCGGAAGATGTTATGCAACGTGTTAATACGCAGCTTTCATTTAGAAAGCATGATGGCACAGGGCGAACATTAGTAGAGTTAGTAGATATCAATACAAGAGAAGTTTTGCGTGAAATCCCCCCTGAAAAGATGTTAGATATTATTGCGGGTATTTGGGAATGGTCAGGATTAATAGTAGACAGAATGGAGTGATTAAATGAGTGCAATGAATATTATGGGTACTTATTCTGGTATCGATATGGCGACAGTAGAGCAATTGATACAAGCTGAATCCTCTCGAGGTGTTCGTTTTACGAATCAGAAAGATAAATATCAAAAACAACAAACAGCTTGGAAAGACGTCAATGGCCGTTTAGATAATCTATATACAAAGTTAGATAACATGAAAAAACCAGATACATTCAATTCTAAAACTGTTACATTGTCTGGAGATAAAAATGTATCAGCTACTGCGAAGAGCACTGCGACGACAGGTGAATATGATCTTAAAGTGACACAATTGGCAACAAGCACTCGTTTAACGGGGGATAAACTTCCTATAAATTCAGTATCCGATCAATTGAATATTAGCGGTAAACTTACCATTGATAGTGGTAGCTTTAAAACGGTTGTCGGTGAAGAAGGTAGTACACAAGAACCGGTAACATTTGAATATGATATTACGAACGAAGATAGTTTGAAAGACGTGCGTGATAAAATTAATGCAGAATCTGACAAATCTAAAGTAAAAGCAAGTATTGTGGATAATCGTTTGATTTTGACACATGCAGACTCTGGGAAAAAATCTATCTCAGTTAGTGGAGATGCTTCAACAGCACTTGGACTTAATTCTAGCACGACTACTTACTCAGAAGGTCAACAAGCTGAGTTTGAAGTAGATGGACTGAAAATCGTGAAAGATAGTAATACGGTCACAGACGTTCTTGATGGTGTCACACTAAACCTCAAAAAAGTTCACGGTGCAAATGAATCTGATAAGATCTCTATTACGAACGATTCAGATAAAGCGGCTGATGCTATGAAAGAATTAGTAGACCAGTATAATTCTGTAAACTCATTTATTGATCAGCAAATGTCTGTAGGAGATCCTTCTGCCGAAAATAATAAAACGGGTACGCTAGTAGGAGATAGTTCACTTTCAAGATTACAGTCTAGTTTAAGAAGTATGTTTACACGTAATATGACAACATCTTCTGAGTCAGTCAAAAACTTACAAGATTTAGGTGTAGAAATTGATCGTTACGGAAAAGCCTCTTTTGACAAGACGAAGTTTGTTGAGACGCTTGAGAAGAATCCCAAAGATGTAGAGAAGTTCTTCAATGATGCTGAGAAGATTACTAGTACAGCTACAGACGATGCTGGTGTAGAAACTACAAGTACTGAAACAAAAGTTACAGGCTTTGCTAATTCAGCACGCTCTTTAGTTAACGAGTATATCTCAAGTTCATCTGGTATCATCAAAACAAAAAATGATACGTATGATCGTTTGATCAAAGATGTTAATCAACGGATTGATAGCTTTAATAAACGAATCGCTACTAAACGTGAACAGTATATTAAACAATTTACTGCATTAGATACCGCTATGATGCAAGCCGAATCGCAATTACAGTTCATGATGGGACAAATGGGCGGTAATGAAAGCTAAGTCTGAAAGGAAAGAGTATGGTAATTCAAAATCAATTACTACAAAAAAAGAAAACATTACTTTTAAATCTTTACAATACGTATGAGTCATTTAATCAAACGCTTGAATCTGCTGTTGATGTACTTGCAGAAGTAGAATTACTAATCACTGATATAAATGCACTAGATGATCAGTTAAGTGATGAAGAGATTTCAAATTTCTCTGTTAATTATCGTGATGTTTGGGTTGAAATAGTGAATAAACATAGAGAGTTATTGAAATTGATTGAAAAAGAAAATCAAACAGTGAAAAAGCAAATGGATCAAGTTAACAAGAAAAATCAAATGATCAATGGATATATGGACCAAAACGAATCGATGTTTCTGGACAGACAGGCTTAATAGAAGATAAGGAGTACAATCATGGGTTACGGTAATGCATCAAATGTCTATAAAACAAATCAAATTCAAACAGCTTCACCTAAACAATTAGTTGTCTTACTTTACGAAGGAGCAATTAAAAATATTCGCCTAGCAGAGCTAGCTATTGAGCAAGGCAATCTTGAAAAAGTTAATCGCTATTTAATTAAAGCACAAGATATTGTGGCTGAACTCCAGAACTCACTAAACCATCAAGGTGGCGAGAACCAAATTGCTAGTGAACTTGAAAACCTATATGAATATTTATTGAACCAGTTGCTACAGGCTAATCTAAAAAAAGATGTCGAAAAAATGGTTGGATGTCGAACGATTTTAAGCGAACTATTAGAAGCATGGGCCAGCATTTAATTGCTGGTCTTTTTTTTTGCGTATTTTTATGTATTTCCTCAAAAGGTTTCAATTATTGTATATAAAATAACAATGTCTTTGTTCTATTGTAACTATATTTTTATTCGGTTTTTATTGACAACCTATCAAGATAATGCCTTAACTAAGCTTCTAGCCTTGATAATATGTGCTTGTAACCGTTTAGCAACATACGTTCACAAAACTGTCATTTGTTTACATTATTTAAAATGTGACAAAATAACGATTGTTTTTCTATGACAAAATTAACAGCTATAAACACCATGAAGTGTATTGGGTGACATCAAAGTGTTGATATCATACGGTAAAGCAAATATTCAGGTGTTTCACTTTCTGAAAAAAGTGTTATCTCGAATTAGGAAAAAGCTGAGAATGTTCACAAAATCAGGCGAAAAAACATTTTATCAAAAAAAATATGGATTGAAAGTTTTTCAACACTAAATTACACTTATAGACGTCCCAGTAAAAGAAGCATTTTCTCGGAATAACTTAATTAAGAATAATTACTATCATTTGATGGAGGAACCTTGATGGATTATCAAAATATCAATTTATTACACAGAGCACTAGATGCTACTAATCTTAGACAAGAAGTTGTTTCTAATAATATCGCTAATGTAAATACACCAGGGTTTAAAGCTGAACGTGTTGAATTTGAATCCGTATTGAGACAAACAATGGACGGATCGGGATTATGGAAAACGCATGATCGTCACTTTGGTATTGATGATAAAAATAACGTAACGGGTAAAGTATTGAGGCAAGAAGGAAATCGAGTGGGAGAGAATGGAAATAATGTAGCCATTGATACAGAAATGTCGGAATTAGCTGCGAATTCTATTCACTATCAAGCACTTGTTAACCAAACTAGCGCACAATATAACATGCTTCGTTCTGTATTAAGATAAATAAAGGAGCTAGCAGAACATGTCAATTTTTGATGGAATGAGAATTAATGCAAGTGGTTTAACTTTAGAGCGATTCAAGCTAGATACAATTTCAACGAATATCGCCAATGTTAATACTACAAGGACCGAGAATGGAGAAGGCCCGTACATAAAACAACAAGTTGCGTTCGAAGAGAGTTTTAGAAGACAAACTTCTGGATTTAACGGAGAAACAAGAACAAACAGTGCTGGCGTTCGTGTGACAGGTATCAATGCAGATGAAGAAAATGTCAAGATCGTATTTGAACCGGAACACCCTGATGCAGATGAAAATGGTTACGTTGCGTATCCTAACGTAGATATGGCTGATGAAATGGTAGAAATGATGACAGCTATGCGAACGTATGATGCAAATGTTACTGCAATGAATAATAACAAAGACTTACTAAAAAGAGCTTTAGAAATCGGGAAGTAAACGTTTATCGTTTACAAGAGAGGAATTAAACAATGGCAGAAATCAATGCATTAAATCAGCTCTATTCAAATGCTCTTACGCAACTGAATGGTGCTTCTCAAAAAGCAGAACTACCTAAAGAAGATACAGACGCTTTCAATAATGTACTTTCAAATGCTTTACAAAGCTTAGAACAAAAACAAGCGGAATCTACTCAAGCAGTTGAATCATTGGTAGATGGAACAGCTGATGACCTGCACACAGTTATGATGAAAACGACAGAAGCACAGATTTCTCTAGATGTTGCTGTTCAATTTAGAAATAGAGCACTTGAAGCATATAACGAAATAAAAAATATGCAGTTCTAAGTTAGAATGATCAGCTTAAAGGGAGATTACGCTTATGGACAAGTTTAAAGATATTTGGGGTAGCTTACGAAGTGGATGGATAAACCTTGAAGCGAGTAAAAGAAAGAAATTGATTGCGATTGTAATCGCTGCTTCAATTATATTGGCTATTTTAGGATACCTGTCACAGAGAAAGCAATACACGGTTTTATTTTCAAATCTAGAAGAAGCAGACGCTGGCGCAATAGTAGAAAATCTTGAAACAGAAGGTATTCTCTATAAGTTAGAAGATGGCGGAACGACGATTTTGATTGATGAAAAAATGGTTGATCAATATCGTCTTGAAGTAGCAACCACTGGTTTGATGCCACAGAGTTCAACTGGTTTTGAGATTTTTGACGATACAAATATGATGGCAACAGATCAAGATCGCGAAATTATGTACCAAAGAGCCGTGACAGGAGAGCTTGAAAGATCTATTTCTTCTATACAACAAGTGGAGTCAGCAAAAGTGATGTTATCCATTCCAGAAGAAAGTATATTCCAAAATCCTGAGTATGAAAGTGAAGCGTCAGCTTCTATCGTATTGCAAACCCGCGGTGCAAGTCAGTTAACTACTCAAAACATTCAAGGTATTGCTTCATTAGTTTCAGGGGCTGTAGATAATCTACCAGTCAGTAACATTCAAATTATCGACGCAAATGGAAATTTATTAAGTGGCTTTTTACAAGATAGTGAAAATGCGATTGGTGCAACAGACATTTCGAATCAGCAATTATCTGTACAAAAGAGTTACGAAGATGATTTAGAAAAAAGAATTAATGAATTACTAGCGCCTGTCTATGGTGCAAATAATATACGAGTTGTCGTAAATGCAGCGATGAACTTTGATGCGGTTGAAGGCGAGACAGTCACGTATACCGCACCAATGATCGATCCAGATAGTGATGAAGATCCTGAACGAGAAGGATTAATTAGAAGCCAGACTGAGAACTACAATGGTGCTAATGATATGCTTCAAGGATTGATTGAAGAGGGACAACTGCCTGTGGCAGATGATGCAGATGCAGAAGACGGACAAAACGCTTCTTATGACCGTACGATTAATTATGAGCTAGATCAAAATACAGAACGCTATGTCAGAGCACCTGGTGTTGTAGAAGCGATTGATGCGTCAATCGTAATTAACCAAACGGGTGATGCAGTGATTGCTCAAAATCAATTAGTTCCGATTGTCAGACGTGCTTTAGGATTAGATAGCCAAGTAGATACGATCGTTGGCGATGTAACGATTGAAGCGATGGCATTTGCTGGCAATGAAGAAATTCCAGCTATTGGGGAAGGTGACTTCATGGAAGAGACGATGATTTTCTTCAAGAGATACTGGCCATTTATGATTGGTTCAATCATCCTGCTTATCCTGGGTATCGCCATTCTTTCTATTCTTAAACGAGGAAGAAAAGATGAGTTTGATGAATTTGATCCTGTTTACGAAACACAAACGACCGCTGAACAACCTGTTAAATTAGAACCTGTTGAACCAGCGCCAGTTGATCTCAATATCGAACGTAAAAAACAACAAAATAAAGTCATGAGTGACAAAGAAGATCTTGTTAGGGAAGAAGCAAAACAAAATCCAGAACTTGCTGCTGAACTGATGAAAATTTGGTTGAAAGAATAGGAGGGGTACGATGGCAGATGTAATAGATGATAAAGCAAAATCTAAAATTGAAGGTATAAAAAAAGCAGCTATCTTCATGATTGCGTTGGGCCCCGAAACGTCTGCGCAAATCATGAAACAATTGCCGGACCAATACATTCAAAAGGTCAGTTACGAGATAGCAAATATTGATCATGTCAGTAGAGAAGACAGAGAAGCCATTGTAGATGAATTTTTAGAAATGTCTCAAGCTAGAGAATACATTTTAGATGGCGGTATTGATTATGCCAAAACTTTGTTAAACAAAGCGCTAGGAACAAATAGAGCAAAAGAAGTTATCGATATGTTGAATCAAATTCAGCTACGCGAACGACCATTCAATATTGCTAGAAAAGCTGATCCTCAACAATTGACTAATCTACTATTGGGTGAGCAATCTCAAACCGTTGCATTGATTCTATGTTATATGCAACCAGATAAGGCTGCTCAGATTCTAGTTCAATTTCCGCAAGAAAAGCAAACTGAAATAGCCGAAAGAATCGGTACAATCAGCAATACTTCTCCAGCAATCATTGAAAAAATAGAAAAAGTCATTGAGAGTAAATTTTCTTCTTATGTTGAGAATGAAACAGAAAATGTAGGTGGCGTGAATACACTTGTAGATATCTTGAATCAAGTTGGACGTACAACTGAGAAAACCATTGTTGCCGAACTTGAAGAAAGACAACCTGTATTGGCTGAAGAAATCAAAGCAAGTCTCTTTACATTCGAAGATATTGTCTCTCTTCAAAAAGCAGATGTTCAAAAAGTATTGCGCGAAGTCAATCACGACGATCTTATATTGGCGCTCAAAGGCGTATCAGACGAGTTGCGTGACTTTATCTTTGATAACCTATCTGCTAGAGCAGTGGACACACTCAAAGAAGATATGCAGTTCCTCGGGCCTGCTAGACTATCTGCAGTTGAAGAAGCACAACAGAAAATCGTTACAGTTATTCGTCGCTTAGACGAACAAGGTGAAGTATACATCATGAGGGGCGAACAAGATGCTATCGTCGAGTAAAATCATCAAATCGAACAATCATCAGCATATTGAACAGTCAGAGGACGCGTGGGTTATTGACACCGTCCTCTCGGACACTGATGACTTTTCAGAAGAAGTATTAGATGAAAATGAAGAAGCAGCAATAGCTGAGAAAAAGCGTATTTTGAATCATGCCTACTCCAAACAAGAAGAGTTGATCGAAGCAGCGAAAGAAGAAGCTGAGGCAATCAAGCAACAAGCCTATCAGACGGGGTTTCAATCCGGTAAAGAAGAGGGCTATCAAGAAGGTTACACTCTTGGAATGAAAGAAGGGTTTGAAGCAGGCACGCAAGAAAGCGAAATGCTGAAACAACAAGGACGTGACTTGATTACTCAAGCACAATTTGAGATTGAACAGTACACGGAAGAAAAGAAAGAAGCACTACTAGCGTTGTCAATACACATGGCAGAAAAGATCGTTCATGATCAGATCGACCAACACGATGAAGATTTATTATCTCTCGTGCACCCTATCTTACATCAATTAGATCGTGAGGAAGACTTTATTTCAATTACTGTTCATCCTGATGCTAAAAATACTATTCAAGCTAAATTAGCGAGTTTGAAAAGTCAATATATTGGCGTTAGATTCGCTATATTACAAGATCCAATGATCGAACCATATGGCTGTATTGTAGAGAGTGCACATAAAGTGATAGATTTACAGATCAATGCCCAATTAGAATCCATGCTAAAAGAGATGAAAGAAATGGAGCGTAGTGTTTAATGATTGATATCCCATTCCAAAAGTACCACGAGACACTTAACAAAAACACTTACACATTGAAGCAAGGTAAAGTGAGTCAAGTAATTGGTCTGATTATTAAAGTAGACGGCTTAGACGCATTTATCGGCGAAGTCTGCGAAATCAATATCAAGTCGACAGATAAGATGGTGCTGAGTGAAGTTGTTGGTTTCGTCGATGAGACGGTGCTGCTGATGCCGCTGGATGAATTGGAAGGTATTGGACCGGGATGTCTTGTGAGACCTACACGCAAAACACTGAAAGTTGAAGTATCTGACGACATGCTGGGTATGACACTTGATGGTCTAGGACGACCATTAACTGAAGAGCGATTGACTGGAGGCAAAATGTACCAAGTGAGTCGTTCATCACCAGATCCATTTAAAAGAAAGAAAATCAAGAATGTGATGACTACTGGTGTTAAAGCAATTGATGGACTATTAACGGTCGGTGAAGGTCAACGTATGGGGATTTTCGCTGGTTCTGGTGTTGGTAAGTCTACATTACTAGGTATGATGGCGAGATACTCGGATGCAGATGTGATCGTTATCGGTTTGATTGGTGAACGTGGACGAGAAGTGCTTGAGTTTATAGAAAATGATCTTGGTGAAGAAGGGTATAAAAAGTCTGTAGTCGTTTGTGCTACATCTGATATGCCACCGTTAGTCAGATTAAAAGGTTCTTATGTGGCAACGGCTATTGCTGAGTATTTCAGAGATCAAGGAAAAAAAGTGGTTCTGATGATGGATTCAGTAACACGTGTGGCAATGGCTCAACGAGAGATTGGTTTAGCAACTGGTGAGCCGCCAACAAGTAAAGGATATACACCTTCAGTATTCACAACACTTCCAAAGTTATTAGAGCGAAGCGGAACTTCTCAAGACGGTTCAATCACAGCTTTTTATACCGTTCTTGTCGAAGGAGACGATATGAATGAACCGATTGCCGATTCAGTTCGTGGGATCTTAGATGGTCATATCATTCTTTCAAGGAAAATTGCTTCAGAGAATCACTATCCTGCAATCGATATCTCAAATAGCTTAAGTCGATTAATGAAAGAATTAGTCAGTCCGGAGCAACATGAACTAGCTGGAAAACTTAGAGAGAACCTTACTCGTTATAACGATTCTAAAGATCTTATTGATGTAGGTGCATATCAAAAAGGTTCAAATCCAATCGTCGATCAGGCTGTCAGATTAAATCAGCCAATCAAGAATTTCTTGAAGCAAAAAACAACAGAGTCATATACATTTGAAGAGACACTAGATGAGCTTAACGCCGTCTTCTCAGCTCATCCGATTCGATAAGGAGAATAAGTATGCAGGCATATCAGTTTTCAATGGGTAAAATTCTTGATTGGCGTGAGGATTTAGAAGAAGCTGCTCAGCAAGAAGTGAAAGCAGTAGAAATGAAATTATCGAAAGAACAACAGTTTTTAGAAACACTATTGAAAGATAGTCGAAAAGTAAAAAGCGATAATTTATTTAAATCAGACATTAACGCTGTTAGAAGACATAGCCTTTACAAAGATCTTTTAGACGATAAGATCATCCAACAAAAGAACAACATTCATGGAGTAGAAAACGAGCTAAAAATAACTAAAGAAAAATTACAGTTAGCCAATCGAAATAAACGAATGATGATGAAACTAGAAGAAAAAGAGCGTTTTGTACACTCAGAAGCACTAAAAAAAGAAGAACAAAAACAGTTAGATGAAATTTCAACCTTACAGTATGGAAGAAATATCGTATTGACGCCTAAGCTGGGTATGTAATCTCTTTAAGGCAATTATATTGAAAGGAGGTGAACAACATGGGCAGTCAAATTCAAGTTTCAACGATTCAATCTTCTGAAACAGTAAAAACTACTGAAAAGATTGAAACCGATGGTCACTTGTTCGAATCAATGTTAAATCAGCAACAATCAGATAAGTCTGATGGGGAGCAAGACTCTTTAACCGCTTTTTCGAAAAAAGAAGACAAAGAAGCGGAAGGCTTGATAGAAGATAAGCGATTAAGTGAGAAAACAGAAGAGAATCTGATGCCAATGATTCCCCCATTTGTAATGGAAATGCTTCAACAGGAGACAACGATCGCAACGTCTCTGGGAATTGACAAAGAGATGGTTCCTACATTGATTGAAAAGAATTTATCTAATGTTGCATTAACACCAAAAGAGAAAGCTGTTATTGATCAGTTGCTTGCACAAATAGAGACTGAAAAGAAAATCGAGCTAGAACCTATGGAGACCGTATCTAAGCTTTCTCATCTAGGAGAAAAAATCGAACATCCTGTCTTTTATCAAAAAAACGTGTGGGACGCTGTACATGGTCAAGCAGCAACAATAGCAAAAACAACTGAGCAAATGAATGATTCCACACTAAGTGAGCGCGCTATAGTCGCTTTAAGTGAACTGGATGAAATGATGACTTCGGTTGTAATGAATGCATCCCCTGAGACGAAAGGTCCAGAACTGAGTACATATTTAAACCAACTCAATAGAAAACCTCTAGTTGAAGAACCGGTTATACCAGAAATACCAGAAGAGAAAGTCTCGAATGAGGAAACGTTAAAAACTACGCTTAATACAATCACATTAACAGAAGAGAACAATGCTAATAAGCAAGTTTTACAAGCGAATCAACTAACATCAAAGATCGAACAACCAGAACAGTCTACTGAAATGAAGACATTCAATGTGAATGAGGTTATACGCTCAACAACAAATTCTTTTACATCAACAGAAACAGTTGAGATTCCGCAAGCACAACCAGTCATCGCCAAAGAAGAACTGGATGTTATTCGTACAATGATAACTGAGAAAATTCAACAACCTGGAAAGCCAGATACGATGAAGTCAACTGTTCAGCTCACACCTGAAACGCTTGGGAAGATGACAGTAGAAGTCGAGATGGTTGATAAACAATTGGTTGGAAGAATGGTTGTTGCTACAGAAGAAGCAAAAACGATGGTAGAGAAGCAATTTAAAGCACAAGCCCTACTTCAACCGAGTCAACTGTTAAAACTTGATAAAATCGAAGTAACGGTTCAACAAGTTCAACAATCATTTAACGCCGGATTCAATTTCTCAGAACAACAGCAATCTGCTTTCTCAGAACATCCTAAGCCTAAAAAAGGCTATGCTACAGACAAAGAAGTAGAAGCAGATATAGTAGAAGGAACAGATAAACCTGCAACAGTTCCAGGAAGTTTAAATGTAATGGCCTAGTGCCAAGAAAGGAGTGAAACAAATGATAATTCCTTCTCAAATGACGATTGGCTCTTTAAATCAGCTTGCTCCAGATGAAGAAACGAAAAAAAATTCAGATTTAGATATGGAACAATTCTTAACCATCATTTCTAAAGCAATGAGCATGCCTTCTCTTGATGGCGGCAGTGGTGGTAGTGGCGGTAATGAAACTGACTATATCGGTCAAATGGTTCAATTCGGTATGCTGAACTCCATGCAAGAGTTGACGGATACTATGCAAACGACCATGCTAATGACCCAACAACAACAAGCTGTAGGAATGGTTGGAAAACAAGTAACCCTTAAAACTGAAGCAGATCAAATGGTATCAGGTGCAGTAGAAAAGGTTCGTTTTGACAATGGTTATGCAACAGTTCAAGTTAATGGTACACAGTACGCTTTAAATAATATTATTGAGGTGGGTGCTTAAGATGATCGAGAATCGATTTGATCCTCTTGCACGTTCGTCGAATCATATGAAATTACCTAAAAAATCACTCTCCGTTAATCATCATCAATTTGATTCACTATTAGAAGATGCACTTAGTAAAACAGATTTGGAAGAACACGTTACTTTCTCAAATCACGCACAAAAAAGACTCGATCAACATGGCTTCACATTAAATGAAGCAGATCTAACAAAACTTGATGAAGCGGTTCAAACATTAGCAGATAAAGGCTCTAAACAATCGTTGATTTTATATGATGACTTGGCATTAATTGCCAGTGTTCAAAACCGAAAAGTGATTACTGCATTGAAATCTACTGATATGAATGAAGTTACCAATATAGACAGTGCAATACAAGTAAAAAAATCAATTGACTAACGAGATGTAGAAGCTGGACTGAAAAGAGGCTGATCTCCAATGACCGATTGATTTGGAGACATCTCAAATATATTAACTCATATAGAAACACTAGGAGGAATACTCATGTTAAAATCTTTATACTCAGGTATTACAGGCATGAAAGGTCAACAAACTAAAATGGATGTTATTTCTAATAATATCGCTAATGTCAATACAACTGGATTCAAATCTCAAAAAGTTACTTTCCAAGATATGATTTCTCAAACAAATGCTTCTGCGCAAGGTCCAAATGCAAATGGCCGTGGTGGTATTAATGCACAACAAGTTGGTTTAGGTACACAAGTTGCTTCAACGGGTATGTTGATGCAAGGAGGCTCGTTACAGTACTCTGGACGTAGCTTGGACTTTGCTATTCAAAATGGCGACAAATCTTTCTTCGTTGTTAGTGAAAACGGAGATGCTGCAAACGTGAATTATACGCGTGACGGTAACTTCTACTTGGATAACGAAGCGAACTTGACAACTGCAAATGGCTATAAAATAATGGGTTATGTTCCTAATGGTGTGCAACCAGAAGAAGGATTCAATAATAATTTACCTGGTAACCTTAGTGAAATCGTCGTTAATCAGACTTTAACAGTCAATGGTCAACAAATTAGTTTACAAGACTACAATGTTGATAATACCGGCACAATCAAAGCAACTTATAGTGATGGCAATACCTACATTCTCGGTAGATTAGCACTTTCAAATTTCGCTAATCCTGATGGCCTTGAAAAAGCAGGTAGTAATATGTACAACGCTACAAGTAACTCTGGTCAACCAGTACTAGGTGGACCAGCTGATGATGGCTTTGGGCTTGTACGTTCTGGCTTCAATGAAATGTCAAATGTCGACTTAGCTACTGAGTTTACTGAAATGATCGTAACAAGTAGAGCATATCAAGCAAACTCTCGTAGTATTACAACTTCTGATGAGATGCTTCAAGAATTGATTAACCTTAAACGTTAATTGATTGATTAACGCTGAACGGCTAAATGGAAAGAGGATGCTGTATGATTTTACTACAATCTTTAATAGGTAAGTCATTTTATCTAAATTCCGATTTGATTTATAAAGTCGAACGAGAATATGATACATTGATCACCCTAATAGATCAAAAAACAATATGGGTTCGAGAAACCCCTGAAGAAGTTAAGCAGAAAGTTGTTGACTACAAAAGAGAGATTTATAACCAGTTACTGGAGGTACACAAATGAAAAGAAGTTTAGTTCCAATTATTGGAATGATTGCAGGGATAGGGTTGATTCTCTATGCTATGTCAACAAGTGGTTCATTATTGCGGTTTTTGGATGTTCCATCCCTCATTATTACACTAGTAGGATCTTTCTGTGCGTTGCTGATCAGTTTCCCGGTCGATACAATAAAAACAGTTCCAAGTTTAGTTAAAAAATTATTGATGACACCGGATAATGATCGCTTAGCATTGATTGATAAAATCACAGAGATCACAAAAAAATCAAGAGTTGAAGGCATTCTTTCAATTGAAGGAGAAATAAAAGAAGTACAGTATCCTTTGTTGAAATATGGATTAGAAATGGTCGTTGATGGATCTGATGAAGATACTATCCGAGAATTAATGAATGTACAGCTTGAACAAACCGAAGAAAGACATTCAATAGGCCACGAAGTTTTCTTGAAGTGGGGAGAATACGCTCCAGCTTTTGGGATGATTGGTACGTTAGTCGGTTTGATTGCGATGCTTGGAGATTTACAAGACCCTTCTCTAATTGGAGCTGGGATGGCAACGGCTTTGCTGACAACTTTCTACGGAAGTTTTCTTGCAAATATTGTTTTTCTGCCACTTGCAAAAAACCTTCAAATGCAAACAGCAAATGAATTGAAGACCAATGAGATGATCATTGAGGGGATTATGGCCTTACAAAAAGGAGAAAACCCACGAGTTATTGAACAAAAACTACAAAGTTTCGTTTCACCTAAAACCCTGAAACCTGTAGTAGATGAAAATGAGCCGGTAGTTGCTTCGGAGAGATAAAGATTAAGTTAAAAGAGGGATGATATGGCTAGAAAATCAAAAAAACCTAGTGCAGGTGGGTCACCGGGTTGGATGACAACTTTTTCCGATTTAATGTCTTTATTACTGACCTTTTTCATACTTCTGTTTTCAATGTCAGCGGTTAGTGAAGAAAAGTTTAAAGAGGTAGCTGACTCCTTAAGAGTAGCGCTAGAAGGTAGTTCAAGTGATTCACTTTTAGAAACAAATGGACAATCAATATCGGATTTAAATACCACAGATATCAATCAAGCAAGCCCCGTAGATATTCCCGAAGTTGAGCCAACACCTGAAGCCGATGCGATACCGCAAGAAGTACAAGAATTGTATGAAACGGCAAGTGTTTATATGGAAGAGAATGGGATAGAATCCGATTTGACTATTTCTAGAGATGCTGAGGGGGTCTATATAGATATACAAGAATCCATTCTATTCACATCTGGTAGCGCAGATATCACTGATTCTGGGGAAGAGACCCTCGCAACTTTATCAGGACTGTTCGATTTATTTGATAACAAGATCGTTGTTGAGGGGTATACAGATGATGTTCCTATGAATACAGCTCGTTTCCCCACAAACTGGGAGTTATCAACAGGTAGAGCGGTATCTGTATTAAGATACCTGAGTGAAAAAAATGGCTTATCGCCTAATCGCTTGTCGGCTAAAGGCTATGGAGAACATTCACCAATTGTTGCTAACGATTCAGCAGAGAATAGAGCATTGAATCGTCGAGTAAACATTATTATTATGCATAAGGATAGAAAGGAAGTAGACAGTGGCGGAGAACCAAACGACTCAAGTGGACAATAAAAAAAAGGGTGGGAAGAGTAAACTCATCATCATTTTACTTGTCACTGTTGTTCTAGCATTAGCTGGAGTAGTAGGAGTTTTAGTATTAAGTGGAGCAGAAAATATTCCAATCATTAGCAACTTGACTAAAGAGCCAGAACCAGTAGAAGTTCAAGTACCATTGGAAGAATTTTTAATCAATGTTGAAGATGAAAATGGTCAAAATACAGCTATGGTAAAATTAGAAGTTGCTGTTAGTAGTTACGAAGAAGATGCAGAATTATTAATTAATGAAGATATTGCAAAAGTTAGAGATTCAGTCATCTATGTTGTTTCTAATGAAAGTATCGATTCATTGTTAAAAAGAGAAGATGATTCTTTTGTTTTAAAACAACAAATTACCGATCGAATTAATCAATCATTTGGTAAAGATATCATCAGTGAAGTTTATATCACAAATATTTTGACTCAAAATTAACGGTTCTAGAGAAGGAGAATAAAATGGATTTAAGCCAAATATCACAGATGGTGGCAGCTTTGCTATTTATTATTGTACTTGCGAATTACTTATTGAAAAAGTTGAATAAACTTAATCAAGGTAACAGTAAGGCCATTAAAATAATAGAAAGAGTGCCTGTATCCAAAAATTCTTCTCTCTGTATCGTTCAAGTAGGAAACCAATATTTCTTAATGAGTTTCACTGATCAAAGTAGTGAAGTGATAAAAGAATTTTCACAACAAGAAAAAGAAGACCTTCAACAACGCATTCATCAACAAAATGTGACAACGAAAGAAAAAACTGATGTAATAAAGTTAACTAATGGTTTTAAAAACGCACTAAATAAGTTAAAATCGAAATATAACGACTCTTTTAAAGATGACTAAGGAAGGAATTAACGTATGGTAGATAATTTAGTAGATGTATTTTCAAGTACGGGTGAATCTTCTGAAGTCATCGATTTATACATACTGCTTATCGTCGTAGCTTTAATTCCTTCTTTTTTAGTATTGACGACTAGCTTTACTCGAATGATTATCGTTTTATCTTTTACACGAAATGCACTAGGAACACAACAAACACCACCTAATCAAGTATTAGTTGGATTGGCATTGTTTTTATCTCTTTTCGTGATGAGACCTGTTTATCAAGAAGTTAACGATGTAGCACTGACACCAATGATAGAAGGTGAACTCACGAGAGAGGAAGCTTTTCTAGAAGCGGAGATACCAATAAAGAATTTTATGCTCGATCAAACAAGAACAAGTGATTTAGAATTGTTTGTTGAATTATCTGGTGATGAGTATCCAGACGTACCATTAGATTTACCATTGACGACAATTATTCCAGCATTTTCAATTAGTGAATTACGTACAGCGTTCACTATTGGCTTCTTGATTTTCATTCCCTTCTTAGTGATTGATGTGGTCGTCGCTAGTATCTTGATGTCAATGGGGATGTTCATGCTATCCCCAGTAATGATTTCACTACCCTTTAAGCTATTACTATTCGTGATGGTGGATGGCTGGTATCTTGTAGTGGAATCTCTCATCAGTAGCTTCTATTAATCGATAATAAAGAAAGGACTGATTAAATGACAACGCAAAATGTTTTAGATGTTTTACAAGATGCCTTCCTCGTGATGCTAAGAGTAGGTGCACCAGTGCTGATCATTGCGCTTGTCATCGGTCTAGTCGTAAGCATCCTACAAGCAACCACCCAAATTCAGGAACAGACATTAAGTTTCGTACCTAAATTGTTTGCGATCTTACTGACTTTAGTCTTACTCGGTACATTTATGTTAAATACGTTGATGTCATTTACCGAAAGACTCTTTAATATTATTGCTGGATTGTGATAGAAGATGATAGAAGACTTTCAGTATTTCCTACTCATTCTTATTCGGATCACAACGTTTCTTACATTGAGTCCTGGTTTCTCGAATAAGGCTTTTCCGAATGTTTCTAAGTTAGCTTTATCGTTTGCTTTAAGTTTTTCAGTTCTTAGTGTAATCGAACCAGAACCCATATCATTTACGGTCATAACATTTTTATTTCTTGGTGTTAAAGAATTATTTATCGGAATGGCATTGGGCTATATCACCATTTTATTTTTTAC
Source organism: Marinilactibacillus kalidii (assembly GCF_017599325.1). Classification (GTDB taxonomy): domain Bacteria; phylum Bacillota; class Bacilli; order Lactobacillales; family Carnobacteriaceae_A; genus Marinilactibacillus; species Marinilactibacillus kalidii. Next base: position 6,959 of record NZ_JAGFVM010000006.1, on the reverse strand, counting down.
AGCCGTTGACATAGCGGGGACGTTAGTTGACTTTCAAGTAGGCTTTTCTATGGGGCAGCTATATGATCCATCGATTGGCGTAAGTGCTTCGAATTTCGGAAGAATTTATTATTGGATAGCTATTGGTATTTTCTTTATTTCTAATATTCATCATTATGTGATAAGAAGTTTAGTGCAATCTTTTGAATATGTTCCATTGGAACAAACAAATTTCACACAGTTTGGCGTTGAAGGGATTGTGAAACTGTTTAGCTACATATTTGAAGTAGCAATCAATCTTGCGATTCCTTTCGTCATTGTTGCATTACTTTCTGAATTGACGCTTGCGTTGATTTCAAGAACAGTACCGCAAATAAATGTATTGGTTCTCGGTATACCCATGAAAATACTATTAAGCCTCGTGTTTATGTTTTTCTTCTTACCGATGTTAATGGAAAATATTTCTGGCGTTTTTCCAGAGATGATCAAATATATGAATGAATTTCTTCAGTCACTATCCAATTAAGTAACCATTCTAAAGGTATGAAGAGAGGTGAGAGAACATGGCAGAAAAAGATGGCAAAACGGAAAAGCCCACACCAAAGAAGCTTCAGGATGCGCGTAAAAAAGGACAGGTACCTAAAAGTCAGGACCTTTCTTCCGCTTTATCATTCGTAAGTTTTGCGTTAGCTTTTACCGCTCTTTCTACCTATGTCTTTCAGCGTACCTTTGTATTTTTACATAATATGCTGAAATTAGGTTTCAGTGTAGACAATATACAAAATGAACTTGGCAGTATCGGAATAACTTCGATGATGTATCTGATTGTCATCTCAGCCCCGTTTTTGATAATAGCGTTTATAACGGGTGTTGTGGGTAATTTGGTTCAAGTGGGATTCATGTTTAGTGGAGAAGCATTGAAGCCTAGTTTGAAAAAAATCAATCCTATTTCTGGATTTAAGAACATCTTCGGAAAAAAAGCCGTGTTTGGTCTAATAAAGAACCTATCTAAATTATTCATTGTAGTTGGTTTTACCTTATTGACACTGAAAGATTCTGCAGTTTTAATTATGAATTCAGGGAATATTGGAACACCTAGAATTTTCACTTTTATGATCGGCACAGTTTCTCGATTATGTTTCATATTAGCTATTTTTCTAGCAATTCTAGGTGTTGGTGACTATATCTTCCAACGCTATACCCATAAAAAAGAATTGATGATGTCTATGCAAGAAATCAAAGATGAATATAAAGAGATGGAAGGGGACCCCCAAGTTAAGGCTCAACGTAAAGCACGTTACCGTGAGCTATTGAGTGGAAAAATCTCAGATGTAGATGAAGCGACGGTCATTATTACTAACCCGACTCACTTTGCCATTGCGATTAGATATGATCAATCTAAAGATGAAGTTCCAGTTGTTTTAGCTAAGGGACAAGATATTATGGCCCAAAGAATGAAAGAACGTGCGAAAGAAAAAGAAGTACCAATGATTGAAAATCGTCCATTGGCACGTGCGCTTTATAAAGATGTAGAGGCCGGAAGTCCGGTACCGATGGAATTATATCAAGCTATCGCAGAAATACTCGCATTGATCTTCCAAGCAGAAAAAATGAAAAAACATAAAATCTAACGTAGACTAAAAGAGGAGAATGGTCATGAATCAAGTATCGACTACAAAGAAGAATGGTATTGGAAACTATTTGAATATTTTTATAGCATTCGTCGTTGTTTCCATTATTGGAATCATCATGATCCCGATGCCTACTTTTATTCTAGATTTATTGCTTGTCGTCAACATATCGTTAGCAATTACGATACTGGTACTGACATTATTCACTCACTCAGTATTAGACTTCTTAAGTTTTCCTACATTGTTGCTCGTTACAACAATGTTTCGACTAGGATTGAATATCAGTTCTACTAGACTCATCCTTAGTCAAGGAGATGCTGGTGAAGTCATAGATACTTTTGCCAATTTTGTTGCAGGTAACAATTATATTGTTGGTGCTATTTTATTCATCATTATTGTTCTAGTTCAAGTTTTAGTTGTAACGAATGGTGCGAGCCGAGTTGCAGAGGTTTCAGCAAGGTTCACACTTGATGCTATGCCAGGTAAACAAATGGCAATTGATGCTGATTTGAATTCTGGTTTGATTGATGAAAAACAAGCAAAACTGAGAAGATCTAATTTAGAACAAGAAGCAAACTTCTATGGTGCTATGGATGGAGCTAGTAAATTCGTTAAAGGGGATGCAATCGCCGGAATTGTGATTACAGTCATTAACTTGATTGGTGGTATCCTCATCCATTCTATGCAAGGAAATTATTCAATTATAGAAGCAGTTGAACACTTTGGTAAATTAACGATTGGTGATGGTCTCGTAAGTCAAATACCTTCCTTACTAATTTCTGTTGCTTCAGGTATTTTAGTTACGAGAACATCGAATCAAAAAGGATTCGGAGATACAATTGGTAGAGAGTTGTTCAACGTTCCGCAAGTTATGTATATTGTTTCAGCTCTGATGGTTGCTTTTGCGATTATTCCTGGTTTTCCAGTTGTGCCTTTTCTTATTTTAGCAATCGCCTTAGGTGTAACGGGCTATTTAGTTAACGAAGGTCAGAAAACTGAAATTGCTGATCAAGATAAGTTGCAACAAATGGCTGAAGCTGAACAACCAGTGGTCAGAGAAGAAGATTCAGTTTCCAGTTTCCAAGTAGATAGAATCTCGATCGAAATTGGTTATGGTTTGATACCTTTAGCTAATGAAGATCAAGAATCAAATCTAACCAATCAGATAGCGGCTGTCCGCAAACAATTATCTTTTGAAAAAGGTATTTTATTGAATCCTATTAGGATTCGTGACAATCTTCAAATGGGTCAAAACGAATATGTTATCAAAATCAAAGGGAATATCATCGCTTCTGGTGAATTGTATACTGATCGTTTCCTCGTCGTTGAGCCTGGTGGTGCAGATGAGACATTTGATTTCGAGGGCATCCCAGCAATTGAGCCTGCTTTTGGCCTAGACGCATTATGGGTAACCGATAAAAATAAAGAGATTGCTGAACTAAATGACTTTACTGTAGTCGATCCGTTAACTGTTTTAATCACGCATTTAAAAGAAGTCATCAAGAAAAACGCTTATGAATTACTGGGACGTCAAGAAGTTAAAGAGTTGCTTGAGGGGATCAAGGATCAATACAACGTCGTTATTGATGAATTGATACCAGATATTCTCCAATTAGGAGACGTTCAAAAGGTACTTCAAAATCTTTTACAAGAAGATGTAGCAATAACGGACTTAGTCAGTATTTTAGAAACACTAGCTGATTATGGGCATACAACGAAAGATCATGAAACGTTGACAGAATATGTGAGACAATCACTAAAAAGAACAGTGATCAAACCTCATTTAGATGAACAAGGTACGCTGAATATCTTAACAGTCCATCCAGAAACAGAAGAAATTCTTAGCACAAGTATACAAAAATCATCTGCTGGTTCAATACCAGTATTACAACCGCAGATGGTAACAAAACTTTTTGATAGTATTAACCAGCAATATACGATGCTAAACGCTCAGGGTGTGCCACATGTATTATTGACTGCCCCTAAAATTAGACCGGCTATAAAAAATCTTATAGCGTTTAACTTTCCAGAATTGTCTGTTATCTCACTGAATGAAGTTCCCAACGATTGTGCCCTTGAAACAGTGGGAATGGTTGAAATATAAGGATAGAACATAATTAGAAAGGACGTTGTCAGTTGAAAGTAGAAGATCGTAATCAAACGGTGATTCAATATATGCCGCTCGTGCATAAAGTTGTTCACAACATCAATATTAAGAATAAAGACTATGACCATGAAGATATGGTGAACATCGGCGTCATTGGTTTGATGGATGCGCTGGATCGCTACGATGAGACGCAAAAAGTTCCTTTTGAGAATTATGCATATATTCGAATCAAGGGAGCCATTATTGACGAAATCAGAAAAACGTCACGCGTACCACGTTCTAGAATGGCTAAATTAAACACTTATTATAAAGCAAAAGAAGAATTAGAATTAGAATTTAGAAGAAATGCTACTGAAGCGGAAGTTTGTCAAAAACTAGGTTTGACAAAAAAAGATTTAGAAGGGATTCACGATACCGTTCATCAATTAGCTTACGTTTCTTTAGACGAAGTAATCAATGTAGATTCCGATAATGAAGTGACCATTTTAGACGCGCTCGATGATCAGAATAGTCCTTCATTAGATAATGCGATTTTGAAACAAGAACAATCTTTATATCTAAGTAACGCTGTAGATAAGTTGTCCGAAAGAGAAAAGCAAATGCTTCAGTTAATCTATGTTGAAAGATTATCCATGAAGGAAGTCGCTTTTATTTTCGATATTAGTATACCGAGAGTTTCACAAATTCATGGAAAAACACTACTTAAACTAAGAGAAAATCTGGAGAGTGATTACGCTAATGATTAGAGGACTAGATACGCTATCAAAAAACTTCAATGTGCTAACTGAAAAACAAAAGAATTTAGCAACAAATACGGCTAATGTTACGACACCGGGGTATAAATCACAAAACTTGATCACAAGTACGACTGATCCGGTTGATGTACATAACTACACCAGAGGACCAGAATTGAACCTAAGAAGAGAGACAGATCAGATCGTTTTTGGGAACCAATTAGATGAAGCTTATCGTAACTTTGGTAACGGTGCTTTGCAGGGAACGAATAACAAAACGGATGTAGCGCTGAATGGAGACGGATATTTTACAGTTCAAGGTGCAAATGGCGAATTATATTATACACGTAACGGTAATTTTACTGTGAACGATGAAAATCAATTAGTCACACAAGAAGGTTACACTGTGCTCGGTATTCAAGGTAATGGTGCCACAGAACCGATTATTGTTAGCCCAAACGATTTTTCAATTGATCAAAATGGCTTTGTGATTTCGGATCAAAATGCACCCCAGTTTCTTTATATCACCAGTTTTGAAGATCAAGCAGCGTTAACGTCTGTTGGTGATACATTATTTCAAGGTGCCAATGGAGCAGCAATGGGGACTGGCTTTTCGGTAGCACAAGGCTTTGTCGAACAATCTAACGTAGATATGGTCGATGTAATGAGTGATATGATGCAAATATCTAGAGAATTCGAAGCGAATCAAAAGGTTTTACGCACTATGGACGATACACTGAAACGTGCTACACAAGAAGTCGGAAAAGCATAGGAGGACAAAAATGAATATTCCTTATAGTATTAGTAGAAGTGGCTTAAAAGCACAACAAAATAAGTTGGATACAGTTTCACATAATATCGCAAATTCTAGCACGTTAGGATACAAGCAAAAAACGGTTAGTTTTAGAGAATTGTTAGTAAATGATATTACTGCTCCTGATGTTTCAACTCGAGAAGGTGCACAAAATATGGGTTTGAACAGAGGGGTCCAAAGCACCACTACAGGAACTGATTTTTCTAGAGGGTCTTTATTTGAAACAGGTTCGAAACTTGCAATGTCTATCAATGGAGAAGGTTACTTTAGCGTTCAAAACAGTAATGGTGAACGTGTTTTATCAAGAGATGGCGACTTTACACTTGATGAAAATAAAGCAATTGTGAATTCCAGAGGACAGTTTCTTGAAACGAACCTAACGATTCCTGCGGATGCTTGGCCTGAGGGTGATTTCCAAATCAGTAGTACAGGTGAATTGTTGATTCAAAACGGTAATCAAGGACTCATTTCTGTAGGTTCGGTTCCACTATATAATGTTGAAAATCCTCAAGCATTAATTCCAGATGGTAGTAATGGTTTTAGAATTGCCCCAGAATTAGAGGGAACAGTCTACAGTTCTTTGCAGAATCCAGCTGCTTTTGGAAGAATAGAATCTGGATTCGTGGAAGGATCTAATGTTGATCTTGCACAATCATTTACAGATATGATGGTCACACAGAGAGCCTATTCATTAAATGCTCAAGTTACGAGAAGTACAGATGACATGTTTTCCTTAATTAACCAGTTCAGTTGAGTCGTTTCCGGATAAGATAAAGGTCATGGTGAGAGTATGATTATTTTAGATAATATATCCAAACGCTTTAGAGATGGAACTAAAGCATTGCAACAAGTTTCTTTAGAAGTAGAACCAGGAGAATTTGTTTACTTGAAAGGTAAGAGTGGTTCTGGTAAGAGTACACTTCTCAAAGTGCTATTTGGTCAAGAAAAAGTCAATCAGGGACAAGTATTGGTTTCTGATTTCATGGTCACTAGTCTAAAAGAAAATCGTATTCATGAGCTGAGAAGAAAAATGGGATTTGTTTTTCAAGATTATCAACTCCTACAATACAAAACAGTTTATGAAAATATTGCCTATGTCTTAGAAGTTACCAACTATCCTGAGGATGAAATTAGAAGTAGAGTAGTTGATGCACTAGAATTAGTTGGATTGAAGCATAAAGTATTCGATTTTCCTAGAGATTGTTCTGGTGGGGAACAACAAAGAATTGCGATTGCTAGAGCAATCGTTCATGATCCGCTGATCCTTTTAGCGGACGAGCCAACTGGAAATTTGGATCCTCATACAGGATATGGTATTTTGAAGCTACTCCATAAAATCAATCAAACGGGTACGACCGTTATCATGGCAACGCATGATCAGTCTTTGGTAGACAAAATGCCATCAAGAGTGATTGAGTTAGAAAATGGGTATCTAGCCAAAGATCGAAGTAAAGATCATACGATGTTGATTTTGAGTAGTCGGATGGGCGAACAATATGTTATATAATATGAGCGAAGTGACGCGGAAGCGTTTCTTCGCTTTTTAGCATTTAATTGACACTTTTGTGCATAAAAGTCAGTCGTTTTCTACAAAAAAAAACGGCTCTGTGTCAACTGGTGTTGGTAACATTAGTTACCCTTAAGAAGATCTATCGGTTTCATTCGATAGGTCTTCTTTTTTTAGGTTTCATTTT
>NZ_JAGFVM010000005.1 GCF_017599325.1 Marinilactibacillus kalidii | reverse complement strand
CGCAAGGTATTGAACCGCCGTGTACGGAACCGTACGCACGGTGGTGTGAGAGGACGGTAAATCAACTAATGATTTACCTCCTACTCGATTGAAAATGAATTTACCAGTTCAACATACCAAAAATTAGAATAATTAGAATGGCAATTGGAGCAACGAACTTAGCAAAGAATAATAATGCTGGAGCATAAAAAGCATCTTGCAAATCAGCATACTCTAACAATTCATTAGATTTCCATGACCACGTACCATATAGTGTGATAATTAAACCACCAAGTGGTAGTAAAAGATTGCCCGAAAATTTATCCATAAAGTCCAAGAAAGGATCGCCAAATACTTTGATTGTTACCGCTCCGTTACTTAAAGAAGAAGGCACGCCCACTAAGAAAATAACGAAACCAATACCAATGGTCGCAAATTTACGAGAAACACCTAGTCTACGAATAAGGTAAGACACTGTTACTTCTAATAGTGAAATGGCAGATGATAGTGCAGCAAGTGCGAGTAAAATAAAGAAAGCTACACCAACAATTGCACCAAGGCCACTAATATTTTGGAAAATGGTCGGTAACACAACGAAAACCAGGCCTGGACCTTGAGTTGGGTCTATATCGAAAGCAAACAAAGCAGGGAAAACAACTAAACCGGCAATGACAGCAAATAAAGTATCTAAAATAATAATGTAGACAGCTGAAGAAGGTAGCTTTTCTTTTGGACTTAAGTAACTACCATAAGTCAACATGATACCCATACCAAGACTTAATGTGAAGAAAGCTTGGCCAACAGCAGCGAAATAAACACTTGGATCTGAAAATGCCGACCAATCAGGATGGAACATGAAGGTCATTGCTTCACTTGCGCCGCCTAATGTAAGACTATAAATGGCCAATAATATAAGCAATATACTCAAAATAGGCATCATCCATTTTGAGGAAGCTTCAATGCCTTTTTGGACACCTAACATAACGATTGCAATAGTAATACCCATAAAAAGGAATTGCCAACCGATTGGTTCAATCGTGGATCCTACAAACCCATTAAAATAGGTTTCAGTATCTCCAGACACGCCACCAGTAATATAGGTGAAGATATATTTAAGTGACCAACCACCAATAACACCGTAAAAGGATAAAATAATGAAGGCCGCTAGTACACCCATCCCACCAGCTACAACCCAGAAAGATTTCGGAGCTAACTTTTTAAAGGCATCAATGGCATCTGTTTGGGCACGACGACCAATAGCAAATTCGATCAACATTACAGGAAAACCAATAATGAGTACGCTAAGTAAGTAGATGATCAGAAATGTTGATCCACCACCAGCACCCATAGCGTAAGAAAACCGCCAAATATTTCCCAACCCAACAGCAGAACCCATTGCTGCTAAAATGAATCCCCATCGGGATCCCCATTGTTCACGTTCTTTTTTCATAGTTTGTTCTCCTTTTTTTTAAATTATCAGTAGCCTAAATCAATTGTAACTGCAGTAAAATAAATTATTATAAAATAATGGCAGTAAGGCTTACTGATTTCTCAATATTCTACGTTAAAAAATGAGAGAAATCAATATAATTATCTAAAAAAATAATAACTATTTATATTTTAACGATGAATACGTTTTTACGAAGACAAGTTAGGTTTTTGAGTTTATTTACTTAAGTTAATTAAATTATTTGCCTATTTACTTAATAAAATTCACCTAAGATATAAAATAATACTTATCCGATGGTCCTTGTTTTTAGCCTGAAAGGCCCATATTTCACACTCGGTTTTACTCATTATTCTATCATTTTTATAAGATTTAAGATTAGGATAATTCTAACAATAAGAAAACGATTGTTATCCTATTGAGTAATATCTATTAATTCATGACGGAAAATTGAAGGAATCTTATTTCCGAGGAGTGTAAAAGATACGATTTAAGAAGATTTATCTGACTATCTGTGCTGTTTTTATTAAAAAAAAGATAAATTCTACAGTTTTATGAACATCAACAAATATTTAACGTAAAGTCGCATTTTTGACACAGACAGATCAAATCAAGTGAGGTATAATCTAGGTATCGTGAATCACACAGATCCGTTCTTACGTTTAAAAAATACTAATAAACGTATATGAACGCTGTTAAGAAGGAAGGTTATCTTGATATGCATTTACAACAGAAAAAATTTATCTATATTCTAGAATCTGACGTGGAATCTAGAGAATTGTGTATTGAAGATGACGAAGTCATTGAAAATGCAGATGGCGAAATTGACATTCCTCTAGACTCAGTGCTTACAAAGCACCATATGAAATTAGAAGACCTTTTTGAAATGAAAGTAGCCAAAGTGTCATTAGTCGAACAGGCTTGCAAAGATCGTAAATTGGTCAGAAGTATTTCATTCGAACATCTTAGATTAAATAAATAATTCTTTGTGAAAATGACGTGTGTTAGTAGCCGTAAAAATTCCGTGTAGGAGTTTTTACGGCTCTTTTACTATCTTTATTAACGAGTGAAATACAATAAGTCGACCAATAGTCGCTGATTTACAACCGCTAGATTTTACCTTTTTATGGTACAATAATACTGATATCAGAGCTGAATGATCTTAAAAAGTTCTGGTTATTGATTTTATGTGACATAGATAGGTCATGTAAAACGAAAAGGGTGTAGGAGGAAAGATAGATGGAATGGTTATTAGGATTAATTATTATAGCAGTTGTACTTTTAATATATCTTTATGTACAGAATTATTATCTAGATATTGATGAATACGCTATAACGATACCGAGGTTACATCAATCAATAAAAGGAAAAAGAATCGTTCAGATATCTGATACGCATTTGAAACCGAGATATAATAGAGGATTTATTGAAAATCTGATACAGAAAATTAAAACACAAAAACCGGATATGATCGTGATAACAGGTGATTTGGTTCAAGCAGGTTTATCAGATTTGACGGATGTGCCCATTCGTAAGTTATGTGAGGGACTCAGTGCCATTGCACCTACATATATGGTGACAGGGAACCATGATATTCAAACAGCTGATTTTAAAGATTTGACCGATGAATTAGATCAGTCAAATGTACGATTATTGTTGGATGAGGCGGAGTGGATCACTTTTGGGGAAAGCGAAGGTGGCATCGTTTTGATGGGACTTGCAGAGCGTCAGGCAAATGATGAAAGTCCAAAGCCTATATTAAAATATATTGAGCTAACAGCTGAGATGAGTAAGCAACCTAAAATCTTGTTAGCGCATCGTCCAGAACATTTCAAAGAATACCTTGATGATAAAACAAAAGCACCCAGTTTGACCTTGTCAGGCCATACGCACGCAGGACAGATGAGAATTCCATTTATTGGAGGGGCCATTGCACCTGGACAGGGATTTTTCCCAAAATATGATTATGGTATTTTTTCAGACGAACAGGACCAGTCTAAACGTATGATCATCACTAGAGGGATCGGTAATTCTAGTTTTCCATTTAGAATCAACAACCGACCTGAGATCGTCGTAATTACTTTAAACTAAAAGAAGAGGATGATAGAGATGTCAGTTTTACAATTAGGTGTTATTGGAACAAGTAGTATCAGTGATGTATTTGTACAAGCCGCTTTAGAAACAAAAGCCTATGAACTAAAAGCTGTTTATTCAAGATCACTCGAAAAAGCAAAATCTTTTGGTGAACCTTATCATGCTAAAGAAGCAATAGTAGATTTTGATGCGTTTATCAATCATAAAGAACTTGACGTCTTATATATTGCTTCTCCAAATGGCCTTCATTTTGAGCAGACGATAGCTGGACTAAATGCCGGTAAACATATTATTGTGGAAAAACCTGCTTTCACAAATCCAGATCAATGGGAAGAAGCGAGTCAGCTAGCTGAAGCTAAAGGGGTAGTTTTAGTTGAGGCCGCTAGACACATCCACGAAGATAATTTCAAAAAAGTGAAGGAAGAAATTCAATCACTTGATCAAATACAAGGCGCTACTTTAACTTACATGAAATATTCTTCAAGATACGACTTGGTTCTTCAAGGAGAAGAACCGAATATTTTCTCAACGAAGTTTGCTGGTGGTGCCTTGATGGATTTAGGTATCTACACCTTGTATGCAGCGGTTAGTTGGTTTGGTGAACCAGAAGAAGCGCATTATTTTGCTCAAAAAGTTAGAACAGGTGTGGATGGAAAAGGAACAGCGATTCTTAGATACCCTGATTATGATGTGACTTTGCTGTTCGGCAAAACAGCTACTTCGCTTTTACCATCTGAAATTTATAGTATCGACAAAACGCTTAGAGTCAATGCAGTTGTGGGTATCGCTAAATTAGAAGAAATCAATACGAGAGATGCAAGCGTGAAAGAAGTACCGATTCATCCAGCAGCAGAAAATACGCTTTATGAAGAAGCACGTGTTTTTGCGGCGCTAATCAATACATTCGACGAAAAGGATACACAAGAAAAGTTGAAAGAATGGACGGCTTTAGGTAAAGCGGTCAATCGTACGCTATTTAAATTAAGAAAAAGTGCAGACTTGTCATTCAATGACGGTCAGTAAAGGTTGAAGGTATAAACATTATTGTGAGCTGTATTTTTGAGAAGTTCTATAAGGAGTGGTTCTATATGACAAAAGTATCAATTCTATTGATATGCACTGCTGGAATGAGTACAAATATGCTAGTTTCAAAAATGAAAAAAGCTGCTAAAGAACAAGCCAATGATGTTTCCATTGTGGCGGTTCCGGCTACAGAAGCACCGGCACAATTCGCTTCAAAAGAGTTTGATGTTGTCTTGCTTGGTCCTCAAGTCAGTTATATGAAAGCAAATGTGATGAAACAACTTGAGGAAAAAAACGTCGAGGTAGCTGTCATCGATATGAAAGATTATGGTATGATGAACGGAAAAAAAGTTTTAGCGGATGCCTTAAATTTAATTAAGAAAATAGAATGAGTAGGTAAAAAATAGAGCGTTTATTCGTCAGGGTATAGTGACGAGTAAACGCTTTTTTTAACTCGAAAACCAAACTATAACTAATTGTAAAAAAGGACGATTTTAACTTTTTTAAAAAAGATTCACAAATAAGCTTGTATTTGAATTTAAATTTGTGTATAGTAATTTTTGACAAGAGATTTAAATAATTCGACTTATCAAGTCGGCATTTTATCTCGAATTCACATTACATAGAAAAGGAGGGGCTGTACGATGAATAATTTGAAATTAGGTTTAGTACAGCAAAGTCAAATGACATTATACGTTAATATTTTACGACCAAAAACCTCCTTTTTCAAAGTAGAATGGTAGATTAGTTTTTATAGATATACTTGTCAGTGTGCAAGTGCTATTTCTAAAAAAACACACATAGTTGCCACAGTCTATTTCTCATGATGAGGGGTAGACTGTGTTTTTTTATGTGTAATAAAACGCTTTCGATTTAAATTGTATACTACGAAAGTAATGTATAAAAAAATTGAGCGACAAATTATCCTAGTGGATAAACCATTTATATTTTGTAAAAGGACGAAAGGATGAAATTATGTTTGATGTAATAAAGAAATTGAAATTTTTCTTCAAGGAAAATGCAACACAATATATATTATCATTCATTGCCTTAGGTTTAGGAAACCTTTGTGCAGTGCTCATTCCTAATATTGTTGGAAGAATGATCGATGATATTGTTACGGATGTGATGAACACACAGCGCTTGCAGTTCTACAGTATCATTTTTGTAGCTTTGATTGTGTTAACGTACTTACTGGATTTTTCGTGGGTATATGGATTGTTCTCAGGGGCATACAAATTACAAAATCAAATGCGCAGTAAAATGATGCGCCACTTGCTCCGGATGCGAGCGCCCTATTTTGAAAAATTCAGGACAGGCGATTTAATGGCAAGAGGAACGCAAGATATTCGTGCACTTGCTGATACGGCTGGTTACGGGATGGAAGTTTTAATGACATCTACTGTTTACTTGAGTATTCTAGTCATTATGATGGGCGTCTCTGTCAGCTGGGCACTTACCGCAGCAACAATTATTCCTCTATTACCAATGATTTATGTCTTTAGAAAAAAGGGTGCAGAAATCGATGAACGTTACGAAACCGCACAAAAATCATTTTCAAAAGTAAATGAAGATGTGCTAGAGATGGTAGATGGCACAAGAGTGATTCGTGCGTATGTTAAAGAACAAGATTTTATTAATAAATTTAGAAAACAGACAGAAGATTTATACAATAAAAACAACCTAGTATCGAAGACTGGAGCAGTATTTGGTCCGACAGTTAAATTTTTTGAAGGACTTAGTGTTGTGATCGCTTTGAGCTATGGTTCATACTTGGTTGCTTCGGGTGTATTGAGTGTTGGAGACATGATTGCTTTCCAACTATATCTTGGTATGACGATCTGGCCGATCATTGCTGTTTCAGAGTTGATTCTGATTCTTAGACAAGGGAGTGCATCCATGCGTCGTGTAGAAGAAATCATGAACGCGACGGATGGACTAGACTTGAATGGTGAAAAATCGATCTCAGAAGTAGAAGATATCAAGTTTGACCAGTTCGACTTTAGATACAACGGTAGTGAGTCGATCAACTTAGAGAAACTAGCATTAGACCTGACTAAGGGGAAAATGCTAGGTATTGTTGGGAAAACTGGCTCAGGGAAAACGACGCTGATTCGTCAGTTGCTGAATCAATATCCAGTTGGATCAGGCTCGTTTGACATGGGAGACCATGCTTATGCGCAGTACCAAGATCCAGAACTAAGAAGACTCATTGGATATGTTCCGCAAGATCACGTCTTATTCAGTCGAAGTGTAAGAGAAAATATTGCATTTGGGAAAAAAGATGCAAGGGATGATGAAATCATGAGAAGTATTCGTGATGCGTCATTCGAAGAGGATCTAAAGAAAATGGAGCATGGATTAGACACCATGATTGGCGAAAAAGGGATGTCCATTTCTGGTGGGCAGAAACAAAGGATTTCTATTGCGCGCGCTTTGATCAAAGATCCGCAAATTTTAATATTGGATGATTCCCTCTCTGCAGTAGATGCTAAAACAGAACAGCATATCATTTCAAATATTCAAAAAGTGAGACAAAATAAAACGACGGTCATTACGACCCATAGACTCTCTGCTGTTAAACAAGCAGATGAAATTATTGTATTGGATAATGGTCGTATCGCAGAACGTGGGACACACGATGAATTGATTACCCAAAAAGGCTGGTATTATGAACAATTCTTGCGACAAGAAATCAAATCAAAAGAAGCAATTGATGAGGAAGGAGAGGGTAAGTAATGAAAACAGTTAAAAGACTCCTCTCATATATGAAATACTTTAAATGTCAGTTTGGAATAGGCATTGCGTTCCTCTTGCTTTCAACTGTCACTGATTTAGGTGCGCCAATCATGGCGCAACGAATCATCGATAACGTGATCACACCAGCAGCAGAAACAGGAGAAGCATTTAGTGATACGTTAATGCAGTTGATTTTAATCTATGCTTTCTTGATGATGTCTACTGCAGCTTTCCGCTATTTTAGTCAAATCATTCGAATGAAAGCGGCGAATGGTTCAGTTAAAATGATTCGAGATCAAGTATATGAGAAAGTACAAGCACTACCCGTAGAATATTTTGATAACTTACCAGCTGGCAAGGTTGTTGCCAGAATTACAAATGATACAGAGTCACTGCGTCAGCAATTTTACGTAACGGCAATCGGTCAAATTTTGATGAATGTATTGTATGTCATTGGTACATTTACTGCGATTACGATTTTTAATCGCACACTAGGATTGATTTTACTGATTTTAATACCACTCATGTATTTCTGGGCGAAATTCTACAGTAAATATGCAAGTGTGTTTAACCGAAGAGAACGCGACTTGAATTCAGAAGTGAATGCGAAATTTAATGAATCGATTCAAGGGATGTCTATTATTCAAGCATTTGAACAAGAAGAAAAAGTTGATAAAGAGTTTTCTAAAATCAATGATGAATGGTATGACGTTATGAAGAAGTATGTTCTTCTAGATGCGACATCCCAATTCACGATTGCAGATTTATTGAGACGTTTAACGCTGTTGATTCTGATGGTTTACTTCAGCACTCAATATATCAATGGAACACTTGGAATCTCTGTCGGTATGCTTTATCTGTTCAGTGATTACATCTCAAGACTATACGAACCGATCAAAGGAACCATTCAACAAATGACCTTTGTCCAACAAGCCATTGCCGCTGGAGAAAGAGTATTTGAATTGATGGATCAAGAACCAGAAGAGAATGCGACAGAAAAAATAAGCATCACAAACGGTCAGGTTAAATTTTCTCACGTCGGTTTTGGTTATAATGAAGAGAAAAAAGTACTCAAAGATATCCAGTTTACCGCTGAACCTGGACAAACAGTAGCACTAGTGGGTCATACCGGATCTGGCAAAAGTTCGATCATGAATTTACTTTTCCGATTTTACGATCCACAAGAAGGAAAGATTGAGATTGACGGACAAGACACGAAGTTACACTCTAGACAGTCTGTCAGAGAAAAAATGGGGATCGTCTTGCAAGATCCTTTCTTGTTCACGGGTACCATATTATCCAATATTACGTTGGATAATCCCAAAATTTCTAGAGAAACAGCATTAAAAGCTTTAAATGACGTCGGCGGAGACGATATGTTGAGCAAATTCGAAAAAGGCTTGGATGAACCAGTTGTAGAAAAAGGCAGTACTTTAAGTTCTGGCCAACGACAACTGATCTCATTTGCGAGAGCCTTAGCATTTAATCCGAAAATTCTAATTTTAGATGAAGCGACATCTTCTATCGATACAGAAACAGAAGATATCATTCAACATGCGATGGATGTATTAAAAGAAGGAAGAACAACATTTATTATTGCGCATCGTCTTTCAACGATTCAACACGCGAATCAAATTCTTGTACTAGATCAAGGTGAGATCATAGAAGAAGGAGATCACGATTCTCTGCTAGAACAAGGCGGTTCATACGCTGAAATGTATAACATGCAGAAAAAAGGTCAAGAAATGGTTTCGTAATAGAAAAAGGTCCACCTCGTCAATAATGATGAGGTGGGCCTTTTAGATTATATACTAGTTAGCGAATGTTGTATTCTTTACTTTCCAGTCTTCTAACTTTATATGTAACCAGAATCCATAAATACCTAAAGTAATGATAGTTAGAGCGAACCATTTGATCCAATTACCAAATAGCCCCATAGCGCTTCCGGTAAATTTAAGTCTTCTACCATCAATGACTGTATGATTGATTTTCCAACCATAAGTAATGCAGACTGCCCATGGGTAACATATACCTAAGGTAATTGCTGTAATGAATGCTGCAAGTATACTATTAATAATATAGGATAACAAACCGCCGTCAAAAAATGAGGTTCTTCCTTTCTTTGATTCTGTAAACACTGTTTGAGTTGCCTCCATATATAAACTTTCCTTTCGTTCTTTACTTATTGATGAATATCTATCGTTATTCATCAATAAGTTAATACTATCACTATTAATAAAGTATTTAAATACGTTCAGTCAATTATGTATGACAACTTTTTTAATTATTAACGACTATATATTTTTTTATAATCAAAAAAATAAAGTATGTTTTGCTTTATCTCAATTTATTACATACTTCGAAGGTCTATTTTTATAGAATCCACTAGTAGAACAAAACAGTTCCTATTCAAAAATTTGCAACAAAAAGAAAAAGAAACACCTCTTTAATAATGATGAGGTGTGCCTTTTTTACTGATATGGTAATCAAATGACCCTAGAGGGAATCGAACCCCCGACCTAGTGCTTAGGAGGCACTTGCTCTATCCTACTGAGCTATAGAGTCAGAATTAAACGAATGACCTTATTGTACTATGGAAGTTCAATTGATACAAGTTAGGTTTAGGTTAGCATATGGCGTTAAATAAAAGTTTTTTAAGATAATTCGACTTTCTGTTATACTAAAAGAAAAAAGGATGAGTAGATGACGATTGCAAAACGTTTATTGAGTGCTTCAGCACTGGTAATTTTACTTGCTGGCTGTGCAACCGATGAGTCAAACGATGAAGAACAAGCTGCACAAGAAATGGAAGCAGAAACGGATGCGGAAGATCAAGAAACTGAAACAGCTGTTGAAGAGGAAAGCGATGATGAAGGAAGTATTGAAGTTGACAAAGGGTTGCTTAGTACAGAATTGACATTGCCGGCTGAATTAGCCGAAACATTTGATCCTGCTGATCTTGAATTGACAGAAGCCGATGTTACTCAAAATGAAGATGGCTCTTTAACGATCAAATTATCGAGAGCTCAGCATCAAGCGTTGTTAGACGAATTGAAACAAACCATTACTCAATCGGTAGAAGAACTGAAAACAGATGAGAATTATCAATCCTTTAAAGATATCACATTTAATGATGATTTCAGTGAATTTTCTGTTGTTGTTGATAAAGCAGTTTATGAGGAAGGGTTCGATGGCTTCGGTGTAATGGGACTAGCGATATCCGCTCTTTACTATCAAGTTTTTGAGGGCAAAGACCCTGAGAATCTGTCATCAACTATTGAAATTAAAGACGAAGCATCTGGTGAAGTCTTCAGTACAATCGTCTATCCTGATGATCTAGAAGAAAGCTTAGATTTAGAAGAATAAGGCAAATCACTATATAAAAGTAAGCTGTTCTTGGTTATAATAGAAATAAATGTATGAGATGGAGTGAGCTTATGAACGTTTCAACAGAATGGGAAGGCAACCTAGCTTTTAACATGAAGAATAGTAATGGTAAAGAATTAAAAATGGATGCTGGAGAAGCTGCGGGTGGTTCTGGATCAGGCGTATCACCAATGGAAGCTGTCTTGGGTGGTCTTGCAGGTTGTATGGGCATTGACATGTATATGATTCTTAAACCTTATCAAGATAAATTGGAAAGAATTGAAATTGAAACAGATGGTGAAAGAAATGAAGAACCACCAAAATATTTCAAAAAAATTCACATTACTTTACACGTAGATGGGGATGTTCCAGCAAGTAGAGTTTGGCGAGCAATTAAGCTAAGCGACGAAAAATATTGCTCAGTGGCTAATTCTTTGAAAGCTGAACTAAGTTATACACTTTTACTGAACGGCGAAAAAGTAGAAAACGATTAATGTATTGAATGAAGAGGTCACTCGTCGACAAGGCGAGTAACCTCTCTATTACTTTATGGAAAAAGACTATTGCTTTTTTAATTGTAAACGCTTAATATTAACACGGTAATCATGATAGAGGAGGAATCGTATTGGCAGTTATCTATGGAAATATTCAATCAGAAAGACTCATGCGGAAAGTACCGTTTGCGGCAATTTTACCATCTGAATTTCAAAATGGTGAAAAAGTAGAACCCTTTAGAACGCTGTACTTACTTCATGGTTGGAACGATGCATTTGATGCTTGGATCAATCAGACTAGGATCGTTGAACTTGCAACTAAATATAATATTGCTGTAATTATGCCTTCAGGTGAAAACAGCTTTTATGTTGATCTTGAAAATGGTAGTTATTATGGTCAATATATTGGTGAAGAGCTCGTTCGAATCACTAGAGGGATGTTCAATTTATCCCATGATGTCAAAGATACTTGGATAGCAGGATTATCGATGGGTGGATATGGTGCTTTGAGAAATGGGTTATTTTACAATAAAACCTTCTCTAAAATTGGAGCACTTTCAAGTAAAATTCTTCAATCACAAGAAAAAGATCACGATTTAACCGAAGAAAACAGAATGAATCAAGCGATCCAGTATATTATCGGCGCAAAAACTTACCAAGATATGGATCGGGAAAAAGATATTTATACATTAGTAAACAAAGAATCCTTACCAGACTTATTTATTGCATGCGGAACAGAAGATTTTATTTATAAAGAAAGTCTTCGTCTGCACCAATATTTAGATGAGTTGAAGATCGATCATATTTACAAAGAGTCACCCGGTGACCACTCATGGACATTCTGGGATGTTTATATCGAGCAAGTAATTGAATGGATGGTTAGCGACTCAAACCATTAAATTAAAAAAAGATTGGACGGATTAAATTAAAACCCGTCCAATCTTTTTTATGACTCGATTCGAAGCATTCGATAACCGACCCCTATATGCGTTTGGATATAGTCTTCATTAGGACTGTGCTGTCTTAATTTTTTTCTCAATCCAGCCATGAACACTCTCAAAACGGGGACATCATCATAATACTTACCCCATACCTCATTGAGAATATAGTTATGAGTAAGTACTTTTCCGATATTTTTTGCTAATAAACAAATTAGCTTGTATTCAATAGGTGTGACATGGAGTTCGGTATCATCAATCCAAACGATACCAGCTGCATAATCAATTTTCAATGAACCATTTGCAATGATTGATGACTGTATGTTAGAAGACTGCTGATCCGTTCGTAGTCGTCGCAAAATTACTCTTAATCTTGCCAATAATTCCTCGACACTAAAAGGCTTCGTTAAATAATCATCTGCACCAGCATCTAACGCTTTGATTTTATCTTGATCGTCACTGCGGGCACTGATGATAATAATGGGTAGGTTAGACCAACCTCTGACATTTTCAACAATGGAAACCCCGTCCATATCCGGTAAACCTAAATCAAGAATGAGAATATCGGGTTGTTTACTGACTAGTTCCATCAAGCCTTCTCTACCATTCTCAGCAGTACGGTACTGGTAGCCTTCTAATTCAACGGTCGTGGAGATGAGTTTCCGAACAGCTTGATCATCTTCTATAATCAAAATAGTGGGTTTATTCATGTGTTGAAACCTCCTCTGCTTCTAAGGTGAAGCCAAATGTAGTCCCTTTAGGCTGGTGATCTTTTACATAAAGAGTACCACCATGCGCTTCGATAATGGATTGACACAAGAAAAGTCCCAATCCTAGTCCTCTACGTCCATCGGGATTTGCACTATTAGTCGTGTAGAACATATCAAAAATATGCGCTTGTTCCTCAGCAGTCAGCCCATTACCGTCATCAGAGATCTCGATGCGCGCAAGTGGACCATCGCGAAGGGCTGTGATGGAAATAGTTGAACCAGTAGGGGTGTAGCGGACTGCGTTATTTAAAATATTCACAAAAACTTGGACGATCAGTTGGGGATCCATTTTAGCCATGAGTAAATCATCCGAGATTTCTACGGTTAAAGCATGTTCTTTGATAGCAGGATCTAAATGACTGATCGCTTCGTCGATGACTTCTTCAAACAACTCAATTTCAGTCCGCAGTTTTAATTGTCCACTATCCAGCTTGGTGATAGACAATAAGTTTTCAATCAAACGGATCAGCCAAGCGGAATCATCTTGAATCGTTTGATAAAGCGCTTGTTTATGTTCGACAGATAACTTGTCTGCACTAGCTGACAACAAACTGGCATTTCCTGAAATGCTAGTCAGGGGTAATCTCAAGTCGTGCGAGATAGCACGTAATAGTGTTGATCGCAGTTTTTCTTGTTGCATCTCTGTGTAAAGTTCATTTTGTGCTTCAGTAGCTTTTTCTTTATCAAGTGCTAGTGCACATTCATCTAACATGGCGATCGCTAAACTTTTTTCGAATATACCAAGTTTTTCTGATCGGTCGTAGACAATGCCGGCAACAGCTAACGGCTTTTCTCGGCCACGTATAACTAGATAAAGACATTTTGCATTCGAAAGTGTCTGTGTGCTAGCGCCAGCGCGTTTGTTATTAGTAAAAGCCCATTCGGCAACTGCTTTTTCATGTTCATTTAAAACAGATTGCTCATCACCAATTGCATTACCATGATCAAAAAATAGCGGTGTAGTCAAATGACCTGCTTCAGATGGATAGAAAACGATCGAACGATTTGTCAATTTCATGATTTGTTGAGCCGTCTCATTATAAATGGCTTGTTCATCAGAAGCTTTCTGTAATTTTTGACTTGTTTCTAAAAGAACTTCTGTGTAATAAGCCTTACGAGAAGCTTGTCTGGCTTGTTCAGCGATGCGCTTCGTTAAAGTCGATGTAATCAGCGCAGCGACTAACATGATAAAAAACGTGATGATATGACCGGGATCACTGACTTTAAAAGTGAAACGCGGTTCAGTAAATGTAAAATTGAAAATCAACACACTCACGATAGAAGCAATCAAACTATATTTTCGACCTTTTGTAAGTAGGGCATTAATCAAAATACCAAGAATATAAATAATGATGATATTTGCTTCGCTGAAACCAAGTGAATAGAACCATAATCCAATGAGTGTACAAATGAGCAGAAGAAAAATAGACTTCAAAGATTCTAAAAAAGAAAAAGAAAAGTCAACGATTTTTTTCTTCCGTGGAGGCTGACCATCTTGATTATCCGGTATGATATGCAAATCAATATTGGGATCATAATCTAATAATTTATCGACAAAAGATTGCTTAGATCGCCACTTGGTCAGATGTTTCGTGCGACCAGCAACGATTTTTGAAATTTTGCTAGCTTGAGCATATTCGATGATCTGTTTCGGTATATCCTCACCATAAATCGTCACGATTTGTGCACCTGAGTCTTCTGCCAAACGAATATTTGCTTGAAGGGACGATTGATAAGACTCGCTAGGATCATCGTCAGCAACTTCGACATAAATGGCAGTCAAGCGGGCACTGAAAGCACGAGCCATTCTAGCTGCCGTTCGAATCACTTTCATATTTGAAGGAGACCCTGATAAACAAACCAAAATATGTTCATTAGTGAAAGCAGGTGATGTCTTGCTCACGCTCGCATGCTGATTGGCTTTGCGATTGATATGATCCGCTGTTTTTCTAAGCGCGATTTCTCTTAATGCGACTAATTTTTCAATCGTAAAAAAGTGGGAAAGTGCCTGGGCGATTTTGTGTTTTTGGTAGATACGACCTTTATTCAACCGGTCAATCAACTCTATTGGTTCAATATCGACTACTTCAATCTGATCTGCTAAATCAAATAAACGGTCAGGAATACGCTCACGAACAACCACACCGGTTATTGCTGAAACTTGATCATTTAAACTTTCAATATGCTGAACATTGACAGTCGTATACACATCGATGCCTGCTCGCAATAATTCCTCTACATCTTGAAATCGCTTCTGATGACGACTGCCTTCCGCATTGGTGTGCGCCAACTCATCTACTAAAATCAAATCCGGCTGCCGATTCAAAGCCGCATTCAGATCCAGTTCTTGTAAAGTCATATTTTTATAAGAGAGAGATAAAGGGGATAACTGTTCAAAACCATGCAATAACGCAGTTGTTTCTGGCCTGTCATGCGGTTCAACATACCCAACCACTACATCCATACCATCTTTTAGTATTTCTTGAGCATCACTTAACATCGCATAAGTTTTACCTACACCAGCCGCATAACCAAAATAAATTTTGAGCTTACCGACGCGTTGGCTCGTTTCAGAAACATATGCTAAATCTTCTTGATCGCTTAAATCAGTAGCTACCATTTTCTATTCTCCTTAAAAAAAGCCCTTCTATATTAAAAGGATTATAGCACAGTTATGCGGCTAAAGATGTTAGGATTTTCAATGTCGCATTAAGATAGTATAAAGATTGATGAAGCACGCAATCTTTATGTCATCTTAATCCTAATCGGTATTTGCTTATCCCGACTTAATCATCTAACTGCTAAGATAACTTCATAAGCTGATAGACAGCAAACCTGTTTGATCAGTAAACATAAAAAAGGAGTTTATTATGGACATCGTTATTTTAGCAACCGGTATGATCGGAATGATTTTACTTGTTTACTTGTTTTACGTGCTGTTTAGGGGGGAAGACCTATGAGTATGATCGTTATTCAGCAGCTGCTATTTATACTGATCCTTATTGGTCTATCAATTCCACTAGGTATCTATCTTTATAACATTATGATTGGAAAATCTGTTTTCAAAAATAAAACAGGCAACCGATTAGAAGGAAGATTGTTTAAAGTAATGGGCGTAAAAGCGGAAGAGATGACGGCCAAGAAGTACGCGATCTCAGTTCTATTATTTAGTATAGTCGGTCTATTTTTCGTTTTTATCGTACAACTTGCCCAACGATTTTTACCATTTAATCCAGAGAATATTGAAGGCACTTCATTGGATTTGGCCTTTAATACGGCAGCTAGTTTTGTATCCAATACAAATTGGCAAGCTTATTCGGGAGAAACAGGTTTATCCTATTTCACGCAGTCTATCGGATTGACTGTTCAGAACTTTGTTTCTGCTGCTTCAGGCATAGCCGTATTGTTTGTATTGATTAGAGGATTTATTTTGAAACAAAAGCATACTGTCGGTAATTTTTGGGTGGATCTAACACGGATTACCTTATACGTCTTGATGCCATTGTCCATTGTGGGTGCGATCATTTTAGTATCCCAAGGTGTGGTGCAATCTTTTTCAGGCTATCAAGCAGTAACGACCTTGCAAGACGGTGCTGCTCAAACCATTCCACTGGGACCTGCAGCCAGTCAAATTATGATCAAACAATTAGGGACCAATGGTGGTGGATTTTTTGGATCTAACTCAGCATTTCCATTAGAAAACCCAACAGCATTATCAAATCTGATTCAGTTACTCTCTATTTTACTCATTCCTGCAGCGCTATGTGTAACGTTCGGTAAAGCTGTGAAAAATCACAAACAGGGTAGAACAATCTATATTGCGATGATGACGATTTTTATCCTGACACTAGTCGTAACTACGATAAGTGAAGCTTACGGTGTACCGCTGTTTTCCGGCGCAACTGGACTTGGAAATATGGAAGGTAAAGAAGTGGTCCATGGAATCGGCATGTCTTCACTATGGGCAACGGCGACTACTGCGGCTTCAAATGGATCTGTTAATTCGATGCATAATAGTTACACAGCTTTTGGCGGTATGATGCTCATGTTCTTGATGCAAATTGGTGAAATCGTTTTTGGAGGGGTCGGTAGTGGCCTTTATGGAATAATTGCCTTTGTACTCTTAACCGTGTTTATAGCCGGACTGATGGTCGGTAGAACACCTGAATATTTGAGCAAAAAAATCGAACCATTCGATATGAAAATGGTTTGTCTCATTGTACTCGTGCCACCTGTTTTGACGCTCATCGGAACAGCGATTGCGGTCGTAGCGCCTGGTGCGCAAGAGTTGGTAACGAATGAAGGTGCTAGAGGATTTTCAGAAATCTTATATGCGTATTCTTCGATGGGCAATAATAACGGTAGTGCATTTGCAGGATTTAGTGCGGATAATCCGTTGACGAACTTACTAGGCGGAAGCATCATGCTCATGTCAAGATTCATCCCATTAGTCGCAACGATCTTTTTAGCCGGTAATATGGCTAAGAAAAAATCGATTGCTGTCAGCGAAGGCACGCTATCTACGACAAGTAACTTGTTCATTGGCTTATTGGTCGGTGTCATATTGATTATTGCTGCATTAAGCTTCTTGCCGTCGTTGGCATTAGGTCCGATAGCAGATTACTTCACATCACATTAAGAGGGAATGACAAATGAAAAATCAAACAAATCAATCAAAATTATTTATTGATGCAATCACACAATCATTTTCCAAATTATTGCCTCAAGTACAGGTGAAAAATCCTGTCATGTTGATGGTATATATTGGAGCGATTTTGACGACAGTCCTTTATTTCCTATCATTTATCGGAATTCAAGATGAAGCTGGAGGCTATGTGTTTTCGATAGCCCTGATTCTCTGGTTTACCGTGTTGTTTGCTAACTTCGCTGAAGCTATCGCCGAGGGAAGAGGGCGAGCACAAGCCGACACATTAAGAAAAGCAAGAAAAGAAGTACAAACCAAAAAAATCAAATCAATCGATCACCCAGAAGATTTTGACGTCGTTTTATCTGTTGATTTGAAAAAAGAAGATTTAGTGTATGTTGAAGCAGGTGAACAAATACCTATGGATGGAGAGGTCGTATCAGGAGCGGCTTCTGTCGATGAAAGTGCCATTACGGGTGAATCTGCGCCTGTTATCAGAGAGTCCGGTGGCGACAGAAGCGCTGTTACAGGTGGAACGACACTCGTTTCTGACTGGTTGATCATACGCGTGACCGTAGAAGCAGGAAATAGTTTTCTAGATAAAATGATCAGTATGGTAGAAGGTGCTTCACGAAAGAAAACACCGAATGAGATCGCGTTACAGATTTTACTCGTTACCTTCACGATCATCTTTTTAGTGGTTTCTGGGACCTTATTACCATTCACACAATTCACGAGTGAATATGTAGGAACAGGATCGCCGATTTCGTTAACGAATGTCGTAGCATTATTGGTCTGTCTTGCACCGACAACTATTGGTGCCTTGTTATCTTCTATTGGTATAGCGGGAATGAGTCGACTAAACGAAGCCAATGTACTAGCCATGAGTGGACGAGCAATTGAAGCTGCAGGAGATACGGATGTACTCTTGCTTGATAAAACAGGAACGATCACATTAGGAAACAGACAAGCCAGTGAATTTGTACCGGTAAACGGTACAGAAAAAGAAGCATTGGCTGAAGCAGCACAGTTGTCTTCTCTTGCGGATGAAACACCTGAAGGCCGTAGTATTGTGAAACTAGCGAAAGATGAATATGGTTTGAGAAGTCATGATTTATCTAGTTTACAAGCGACTTTTGTACCGTTCTCAGCTCGAACGCGAATGAGTGGGATCGATTATGACGGTAATGAATGGCGTAAAGGCGCTGCTGATACTATCAAGCAAGCGATCCAGGCGAAAGGTGGCACGTTTCCAGAAGAGTGTACGCGTATCGTGAGTGATATCGCAAAGGCAGGTGGAACGCCCCTTGTTGTTACAAAAAATGAAACGGTTCTAGGAGTCATTCATTTAAAAGATATTGTTAAAAGCGGGGTCAAAGATCGCTTCAGTGAACTCAGAAATATGGGGATTAGAACAATCATGATTACGGGTGACAATCCTATGACAGCTGCAGCGATTGCAGCGGAAGCAGGCGTTGATGATTTTCTAGCGGAAGCTACGCCGGAAGCAAAATTGGACTTGATTCGTCAATATCAAAAAGAGGGTCATCTCGTTGCAATGACAGGAGATGGTACCAATGACGCACCAGCACTGGCTCAAGCAGATGTTGCAGTAGCCATGAATACAGGAACACAAGCAGCTAAAGAAGCAGGAAATATGGTTGATTTGGATTCAAACCCTACTAAACTGATTGATATTGTCCGTATCGGTAAGCAATTATTGATTACTAGAGGGGCGCTAACGACATTTAGTATCGCTAATGATGTTGCAAAATACTTTGCAATCATTCCAGTCTTGTTTTTCTCGATTTATCCACAATTAGAAGCACTTAATTTCATGGGCTTGACCAGTGCAACAACAGCAATTTTGTCCGCAGTGATTTATAATGCTTTGATCATTATTGCCTTGATACCATTGGCGCTAAAAGGTGTGAAGTATAGAGGATTATCTGCAGAGAAGTTGTTACGACATAATATGCTTGTCTATGGGCTAGGTGGACTGATTGCCCCTTTTATTGCGATTAAACTGATTGATGTCATACTCACGATTATGGGTATTGGATAAGGAGAAGAATACATGAAAATACTAAAATCATTGAGAACAGCCGTCACATTATTTTTATTTTTTACAATTGTCTGTGGTTTTTTATATACAGGTGTCGTAACGGGTATCGCTCAACTAGTTTTTCCAAATCAAGCAAATGGTAGCATGATCCAAACGACGAACGCTGCAAATGAAGAAGTGACAGTTGGATCAAAATGGATTGCGCAACCTTTTACAGAGCCAGTTTATATGATTGGAAGACCCGATTGGGACAGTAACTTATCCCCGACAAGTGAAGCGTTAAAATCACTCGTTCAAGAAAGAATGCAATGGTTACAAGAACTTGATCCTGAGAATACTCAGCCGATTCCTAATGATTTACTTTCTGCATCAGGAAGTGGCGTGGATCCCAATATCTCACCCGAAGCAGCTGCATATCAAGTGAGTAGGATTGCGAAAGCTCGTGATCTTTCAGAAGAAGTGATTGAAACAATCATCCAGCAACAGACAACTGGACGCACATTGGGTATTTGGGGAGAACCGGCAGTAAACGTGTTGGGCGTGAATCTAGCCTTAGACGAAATTTAAAAAGAATCAGCTAGAGACAAAAGTTTTATCGTTTTAACTATAGAGATAACGCCTGGGAGATTGTATGTTTACAATTCTCTCAGGTTTTTTTCTACATTAAATCTATTGTTTTATTAGCCTAGTAAATCAGTTCCCATGCTAGCCAGAGTTTATTTAATTTTTTACTCGATTTTCTACGAACTGAAAAATAAATGAATCACCAATTGTCTTTTACTTGTCCGAAAAGTGAATACATTAGGGAAGGGATCGGTTCAACTATCGAGAAAGTCGCGTGCAAGCTCTCGATGCTTTCGTAAACCCCTTCGGAGATCCTTCATTTTCAAATGAATCTGAGAAACTTGATAGAAATCTTCAGAAAAGATCAAATCAAAAGAAAAGGCTTGCAAAAAAGATAAGTCTCCGCTATAATCAATTTATCGAAACGTTTCGAAAGGGAGTGAATCGAAAATGACAACTGTCGACGCTTCGTTTTTTTCAAAAAGTCTTGAAAGAAAGATTTCTTATTCAGCGGTGATCCCAAAGGACAACAGACAATCCGGTAATTATAAAACGCTATACTTGCTTCATGGCTATAGCGGAGACCGAAGAGATTGGTTTTTTGCAGGAAACGTTGAACAATTAGCAGAGACATACAATATTGCGATTATTTTACCGACAGGCGAGAACAGCTATTATGTTGACCATCCTAATGGGTCTAAATACGGACAGTTGATTGGTGAAGAACTGATTGAGGAAACGAGAAGTTTATTCCCGTTATCTTCTAAACGAGCAGATACATGGCTTGGAGGATTATCGATGGGTGGCTATGGCGCTTTACGGAACGGTCTATATTATTCAACTACCTTTAGTAAGGTTGTAGCATTATCCAGTCGTATCATTACAAAGTCTGGGCAAGAAGAAGCATTCAGTTATCCAGCACGAATCATGGATGTATTAGTGGGGAGTCAATCGTTGCAAGCGATTCCTGATGAGATAGACTTATTTCATTTAGTAGAAAGTGAAACTGAACTGCCGGCACTGTATATGGCTTGCGGAACAAGTGATTTCTTATATGAAGATAATGTTGCGTTTCATCAGAAATTGAAACAGCATCATATCGAACATGAATATGTAGAAGACGAAGGTGATCATAACTGGGACTTTTGGAATAAACATATTGTATTAGCATTAGACTGGTTAACAGCTTAAATTTTTTTAGCTCCTTGTCGAAACGTTTCGACTGAAAACATTTAACTGATCAATTACAATAAAAAAATGGAGGAATACAAATGAAATTTAATAAATTAGCTTTAGGTACAACTTCTTTAGTAGCAATGAGTTTATTGGCTGCATGTGGAAGTAGCGACGATAGTGCATCAGATGGCAGTGGAGAAGGATCGTCAGATACATTATCTGTATGGGTAATGGGTGATGGAAACGAAGTAACACAACCGATTTTCGACTCTTTCACAGAAGAAACGGGTATTGAGGTAAATGCACAAAGTATTCCATGGTCAGCAGTACATGATCGACTGTTAACGGCTGTTGCATCAGGTGAAGGTCCCGATGTTGTTCAAATGGGTTCAACCTATATGGCTGAATTTGTTGATGCAGGTGCTTTGATGGATATTACTGAATATGTTGAATCAGAGGAAGAACTTAGTACAGATAATTTCTTTGAAGGTAACGTAGAAACAACTGTATTCGATGAAAATTATTATGCCGTGCCATGGTATACAGAAACAAGAGCGCTTTATTATCGAACAGATTTATTGGAAGAAGTTGGCTATCCAGAAGGACCAAGCAACTGGGACGAATTGTATGACGCAGCGACTAAGTTATCTGACCGTGGAGATGACTATTACGGATTCACCATTCCATTAAATGAACAAACATTTGGACCAATGTTCGCTAAACAAAATGGTTCTGAAATCATTGATGATGAAGGAAAAGCAGTCATGAATGAACCTGAATTTGTTGAAGCAATCGATTACTTGAACAGTTTCGTAGAATCTGGTGCTTCTCCAAGCCAAGATTTAGGTATTGAGATTTCTCAAAGTTTCGGTGGCGAAGGTATCAACCCAATGTTTATCAGTGGACCTTGGATGATTTCAGCGATTCAAGATCAAACAACGGATATTGAAGGTAAATGGGCAGTTAGAACATTACCAGAAGGACCTGTCAGCAATGTTTCTAATACAGGTGGCGCTAACTTAGCCGTTTGGAATAACTCTGATAATCCAGATGAAGCGATTCAATTGATTGAGCATATGACAAGTACAGACAGTATGTTAACGTACTATGAAAATTCAAGTTCTCTTCCAGCAAGAATGGCAACATGGGATGAAGAACCATTCCAAGATGAGAACGTAGCCGTTTTCGGAGAGCAACTAGAAAACTCAGAACACATGCCAGTTATCGCAGAATGGGATAGAGTATCTCAAGCGTATATCACTAGCTTTGAACAAATTATTGTTGGTGGCGCTGATGTTCAAGAAACATTAGACAACTTGAATCAAGAAGTACAAACAATCATCGACTAAAAATAATATAAAATTCAGAGGATGATAAGCTTGACATTCATTCTCTGAATTTTGATTTTAGAGAGGAACTTTTTCATGAAAAGTAAAAAAGCACCGTATTTCTTTATTGCACCCGCTATAGGTTTATTGCTGACATTTTCAATTTTCCCTATCATATTAGCGTTAATCATCAGTTTTACAGATATGAGTTTAGCCGGTTTAGCAGATTATTCTCGTATCAACTTTACAGGACTACAAAATTATCAAAATATACTTCAAGATAGTGTATTTCTGAAATCTATTACCAATACATTATTTTATGTCATATTTGGTGTTCCGCTCGTTATTTTATTCTCTTTAACGATTGCGATTTTGATCAATATGGGTAAAAGTCGTTATTTCTCTTTCATGCGAGTGGTTTTCTACTCACCTTCCATTACAAATATCGTTGCCGTTGCCATCGTTTGGGCGTTCTTATTTAACCCAAGTCAAAGCATCGGATTGATCAACCGAGTAATCGGAACAATTGGTATTGAACCAATTGGATGGCTCACGGACACCGGTGTCTCAAAAATATCATTAGTTATCTTGGCAGTCTGGAGAAGTATCGGGATCAATATGCTAATATTCTCAGCAGCATTACAAAACATCCCTGCATCAATGTATGAAGCAGCAGAATTAGATGGCGCAACGAAATGGGAACAAATTCGTTTCATTACTGTCCCTCAACTTAAATTCTCAACTTCTTTCGTAACGATCACTACGATCATTGGTTGGTTACAATTCTTCGAAGAGCCATTTGTTATGACAGAAGGTGGACCGTTGAATAGTACAACAAGTGTGGCGCTCTTTATCTATCGTAATGGGTTCCAAAACAATCAATTTGGATATGCAGCCGCAGGATCATTATTACTATTTGTCGTGATTATCTGTGCAACACTTGTCCAACTTAGATTACAAAGACGAGCAGATTAAGAAAGGGGATAACAAGTTATGATTAATATTAACAGAAAATTAAAAATTACCATTGGCGTTGTATTAGGAATATGGGGATTGATCACAGTTATTCCATTTGCTTGGATGATTTTATCTGCTTTCAAAACCAATCCAGAAATTGTTTCCGCTCAACCGAATTTACTTCCAAATGAATGGACACTGGATAATTTCAGAGAACTTTTTGAACGATTGAACTTTGATGTGTACTTGCTGAATACGGTAATTATCACAGCACTAAGCTTTATCGGTTTGTTGTTGAACGCAATGGCAGGATTTGCTTTTGCACATTACGATTTTAAAATGAAAAACTTTCTCTTTGTTTTAGTATTAGCAACAATGATGATTCCAGGACAAGTAACGATGATTCCTGTGTATCTACTATTGAATCAGATTGGTTTGACCAATACGTATTTAGGTATCGTTTTACCAGGTTTGACAGGTGCGTTTGGGATTTTCTTGTTTAGACAATTCTTTTCAAGTATTTCGGAAGAATTTTTTGAAGCTGCTCGTCTTGACGGCGCAAGTGACTTTTATGTCTTTTTCAGAGTAGCCTTACCGCTCTCTAAACCGATTATTGCCGTACAAGGTATTTTGACTTTTATCGGAGGATGGAATTCATTCCTATGGCCTTTGATTATTGCGAATGATCAACGATTCTATACATTATCTGTTGGCTTGCAATTACTACAAGGACAACATGGTACAAATTATGCCTTACAAATGGCTGGGGCTGCCTTCATGGTCGTTCCGATCTTGATTATATTCATTATATTCCAGAAATATATTCTTACTGGTTTCAACATCTCTGGTGGAAAATAAGCGTACAACAAGGAGTTAATTATGAAAATAGAAGCTTTAAAAGCATTACTAGAGGACATGACGATCGAAGAAAAAGTTGGCCAGACGATTCAGCTATCAGCAGATTTTTTCTCTGACCAATCAGAAGATATTACAGGCCCAATGAATGAAATGGCGATGACGGAAAAGAAAAAGTATCAGGTTGGTTCTGTTTTAGGCCTTTCAGGTGCAAAAGAGACGATTGATCTACAAAAAGAGTTTATGGAAAAAAATCGTCAGCATATCCCACTTTTATTTATGGCAGATATTATTCATGGCGATCACACGATATTCCCGATTCCTTTAGGATTAGGAGCAACTTGGAATCCTGAGGCCATCAAATTGACAGCAGAAATCTCTGCTAAAGAAGCGGCTGCACAAGGCTTACATGTTACCTTTTCACCTATGGTCGACCTCGTTAGAGATCCTAGATGGGGAAGAGTTATGGAAGCGACAGGAGAAGATAAATTACTCAACAAGCGCTATGCCAGAGCGTTTGTTGAAGGGTACCAAGGAGAAGATCTGAAAAACGATTTGACCAAACTAGCAGCATGTGTGAAGCATTTTGCAGGTTACGGTGCACCAAGAGGCGGGAGAGATTACAATTCCGTTGATTTAAACGAAAACACTTTAAGAGAACACTACCTTCCGGCCTATCAAGAAGGCATCGATGCGGGTGCTAAACTAGTTATGACAGCATTCAATACGATCGATAATATACCCGCTACTGGTAATAAAGGATTAATGCGAGACGTATTAAGAGATGAAATGGGCTTTGACGGTGTATTGATTTCTGACTGGGGTGCGATTGGAGAACTCGTTCCACATGGCGTGGCAGAAGATAACCGAGCTGCTGCAAAACAAGCGATCACGGCAGGAGTCGATATCGAGATGATGTCTGCTGCTTATAGCGAACATTTAGTTGATCTCGTGAAACAAGATGATTCGTTGGCGACACTTTTAAATGAATCGGTTTGGAATATCTTGAGATTGAAAAATGACTTAGGCCTTTTTGAGCAACCTTACCGTGGTGCAGATGAAGAGACCGAAAGCCAATCAGTTTTTTCAACTGATAACAAACAAGCCGCATTGACAGTCGCTGAACAGTCGATCGTCTTACTTGAGAATAATGGTGTACTACCACTCAATAAAGAAGACAGAATCGTGTTGACTGGTCAACGAAGAGATTCAAATGACATTTTAGGCGCTTGGTCTTGGAAAGGGGATCTTTCGAAAACGGAAACCTTGAAAGAAGCCATGAGTAAGACTGTAGGTTCAGAGAACTTGAGTGTCATTGATGATGCTACCTTTTTAGAAGGACAATATAGTTTCTTTATGG
This sequence comes from Marinilactibacillus kalidii, assembly GCF_017599325.1. Lineage (GTDB taxonomy): Bacteria > Bacillota > Bacilli > Lactobacillales > Carnobacteriaceae_A > Marinilactibacillus > Marinilactibacillus kalidii. The sequence goes on along the minus strand of NZ_JAGFVM010000005.1, from coordinate 79,206 downwards.
ATGATATCCGCTTAGCAGATACAGTGGTCGTCGCCATTGGTGAAAGTTCGGAAATGAGCGGTGAAGCGGCGAGTCGTACGAATATCAAATTACCAGAAAACCAATTAGTTTTGCTTAGAGAATTAAAAAAATTAAACAAAAAAGTTGTCGCTGTCTTGTTCAATGGACGTCCATTAGATTTATCAGATGTGATCCCGTTAGTCGACGGACTAGTTGAAGCGTGGTTCCCAGGTACAATGGGTGCTCAGGCAATTACCAATGTCTTATTCGGGAAAGTGAATCCTTCTGGCAAATTGCCAATGTCTTTCCCTAGATCAATCGGACAAATACCATTAACGTACAACGAAGATAGTACAGGTCGACCGTTGACAGATGAAAAAAGAGGCGAAAAATACTTTTCGAGATATTTGGATACTGAAAACACAGCCTTATATCCATTCGGTTTTGGTCGTTCTTATACGCGCTTTGAGTATGCTGGATGCACCTTATCGAAGCAGACGATGTCAGCAGATGATGTGTTGACTGTCTCTGTAACGATCAAAAATACTGGTGAAGTAGAAGGACTTGAGACTGTTCAACTTTATATTCGAGATAAGGTTGCTGAAGTAGTAAGACCGGTCAAAGAATTGATCGACTTCAAACAAGTAACGCTTACTGCCGGAGAGTCCAAGACGGTTTCCTTTGAAATAACGGAAGCACAGCTTCGCTATACACATGCAGATAACACTGTCAGCAGTGATGCTGGAACGTTCCTGATTGGTGTAGGCACAGATAGTCGGGTCTCGTTAAGCGAGTCATTTGTACTAGAAAAAGAATAAAAGAGATGAAATAAAATTGTTGAAGAGTTGAGGGGTAATAAAAATGAAGGCAATCGTTCAGTCACAAAAATACATGCATACCGTAAAAAAAGGCGCAACCGCTGTTACTTTCTTGCAGTCTGGCGACCTATATAAAATCAGCCATAAAGACTACATGATCAATCAGATCGAAGCGAATATGATTGATGGATCATTGAATAATCTTTATTTGAGAATTTTCGATGAAAAAGGAAACGTTGAGAAAGTAGTCCCAATGCTAGGCATTCAATCGAAAAGTGTATTCTCTATTGGAGAGCACCAAGCGACTTGGACAGGATCAGTTGATCAAATCGATTATACGGTTCGTTTCAGCTTAGCTGAAGAAATGCTCTGGTTCTGGGAAGTCACACTCAAAGGTTCAGGACAGTCTGTAGATATTGTTTACGGGCAAGATTTAGGATTAGCAGCGGAAGGATCACTTAAAGCTAACGAAGCTTACGTGGCGCAGTATGTTGATCATATGGTAAGCGAAACAGAACAAGGATACGTCGTTAGTTCGAGACAAAACCAACCGCAATCCGGACGTTTCCCTTACTTGCAACAAGGTAGTCTAACAGGTGTTGACGGCTTTTTAACAGATGGCTTCCAGTTTTTCGGAAAGTCTTATAAAGAAACGAATCAACCGGTTGCATTGAAAAAAGGACCACTCGAAAATCGTAAAAGCCAATTTGAATTTGATTATACGACGTTGAAATCCCGTTCAATGATTGTGAACGATACAGAAACAAAAACGGTCGTTTTTTATAATCTCTTTAAAGCAGATCACCCAGAAGCAGTGACCGAAGTAGAAAATCAAGAAGATGTCCAAGCTGCTTATAAAACATTAACAAAAGAAACCGTTACGCCTTGTGAGCCTGTTGTCAGACAAGCAGAAATCGGCGAACCTTTAGAGACGACAACGATCAATCAAGAATCGCTTAAAGCACTTTATCCTTCAAGGATTCAAGATGAAGTGATCGATGGTCAAATCGTTTCATTCTTTACGGATGAGCAAGCACATGTCGCTTTGAAAGAAAAAGAACGAATGCTTGAGCGTCCACACGGTCAAATTTTATTCACGCATAATAAAACTGTTCCAGATGAATCTATTATGAGTACGACTTCTTGGATGTTTGGTGTATTCAATGCGCAACTGGTAATGGGTAACACGGACATGAACAAAGCAATGTCTAATACGCGTAACGCACTGAACTTTTTCAAAACAAGTGGGCAACGCGTCTACGTTAAGATAGATGGTGTCTATCGTTTACTGACGATGCCTTCATTGATGGAGATTGGAATCAATTATGTGAAGTGGGTCTATCAGACAGAAGCAGAAACCTTTACTGTAGTCAATCTTGCTTCGTCTCATCAGTCAACGATTGAATTGACGGTTAGCAGTAAGAGCGGAAAAGCCTATGAATATTTGGTTACCAATCAAGTGACGATGAATAGCAGAGAATATCAAACACCAGTCTGGATAAAAGAAACAGATAATGGCGTTGTTGCGACATTTGATGAACAAACAGTCGCGCACAAAAAATTGCCAAATCTTGCCTATAAATTTGAGGTTCGTCACGCTAAAGCATCAGTTGTGGATGAGCGTCAATTCCTAACAGGTGTAGAAGAAGGGACAGCGATGCTGCTTAACTTCAAAATTGAAGCGACAGAGAAGTTTACAGTAACAATGGCTGGAGCGCTGGACGGAGAACACTTTGAAACAGCTGAACTAGACTTTGAAAAAGAGACAGCGGCATTCAACCAGTTCTTTAAACAATTGAGTAACGGATTTTCTATGAGTGGACCAGCACAAGTAAAAGCAACAACAGAGAAAATGAATTTGACAACACAGTGGTATACGCACAATATGCTTGTTCATTATCTTGTACCACACGGTTTGGAACAATTTGGTGGTGCAGCATGGGGAACAAGAGATGTCTCTCAAGGACCAGCAGAGTATCTGATGGCGATGCAGCAATATGATAGTACGCGAGAAGTCATTAAACGCGTTTATAGCCACCAACATTTTCAAGATGGCAACTGGCCACAATGGTTCATGTTTGATTCTTATGTAGAAGTACAAGCTGATGAGAGTCATGGCGATGTTATCGTCTGGCCACTGAAAATGCTTGCGGATTATCTGGAAGTGACGGGCGATCACAGTTTATTAGAAGAAGTTGTGCCGTATTTTGATCAAGCTACTCAAACCTATGCCGATCAAACAGCATCCATTAAAGCGCATGTTGAAAAGCAGTTAGCTTATATTCAAACGCATTTCCTATGGGATACACATCTTTCTTCTTATGGCGATGGCGATTGGGATGATACCTTACAACCGCATGACCAAAGCTTGAAGAAAGATATGGCGAGTAGTTGGACAATTGCATTGACTTATCAAACACTTAACAAGTTTAGCCAAGTCATCGAACCAGTGGATGCAAACTGGGCGACAGCAATCAAAACATTAACCGAGGATATCGAACAAGATTTTAAAAACTATATTTCTTCTAATGATGTTGTACCCGGTTTTGTTTATATGCCAAGTGAGCAAGAAATCGTGAAAATGATTCATCCAGAAGATACGACTACGGGCATACAGTATCGTTTACTCCCGATGATCAGAGGAATGATCAGTGAGCTATTTACGAAAGAACAAGCAGATGCGCATTATGACTTGATCAAAACGCATTTAAACACTCCGGATGGCGTACGCTTAATGAATCGACCAGCAACGTATCAAGGCGGTGTCAGTCGCCAATTCAAGCGTGCTGAGCAAGCCGCTAACTTCGGACGTGAAATTGGTTTAATGTATGTTCATGCGCATATTCGCTATATTGAAGCCATGGCAAAAACAGGGCATGCAGATGAAATTTGGAAAGGGTTAGAAACGATTAATCCAATCAACATTTCATCCGTCGTTAAAAATGCAGAAGTTCGTCAAAGTAATACCTACTTCAGTAGTTCTGACGCAGATTTCTCTGATCGCTATGAAGCGCAAGATCATTTTGATCTTGTTAAAACGGGCGATGTAAAAGTCAAAGGTGGTTGGAGAATTTATTCCAGCGGACCGGGGATTTATATGAATCAATTGATTTCAAGTGCTTTAGGTATTCGCATTCACGCTAAGAATCTTATACTGGATCCTGTTTTGATGAAAGAGCAAGACAAAATGCAAGTCACTTACACTTATAATGGTTATCCAATGACGATCCAATATCACTACGTGGAAACGGAACAGGTAACTGTTCAGGTAAATGGCGAAGACATTGATCAAAACGCTTTAACTAATCCATATAGAAAAGCGGGTATAGAGATCAAACAAACAGATTTAGAAAAAATGTTATCAGAAGATACCAACCATTTAGATGTGTATTATCCTGTTTATTAAAGATAAAATTCTAATAAAACAAGCGGATACATGATAAATTGTATATAATAGAAGAGAGCGTTTTTTTGAAGAGTTTACTTTGAGATAAAAGGACTAATCATTTACAGAAATAAGGAGGTTGAGATATGACAGGCATAAAGGAAATTGCAAAAAGAGCAAATACATCTATTTCAACCGTCTCTTATGCTCTGAATAATAGTCCGAGAGTCAGCGAAAAAACGAAGCAGCGTATTTTGAAGATCGCCAAAGAGATGAACTACGTACCAAACAGAGCGGGGCAGAATTTACGCAGAAAACAAACGCGAATCATTGGTGTTCACTTGTCCAGTTATAGCGGTAGTTTTTACGGTGAGTTATTGGATGGTATTCAAAATATGGCTAAAGAACTTGGTTTTGATATCATTGCTTGTTCAGGTGAAAAATCAAGATTATTTTTACCACAAGGCATGATTGACGGGATCATTGTTTTAGACCAGTTCTATCCAAATGAACAACTCCTTGAGTATGCAGATGCTGGACATGCTATCGTCGTGTTGGATAGACAACTGGAGCATAAAAACATTCGACACGTACTGCTAGACAACCGTGAAGGCATCAAGCAAGCGGTTCAGTCCCTTGCCAGTTCACCAGCTGAAACGGTCCGTATTATCAATGGCCCGAAAGGGAACTTCGATAGTCGGGAACGATTAGAGACAGCAACGCGAGAAATCAGCAAATTGGGTAAAACATTTAGAATATATAAGGGCTGGTTTACTGAAGAGTCAGGATTTATCGCTGCTCGCGAAATCGCGCGAGAAGTCGGGGATGAACAGACTGTTGAAATCTTAGCATTAAATGATGAGATGGGTATTGGCGCTTATAATTATTTTAAAAAAAATGATTGCTTTTCGGATACCACTATTAATATTACAGGCTTTGATAATTTGATGGTCAGTCGTTACCTTGATCCTCGAATGAATAGTGTCTCTTTCTCTAAAAGAGAATGGGGCGCCCTCAGCATGAATACACTCTACAAAATGTTGAACGGTCAAGAAACAGAAGACAAACTGATTACTACGCGTTTTTTGACCAGCTAAACCAGAAAAGGCATTGCTGAAGCAGTGCCTTTTTTGTGTTATATTTTCAATAAAGATGAAAAAGGAGCCTCTTTATGGAGAAACTGACCATTCGCACGATTACAGACGATAACTGGCGAGCCATCGTTACGCTCACAGTGAAACCCACTCAAGCGGCTTTTATCAGTCCAAATGCTGAGTCTATGTTGGAATCATTCTATGAGGAACGTTACAATTGGCACATTTATGGTTTGTATGTTGATAATCTTCCGGTTGGCTTTGCAATGATCGGTGCGTATAATGTTGACTACCAATATATCTGGCTAGATCGTTTCATGATTGATGCCACATCCCAAGGCAAAGAATATGGTAAAAAATTTCTTGAAAAGCTGATTGTCTTCATAAGAAAAAATTGGACCGTTAAGGATATCGTGCTTAGTATCAATCTTCAGAATCTAGCGGCCAAGCAGTTATATGAGTCCTTTGGGTTTAAAGATACCGGCCGTATTGATGAAGAAAATGGCGAGAGCATTTTTGTCTTGAGTCAAAAATGATTGATAGAGCAAAAAAAGAAGGTGCCACCATAAATGGTGGGCACCTTCTTTTTTTAAAGAAATATCGAATTAAGCCCAAGTACCTTTACGGAATACTGGAACACGCGTACCGTCTTCACGAATACCATCAATATTCATTTCATTCGAACCGACCATGAAGTCAACGTGAACATCAGAACGGTTCAATCCAGCAGCTTTCAAATCTTCTTCAGACATTTCAGTCCCACCTTTAAGGTTAAATGCGTAAGCAGAACCTAAAGCGAAGTGATTTGAAGCATTTTCATCAAATAAAGTATTGAAGAAAGTTAAACCTGATTGTGAAATTGGAGACTCATCAGGAACGAGAGCGACTTCACCTAAACGTGCAGAGCCTTCATCTGTTTTAACGAGTTCTTGAATAACTTCTTCACCTTTTTCAGCAGTAACTTTTTCTACTTTACCATCTTTAAAGTGGAAAGCCATACCTTCAATAATGTTTCCAGCGTAGCTTAATGGTTTAGTGGAAACAACCACACCATCTACACGGTTTGCATCAGGAGCAGTGAAGACTTCTTCAGTCGGCATATTTGCCATGAAACGCTCGCCGCGTGTATTAAAGCTTCCAGCACCTTCCCACAAGTGACCATCTGGTAAACCAACCGTTAAGTCTGTTCCAGGCGCTGTATAGTGTAAAGCAACAAATTGTTCTTTATTCAATTCTTCTGCTTTTGCTTCTAATGTTTTATCTTTTTTAGCCCAAGTTTCGATTGGGTTCTCATCGTATAAATGTACGGCTTTGAAGATTGCATCCCATAAAGCATCTAATTGTTCTTCTGAAGAGGTTAGATCAGGGAAAACTTTTGAAGCCCATTTTTCTCCAGCAGCAGCAGCCACTAACCAACTTACTTTGTTTGCTTGAGTCGCTTTTCTCATAGCAGACATTGCACGTCCAGCAGCAGTTTGATAAGCCGCGATTTTTTTACTATCCAATCCTTGTAAAGAGTCTGGATCAGAAGAGCGTAAGCTGATACGGCTTGCGCCTTTTTCAATATGATCTAAACTTTCGTCCACTTTGTATTGAGGGATATCCGTTAATATTTCTTGTGAAGCATGTTCGAACGTTGAACGACTAACGATGTCATCAGTCCATTTTACGATCACTTCTTTAGCGCCTTTTTGATAAGCTGCTTCTGTTACTAATCGTGCTAGGGGCGCTTGGTCAACATCTACGCTTAATACGACTGTGTGGTTCTCTTGAACGTTCACACCAGTCGTTACGATCAAGTCCGCATATTTCTTCAATAAATTGTCAAAATTTGGTAATGTCATTATTACATCCTCCTAAATATGATAAAACACTCATCAACTATCATATCACAGATATGCAAATTGCGCGAGAATGTGGTAGTGAGTATAAAAATCATTTAATGATTATGGTGATTTTAGCATTGAATTTAGAAAATTTGTTATTATTTAACTGTACCGAAAATAAGGATTAAATGGGAGTCTGTAATTGTTTATTAATAACGTTTGTTATAAAAAGGTTGAAATAACGCTGTTTTAATAACTTTTGTTTTTTAGTATACTATTATCGTGTTGTATAATCGACCTTTTCTTTACATGTTAAGTATGTTATACTAGTATCAATTATCAGCTAGGCAAGGTTGAAAATTATGAATTGAGGGAGACAAGGAAGGTGCCAAGACAAAGAACAATTTTAAGAGAGAACATATTGGATGCTTCTATGGAACTCTTGCGATCAAGCGGTTTTAGTCACTTTACAGCGAGGCAAATTGCGATAAAGATGAACTCTTCAACCCAACCGATTTACAAAGAGTTTAAAAACATGGAAGATTTAAAAGTAGGCCTATTAGAATATATAAAACACTATCTTTCCGAAAAAGTGTTTATTATTCAAAATGCTACGGATGCTCTTGGTGAAGTATGTAATAATTACATTCTATTTGCTAAGAAGGAACCTGTACTTTTCTCAGCAATTTTCATGGATCGAGAACTTGAAGCTGTCCAATTGCATGACTATTCTTACGAAAAGATCGAAAACATTGTGATCGAAAATGCCTCTAAGTGCATTGACGACAAAATCGACCCTTTCCTGAACACATTATGGCCTGCCATTCATGGCGTGGCAATATTAGTGGCTCAAGGAAAAATCAATTATGATGAAGATCAGATTAATAAGAAAGTCAAAGAGATTGTTGATATCAGTATGAGTACTCTTGACTAATAACTCAAAAAAAGGAAGACACACCGATTGCTCGGCATGTCTTCCTTTTTTTATGGTTAGATGACAGAGATTACTATAAAATGATGATTTGATGAAGAGGGAAAGATATACTAACACTTCTTACATAGAACATGATAAAATGAATAACGATTGAATTTTTTATCATAGGAGTGTGCAAAAATGGCTAAACTATTCGAACCTATAAAAATTGGTAACCTAACCCTGAAAAATAGAATCGTCATGGCGCCTATGTGTATGTATGCCGTTTATCAAGAAGACGGAGAACTCACAGACTTTCATGAAGCACATTACGCAAGCCGAGCAATCGGTGGCGTTGGACTCATATTTCTAGAAGCAGCTGCCGTTTCAAAAGCAGGACGCATCACCAATCAGGATCTAGGTATCTGGAACGAACAGCAAACCATCAAATTAAAAAAACTGGTTCATACGATACATGAACTGGGGAGTAAAGTGGGCATTCAAATCGCTCATGCTGGACGCAAAGCAGAACATGCACCAGATGCTGTCGGACCAAGTGCCATCGCTTATAGCGAAGCTTACCGTACACCAAATGCTTTGACAGAAGAAGGCGTCAATAACATTATAAACGAATTCAAAACAGCCGCAGCACGTGCTGAAAATGCCGGATTTGACGCTGTACAGATACACGCAGCCCATGGCTATCTGATCAACCAATTTTTGTCACCACTAACGAATAACAGAACGGACGACTACGGCGCACAGACGCTTGAGAACCGTTATCGATTACTTAAACAAATTATTGAAGTAACCAAAACCGTTTTTTCTGGAAACATCTGGGTACGATTCTCAGCAACCGATTACGATGACGCAAGTACAACTATAGAAGAATATGACCAAATCAACCAATGGATGAAAGAACTAGGCGTCGACGTTGTCGATGTTTCGAGCGGTGGACTGCTGCCTAGACGCCCTGATGCCGTTTATCCAGGATATCAGACCAAATATGCTAGTCATTTCAAAGCCTATTCGGATCTTTTTATCTCAACTGTCGGTAAATTAGGGGATCCGGTATTGGCAAACTATATACTAGAAGCAGGTCAAGCTGATCTCATTTCACTAGGCCGACCCCTGTTAAGAAATCCCAATTGGGCAGCGATCGCTGCAAAAGAACTGAACGATAAGCAATTTGAAGCGTACAATCCCTCATATAGTAGAGGATTCGACGAATAACGATCTGCAAAAATAGAAGCGAGGCTACAACATGAAGACACTATCTGTCATTATTCCTGCGTACAACGAGGAAGAAGTACTACCCCAATTAATCGAAAGACTAAATGAAGTCAGTGAAAAACTGAACAATTATGCTTTCGAATTCTTATTCGTAAATGATGGTAGTACAGACAATACATTACATTTACTGAAGGAATTGAATAAGCAAGATAAGCGGATGAAATTCGTTGATCTTTCTAGAAACTTTGGAAAGGAAACAGCGATGTTAGCTGGCTTTGACTATGCGAATGGAGACGGTATCGTTATCATTGATGCCGACTTACAACATCCACCTGAAATCATGGAAGAAATGATTCACTGGTGGGAACAAGGGTATGAAGATATCTATGCTGTTCGTAAAAAACGAGAAGGCGAATCTTTCTTAAAAGAATGGACTTCAAAAACGTATTACAAAGTCGTTCAAAAAATGACACCTGAAAAAGTTATTCCACAAGCCGGCGATTTTCGCCTGTTGGATAAAAAATGTATTGTAGCACTCAGACAATTAAGAGAAAAAGAGCGCTATACTAAAGGAATGTACGGATGGATCGGTTTCAAGAAAAAAGAAATCACCTATTATGCCGAAGAACGTGCCGCTGGCGAAACAAAGTGGAACTATAGTAATTTGTTCAAGCTAGCGATTGATGGCATCACTTCCTATAGTACGGTACCTTTAAAAGTCTGGTCATATATTGGCTTCACCATTTCATTATTAGCCTTTATGTTCTTGGCAGTTGAAACCATTAAAACGATGCTATTTGGAACAAATGCGGCAGGCTATCCAACATTACTAGCGGCTATTCTGTTTCTAGGCGGTATCCAGTTGATTTCTCTAGGGGTTATCGGAGAATATTTGGGAAGAGTCTTCGTGGAAACAAAAGGAAGACCCCCTTATTTCATCAGAGAATCATCACCTGAAGATTCAGAAAAGGAAGAGAAAAATGATTGAGCAAGCTAAAGGACTATTTAAAAAATATGAAGAAGTTATCTATTATCTTTTTTTTGGTGTGCTGACAACGGTTGTCAACATTGCAATCTTCTATCTGTTTGATACGGTTTTAGCTGTTCCGTATCTTTTCGCCAATGCGATCTCGATCGTGGCGGCTATTTTATTTGCTTTCGTCACCAACAAGCTCTATGTCTTTAAATCACAATCAGCAAGCAAAGGAGAAGCTTTCAAGGAGTTCTATCTGTTTGTCGGATTCAGACTGTTGTCTGGGGTATTCGATATGATCAGCATGTTTATCCTTGTCGATTTCTTAACGATCAATACAAACGTTTCAAAAATAATCACTCAATTTATCGTCGTTGTTGTCAACTACGTCTTCAGCAAGTGGTTTATTTTCAAACAGAAGGAAGTTTAAAATGAGTGAAACAAATCAGTCAATGCATGCGTTGATTACCAAACGAACACTTTTGAATTACACAGCACTATTTATCATGATGATGGTCGCCATCTTTAGTTACTACTTTTTAGTTTCAGGCGCCTCTTTTATTTGGACTACGGACGGGTATACGCAACATTACTTACTGTTCCAAGACTATCTTGAAAGACTTCGAGGTGTTTTTTCAGGCCAAGGATTTGCTTTGTGGGACTGGACGATTGGTATGGGTGCTGATGTTATACAGTCTTATGGCTATTACGTCATTGGTGATCCCTTCGTTTATCTCGGTTTGTTATTTCCAGCATCTATGACGGAGTTAGCCTATCATGCTCTTATATTCTTGAGGATTTATTGTATCGGCGCCGCATTTTTACTTTACGCTAGAAAAATGCATTTTTCTCACGATGCAGGACTAGCTGGTGCGATTTTATATGCATTCGCAAATTACGGCATATTTAGTATGTCTAGACATCCATTTTTTGTCTTATCATTAATTTGGTTTCCACTGCTCTGTTTAGGCATTGAAATGATTTTAAAAAAAGAATCAAGTATGCCGTTCACCATTATTGTGACATTGAGTGCGCTCAGTAACTTTTACTTTTTCTACAAACTGACGATTTTGATTTTTATCTATGCCATCGTAAGATATTTAGTGGTTTATAAATCAGAGCGAACCTTTTGGAAAGTCTTTTTATCAACAACGATTGCTTATATTATTGGACTGATGATCTCAGCAGTGGTCTTTATCCCGATCGTCTACGGATTTCTACAGTCATCCAGAAGTCCGGGTGGTATCGACATCAACTGGTTCATTTATCCGCTGGAATATTATCTAGCATTACTCAAACACGCCATTTCTCCAGGTAGTTACTTCTGGACGATTGGTGGATTTTCATTGTTCTCTTTTATCGCTTTATTGTCGATCAAAAAGAAACCGGGCATGACGGTCGTCAAAATCGTTTTATCAATACTCGGTCTATTTCTACTCTTTCCGTTTTTTGGTTCTTTCATGAATGGATTATCTGGACCTTATAATCGCTTTTCTTTCGTTTTCGCCTTCTTTATGGCGTTAGCCGGTGCTTACTTGATTGATCAAAAAGATGACTTGGCGCCAAATGCGAAGAAGAAGTCAGCAATACTACTCATTGCTTATACGATTCTTTCACTCTTATCTTTCTTTTTCCCTCAAGTACTGACCGCGTACATGCTCGTACCAGTAGTCATTGGTTGGGCGATGTGGTGGGTATTGTTTTCAAATAAAAGACCAAACGGATGGCATAAAAACACCGTGATTCTTGGTTTGATCATTTTGAATATGGGCATGAATACCGCTACTTATTACTATTCATTCGGTGGGAATATGATTGCAAATGTGCTGGATTACGGAACTGTCGATGACCGCTATGAGCAAGCACTAGGTGGCTTAGAAACGCCGATGACCGGGGAGACATCAGTCGATCGTACTGGCGTCACATCGGATGATGACCAAATTAAAAACCAGTTTATCCATTTAGATACGATGGGATTGAATTCTTATTTATCCGTCTCAAATGGCCTTATTTCTGAATTTGCTCGTGCCTTGGAGCTTAGTAGTTATCAAACGATCCAACCGCTTAGAAACGGCCTAGATGATCGCACAGAGCTGAATCAGTTCTTGGGTGTCCAATCAATCGTGACAGAAACGGAGAATGAATCTTTACTTCCATTAGGGTATGAGGTAGCTGAAACCAATGAGGAAAAAACCTTTATCAAAGCAAAAACAGCTGATGCCTATCCACTCGCTTATGCAGTAGATCAAGGGCTATCAACATCCAGGTTCATGGAATTTAATGCAATTCAAAGAGAAACATTACTTTCTAGAGGCGCTATTTTAGAAAAGGGTGATATGAAGACAGCTAAACTTCAGCAAATGGATACTGCAACGAATATTGTAGACGTTCCTTATACCTTAGACTTGTCAGAAGAAACGCCCGTCACACTTACGGATCAATACTACGTAACAGAAGGTCAAGGAATCGATTTGACCTTAACGGTTGACACAACCGAATTACTGAATCATGCTGAATTATATGTTCGCCTAGACGGATTAGATTATCATCCGCTAAACGCATCACCTTTAATCAGACAACAAACGAACTACCGTGTTATTGCATCGAACGGTGAAACAGAAAAAAGTGTCTATCAAGCAGACCGATACAGTTTTAGTTCTTATTTCAAGAGAAATTCGATGCTGATCAACTTAGGTTATGAAGAGGAAAGAACCGATAACAAGGTTCACATTCACTTCAATCGCCCGGGAAAATATGCCATTGATACGATAAAACTATTCGCAAAACCATTAGACGAGAACCGCCTCACTGAAACCGCAGCACCCGCAAAAGCGCATGAAATGGAGATAACAAAGTTTGAAAATGGCACCGTAGAAGGAACGGTTAATAGTGCGGACAATGAAATGCTTGTCACGACAATTCCTTATTCAATCGGCTGGGAAGCAACACGAAATGGAGAGCCAATTGAAACAGTGAAAGCCAACATCGGTTTTATCGGTTTGCCGCTGATAGAAGGGGAAAACACAATTACATTAACCTATAAAACGCCCTTCCTAACATTAGGGTACATTTTAAGCTTATCTGGTTTGATCATATTAGCTGCCCAGCAGTTTTTCTACTTTAAGATCAAATCCAAGAAATAAAAAGAATTGCTTGAAACATCACTCCCTTAAAGGCTTTAACGATAGAGAAACCCATGAGAGAATTGTACTTTTACAATTTTCTCATGGGTTCTTTTTGTACTGTGTACGCTTAAATTGTTCATCATGAAGAACAGATACGTCCTATTACTACGAACAAAAAATCGAATACCCTTCAAAATAGCTTTTAACTGTCTGAAAATGAGTACTGAATCATCTACAAGCATCCTAAGGAGACGAGTTAGATAATCCATCATTTTCAAACGCATTTCTCAAACATCATAGAAACCGATAAAAAAGAAGCGGCTAGGACAAAAGCCTAAGCCGCTTCATTTCTTTTAACTATTTAATTAGAATGATGTTTCGTCTGGGTTGTGTGCTTGTCCAGCACGACCTTTTAATCCATCAATGGTTTTCAAGTCAGCATCTTCGATTTCGAAATCAAAGATATTGGCATTCTCATGAATACGTTCTTCATGCACGGATTTAGGGAGTGGTAAGAAACCACGTTGCAAGCTCCAGCGTAAAACAAGTTGGGCGATAGACTTGTCATATTTTTCAGCAAGTTCTTTTAATTCATCTATTTCAAAAATCTTACCAGTACCTAGTGGGCTATACGCCTCAGAAACGATGTCGTGCGCTTGGTTATACTTCACGATTTCTGGTTGCATGTCACTTGGGTTTAATAGGATTTGATTTAAAGTAGGTTCGATTGTTGCTGTTTCTAACAAAGCATCGATATGGTGTGGATGGAAGTTAGACACACCTAAAGCACGAATTTTACCCGCTTCAACGGCTTCTTCCATTGCGCGCCAACTTTGTGCATTGGCTTCTTTCCAGTTATCTCTATATTTGATTGGGTTAGGCCAGTGAATAATGTATAAGTCGATATAATCAGTATCCAGCTTATCTAAAGAATCTTGAATGGCTTGTTTTGCTTCTTCGTAACCATGCTCTTTGTTACTTAATTTAGTCGTTACAAAGATTTCTTCACGTTTTAAGCCACTTTTTTTCAAACCACGGCCAACGCCCGTTTCATTTTTATAAGCAGTAGCCGTATCGATATGACGATAGCCAGCTTCAAGTGCCCAAATGACGGATTGCTCAGCATCTTCATCAGAAGATTGCCATGTACCAAAACCAACTACGGGAATTTCAACACCGTTTTTCAAGGTATACGTATCTGTTAAAGACATTTTTACATTCCTCTTTCCTATAGATTAATAAGTAAAAGTATACCTCAAGCGAAGTGGAAGTGCGAACAATTGAACTGGGATATACAAAAAGTAGCTGAGATTGAAAAGCATTCAATCCAAGCTACTTTTCATTGAAGAGGGTTAATCTGCTTCGCAAGCATCAAAAAGCGCTTTAGCGAAGGCTTGTAGATTTTCTTTATCTTGTTCTTCGGGCTCAAGATCGACTTTCACACTTTCAGCACCTTTGATAGCTCCGGTTTTCTTGAATTGCTCATCAAAATCATCAACAGACTGACAAAATTTATCATAGAAGGTGTCACCAGAACCAAATGCGCCATAAATTTTTCCGGTCAAATCAACTTCTTCAAGTTCTTCATAAAAATCGACGATTTCATCCGGTAGATTTGCATCGGTACCATAAGTATAGGTTCCCACGATAGTAATATCCACATCTTTAAAGTCTTCAGGATCAGCAGAAAAACTTTCCACGAGTTCAACTTCTGCACCAAGTTCTTCAAACGCTGCTTCAATAATCTCAGCACATTCTTCTGTATTACCCGTTAAACTAGCATAAACGATCATGACTTTAGGCATGAATCATAACCTCCTTTTTTCTTTTCTCATTAAGACAGTATAGCAAAGAATAGGGGTGGAAGAAAGACATGAAAGAAAAGCGTTCGCTCAACCATCAAAAAAAGAAGCCACCCGTAATGGGGGACCTCTTAGTGATCAGTTATTTAATATTAATCACGATTTTACCTTTAGCGTGATGTGTTTCACTTAAACGGTGTGCTTCTCTCAAACCTTCTTGCGTGAATGGGAAAGTTTCACCAACAGTCGCTTTTAATTGACCATTTGTCATTAGTTCACCTAATTTAGCCAAACGTTTACCATCTGGTTGTAAGAAGAAGTAGCCAGTCTTGATGCCTTTTTCTTCAGCAAGCTCTTTATCCGGTTCGTCAGTGATAGAAATCAGAGAACCACCTTTTTTCAATACATTAAAACTTTTCTTCTGAATGTCGCCACCCATTGTGTCGAAGACAATATCGTAATCTGAAAGAACAGACTCAAAGTCTTCTTCTTTATAATTGATGAATGTATCTACACCAAGTTCTTTCAAGTATGCTTCGTTGTCGCCACTAGCTGTAGAAGCTACAGTCGCACCAAATGATTTAGCTACTTGAATCGCAACACTACCGACACCACCAGCACCAGCGTGAATCAAGACTTTGTCGCCTTCTTTGATTTCTGCCATTTCAACAAGCGCAGTCCAAGCTGTCTCGCCAACTAGTGGAATAGAAGCTGCTTCCCCAAAGGAAACATTTTCTGGCAACGGTGCAAGTAATTCTTTATCGATTGCAATATATTCTGCATACGTTCCGCGAGGATTTGTTGCAGGTCTAGAGAAAATTTTATCTCCAACAGCGAAATCTGTAACGTTTGCGCCTACTTCTGTAATAATACCTGCTGCGTCCCAACCTAAGATAATCGGAAACTCAAATGGCATCATGCTGCTAAGGTAACCCTCACGCATTTTCCAGTCTACCGGGTTGATAGATGTCGCGTGTAATTCTACAAGCACCTGATCTTCCGTAATTTCTGGTTTAGGTACATCTCTTTCGACTAACTGATCTGCTGATCCATATGATTCGATAACAATGGCTTTCATTTGTATTCCCTCTTTCATTTATTTGATTGATGCAAGTTGTTATTCTTTAACAATGTCATCATAGCAAAAATACTTGAATCATCAAGTAAAGTGCCTCTAGCTAAACTAGTATACTAATTAAATTGTGCAAAATCAAATAGGAAAACTTTCATATAAAGTTCACTCGTCAAAACTTGGAACATGTTATGATAGAGTGTAAGCGGATCATAACTTGATTAAACTAGAAGAAAAGGATGTTTGAATCATAATGGCAAAAACGCAAGTTAAAGAAATTTTACAATCTGACGATACGAAAAAAGAAAAACTTGATTACCTATGGGAATACTATAAATGGCATGTTATTGGAACGATTGCAGCGATTTTGTTTGTGATCTATATTATTTTACAGATGTTTAGCCAACCCCAAGTTTCATTTAGTATAGGTGTATTAGGTCCACAAATAACGACCGAGCAAGCACAGACACTAAATGCAGATCTGGAACAGTTGATGGATCCAGAAGATGAAGAAGGAGATATGCTTGTGACGGTTACAGCTGAAGGTCAAATGTCACAACGTTTCTTTGCCCAATTAACGGCCGCAGAGTACGACTTGATTTTGATGACAGAAGAATCCTTCAATCAATTTGCAACGGATCAGAGTATAGATGGAATAAATATCAGCGGAGTAGAAGAAGAGGCTCTGCGTTATACAGAAGGCACTGAAACCATCATTGGTGTATCTTCCAATTCGTTTCCATTTTTCGAAGAACATGAGGCGACTCAAAATATGGTGGTAATGGTTCCTCAGAATGCGCGTAATAGAGATCAAGTGATGCATTTTTTTGAATCACAAGGCATTGATCCATCAGAATAAAGACTTTCTTTAAAACCGAACACGACATTAAAGATTGCTGATAAAAAGCTAAAAAAATATTTTATAACCGAAAACTATGCAGTTTTGGTTCCGAAATGAACAAATTTTCGGTATAATGGTTCATGACTTTAAGTTTAAACAAAGGACTGATTATGTGATTACTTTAAAATCACCTAGAGAAATTGAAGCAATGGACCAGTCGGGTGCAGTGCTAGCAGATATCCATGAGAAATTGAGAAACTTCATCAAACCTGGAATCACAGGTAAGGATATTGATCAATATGTAGAAAAAATTATTGAGCAACATGGCGCCACTGCCGAGCAAAAAGGTTTCGAGGGATATGAATATGCGACATGTATCAGCGTCAACGACGAAATTTGTCACGGTTTCCCACGAAATGAAAAATTAAATAAAGGCGATCTCATAAAGGTGGATATGGTCATCAATTTAAATGGTGCTTTATCAGACTCTTGCTGGAGCTACGCAGTAGGTGGGGCATCAGAAGAAGTACAGAAATTGATGGATGTCACCCTAAACGCACTCTATAAAGGCATTGAAGCCGCTCAAGTCGGTAATCGTATCGGTGATATTGGCCATGCGATCCAGTCGTATGTAGAACCCGAAGGCTTTTCCGTTGTCCGCGAATTTGTTGGTCACGGTGTTGGACCGACGCTTCATGAAGGACCAAGTATTCCGCATTTTGGTGAAGCTGGAAAAGGCAAGCGATTAAAAGAAGGTATGGTCATTACCATTGAACCGATGATCAATACAGGTACTTGGCAATCAAAAATGGACGATAATGGTTGGACTGCCCGTACTAAAGATGGCTCATTAAGCTGTCAATACGAGCACACATTAGCGATTACAAAAGAAGGACCAAAAATTTTAACGAAGCAAGCTGGCGAATAAGGTCACTCAGAAAATGAGAATAGATTCAATCTGGAAGTACGGGAGAAAAACCGTCTGCAAAAACGGTTATAGACTCCTTGCTTTCAGATTTTTTATTGTCACTTTTGCTTCAGCACATATGAATACGTCCTACTTAGGATTTTCTGATATGATATTTTTACATTATAGTTGAGGAGAATCATCTTATGAAACAAAGAGTCTGGTTCGCGGATATACTGAGAATCATGGGGATCGTAATGGTCATCTTTATCCATGTTATCTCAAAAGATACCCACCGATATGAATTAGAGACCTATCAATGGCAATTCATGAATATTTTAAACGGCATCAGTCGTATTTGTGTTCCCATCCTATTTATGGTGAGCGGGATGTTCTTTCTGGATCCAAAAAAAGATATCGAACCAAAAACCATGTATACAAAATATATTTGGCGGCTCGTACGAACCTTTCTATTTTGGTCTATCGTCTACGTATTGATGAGCCGATTCAGACAACCTGCTCAGCCGATCGTTGATGAAGTAGACCAAACGGTTCTAGAAATCGTTCAAGGCTACTTTCACTTATGGTTTCTGTACCGATTAACCGAAGTATACATCATGACACCTTTTCTTAGACCGATCACACGCGACAAACAACTTGCTTTATACTTCTTGCTCGTCAGTTTTGTCGTAGGTATACTGATTCCGACGATCAACCAGTTTCCAGTCAGATCAACTGCGACCGTCGTTGACAATGGCTTGAATGTTGATATCACGCTTGGTTATGCAGGATACTTTATGGCAGGATATGTGCTTAACCGAATCCAATTGACAAAGAACTGGCGCTACGGCATTTATTTGCTAGGATTGGTCGGTTTTGCAGTCACGATCATTGGAACGGCAGTCCGCTCGGTACAAGATGGCGTAATGTATTCTTTGTTCTACGAATATTTAACACCGAATGTATTTTTTGCTTCGATTGCAACATTTGTCTTTTTTAAATATACCATTGAACCGATCGAGTTATCAGACCGTGTGAAAAAACTGATTTTACATTTTTCTAAATATTCATTTGGTATTTACCTGATTCATGTTCTTGTTAGGGATTTGATTTGGGACCAAGGAATCAATACGACATTTGCGTCTCCGATTTTATCCATTCCGATTATGGTTCTCGTTGTCGGCTTTGTGAGTTACGTATTGATCTGGGTGCTTATGCGTTTATGGAAAAGAACAATCGCAAAATGCCAAGATGTCCTGAATGAAAAATTGAATAGAACGTCATAACTTTTCATCAAAAAAAGCATCATTTTTTATGAACGTGAAGGAGAAAACCGTCAGTGAGATACAAAACGCATTTAGCAACAACCCTCGCAATTACGCTTCCTGTCATGGATTCAGCGCAAGCATTGACGATGAGTGGGGTGGCCCTATTAGCAGTTGGGGCAGTATTCCCAGATATAGATGAACCGAATTCATATATCGGTCGTCGCTTAAAAGGGGTAAGTGGTGGTGTTAAGGGACTATTTGGTCACAGAGGTTTGACGCATAGTCTAGTTGGTTTGATAGCTATTTCCTATCTTTTCTATATTATCGCTCAGTGGCTATCGTTTCCAGTAGAATTGATTCAGTGGTTTAGCCTCGGCTACTTAGCACATCTAATAGAAGATTCATTCTCCAAAAAAGGCATTGCTTGGTTACAGCCATTTTCTAAAAAAAGTTTTCAATCTGGATTTAAAATCATCTACTATTCTACCGGTGGATTGGCAGAGCAAGTAATCTTTTTTGTTTCGTTAGTCGCAATTCTTTACCATTTAACTCAACTAAGATTAGATGATTTATCTTTTGTATATTTGAATCGACTGGCGCATAATTTGTTTTAGAACGATAAATAGTCAGGAAATCCTACTAGTGGATTTTCTGGCTGTTTTCTTTTCACTAGTAAAGATTGAACAACAAGACGGACGGAAACTAGTATTTTTTGATAAAATCTGATACTATTTTAAATATGAGACAATGAGATTTTCAATATAGGAGGGTAGGATATATGCCGAAGTATAAGGAAATCGCAGAAATAATTAAAGAACGCATCAACACGCATGTCTATACGGTCGATGAGAAATTGCCTGATCAACAAACGCTTGCAAAAGAGTTTGCTACAAGTCGAGTGACGATCAAAAAGGCCTTAGATTTACTTCGAGCAGCAGGGCTACTCTATACCATCCAAGGATCTGGATCGTACATAAAACGAAACGCATTGATGAAAGCACAAACGAGTATACAAATCGGTCATAATGTAGGCTTGACGACAGCCGTTCAGAAAGAAGCACAATTAGATAATAAAGTCATCACGTTCACTGTTCGCTTTCCTGATGAAAAAGAAAGACGACATCTACTGATCGATCGAGAAACACCTGTTTATTTCTACCAGCGGTTGAGAATTATCGGTGGTAAACCCTATTCATTAGAAAATACCGTTATGCCTGTTCACCTGATAAAGGGGATAACAGAAGAAGTTTTAAATGATTCTGTTTATCGGTATATCCGTGAAGAACTTGGGATTATCTTTAAAGATAATCGTCAAATTGTACGAGCTTCAAAACCAACGGCGCTTGATCAAGTTCACTTGGACTGTAAAGAAACGGATCCCGTTCTAGAAGTAGAAAAGATCATGTACCTAACTACTGGCACGCCGGTCGAATATTCTATCGTACATCATAGATATGATATGGTAGAAATGCTATTTGAAAATCAAGATCATTGAGGGCTATTACGAAAAGACGGGCTGTTCATTTAAAATGAGCAGCTTATTTTTTTAATTAAATATTTGTATATACAAATATTTAATTAAGCTTTACATTTATGAAGAAACACGTTAAACTGTTTTTGAAAGCCGTTACATATAGAATGGAGGAGGAAATAGGATGTTAGAAGATAGTAAATTTGTTAGTACACTCAATCAAGTAGCTTACAAGATCAATAGCTATAAATATATCATAGCAATCAAAAATGCTTTCACCTTACTATTGCCGATCATTATCACAGGTGCTTTTGCTACGCTTTTCTCGAATATGGTGTTCGACAGTACCAATGGCCTAGCACAAATTAGTTGGTTAGGATGGCTAGAAGGATTAAAACCCCTTTCCCAGATGGTGAACTATGCCACGATGAATATGATGGCACTGGGTGCAGTATTCTTGATTGGGAATGAAATGGCGAAGTTGAATGACTTGGAAGGCCACTTTCCAGGTTTACTAGCAGCCTTATCTTATATTGCCATTATTCCGACAACCATGAACGTGGTTGTTGGCGATCAAACCTTTGAAGCAGCTAATGTGATCTCAAGAGATTACACAGGTTCAGGTGGTTTGTTTCTGGGCATGATTGTAGCGATTGGATCAATTGAATTGTATACCTGGTTAGGTAAACAAGATAAACTGAAAATTTCCATGCCAGATTCAGTACCGACAAACGTGTCGCGCTCTTTTTCAGCACTGATTCCAACCGTCTTCACGATTATCATCGTTGCAGCAATTGGTTTTGCCATCAATGCGACTACAGGTAGACATATTTACGATATTATCTATAATCTCGTTCAAGCACCACTTGAAAATATTGTTCAAGGTCTACCAGGACTACTTGTATTGATGCTAGTTTCTCAATTGTTTTGGGTGATCGGGATTCATGGAAATCAGATTATTAAACCCATTAGAGAACCAATTTTACTGGCAGCTATTGCAGAAAACACACAAGCCTTTGAAGCGGGAAAAACGATTCCGAATATCATCAACATGCCGTTTTGGGATATTTATATGACAGTAGGCGGATCTGGGTTGACGCTCGGTCTACTTATTGCGATTTTTATTGGGAGTAAACGAGAAGACTTCCGTTCGATTGGAAAGCTGTCTTTTGCCCCGGGTATCTTTAATGTAAATGAACCTGTTATCTTCGGTTTACCGATTGTTTTGAACCCGATTATTGCGATTCCATTTGTGCTTACACCGCTAGTTACTGGAACGATCGCTTACTTCCTGACCTCGATTGGTTTTGCAGGAAAAGCAGTCGTAATGATTCCATGGACGATGCCACCATTACTTAGTGCGTGGATCGCAACAGCTGGAGACTGGGGAGCCGTTGTAACCCAACTGATCTGTATCGTGGTCTCCGTCTTGATTTACTTACCATTTATTAAAGTCTCAAATAAAGAAATAAAAGTAGAAGAGATTGAAAAAGAAGAATTTGGTGAAGAAACAGTTCAGTAAAAATAGAGGAGTGTTTACATGATTCAACAAATACCGAAAGATTTTATACTAGGTGCAGGCTCATCAGCATGGCAGACTGAAGGTTGGAAAGGAAAAAAAGAGGGACAAGATTCTTATCTGGATGCTTGGTATAAAGAAGAATATTTTGTTTGGCACGAAGGATACGGTCCCGCTGTCGCAACTAATTTCATGGAGAAATACCAAGAAGATATTGATCATATGCAAAAAATCGGTTTGACTCATTACCGTACGAGTATCAACTGGTCAAGATTTTTCACTGATTACGAGTCGTTAACGGTCGATGAAGACTATGCTAAACATATTAGTGATATGATTGATGCACTGCTCAAAGCGGGTGTCGAACCGATGTTATGTCTGGAACATTATGAATTACCGGCCTATCTTCAAGAAACCTATGATGGCTGGAGTTCAAAGAAAGTGGTCGAATTGTTTGCGGGTTATGCAGAGATCGCTTTTGAACGATATGCAGATCGCGTGAAAAACTGGTTCGTATTCAATGAACCAGTCGTGGTCCAAACCAGAGTTTACTTGGATGCTATCAGATGGCCACATGAACAAAACACCAAGAAGTGGATGCAGTGGAACCATCATAAAGTATTGGCCACAGCTAAAGCCGTAGCGGTCTATAAAAAAGGGAATTATGATGGCCGGATCGGAACCATATTAAATCCAGAAGTCACTTATGCTCGTTCCTCTTCAAAAGCTGATCAAAAAGCCGCGCATATTTTTGATTTATTCTTCAACCGTGTGTTTTTGGATCCAGCAGTGAAAGGGGTCTATCCACAAGAACTGATCGATTTATTGAAACAACACGATATTCTATTTGATCATGATAAAGAAGAACTTGCAATCATCAAACAGAATACGGTCGATTATTTAGGAATCAATCTTTATTTCCCAAAACGTGTTCAAGCACCGAAATATGCTTGGAACAAAGACACACCTTTTCATCCAGAACAGTATTATGATTCGTTTGAATTACCTGGTCGTCGTATGAACAAATCAAGAGGATGGGAGATCTATCCGAAATTGATGTATGATATGGCACTGCGTATCAAAAACGAGTATAATAATATTCCTTGGTTGATCACAGAAAATGGTATGGGGATCGAGCAAGAAGAACGATTCATGGATGACAAAGGAATCGTACAGGATGATTACCGGATTGCGTTTTTAGGAGAACACCTATCTTGGCTATTGAAAGCCGTTGAAGCAGGGGCAAACTGCGAAGGATATATGTTGTGGGCATTCACGGACTGCGTTTCACCAATGAATGCTTTCAAAAATCGTTATGGATTGGTTCGTATCGATAATGAAAACCAACAAGCCCGTTCCTTGAAACAATCTGGATACTGGTATAAAGGACTCATCGAAAAACGTGAATTGACATCATCTGAACCCGTGTGGAAGTAAAGTGAACAACCGTACGATTTGGTTTTTTAGCCCAATCGTACGGTTTTCTTATACCTCGTTATAGTCAGACCTTGTGCATTCGAATTCAGTAATAGTATAATGAATCCAAGAGAATGATCAGTGTCAATGCCTTCAAAAAGTTTGGCACTGAAAGGAGAATGTACATGGTAGACGGCCACAACGTCGATATCGATAGAGCGATGCTACAACCAGTTAGTCAGTTTTTTAAGACGATCAGTGATCCTACGCGTCTATCGATTCTATTTTTACTACAAAAAAAAGAAATGAATGTAGGAGAGATTGCTGCTTCACTGGACATGCACCAGTCTGCCATCTCTCATCAGTTGAGTACTTTGAAAAAGAACCGATTAGTCAAGCCAAGGCGTGAAGGGAAAACCATTTATTACCGTTTAGATGATGATCATGTCTTTAAAATATTAGAACAAGTTATGACACATACTCGAGAAAATACAGATTAAAAAAGCCATCGAATGCCTATTCGATGGCTTTTTGTCAGTTTGTTTTAAGCGGGAGAAGAAGACGCAGACCGTTTAAGATAACGATGATCGTACTGCCCTCGTGAGCAAGCACACCGATACCGATGTCGACTTGTCCGAGGAGGTTCAATGTTATCAATAAGACTACTACGAACATGGAAAAGCAGATATTCTGCCAAACCACTCGGTTTAATTTTCTAGAGAGTCTATGTGCATATTGGAAACGAGTCAAATCATTTTGCATGATCACGGCATCGGCCACATCAATGGCAATATCAGTACCATCACCCATCGCAAACCCAATATCTGCATTGACCAATGCGGGGGCATCGTTGATACCATCACCGATCATGACGGTTTCGCCATGTTCTTTTTGCAAGTCCTGAATAATCTGAGATTTATTTTCAGGTAAAACATTGCCAACCACTTCATCGATCGATAAAAGATCTGCGACGGCTTTGCCCGTTTGTTCAGCATCACCAGTGATCATTGCAGTATGAATACCTTGTGCTTTCAGATAATCAATAACGCTTGGGACATTATCATGTGGAAGATCCATCATTGCAATCAAACCCACGACTTGATCATTTTTGCTGAAATAAACAACTGTTTTACCAGCTTTTGCCAGTGCTTCAGTTTGTGATGCGAGCGTGTCTGGAATGTGAGTAAACAAAGCAGGCTTCCCAATGCGATAGGCTTTTCCTCCAATCTGTGCAGTTAGCCCTTTTCCAATCTCATTTTGCACGGTAATATCTTGAGTAGATACTGAAATCTCTGATTCAAAAGCGTCTAATATCGCTGTAGCAAGTGGGTGGTTAGCTTCTTTTTCCATACTGACAATGCATTGTTTCCATTCAGCTGTTCGATTTTCTTCTATAAAGTAGGTATCAGTCACGACGGGTTTGCCTTTTGTTAACGTACCCGTTTTATCAAAAGCGACAGCTTTTACTTTTGTCAGATTAGAAAGGAAAGAACCACCCTTAAATAAAACACCACGCTTAGCTAAATTCGAAATACCAGATAAAGTTGCCGGAACAGCACTCGCTGCGAGTGCACAGGGTGAAGCTGAAACCAGCATGATCATTCCCCTGTAAAAGCTCTCTTCGTAATCCCAACTTGAAAGAAAGGGCATGACTAAAATGAATATTGGTACGGCGATCATCACAGAAACCACATAGATCGGTTCGATCCGCTTGATGGTAGTGGCAGTCTTAGAAAGATTGGACTGAGATTGATCAACGAGTGCAATAATTTTTGCGAAAACAGTATCTTCACTATTTTTAGTAACGGTCATAGTAAAAGCAGCATCACCGTTAACGGTACTCCCGAATATTTCATCCCCAACGGTTTTCTCACGCGGCATGCTTTCTCCATTGATAGCCGATTCGTCAATATAAACAGAACCAGAAGTGATCTCGCCATCCGTCGGTATTTGATCTCCTGGTAAAACGCGCAACTGATCACCAATTTCAAGATCCGACACAGAAACGATCTCCGTCTCGCCATTATCTTTTAGTCGTCTCGCTTCAGTTGGATTCATCTGCAAGAGATTCGTGATCTCACGTTTACTTTTTCCTTCAGCATATTCTTCCAGAAAATGAGCGCCAGCGAAAATCAGAATGAGTAAAGCGCCTTCGTCAAACGCCCCAATGATAGAAGACCCCAAAGCCGCTAAAGCCATCAGAATATGAACGTTAGGATGAAATCTTTTACGCGTGATCGATTCTTTGAACGTATCAACCACACCCTCAGTGATCACATGATAGCCAGAAATCAACATCGTGAGCATAAACAAACTATTTGAAACGACAGTACCGAACGAGGTGACAAGCGCAACCAGATAAATAATAAGACCAATGACGTACAAAATGACGGGCACATGTCCATGATGAGAGGCATCATTTTCATGGTGTGGGTTGCTTTTAGTAACGGGTCTTTTAGGGTAAATAGTACTGGATTGTGGATTATGCATCATGATCATCCTTTGAGTTGAATTTAAAACATTTCTAAGCGGCCATTTACAAATGAATGACCGCTCATATGTATACGTTGATTATACTTGAATACTCATTCATTTGTCAAAAGATACTCTAAAAAGTAGATGGAATGTCGTTAGGGATTAAAGGAGCAATAGAATACTCAAGAAATAGTGATTAGACCAATTACAAATAAAAAAAATTGAACGATTTAGTTTGAATAGGATAAAAATACTACGAAATTGAGTGAAATAAGTCAAAGGAGGTTTACAGCTGTTTTATCTCGTGTTATATTTATTCAAGTGAGTTAAATTGAAGGATTGTTACTGATTCGATCAGGCATTACCTAAATCTGAAATCACCGGTAGTTACCGCTGTATTCAATTTGGGTTATTTTTTTGTTCTAAATGAGGGGGATACCTGTGGAATTCTTGAAAAAATTCAATAATAATGTTGCATTAGTTCTCGACTCAACAGGCATCGAGTGGATCGTTATCGGTAAAGGGATCGGATTTAATGCTGTTAAAGGCGAGCCGGTCGACAAAACGATGATTGATAGACGCTTTATTGCTGAGCCTACTCATGGTCAAATCGATTTACTGCAAACGATTGCGAGTATGGATCCTGAAATCATTGACGTCGTATCTGACGTGACAAAAGAAGCTGAAACTTACTTAGGCATTACCTTTAGTACAAGAAATTATATTACATTAGCAGACCACTTGAACTATGCATTGAAACGAACGCAAGAAGGTGTAGAATACACTGAGAACTTGCGCTGGGAAGTTAAGAAGCTTTATCCTAAAGAATATGAGGCTGCCTTAAAGGCGATTGAAACGATCAATAAACGACTCTCGATTACGTTACCAAAAAGCGAAGAGACCTTTATTACGTATCACTTTGTGAATGCACAAAATGATGAAGGAAAAATAGAGAACACGGTCAAAATGACGAAACTCATCAACCGAATTTTGGAAGTGGTGAAGTATCATTTTCAAATCGAATTAGATGAAGAATCGCTGAATTATGTTCGCTTTCTGACGCATTTGCGCTACTTTATCATCAGACAAACCCACGGAGAACCGGTGCATCATGAAGGAATCGATCAAACGGTTCTTGAAGCAGTCAAAGCAAAATACTTAAAAGCATACGAAGCTGCTGAAAAAATCTCAACACTATTAAACAAACAAGAAGATTGGTCCCTTTCATCAGATGAAATGCTTTATCTGACGCTCCATATATTTAGAGTAACGAATAGAATTCATCAAGAGAACACATAAGGATTGTCACTGATTCGATCAGGCATTACCAAATGTTTTCTTATCTACAGGCTTATTTCCTGTACATAAGAAAATATTTGGTATTTTTTTTACCATTATTTTATTGATCCCACTTTAAGGGGAAAACAATTTGTAGGAGGAAACAAATGAGTTCAAATAAAGAAATCGCTCAAAAAGTTCTCGAACTTACTGGCGGAAAAGAAAATGTCAACAACGCTTGGCATTGTGTTACACGTCTACGTTTTAACTTGAACGATAAAGATCAAGTGAAATTAGATGAAATCAAAGATGTAGAAGGCGTGATGGGCGTACAATTTTCTGGAGACCAATTTCAGGTCATCGTAGGAAACCGTGTATCAGATGTCTATGAAGAATTAGAAAAAGAATTAGGTGATACTTCATCAAACGAGCCAACAGAAGCAAACAACAATGAAAGTATTGTATCTAAATTGATGGATGTTGTTTCTGGGATTTTCTCACCGATCTTACCAGCGCTTGCCGGTACAGGATTATTAAAAGGATTTTTAGCCTTATTCGTAGCAATTGGTTTAATGTCAGATACAAGTGATATCTACCAAATTTTATTCTTGATTTCAGATATCGTCTTCTATTTCTTGCCATTCTTACTAGCTGTATCTGCAGCGAAAAAATTCAAAACAAGCGAGTTTTTAGCTCTAACAGTTGCAGGGGGATTGATGTATCCAACCATCTTAAATGCTGCTGGAACAGATGCAACACCATTAAGTTTATTTGGTATCATTGATCTTCCATACATCGATTACAGCTCATCGGTAGTACCGATTATCTTAGGGGTTTGGTTACTTTCATACTTGGACAGATGGGTACGTTCATGGATGCCAAATGTGATCTCAATGATGTTCAGCCCATTAGTGTCACTTGTTATTACTATTCCGATCACGCTAGTAGTTCTTGGACCGCTTGGAACATATGTAGGTAACGCCTTATCAGGTGGTGTAAACTGGCTATTTATGAATACTGGGCCATTCGCGGGTCTGCTTCTTGGTGGAACGATGTCACTGATTATCATGACCGGTATGCATTATGCCTTTTTACCATTAGTAGTAGATAACTTAGCTAGATTAGGCTTCGACACGACGATTATCCCTGTAATGTTCATGGCGAATATGGGCCAATCTGGCGCTGCATTAGCAGTTGCGCTTAAATCAAAAGATAAAAACATGAAGCAGTTAGCTCTTTCATCAGGAATCTCAGCATTATTCGGTGTAACAGAACCTGCAATGTACGGCGTTAACTTGAAACTGAAAAAACCATTTTACGCAGCAATGGCCGGTGGGGGACTTGCAGGAGCATTTGTTGTCTTTATGAGTGTTCGTGCATATGGTACAGGCGTACCTGGTTTACCTATGATTCCTGTATTTATTGATTCACAAGACGCATGGAATCTAGTTTATCTAATCATCGGGATATTAATCGCATTCATTACAGCTTTCGTGATTACATTTATTCTAGGGTTCGAAGAAACGATTACGGCACCTGTTAAATCTGCAACAGTAGAGAATAAACCAGAAGTTAAAGCTGAAACAGTCGTAGAAGCGAACAACGAAAACAAAAAGCCATCTGACGTTTTCGCAACGGTCACTGGTGAAATCGTTCCACTAAAAGACGTTCCAGATGAAACCTTTTCACAGGAAATTATGGGTAAAGGTATTGCAATCAAACCAACTAACAACCAATTTGTCGCACCCATAGCTGGTGAAATTACGGTCTTTCCAAATTCATACCACGCAATCGGTATCAAATCTGACGACGGCGTAGAAGTACTCATCCATATCGGTATCGATACAGTTGAGTTGAAAGGAAAGCACTTTTCGCCTAAAATGGGAGTAGGAGATCGCGTTGAAGTTGGTGATGTATTGGTTGTAGCAGATGTTCTAGCGATTGAAGAAGCTGGTTACAACACTGCAACAATGGTGATCATCACAAATACATTCGACTATCTAGATGTTGTTTCAGTAAACAGCGAAGGAAAAATCTTCGAAAAAGAACAACTACTTTCAGTTATATCATAATTTGGAGAGGACGAAGTGCATGAGTTTTAACACAGATAAAATCACTGGATTCAAAGAAGGATTCCTTTGGGGTGGCGCAGCAGCGGCAAACCAATTTGAAGGAGCTTTCGACAAAGATGGTAAAGGACTATCCGTGCAGGATGTCACACCTAACGGCGGATTTGGCGAGATTACAGATGGCCCAACAGAAGACAATATGAAACTTGTTGGTATAGACTTCTACAACCGCTACAAAGAAGATATTAAATTATTCGCGGAAATGGGATTCAAAACATTCCGTACGTCTATCGCTTGGACACGTATTTTTCCAAATGGAGATGAAAGCGAACCAAACGAAGCAGGTCTGAAATTTTATGATGACTTATTTGATGAGTTAAATAAATATGGTATTGAACCACTGATCACTTTATCACACTACGAAACACCGTTACATTTATCAAAAGAGTATGATGGCTGGGTCAACCGTAAAATGATCGGTTTCTACGAAAACTATGTTCGTACCGTCTTCAACCGCTATAAAGGTAAAGTGAAATACTGGTTAACATTCAATGAAATCAACTCAGTATTACACGCACCATTTATGAGTGGTGGTATTTCAACACCGCCTGAAGAACTGTCAGAACAAGATTTGTTTCAAGCGGTTCACCATGAACTAGTGGCGAGTGCATTGGCTACAAAAATCGGACACGAAATCATGCCAGATGCTGAAATCGGCTGTATGGTGCTTGCGATGCCAACTTATCCGTTGACACCCAACCCTGATGACGTGATTACCGTTATGGAAACAGAAAGAAAGAATTACTTCTTCTCTGATGTTCACGTTCGTGGCGAGTATCCTGGATATATGAAACGCTATTTCGCTGAGAACAATATTGAATTGAATGTAACAGCAGAAGACGAAGAATTACTAAAAAATACTGTTGATTTCATCTCATTCAGTTACTACATGAGCTCGACAGATACAGCGGACGAAAGCAAAAAAGTAAAAGGTGAAGGAAACATCCTTGGCGGCGTCCACAACCCGTATCTAGAAGCTTCAGAGTGGGGCTGGCAAATCGATCCTAAAGGTCTTCGTATCGTATTGAACGACTTCTGGGATAGATACCAATTACCGTTATTCATCGTTGAAAATGGCCTTGGCGCGAAAGACGAACTGATTACTGACGAAAATGGCAACAAAACTGTCATTGATGACTACCGCATCAAATACTTGAACGATCACTTAGTTCAAGTCAAAGAAGCAGTCAAAGATGGCGTTGACGTTATGGGTTATACAACATGGGGCTGTATCGACCTTGTTAGTGCATCTACTGCACAACTAGCTAAACGTTACGGATTCATCTACGTGGATCGTCACGATGACGGTTCAGGCTCACTAGACCGCTACAAAAAGAAAAGTTTCAACTGGTACAAAGAAGTTATCGAAACAAACGGTGAAAGCTTAAAAGCATAACCGAGTCGTAATAAGAAGACTGCGTACACAAAGCCCAAGCTAAGTGTACGCGGTCTTTTTGCGTCTAACGGATAAGGATCGGTTTGGAAGCAGGGGACAAGTAAAAAGAATCTATCAAGAATAGAGAGAATTTTAATAAGGACTAAAAGTACTTCTCAAATTAATGAATTCAATATAGTAGAAAACTTAAAGTTAGCTTAGTACTACTGCATACCCTGTGTTATTATATGTATACTAGAAAAAAGGGAATGAAATAGATGCCATTATTCGATGAAAAAGTACTACAAGAGTTGGTTAAAGCAATAAATGATCATCATCTCGAAATTTCATCTAGTTGGGTCGATTCAACAGAACTAAAGGTATTAAATTTAAAAAAGAATCGTATTGATCATATTGTAGATGAAGAGCTGAGGCTTATAGATGTAGAGTTTCTTAAGATGATAGATGACTATCATCATTTTCTCAATATTCAAACTATTGATATTGAATATGAATTTGATTTTAAGGACTTTGATGTTAGAACGAGAATCAAACAGAAAGATTCTATAGTTAATAAATTGATTCACTACGGAAAAAAGACTAGTAAAGAGGGTGTTGGTGTTATACCAATCAACAAATGTATGAATGATATTTTTGGTATCAGAATTATATTTGAAAATATCGATCATAATGATGCTTCTTTTACTGACAATATTAAAAAGCTGTGTGAGAAATACAATTTGAGAAAAGTTATAAAAACTGAAGACGAATATCTTGCGACCCATCTTTATTTTAAAAACGAGAAAAATATCTTTTTCCCCTGGGAATTACAAATTTGGTCTAAAGAGGACAGTATTCGTAATGAAGCGTCACATAAAAAGCATAAGATAAAAAGACAGTATACAAAATGGCCTGATATGTACAAAAACGATAGTAATCCTGAAAGGAGAGAAATATAATGACATTTCATTATATAGCCATAGCAAGTGACTTTGTAAACGGAAAAAGAATTGCTTGGCACTATTCTTCAGAAGACAGATTAGACAAAGAAAAAATTCGATTATTTATGAAGAAAGCAGAAATACAAGGTAGTACATTTTTCGGTGTGCATAAGTTAACGACAAATAGTGAGGAGTGGAAATCAGTTGTAGAGAAAGATTCGTTCTTTGAAGATGTTTTAGCTACAGAGAATGAAGATGAGTTATTTAGATTATTAGAGGAAGATAAAGAAATTCATGCAATGGACGTGGCTACATTTATTTTAGCATTAAAATCTATGTCACATTTGAAATTGCAAAAATTGCTGTACTTGGTGTATGCTGATTATCTTAGTCGTTATCATGAACCTCTTTTCAAAGATGACATTGTCACATATAAATATGGTCCTGTAGTAGAGAAAGTTTATCAATTATTCAAAAAATATGGTGCTGAGAAAATAAACGATAGCGAAAAATACGCTTTTTGGGTAAAAGATACAGTAGTACCGCCATTACTCATGAAACTCTCCAATTCAAATAAAGGAGAGAAAGCAATCGAATCTATTTTAAATACAATCAGACATTACGAAAATTATACTGCTAATCAACTAGTCACATTAACGCATTCAAAAGACAGCCCTTGGAGTAAAACATATAATATGGACAATGTAAATGCTGTAATAATAGACGAAACAATTCTTCAATATCATGTCAACGAATCAAATACGTAGAAATTCAAAAAAATAGAACCGCGTATACAAAGCTCAGGCCAAGTGTACGCGGTCTTTTTGCGTCTAGCGGATAGGGTTCGGTATGGAAGTAGTGGACAATTAAAAAGAACATCATACAAATCTTTAAAATCAAACTAAATGGAGAGCTTGTAATTACCTATAGCTTGCCAATGCCTTTCTAATAGACTTGAAAAGTAGTATTTTTAACCATTCTTACAACTGAAAAACGAAAATCATTATACTAATTCGTCTGATCATTTACATAAACGCTACAGTTCTTTACATAAAGTGAACATCAAAATTAGTAATATTCTGTTACGATAAATGAAGCAAGGATTTGAGATGAAAAGGAGAATGAATAAGTGAATAAGAAATGGTTACTAACCTTAATGTCAACAACATCCGTATTAATGCTAGCTGCTTGTGCTTCTGAAGGAGAAGCCGATTCAGCAACTGCACCAGAAAGTGATAGTGAAAGTATACTCGTCTATTCGAACTCTTTAGCTGATGGAAGACAAGAATGGCTTGACGAGAAAGCAACAGAAGCTGGCTTTGACATGCAATATGTAGAAGCAGGCGGCGGAGAAATCTTCAACCGATTACTCGCAGAATCGAGTGCACCCCAAGCTGATGTGACCTTCGGAATGGACGAAGCCATGTTCTTCCAGTTGAATAACGAAGATTTATTGGTACAATACGAACCAAGTTGGACGAACGAGATACCAGCAGAAGCAAATATTGGCGACCAATACTTCCATCCATTAGTGGAACAAAGAATCTTCATGATGTACAATCCTGAATTCATTGAAGGTGACGATATTCCTGAAAATTGGCAAGACCTTTCTAAGAATGAAGCATTACAAGATAAATATCGAATACCTGAAAACCTGACAAGTGGGACAAATCAGAAGTCGATCCTAAGTATCCTTCTCCAATATGTAGACGAAAGTGGAGACCTCGGCATCGCACAAGAAGGCTGGGACGAAGTGGAAGCATTCCTAGCAAATGGATATGCGACACCTGAAAGCGAAGATCAACTTCAGAACTTTTCTGATGGAACGGTACCGGTCACATTTTATTTTTCAGGTGGCTTAGGTAACGCAGAAGAAGAATATGACTTTACTGGCGTACCTGTGAATCCAGACCAAGGTGTTGTAACAATGCGCGAACAAATTGGCATCCTAAACAAAGGAGACGACCACGACTACTCAAAAGCTGAAGAATTTGTTGACTGGTTCGGGAGTGCAGAGATGCAAGCCGCATTCGTAGATGAATTTGGTGGACAACCAGTAAATGAAGTGGCCTTCGAAAGTGCTTCAGACAGAATCACAGAAATCGCTGAAACAACTACACCAATGGATATCGACTGGAACTTTGTACAAGAGAACTTGAACAGTTGGATGGAAAAAGTCGAATTAGAATTAATGCCATAACAAAAGATAGTAGGGAGGTAAAAAGCGGAATAGCTTCTATTTCGCTTTTTATCCATTTTAAGGGATGAGGAGACAGCAACATGATTGAAATCAGTAACTTGCAAGTGAAATATGACAACTTCATCGCAGTAGATGATGTGCATTTTAAAGTAGAAGAAGGTGAGTTTTTCACCTTACTAGGACCCTCAGGTTGTGGGAAAACGACCACTCTTAGAACCATTGCTGGATTCATCCAACCTTCAGAAGGCAGTATCGCTATTAGAGGAAAGAATATCCTCAAAGTACCCGTTGAAAAAAGAGATTTAGGAATGATTTTCCAGTCATACGCATTATTCCCGACCATGAGTGTTTACGAAAACATCGCTTATGGTCTTAAAATAGACAAGCAATCAAAGAGCCAAATTGACGAGCGGGTACAAGAATTAGCGACCCTCGTAGAGTTGAATACGGCGCAATTACAAAAAAACGTCTCAGATCTTTCTGGTGGACAACAACAGCGAGTAGCCATCGCAAGAGCTTTGGCAAAAAAACCGAAAGTCGTCCTTTTCGATGAGCCTTTATCTAATTTGGATGCCAAACTTAGAAAACAATTGCGAGCTGAACTGAAGCGCATCCAACGTGAAACTGGAATGACGGCTATCTACGTTACCCATGATCAAGACGAAGCCTTGGAGATTTCCGACCATATTGCGATATTTAACAATGGTAAAATTGATCAGATCGGGACCCCAAGAGAAATATACGATCAATCTTCTACTGAATTTGTCTGCAAATTTATCGGTGATGCTAATTACTTGGAAGCCACTTTAATTGATCATATCAACAGATATCTAGGAACGAAACGGTTCACCGTAGGTAAAAGACATTATATTCGTGAGGAAAAAATTAAGCTTTGGTCATCGAACACAGAAAAGATGATACCGATGGAAGTACAGATTATAGATGAGTTCTTTTACGGAACCTTTACGACTTATGTTTGTAAATACCAAGACACGACAATGAGAATCATCGTTAAAGAGGATGGAAACATGAAGGTTGAGCCTGGAATGAAAAGAACCGTATATATCGATCCTGAAGATATTTTAGAATACGAGGTGAGCTAAGATGAAAGCTACGGTGAGTATACCGAAAAAAGAATGGAATAAAGAGACAACATTTTTTTCGAAAATACCATTCTACTTATTTTGCTTATTCATTTTATGGTTTGTCGTGACCTTTTTGTTGTTTCCTAATATCAATGTATTGAGAGATATCTTTTGGGTAGACGGCCAATTAAGTCTTTCCGCTTTTCAAAGACTGTCTAGTTCAAGTAGAGCTATTCAATCGATCATCAATTCTTTTTTACTCGCTTTTGTGCTCGTGATTACAGTGAATCTTGTTGGGACATTCATCGTCCTTGTGACAGAATATTTCGAGGTTAAAGGATCTAACTTTTTGAGGATAGGCTTCATGTCGACTTTTGTCTTCAGCGGAATGGTCTTAAATAATGGCTATCTATACGTTTATGGGCAAAATGGTATCATTACCAAAGTGCTGACTAGTCTATTCCCCAATTTAACACCTGGATGGTTCACTGGTTTTCCAGCAGTCTTATTTGTCATGACCTTTGCTTGTACCACGAATCATATGCTGTTTTTAAGAAATGGCGTAAAAGGATTAGATAACAATACAATTGAAGCTGCCAAAAATCTTGGGAGTAGCCAGTGGCAAGTGCTCAAAGACATTGTTTTTCCAACGCTATTTCCCATCATGATCACTTTAGTGATTATGTCTTTTCAAATGGGCCTTGGTGCTATGGCAGCACCCATCATGGTAGGCGGTAAATTCGAAACCATTTCTCCGATGATTTTGAATTTTACGCAAAGACCACAATCAAGAGATATCGCAGCATTACTTTCTTTGATTCTTGGGGCAGCACAAGTTGTCCTATTAGTCGTCATGACAAGAAATGAAAAAAAAGGAAACTATATGTCCATTTCTAAAACAAAGACACGTGTCACTAAACAAAAGATCGGCAATCCGATCGCTAACACGCTTGTTCACGCAATTGCTTATCTTCTTTGTTTTATTTACTTACTTCCTTTAGTATTAGTCATCTTATTTTCGTTCATGAACCTGCAAGGCATATCACGTTCCGTTTTATCACTTGAATACTTCACATTAGAAAACTATCAACAAATACTCTTCAACCGTAATAGCTATGGACCGCTGATGACAAGTATTGGATACGCTGGACTTGCGGCTGTATTCGCTGTTTTATTCATGATCCTCATTGCAAGAATCGTGATGAAAAACAAGAAAAAGAAAATCGCAGAAATCACTGAATATTTCTTTTATATTCCTTGGCTGTTGCCATCTCTCATGATTGCGCTAGGTTTGATTTTATCTTATGGGGCACCGTCACCGTTGCTGTTTGGAAACAGCGTGATCGGCAGTCTATGGATTCTACCATTAACGTATATGATCATGATGTTGCCGGCGACTCTTAGGTATATTAAAGGCGCCTATTACTCGTTTGATGAAAACTTAGAAGATGCTTCACGCATACTAGGATCTTCATCCATTAGAACCTTTTTAAAGATAATCTTGCCAGCACTTTTACCGACAGCATTAGCACTTGTTGCTTTGAACTTCAATAATTTCCTAGCTGATTATGACTTGTCCGCATTCTTGTATCATCCGGCATACCCAACAATCGGTATCGCGATCCGCTCAAATGCAGATTCTGCCAATAATCTGAATGCCGCAGCGATCAACCTTGTGTATTCTGTTATTTTAATGATCGTTGGCGGTGTCATGTTCTACCTGATCTACGGAAGAGGATCAAAAGTAGGAGAAAGACGTAAGAAAGTAGTCAAAGAAAAAGGGATATTAGAAAAACCGAAGGGGGAGAATTGATGAAAGATCATTCTTTTCTAAAAGCGAATCGTTCCCAACCCTTTCTCATCATGGCACACAGAGGGTTCTGGGGAGGCAATATTATTGAAAATTCCATCGAATCAAGTCAGTTGGCTTACAAAGCTGGGGCTGATATCGTCGAAGTAGATGTTTGCCGTTCTGCTGATGGCGTGTACTATCTCTTTCACAACCACGCTGAACAAATGTTATTGTCGCGGAGTGAACCATTTGAACAACTAACATCAACAGAAATCGATCAAATTAGTGTAAATAATAGCTTAGGTGTGGAATCTGGATACAAACTCAATAAATTAACAGCATTCTTAGACTGGTTACCCGAAAACAAACTCGTTAATTTAGACAGGTCATGGGGTTATTGGGATGATCCAATATTCTTTGAGATTTTAAAGCAATCAGGAAAACAAAAACAGATCGTCTTGAAATCACCCGTTCAAATGGCTTATCTAAACCAACTCGCTCAGCAAAATGACCAATGGTACTATATACCAATTGTGAAAGATCGAAAAGAGATTGAACTGGTGCAATCTTATGAAGAAATTGATATGATCGGTATAGAGCTTATTGTTACCAATTTAGATTCGAATTTGCTAGAAGAAACATATATTCAAGCATTGCATGACCAGCATCTTTTAATTGTAGCGAATGCGGAAAACCTCGGTGCGCGATTTAATTTGTTCGGTGGACTGACAGATGATCATGGCTTACTAGATGATGGTATTTGGAGAAAATTTCTATCACTCGGCATTGATATCATTCAAACTGATTGGCCGAATTTTCTATCTGATTTCCGCAAACAAATTCGAAAGTAGGTAAATGTATGTACAGTGAACAATTCCAATTAAAACCGTATAATGGTGCAACGGATCCCGCGAAGCTCATCCCAAGAATGGGCGATAGTTACACTCACATCGATCCCTTTAAAACGAGTATTGACCTGATCAATCAATGGAAGGTCCACGAAGGCTTCGAGGAGCTAGATCGTCAAGCCAATAACCAGAGATTACGTATGCAATCGGCCTTACTTAAAGGTGAAGTACTGGCGGTACTGGAATTCAATGAAGGAGCATTGGACTATTTCGAAAGTGTATTAGAAGAAGAGGAAACATCACTTTATGCTTTGTACATGACGCTCGTACAACTTTATCTATTGAATGCACCAAAACAAAAAATCGACTATTACTGCAATCAATTAAGTAAAAAAGCACCAATTTTATTTGACCAATTAGCAGAAAAGCTTCAGTTCATCGAACAGACCTATACGGCATTTGATCTATCAGATAATACGCAATCCTTAGATATGATTTGTGTGTTTGGATTGTTATTACATGAAGATGGCACGATACCCATGCAGCTTGAAAATCGACTACTAAAAACAAACGAACTAGCAAAGCGCAACCCAAAAGCACCCATTTTACTAAGTGGTGCTGCCGTTCACAACAAACATGAGGAAGCTGAGCGAATGAAAGCCTATTTAGTCGATACCGGCATAGAAGCAGCAAGAATAACAGCTTGTAACTATGCAAAAGATACAGTCGGTAACGTCATTGAATTTATGGCACACATCAATAAGGGACCATACCAATCGATTGGTGCAGTCAGTTCGATAGAACATATCCCAAGAGCTTGGATGGCACTTGTTAGTAAACTCCAGCAGTATCACTACCCAGCTAATGTTTACCGTTATGCGAAAGTAGAAAATCCAGTTGAGGTCGTAAAAGAAAGAGAACGTAAGCTAGCCTATCATACTGTCCTTCGAGCATCGGGACTATTTACTAAAGAAGAAATTGATCAGTTCAAGTAAAATAAGACAAACAAATTCATACCTATTTAATTTGAGCGTTAACTGAGTTTGAGAGATAGGCTGTAAAAGAGAAAAGTCAAAAATCCATCGATTCTCTCTTTAGAGGAGAAAATCGATGGTTTTTATTTTTTGTGAATTAAACGATCGCTCGGATCAATTGATCTCCAGGTTCAACCGTTGTATTTGATAAATTCAAAATATCATCATAGTCTGCAGAATTCGTTACGATAATAGGCGTTACAATATCAAAGCCTTTACTTGAAACAAAGTCTAGATCAACTGATAATAGTGGGTCACCAATAGACACTCTTTGATTTTGTTTTACTTTATAGTCATAACCTTCACCGGCTAATTGAACTGTATCGATGCCGACATGAATCAGCAATTCTAGTCCGGAATCAGTCGTTAACCCAATCGCATGCTTGGAATCAAATAACGCCGTAACTGTTCCGTCAATAGGTGAGACAACTTGGCCATCAGAAGGGATAATCGCAATACCTTTACCTAAAATTTCCTGTGAGAACATGCCATCATCTATTTGTGCTAAATCTATGGCTTTTCCTTTCATTGGAGAAACGATAACAGTGTTTGTTACTTGAGTGTTTTCAGCACCTAAAGTACCATCACTAGGATCTGTTACATCTTGTTTGTTATCTACTAATGGATCTGTAGCAGTAGTAGGATCTTTATATAGGATATAAGAAGTGATAAACGCAATCACAATTGAAATAGCTGCACCGATACAAGCATTGATGAAATAACTTAATGTATCATCACCAATATAACTTGGTAAAGTTAGCAAACCTGGAGAACCACCAGTGAAGTTTTGAACTCTAGTAATCCCCATGTATAATCCACCAATACCGCCACCTAGCATAGCGCTGTATAACGGTGTTTTAAAGCGTAAGTTAACACCGTATAAAGCTGGTTCAGTAATGCCGAATAAACCAGTTAAACCAGCTGAAGAAGCCAGTTGTTTGATTGTAGAGTCTTTAGACTTGAATCCAACGGCCATCGCGGAAGCACCTTGTCCAACGTTAGATGCCAACATACCGGGATAAATAACGGTATCGAAGCCGTTTGTCAGACGATTGTTGATGCCAATCGGAACTAGTCCATAATGTGTACCAGTTGCAATGAGTAACGGTGTGAAGGTACCGATTACTGTAGGAACTAACCAAGGCGCCAATCCTTCTAGCCACTCAATCCCTGCTGAAATGATTTCACTAATGAAATGACCAAGCGGTCCAATAGCAGCTAAAGCAACAACACCAACGACAAAAATCGTCATTAACGGTTTAC
The DNA here is from genome assembly GCF_017599325.1 of Marinilactibacillus kalidii. Lineage (GTDB taxonomy): Bacteria > Bacillota > Bacilli > Lactobacillales > Carnobacteriaceae_A > Marinilactibacillus > Marinilactibacillus kalidii. The sequence goes on along the minus strand of NZ_JAGFVM010000005.1, from coordinate 39,123 downwards.
TGAAGAATTTAATTGCACTAGGCGATACTTTATCAGCAATTGGTTCAACAAAAGACATAAACCAAACAGATAAAATAATAGGAATAACTGAAGAAGAATAAGATACAGCTGAAATCGGAAGACCAAATAGGCTAATATTCCCTCCAGTTTCAGATACAGAAGCAACCATGCTAGTGAAGTCCGGATGCAGCAAAATTCCTCCCAACATAACCGCTAAATAAGGATTAGTCTTAAATTTACGTGCTGATGACATTGCTAATAACATTGGTAAAAAGTAAAAAGCAGAATTTCCCATAAAACTTAAAATCTGGTAGTTCTGACTTTCATTGTCAATCAGATTGAATACAACTAATAAAGAAAGTACGGCTTGAAGCATCCCGGCTGCTGTAATTGCAGGTAAAATCGGTGTGAATATGCCTGTGATTGTACCGATTACTTTTGAAATAACGGATTGATCTTGTTCTTCTTCAGAATCTGTATCATCTGAATCTAATGCAGGAATTTCGTTAGCGATATTACGGTAAACAGTCCCCACATCGCTTCCGATAATAATTTGGTATTGTCCGCCTTTTGAAACGACACCCATAATGCCGGATGTACTTTTTAAGGTATCTGTATTTGCTATTGACTCATCTTTTAATGTAAATCGTAAGCGAGTTGCGCAATGAACTAAGCTGTTGATATTCTTTTCTCCACCGACATTTTCAATAATTTGGTGAGCTAGTTGTTTATAATCCATTTAAATTCTCCTTTTTTTGAAAATAAAAAACCCAAACAATACCACCTATGAATAGATGATATTACTCAGGTTTAGCCTAATTTAATAGTGACAATCCTTATTTATTTGTGATCCTGCGAATGTGAATCGTCAAGTAGATCATTTCATCTTCTTTTAGATCACGGCCGAATTCTTTCATAATATAATGTCTAATTTTAAGTGCACATTCATACTCACTTTGATAACGTTCCTTCAACATGAACAGAAACCCAGTGTCTTTATCTGATTCTAGTTCAACACCACTATAGAGTCTTTGAACAAAAAACTTTAGATGGGTAAGGAAACGCTCGTAGTTTAATGAAAATTCATCTAAATCAACATTAAAGTGATATTTGATGATTGTCATGATTCGCTGAATGATTTTAGTCATATCAGAGATTTGACTCACTTGAGACATATCAAGTTCAGCATTTACGATATGAAGCGCAATGAAGCCAGCTTCATCTTCAGGTAATTGAATACCTAGTTTTTGTTCAATGATCGAGAGTGCTTCTTTTCCGATAAGATATTCATGATTGTAAAAACGTTTAATTTCCCAAAGTAGTGCATTTTTGATGGGTAAATCAGATTGATATCGTTCAATCGCATAGTCGATATGGTCAGTGAGGGTGAGATAAATATTCTCACTTAACTTTTTACCTAAAGAGACTCGAGCATAACTAATGATTTCGTTAGCTACTTGAAGATGTTCAAGTTTTACTTTTGAGAGTAATTGCTCTAATTTATTGGCAGGCAAGTTTGAAGCGATCTTGTATATTTTCTCAATCTTTTCTTCATCAATCGTTTCACCAATTGATTTTTTAAAGCCAAGACCTCTACCAACCACCATCACTTCTTGAGAAGCATCGTTGACTGATTGAACAATATTATTATTAATCACTTTTTTGATTTTCATAGGCGTCTATCCTTCAGACGTATTAGTTAACTAATAGATTTGCACATAAGTTATAGCCTGATTGAACAGTAACAATACTTAAATGCTGTTTTAATTGAAACATACCAAAAGATTCCTGTCAATAAAAAAATTAACGCTTTCATTTCGAAAAGAAACTTATAATGATAGCTTGTCATCAATAAATGACATCTAAAAAACAATACAATTCAAAAAAGAAAATAATCTACTTAAATATTGTGAGAAAAATTGAAATTATTGTTTTTTAATAACTTGAACAAAGCAGATATTTTTACTTTAGCAATCCCATAAAATTTTGTTCTTTCAAAATTTTATAATTCGTACTATAAACTGTCTCGCCAAGAGAGAAAAATTTCTTGTTTTCGTAGCTAATATAAAAATAATAAGTTTTTTCTTCGTACATAAACTTGAAATAATGGTTTCTGAAATATTTATTCAGTTCGAAACCTTTAATGCCAGTATAGTCAATTCTAATGACTTGTTGATTCATTGACTCTGTAGGAACGTCAGATTTTAGCAAAACTAACTGATTTTTTGCAAAGACTAGATAGTAAAAACTTAGTGCAAAGCGATCATTAAAAAGGCCCAAACCGATAGGATCATGAAAAAAAGGACGTAATCCTTTTTCAACCCTGATATAATTATGATTAACAAAAATATTCATTTTTCTTAGTTTTTTTTCTAACTGTTGAGATTCTTGTTCGATAGTATTAAACATACTTTTTTTCAACACTCCCAACTCCAGTAACATATGACAGATTAAAAATCATTTGCAAATTAATAAATGTCTTCACTTTAATCTAACAATAGAATTGCATATTTTCAAATAAAAAAGGACGAAGCTAAAAGCTTCGTCCTTTTGCGTTTTATGCATACCCATTAGGGTTATTTTTCTGCCAGTTCCATGAATCGCGACACATATCTTGAAGACCTAGTTCTGCAGTCCAATTCAGTTTCTCATGTGCCTTAGTAGAATCAGCGTAACTTGTACCAATATCTCCTGGGCGACGATCAACGATTTCGTAAGAAACTTCAACATCGTTTGCTTCTTCAAATGCTTTAACCACATCCAAAACGGAATAGCCAACGCCAGTACCGAGATTATAGGCTTCAACACCACCAATAGATTCTAGTACACTTTCAACAGCGCGTATGTGACCCTTTGCAAGGTCTTTTACGTGGATATAATCTCTTACTCCAGTACCGTCTTCTGTATCATAGTCATCTCCAAAGACCGCTAATTTTTCACGCTTACCAACAGCGACTTGTGTGATGTAAGGCATTAAATTATTAGGAATATCATTTGGATCTTCACCAATACGACCAGATTCGTGTGCACCGATCGGATTGAAGTAACGAAGTAAAGCGGCACTCCATGAAGGATCAGCGGCTACTTGGTCTTGAATGAATTGCTCAATGAACAATTTAGTCGTCCCATACGGATTCGTTGTCGACAAGGGCATGTCTTCAGTAAATGGTGCTTGGTTGTTCATGCCATAAACTGTCGCACTTGAAGAGAAGACCAGTTTTTTTACGTCATACTCATTCATAAGCTCCATTAAAACAATTGAGCTCATTAAGTTGTTGTGGTAGTACTTTAATGGTTCTGCAACAGATTCCCCAACAGCTTTATATCCAGCAAAGTGGATGACTGCTTCGAGATTATGTTGTTCAAACACCATTGATAAAGCTTCTTTATCTGCAACGTCAATTTCATGGAAAACGAAGTCTTTTCCAGAAAGTTCTTTGATGCGATTCAATACTTCCGGTTTTGAGTTAGAGAAGTCATCTACAATAACAACCTCATGATTTTCATTTAATAACTCAATAACAGTATGAGATCCTATGTATCCCGCACCGCCTGTAACTAATATAGCCATAGTATCGCTCCTTTGATTATTGTAAATTTTCAAGTACAAGGTATGTTGTAACCCTTTTTATGTTCAATTTATTTTACCACAAGAGAGCAGACGCTGCATTTTAAAAATTTCTATTGAGAAAGACTGTATATACTGTATACTGTATATACAGTCTTTCTCAATAGCTAGAATAAAAATAATAACTAAAAAATGAGAATAAAAACAAATTGACAGTAATAATTATAGGAGAGATGAAAATGAATAAATATCAAGCGAACCATAAAGAGACAACGGAGAATGTGAAAAGCTCGAAAGGAGGAAAGATCAAGCGCTCTTACCAATATGCTCGAGCTAGAAGCAATAAACGATCTAGTAAAGTTATCGATACTTTTAAATTGAGAAAGACTGGAAATAGCGTTGTGATTTCAGTTCCGGAAGATGTATTAAATGCATTGAGTGCCAAGCCTGGAGATGATATTCAGTTTATCACAGTAAATATTGATAAAGAAAATAGAAGTGAAGAGACTGTTTTGTTGTCGAAAGTTAATGAAAGCAATAGTCCAAAAGCTGATGAAGGTCTAGATTCTATCTTAGATGATTACTTTGATAAATATGATAGTGTTATGAAATCACTGGTCGATAAGTAAAAATGCACTATATTAAGGAAAATGAACTTGTTTACATCGATAGAAAGATTATTGAGCGCTATTCTCCTGCGGAAATAATTGGTGTAAAAGAGAAAAATGCGCTAGTTGCAGTAATCGAAAATCCTAAAAAAATTATTTTTGATAGGGAAATTTATCCCACTATATACGATAAGGGTGCGATACTATTAATTGGTATTGCTTGTAAACAGTTATTTCATAATGGGAATAAAAGAACTTCGTTAGCAGCTACTGAAGTGTTTTTTCAGCGAAATGGATATGCGTCTAATTGGCAAAATCAAGAATATATCGATTTCATTATGTCAGTCGTCGAGAAAAACGAAGATATTAATATTTCTTTCGATGAACTGAAAAGATTTGTAGTAGGAAATTTGACTATGAATTACAAATAGCAATTTTAAAAGGTATATGCCGAATCGGCATATACCTTTTAAATTCAAAACAATATCGATATTATTATTGTTATAGTTCGCTTTTAAGTTATATTTATCTCGAATTACAGATTTTGTTTACATTTGATTTACAAATTTACGAAAGATACACTAAACTTTCTGTTTGAGGTTTGTTACAATGTAAAAGCACCTGAATGAAACCAAAAGGAGAGAAAAAGATGATAAGAAAATGGATTCAAACAGTTTTAAGTGCCTCGTTGATTGTAACGACCTTACCCGTGTCAGTTGTAACAGCAGCTTCTATAGCACCAGCAGAGGAAGAAACAGAACAGTCAGTTAACGAACATACATATGCGGAGAGCTTGATTTTCTCAGCGTACGTAGAAGGCTCTAGTAATAATAAAGCATTTGAAATCTATAATGGAACAGGTCAAGCGGTGGATTTAGATGGCTATCAAGTAGAGCTTTATCCAAACGGAGCAGTTAACCCAAATAGTACATACCCTCTCAATGGAATCCTTGAACACGGCGATACGCTCGTAATTGTAAATCCAAGAGCATCGGAAGCATTACTTGGATATGCAGACGAAACGCATGGAGGAATCACGGCTTACAATGGTGATGATGCACTCGTTTTGCGAGATAATGGTCAAATCGTTGATGTCTTCGGTCAAGTAGGCGAACGTATTGACTGGGGGAAAGACGTTACCCTTGTTCGTAATCCAGATATTCTAAAAGGAGACACCATCGCTACAGATGTATTCGACCCGTCAGTAGAATGGACCACGTACCCAACGGATACATTTGATTATCTTGGATCACATGTTATGACGGGCGTGCCAATAGATACAACGCCTGAAGAGCCAGGAGAAACAGTGCCAGAAGTACCTGAAAATCCTGAAGAACCAGAAGAAACTCCAGAAGTTGCCTTGATGAGTATCGCTGAGGCTCGTGAAAAAGGATTGAACAGCCAAGTAAAAGTTAGCGGAACAGTAACAGCTAGACTGAGTAACACGGTTCATTTAGAGGATGAGACTGGCGCACTAGCCATTTATCCTGCGAGCGCTATCCAAGCAGGAGTTGGTCAGAAAGTAACTGTTTCGGGTACTTTGGGTCAATATAACAACCTGGTCCAATTACAAACTGTTGAGGTACACGATGTAGAAGATGGAACAGAATTACAGCCAGCAACCATCTCAGGAGCAGATATCCAAGCAAATGAATCCAAACTTGTTTCTTTTAAGGATGTAGAAATATTATCTGTTGATGGTTCATTCGCAACCGCAACTAACTACAAAGTAAAAGCTGATGGACAAGAATTCATACTGAGAGATGAACAAAACACTTTAGATATTCAAGTTGGTAGCACCTATGAATCTATAGCCGGTATTGTGCAAGTCTATAATCAAACATGGCAAGTGATTCCGAGAAGCGAACAAGATTTACTGCTCGATTCTTCTATAGCGGTAGCACCTCAAGCAAGTATTCAATCTGGAACCGTTGCAAGCGGGACGCCTGTGGAATTGACTTCTGAAACGGCAGATGCTGAAATCTATTACACGACTGACGGGACAGAACCGACAGTAGAAGACACACGCTATACTGAACCCATCACACTTGAAGAAAGCTTGACACTAAAAGCAATCTCAATAAAAGAGGGACTTGAAGCAAGTACAGTAGCTAGTTTTGAATACATCGTCTACGATGCAGAAACAGGCATCAAGATTCATGATATTCAAGGACCAGGTCATGTTTCACCAATGGATGGAACGAATGTATCTAATGTAGAAGGTATCGTAACGTACACATATGAGATTCGCGGTGCTATGTACATGCACATTCAAACACCAGATAATCTCGTAGACAATGACCCAAACACATCAGAGGCAGTTGTAGTTTATCTAGGCGGCAAAAACTTTGCACCAGCAGTAGAAATCGGAGATCTCGTTGCTGTAACAGGTCAAGTCAGCGAATACTATATTGATGGATTCGATGAAAAAGCAACCACAGACTTATCCGTCACACAAATCAATGCACGAAATGATCGTGGTGGATCCGTCACGACTTTAGAGCAAGGCATGGAATTACCTGAAGCGCTTCTCGTTGATTCCGTTCCCGACGAAGTAATCTCTCCAGAAGGATTTGAGCTATTTGATCCAGAAAAATATGCCATCGATTTCTGGGAATCAATCGAAGCCATGCGTGTTATGGTAGAAGATGTCCGCGCTGTATCACCGCAGGAACATGGAGATGTGGTGACCGTATTGGACTCAGTAGAAGCCGAAACCGTTAACGGTGGTATTCTATTAAAAGAAGATGACCTGAACGCACAGCGAATCGGATTTAGACCACAACCGAATACTCAAGCAAGAGATTTCAATGTATTGACAGGTGATCGTTTCGAGGGATCACTGACGGGGGTAGTGATGTATGACTACGGTAACTATAAAATTTATACAGACCTTGCAGATATGCGGGCGATTCATCAGCCAGCAAATCATCAACCGCAAACAACGTTTATTGAACCAAAAGAAAATCACTTGACTGTTGCTTCTTACAATTTGGAAAACTTTGCGGCAGCGACTAAACAAACATCCAATGAAAAAGCAAATCGCTTGGCAAATGCGATTGGTAATGTCATGAAGAGCCCAGATATTGTAGGGGTCACGGAAGTGCAAGACAACGACGGCCCGGATGCGGGAGGTCCAGCAGCTGACCAATCGTATCAGCGACTCGTAGATACGATATTCGAAGTCTCTGGTACGCGCTATGAGTATATAAATATTGATCCGTTGATGAACCAAGATGGTGGACAACCAAATGCGAATATTCAAGTAGGATTCTTATACAATCCTGAACGTGTCTCATTCGTTGATTCGATTGAAAAAGGAGATGCAACATCATCCGTTGGCTATGCAGATGGAAACTTAACTTTGAACCCAGGAAGAATTGATCCCACGAATAGTGCATTAAATAGTTCACGAAAACCTTTGGCAGCACAATTTGAATTCAATGGTGAACAAGTTATCACCATCATTAACCATTGGAACTCAAAACGAGGAGATGATGCGACCTTTGGTCAAAATCATCCCATTCAATATAGAAGTGAAGATCAAAGAACACAAATCGCTGAAGCAGTGGCAGGATTTGTAGAAACCGTTAAAACAGCAAATCCAGATGCTAATATTGTTTCGATGGGTGATTTCAATGATTTCCAATGGACAAAAGCGTTGGAGATTCATGAAGGAGACTATATGACCAATATGGTCAATGCTGTACCAGAAGAAGAGAGATATTCTTACGTCTACCAAGGAAGCTCTCAAGTATTGGATCATATCTTAGTATCCAATCAACTGGTTGATCGTACGGAAATCGATATGTTGAAAATCAATGCAGATTTCACTGACGAATCAGGACGAGCAAGTGATCATGATCCAGTCATGGTGCAAATCGACTTCTCTGCTACAGCAGATCCAACAGATCCTACCTTGCCAGAAGAACCATCTGATAATCCAGATGAAGGTACACCAGGTGACGAACCGGGCGATGGGGAAGAACAAGAGGATGATTCAGAAGAGGAAGAAGAACCAGCAAAAGAAAAAGACTCATTTATCGAACATGTGATTAAGAAAACCAATAAAGTGATTAAACAAGTCGTGAAGACAGTCAACAAAACACTCAACGCCATCCAAAATATCTTTAAAAAAGGTATATTTGGTTGGCTATAGTAAGAAAACGGTAAAATTAAATAACCTAGAAGTAGTTAGCTGCTTTCTAGGTTATTTTTATACATAATATTTTATAAAAAATTGATAATAGTTTCGATAGGCTGTGTTATAATAAATAGAATTGCTATAAAATAGAAGTGAATTTCTAAATAAAAAGATTCTAGGAGAGATCTTATGTTCGATGTATCCATTATTATGCCAGTTTTTAATGTCTCAGCTCATTTGCCGAGGGCTATTCAGTCTGCTTTGAATCAGACGAAAATGGACTTCGAATTGATTCTCGTTAACGACGGTTCTACAGATAACTCAGGGGAGATTTGTGATCAGTTTGCTGAAGAGGAACCCCTCATCATTCAAGTGATCCATCAAGAGAATCAAGGATCGGGTAAAGCCAGAAATGCCGGACTTAGAATCGCTAGAGGTAAATACATTTATTTTGCTGATCCAGATGATTACTTCAAGCCGACACTTCTAGCAGAAAACTACCGAATGGCTGAAACCAGAGATGCTGAAGTTGTCGTATTCGGATATACAAAAGAAGTGGAAGGGAACCCTCGTGAGCGTGAAATCTTGTTGCCAAGGCAGCCGCATTTCCAATCACAAAAAGGATTCCGTGACCACTTTCGAAACTATTATCATTTCACACCTTATGCCTTATGGAATAAACTATATAAGCGTTCTTATTTAAAAAAACATAATATTCGATTTACGGATCAAAAACTAGGGCAAGACGCTTTGTTCAATCTGAATGTTTATAGAGAAATCGCACATGTAGCAATCAACCGCAAAGAGTACTATCACTATGTCACACATGATGGATCAGCGGTCAACCGATACAGAGAAGATCGATTTGTGATGGAATTAAATATTGCGCTTCAGTTCAAAAGTCTGATTGAACATTGGGGAAGAGAACAAGCTTTCAATGATTTATTGAAACAAGAATTCTGGCATCCCGTTTATCTTGAATTGGCAAACCTTACACATCCTGATTGTCCAATGACAGAAGAGGAAAAAGTCGAGTGGCTTAGTGTGATCTGTGAAGATGAAAATATTCAACACTATGTCGTGAATCAGGACTTAAAAGAATCCAACCCATTTAGATATCTTTTGCATCAGAGAATTCAAAAGGGACAGTACTTACCAGCCCTTAAGTTGATGGAAAGAAGAAATGCATCTGCTACGAGATATAACAGTGCATTTAAAAAAATCAAGAAATTTTTTTTAACATAAGATATAAATAAAGTAAGAGTAGGAGTTTCATTATGTTCGAGCAATTTAAAAAAGGGATTTTTTATACCTCAATTGGAAAATATGCAGTTGTAGTCATCCAGTTTATTGTACAAATATTCTTAGGTAGACTATTGATCTCTGAAGAACTAGGAATAGTAGCCACTGTGAATATCTTTCTTGTTTTCTTTCAATTGCTAGCTGACTTTGGTTTAGGACCGGCTATTATACAGAACAAGACTTTAAAGCGGACGGAAATACATTCTATTTTCACTTTCAGTATCTATTTAGCATTATTACTAAGTGTGATTTTCCTATTTTTAGGTAGACCATTAGCCGCCTTTTACAACAACGATGCATTTGTTTCGATTAGTGTCATACTCGCAATCTGCGTATTCTTCTATGGTGCATTAGTAGTACCACAATCCCTACTACTCAGAGAGCAAGATTTCAAAACCGTAAACCTGGTGACGATTATTGGCTCACTGATATTTGGAGTTGTATCGGTTGTTTTGGCGTTCCTAGGCTTTAGCTATTATTCTTTGATTATAGGAAATACAGCAAGAGCAGCAACGATTTTTATTATTTTTTATTTTAAAACACAATCTGCTTTTACAGTTAAATTTGAGTGGGCACCCCTTAAAAAAATCTATGCATTCTCAAAAAACCAATTTCTATTTAATTTCATCAATTACTTTTCAAGGAACTTAGATAATCTATTGATTGGCCGCGTCATTTCGCAAAGTGCCTTAGGCTATTATGATCGAGCTTATCAGATCTCGCTTTATCCTAACCAAATACTAACGAGCTTAGTGACATCTGTTATTCATCCCATTATGTCTGAGTACGAGAAAGAGACAGAGCGAATCAAAGCAGTATATTTGAAGTTAGCCAATATATTGGCTATTGTAGGAATGCCCTTATCAGTTTTGATTTTTTTCGCTGCTAATGATATCGTGCTCGTATTTGGTCAAAACTGGGCGCCTAGTGCACCGACACTTCAAATCCTTGGTCTTTCTGTATGGATACAAATGCTTCTTTCTTCAACAGGAGGCGTCTTCCAATCAGGTAATCGGACTGATTTATTACTTTTATCAGGAATATTATCAACTACCCTGAATGTAGCTGGTATTATTACTGGGATTTTATTTGGAAGAATTGAATACGTAGCGGCTTTCTTAGTATTCGCCTTTTTCTGTAATTTTATCCAAGCGAATTATTTATTGATGGTCAAATTATTCCAATCTTCAATGTTAGAATATGGCGCAGTGTTAGTTAAGCCTGTCTTGATGGCTATTATGCAAGTGATTGTATATCTACTTTTACCACCGCTAAATTACTTTTGGCTAGTGAATCTTTTAATCAAAGGTAGCTTATTTTTGATTGTATGGCTTGTCGGATTGCTCATTACTGGTGAATTTAAACGGTTAAAAGCGGAATTGATCAGTGCAAAAAGTTTAGAAAAAATGCCCTAACGGTAAGTCAGTATAAAAAGGAGCATGTAATTTGGACAAACCTTTAGTATCAGTTATTATCCCCACCTATAATGTAGAGAGATATATTGAAGAGTGTATGGATACTGTACTGGCTCAAACTTATGAGTCGCTAGAAGTCATTGTGATTGATGATGGCTCAACAGATGCAACCCCGTACTTATTAAAGCAATACGAAAAAAATGTATCATTGACACTCAACAAACAAAACAAAGGACAAGGCGCGATCAGGAATCAAGGCATCGAACAGGCCACAGGAGATTATCTTTTGTTCGTTGATTCAGATGATTGGATTGAAAAAAACACTATAGAAACGCTTGTCTTCAAAGCACAACAAACCGAAGCAGATCTTGTGAGATTTAACGGTCAATCCTTTTTTGATGGAGCAGAGCAATATGAAAAAAGTGTAGATTACAATTTTTCCTCAGTTCTTGAAGAGCATGTCGTTTATGAAGGGGAGACGCTTTTAGATAAAAACCTAAAGGCTTATTCCGCTTCACCATGCTTATACATGGTGAAAAAGGCATTACTGGATGCAAAACATATCCGGTTTCCAGAAGGTGTTTTGCATGAAGACGAGTACTTTACAACGAAGGTATTTATTTCATCAAAAACAATGATATATGTAGATAAGATTTTTTATCATCGTAGATATAGAGTAGCTTCTACGATGACAGAAAGTACGCCGCATCATAAAATCAAATCTTTTGAGTCTTATCTGGAGATTTTTCGTCTACTTGAAACGGACTATCAATCGGATCGATATACTTCTATTCAAAAAGTCTTTCTTAAAAGACAAATGCTTTCAATCTATAATGGTTTACAACAAAGTCAGGTTGAACCAATGATGAAGAGGCGATTAAAAACAATTAATTCTATCACCATTAAAGATAAGATGAGAATCAAGCTTTCTATTTTGAGACAAAAATTAAAGAAATGACCTCTAAAGGACATGCAGTTAACGAAAACTTCATACCTTTTCAGGTTTTTTTTATGGTAAAATACAACTTGAATGTTTAAAAGTCAATAAAATGAAATCTTTTAGCGATCGTCTAAGTAATCAAAGAAGATCGCGATAATTAACGTAAAAGGACGTTTTACTTAATGATGAAAAAGAAAATTGGTGTCGTATTCGGTACAAGACCCGAAGCGATAAAAATGGCACCTGTGATCAAGGAGCTTGAAAAATATCCGGATCAGTATGAGATACTTGTAATCGTTACAGCACAACATCGCGAAATGCTCGACCAAGTATTACATGTGTTTGATATTCATCCAACTTATGATCTTAACGTTATGCGACCTAAACAATCTTTGTCTGATATTACAGTTAATGTTATGAAAGGTCTTGAAGAAATTTTCATGGATGAAAAGCCTGATATGGTGCTTGTACATGGGGATACAACAACAAGTTTTGCTGCTGCCTTAGCAGCTTACTACCAACAGATCCCTATTGGTCATGTGGAAGCTGGCTTACGTACCTATGATAAATATTTTCCGTTTCCAGAAGAAGCAAATCGTCAATTGATTGATAATCTAGCTGATTTATTTTTTGTACCTACTGAGTTGACGAAATCAAACCTGTTGAATGAAAATAAGTTAGAGTCAGAGATTGTCGTTACGGGTAATACGGCTATTGATGCAATTCAATACACAAAGCAGTTAAGTGTGAAACACGAATTGTTGAATACAATTCAAGCCTACGATAAAACAATTTTATTAACGATGCATCGAAGAGAGAATCATGGAGAACCGATGAAACAAGTCTTTAAGGCAATCAAACGGATTGTAGATGAGCATGAAGATGTTGTAGTCGTCATGCCTGTTCATTTGAGTCCTGTAGTTCAAGAACTTGCGAAAGATATGTTATCTGGTAATGAACGAATACTGTTGTCAGATCCACTCGAAGTAGATGTTTTCCATAAAGTACTATCCAAGTCTTATATTGTACTGACAGACTCTGGAGGCTTGCAAGAGGAAGCACCAGCTTTTGATATACCAGTCTTAGTTTTAAGAGACAAAACAGAACGCCCGGAAGGTCTTACTGCAGGTACGTTAAAAGTCATCGGTACTGATGAAGAGAAAGTGTATCAATCAATTGAGCAATTGCTGAATAGTCAGGTAATATACGATAAGATGTCCAGAGCTAATAATCCATATGGTGATGGAATAGCGAGCGTGACAATTGTAGAAAGAATTCAAAAATATTTTATTAAATAGTAGTAGGAGGTTCACTCATGGCCCAGGCAAGTGGTTTTGATCGAACAAAAAAAATAGCTATAGGGATAGTAGATATGATTATTTATCATTTTGCAATCGTGTTATCTTTTCTTATCCGTTATAGTTGGGAACTACCGCAAAGGAACTACGAGGCATATCAAAAAGCTGATTTATATATACTGATCGTATTCGTACTTTTGAATATTTTGTTTGGTATATATATCCTTTATAACAAGCGGAAAACAGACTTTTTATACTTAACTATCATTGTTCAGTTGTTGATGTCTGTAATGATTATGGCAATGACTTTTGTAGGAAGATGGTTTGCGTTTCCAAGAACAATCATTCTAATCAGTTTTATAACTAGTACAATATTGTTGTTTTTGTGGAGAGTTTTCATTTTCAAACTGTATGAAAGAATTGACGGGACAAAGAAAGTTATGGTCGTAGGATCAGAAAAAAATTGTCAAAAAGCCATCCATAACTTTGAAAGGTCAAAAAACAAAAGACATGTCATAACTAAAGCAGTTGTAAATGATTTTTACCGTAACGTTAAAAAACACATGGGATCTGTAGATATTGTTTATATGGCAGGACATGTTGAAGAAGAAGAAAAAGTAAAGATTTACGATATGTTGATTAGAAATCAGACAAAACTATTTTTAAATACTAGTTTTGAAAATATGGTTTTAGTCAATCCAAACATGATGAGCATTGAAGATGAAAGTATTATTGAAGTATCTAATTTTCAAATTCCACCGGAAGATGATTTAATCAAACGTATGGTTGACTTAGTGGTCTCTTTAATATTAACTGTGATTGCTTCTCCAATAATGCTAGCTACAGCAATCGTAATTAAAGCGACATCTAAAGGTCCAGTATTTTACAAACAAATCAGAATTACAAAAGACCAAAAAGAATTCAATATACTTAAATTCCGTACAATGAGTGCTACGGCTGAAAAGGATTCGGGCCCAGTTCTCGCTAGTGCAAATGATGCTCGTGTCACAACCGTTGGAAAGTACCTGAGATCTCTAAGGATTGATGAGTTACCTCAACTATTGAATGTGCTAAAAGGTGATATGGCATTGGTTGGTCCAAGACCAGAGCGACCTTTCTTTGTAGACCAGTTCAATAAAGAAAATCCATATTATTATTTAAGACATAATGTTCGGGCGGGCATTACTGGATATGCTCAAGTATACGGTAAATATGCAACCGACTTTAACAGTAAATTAAACTTCGACTTAGTATATATAAAAAAATATTCTTTTATACTGGACATTAAAATACTTCTTCAAACAATTAAAATCCTATTCGACAAAGTCTCTTCTCAGGGTGTAGAAGAAGAAGTCGTTATCGGAGACATACCTGATTCAGTTGAACTGATTAAATAAAATTGTCTACTATGTATTTAGTATAGGAGTGAAAGTATGCACTATTCGGTTCGACCTTCAAGAAACTTAGGCACGATTGATATGGTACTACTATCCGTTATCGCATCTATATTTGTATTTAGCGATTGGATAGTAGGGGCATTTTCTCTAACAGAACTATTGATTTTTCCCACTTTACTTTTTATGGTTATAGCTAGGAAAATCCACTTAGATAAAATATCAGTTAAATGGATGTCACTTCCAATAGGTTTTGTGGCAATTCATACGATGATTAGCTATTTTATAAATGAAAATTTCGATTTGAAAGTTGGGGCATACGGTTTAATTAAATTTTCATTTTATATCTTTGTAATAACTGTTTTTATTAATTATATTAAAGAGAATCATTTACAGAAGAGTTTTCTTACTATTAACAATATCGTTGCGATTATTATCGGTCTAATTGGTATTTATATTACTATAGCTATCTATTCTGATGGAGTGCTTCCTTATGAATTCTTTTGGAAATTTACTCGCTATGATGGATATTTGTTTTCAGTAGATACATTTTATGTAAGAACATTAAGTATCTTTTACGAACCTGCTCATATGGGGTATTACTTGAATACAATATTAGCCATTAACCTCTTCAATAAGTTTGGCTACAAACTAAATTATTTCTTTAACTTTTTAATCGTTGTGTTTATATTGACTACTTTTTCTTATAGTGCAATTGCAGTAATGGGTATACTATTAGTAGTTGCATTTATAAAAAAAGTTGATTTCAGAAACATCAAACTTGATTGGAAGTTACTAATTCCTGTTGTAGTTTTGCTAATTATTTATTTTATTTTTCAAGAAACGATTCATACCACTATCATTGACAGAACAGTTTTGATTTTGCAGGGTAAAGAGCCTTCGGTGAATGAAAGACTTAAAGATAGTTGGAAATATATAAGTGAAAGTAATATATTTTTAGGTAATGGTATAGGACATACCCCAGTTGTTTGGCATAACTTCGCTTATATGATTTCTGAATTTGGAGTTATAGGAATTGTATTGTTCTCAGGTTTTTCAATCTTTTTAACAATTAAAAATGTACCGTTAGGGCTGTTTTTCATAGCAATGAACTTTTCTAAAGGTGGTTATTTATCACCTGCATTTTGGTTCTTAGTAATGATGATTTTGTTGTACGATACATTAGTTGATAGGGAAAATATAAATTAAGATTTTGAGGAGATAAGATGAAAAAAAAAGTTGGTATTCTAACAATAACTGATTACGGAAATTACGGAAACAGATTACAAAATTACGCAACACAAGAAATATTAATAGGTAAAGGTTTTGAAGTTGTCACGGTAAAGAGTAAAGTAGGAAATCAGATTGAAAAATCGCTAAAAGAAAAATTAAAAGAATTTAAAATAGGTGATATTTCGCGTATTGTAAAAAATAGAATGAACAATAAAAAAAATGCTGATATTAAAAATGAAAGATATTCTAAATTTGTTAAATTCAGTAAGGAAAATATTAAAGAAACTAACTATACCTTGACGGATGAAGCAATACCTGATGATATTAATGAGCAGTTTGATTACTTCGTTACGGGAAGCGATCAAGTTTGGAATCCGAATTATAGAAAAGGTTCTGGTATTGATTTTTTGACGTTTGCTTCTAAAGAAAAACGAATAGCACTTTCTCCAAGTTTCGGTATTTCAATGATTCCTTCTGAATATAAAGATAGATATAAAAAAATGATTAAAGAAATGGCACACCTTTCTGTTAGAGAGGAAGCTGGTGCAAAAATTATAAAAGATCTCACGAATCGTGAAGCGGAAGTTCTTGTTGATCCCACGCTGGTTTTAGAAGAAACTAAATGGAAAAAACTTTCTGAAAAACCATCTGCTATGACTGAAAAAAAATATCTGCTTACTTATTTTTTAGGACCAATAGCAGATAAAACACAAGCATTTTTAAATAAAGTCGCTTCTGAAAAGAAATTAGAGATTATCTATTTGCATGATTTAAAGAGGTCTCCTAAATATTATTCAGTGGATCCGTCAGAGTTTTTGTACATGATTGATCATGCAGAATTGTTCTGTACTGATTCATTTCATGGATCGATATTCTCGATTGTTTTTAGGACACCATTTGTAGTGTGCGATAGAATTGAGAATAGCGAGTTGAAGATGAGTTCTAGAATTGATACTTTGCTAAAGAAATTTAGCTTAAGCGAAAGACACGAATCACTAAGCTTGGGATTACCGGTCGAAGAAGTATTGAAACTAAATACAAGTCACATTGAAGAAGTTTTGAATAATGAAAGAGAACATTACATCAATTATTTAAATAAAGCGCTAGTATAAAAGTAATGTTATAGATTTAATTGAGAGTTGGAAAATCATGAAATTAAGTGTCGTTGTTCCAGTATATAATTTAGAATCATACATTGATCAATGTATTGATAGTTTACTAAATCAGACATATTCTGATTACGAGCTTATTTTAATTAATGACGGCTCAACCGATAATAGTCTTGAAATATGTAACCAGTACGCTCAAAAAGATAGTAGAATAAGAGTAGTTGATAAAAAGAATGAAGGAATTTCACTTACTAGAAATAGAGGTATTCAAGAAGCGTCATGCGAATATATCTTTTTTTTAGATGGTGACGATTGGATTCATCAAGAAACATTGAAAAGTTATTACGATATCATAAAGCAAGACCAGACAATAGATTTGGTGTTTGGAAGGATGTCCATGTTTTTTGACGGCGATGATCAATTAAAACCTGACGAGTTTATTGTAGAAAATGAATTGGTTTACCAAAAAGATGGCAAATCATCTTTTATGGCAATTGTAGATAAAATCGGATTTATGCGTCTAGGTGTAAGAGGACTATTCAGACGCCAGTTTTTAATTGAAAATGATATATATTTTAAACCTAATATGTATAGTGAAGATGTTGAATGGATGATGAACTGTGTATTACATGCAAAGAATTGTGCCAGCAACGTAAACCCTTACTATAATTACAGAGGAAGACGTAAGGGGTCTCTTGTAAATACGCCCTCTATAAATAAAGCGTTAGATGTCTATAGAATATATGCTTGGTGGGTAGGTAAAGCCGAAGAAGAAAAAGATAAGATATTTAAACAATACTTTTTCAACGAAATAGCAGAAAGATACATCAATACCTTTATAGAATTTTCTTACCAGTTTGTACCTAGCAATATAGATATGGGCTCTTTTCATAAAGAGGTTAACAAAAATAAGAAAGTTATCAGAAGAAGCAACCGTAAGACTACATTGCATAAAGGGTTACCTTTGGTACTATTTGGTTCTAGAATAACAGCTAAGCTATATTACAATATAAAAAAACAGAAAAACAAAAATGCGGATCCTAGCTATTTCTAAAATTATGGATAACCTAGAAAATGACTTTTAGTAAATAGAATCGACGAAAAAGGAGAACGATAAAATGAACATACTTGCTGTAATCCCTGCAAGAGGGGGTTCAAAAGGTATTCCTAGAAAAAACGTACGATTTTTAGCAGGTACTCCATTAATTGGATATGCCATAAATAATGCCTTGGATAGTAGTTATTCAATTGACGTTTGTGTTTCTACGGACGATGTGGAGATTGAAAGAGTTGCTTTAAATTATGGTGCAGATGTAGTTAATAGAACTGAATCACTCTCAAGTGACGCAATTACACTCGATCCAGTAATATACGATGCTTTCAAAAAAATGAGTGAGTTGAAGAATAAAAACTACGATTACGTAGTTACACTTCAAGCAACATCACCATTATTAACGGTAGAAGTATTGGATAAAGCATTAAAAGAGTGTATTGAGAATGATTACGATACAATGCTAAGTGCTGTCAACCAAGCACACCTTTATTGGGAAATGAATGAGAAAGGCAAATTCGTGCCAGGATATGCTGAGCGATTAAATCGTCAATATCTCCCCAAAAGATTTGTAGAAACAGGTGCATTTTTGATTACGAAAGCGCAGTGTATGAGGCCGGATGCTAGGATTGGAACGAATGTGTCTGTTTTCGAAGTTCCGTCATGGCAATCAATCGATATAGATACTGCGGAAGATTGGTGGATAGCAGAAAAACAGTTAACTAAAAAAACTGTGATCATAAGGGTAGAAGGTCATTCTAAAATCGGACTTGGTCATGTATATAGAGGATTATCTTTAGCGTACAACTTAATTGATCATGACGTAAGTTTTGTTGTAAGTAAGTATTCAGATTTAGGAATAGATAAGATAAAGAATAGTCATTTCAAGTATGATATTATAGAAGATGACTTTGATATGGGTAAAATCGTACAAGCCAGAAAAGCTGATATCGTAATCAATGATATGCTCAATACAGAGTTGGATTACATAAACTATCTCAAAGGACTGGGTGTTAAAGTAATCAATTTTGAAGATTTGGGTGACGGTGCAGATAAAGCTGATGCTGTAATAAATGATTTATACGCTCCACAAAAATCAGGCGACCATATTTACTGGGGCAGTGATTACTATATTATTCGAGATGAATTTCTTTTAAGCGAACCAAGCAAATTTGAAAATGATGTCAAAAATATACTTGTTATATTTGGAGGCGTTGATCCTAGTAATCTGACGTTTAAAGTTTTTCATGCTATTGAAAAAAGTAAGGGGCTTAGCAATATAAAGATTACTATAATTGTTGGACCAGGATATCCACATTTTAAGGAATTGGAAAAATTAGCAAAAAAATCCACTTTAAACATTCAGATTATTCAAGATGTTAAAGTGATGAGTGAACACATGAAAGTTGCAGACTTGGCTATTTCTTCACAAGGTAGAACGATGTTAGAGCTTGCAGCGATGGCTGTCCCTACGATACTATTAGCTCAAAATATGAGAGAACTGAAGCACGAATTTGGTTATTTAAATAATGGTTTTATTAATTTAGGTCTTGGCGAGGCTATTGAAGAAGATACAATTAAAGGTACCATTGAATGGTTGACGAAATCTCATCAGATAAGAAATCAAATGCACAATCAGATGCAACAAAGTAATTTAAGAAGTGGCTTAAATCGTGTTATGAAAATTATATTTGACTAAAAGGGGAGCATACTAATGAGTATATTTAAAACAATTGAAGAACAAGGATATTATGTTATAGGTGAAATTGGTGTAAATTATTATGATATCGCAAAAAAAGAGAATATTTCACCCATGGAAGCTGCTAAGTTGATGATTGATAAAGCTAAGGAGTCGGGTATGGATGCGATTAAATTCCAGACATACAAAGCGGGTACGATCGCTTCTAAGTTTTCACCTTCTTATTGGGATACTTCTGAAGAGTCAACCACCTCACAATATGAATTGTTTAAAAAATTCGACTCTTTTGGTTATGAAGAATACAAAGAGCTTTCAGATTATAGCAAACAATTAGATATCGAATTTTTCAGTACTGCCTTTGATTTTGAATCTGCCGATTATCTTAATGAACTAATGGACATTTATAAGATTTCTTCTTCAGATCTTACGAACTTACCGTTTATTGAACATCAAGCAAAAAAAGGTAAACCAGTTTTAATTTCAGCTGGAGCATCTACTATTGAAGAAATTAGAGCAGCTATTGAAACAATCAAAAAAACAGGCAATAACGATATCGTATTGTTACACTGTGTTTTAGAATACCCTACACCATATGATCACGCAAATTTAGAAGTTATTGAACTTTTAAAAGAAGAATTTCCTGAATGCGTTATTGGCTATTCAGATCATACTAAACCGGACGAATTCATGGACGTTGTGAAAACTGCCGTTGCATTGGGTGCACCTGTTATTGAAAAACACTATACACTAGATAAAACATTACCTGGAAACGATCATTACCATGCAATGGACCCTGAAGATATGAAAATGCTAAAACGTGCCCTTGAATTTCAAATGAAAATTAGAGGGAATAAAGAGCTGAATCTAGATACACAAAATGCCGCAAGAAAGAATGCGCGTAGATCTATTGTTGCAGATACTGATATTCCGGCGGGCACTGAAATTACAAGAGAAATGATTACTTTTAAACGTCCTGGACATGGTATATCTCCTTCAGAGATTGATAAAGTCATCGGTAAAACAGCAAAAAACAAAATAGAAGAAGATAGTATTTTAGAATACGATTTACTAGATTAAAGTTAACGCATCTCAAGCGACGAAGCATTTGATAGTTATTGAATGTGAGATCTAATGAGATGCTTTTTCTTTGATGAATAAAACGAAAGTGAGAGTACCTCATGAAGAGACCGTTTTTCACATTAGTTATGCCCGTTTATAATGCTCAGAATAAAATAATAGATACACTGACTTCAATTGCTTCTCAAACTTTTAAAGACTTTGAGGTTATACTGATCAATGATGGTTCTACTGACTCTAGCAGAGAAATGATTGAAACATTTATTGCAGATAAAAACCAATTTAAATTAATCAATATAGATAATAGTGGACCAGGTTCTGCAAGAAATTATGGGATCAAACAGGCAAATGGAACTTATATGATCTTCGTAGATGCTGACGACAAATTGGTTATTACAGCACTTGAAGATAGGTACGCTTATATTGCTGACTCAAAGACTGATTTATTAATATCCTCATACGTAATGAAAGTATTAGATGAAGGAGAAGTTGTTAATGAAAAAGTTACTGAGGCAGTAGATAGAACTTATCTAAAGCAAAGTGATTTCAAGGATGACTTGTTTAATCTTATGGAAAAGCAATTACTATATGTCGTTTGGAACAAAGTATACAAAGTAGATATAATAAAAAAAAATAATATTTCTTTCCCGCCTTATAGAAGTTGCGAAGACCGCTTATTTAACTTAGCCTATTTTGATAGCGTACAGACAGTAAAGCTAGTAAAAGAAATATTGTATGAATATTATTTTGATGGAAGAGATGGGCTAACGAATAAACATTTTCCTAATAAATTTCAGACCTTCGTTGAGTTCTATGAGAAATGTCTCGAAATTTCACCAAAAGATAATAGAGGATTTAGTGCACTATTCTTAAAGGGTGTAATGTCCAGTATTATTCCGATACATTCAGTTAGTACACTTACTTTTAGGGAAAAGCGCAATTACATTAAAAGTATTCTCCACAACGATAGAGTTTTACAAGCTTCTGAAGATAGTTTGGACAATTCACTAATGAGAAAAGTATTGAAAAATGTGTTCAAAATAAAATCAGTAATTCTAATGTATTTGACTTCTTGGATACTGTATAAGATCAGTAATACATCTCCTAGATTCATTGAAAAAATTAAAGGTAACTTTTAATCAATTAACAAAATGAATAGAGAAATGGTGATAAAATGATTAGTGTAATAATGCCAGTGTATAACGTAGAAAATTCTCTTCGAAGAGCAGTAGAAAGTGTTTTAAATCAGTCCTATAAAAAACTGGAGCTTATTTTAGTTGATGATGGATCCACGGATACTAGTGGAGAAATTTGTGAGGAACTAGCAAAAGAAGATGATAGAATCATTGTTATCCATAAATCAAATGGAGGATTATCTTCAGCGAGAAATGCAGGGTTAGAACAAGCTTCTATGGACTTTGTTTCATTTATTGATAGCGATGATTATTTCGAAATAAACCTTTTTGAAAAGTTTTTTGAAATGAAACAAATGGATACAGATATTTTCGTATTTAATGTGAGAAGAATCAGTGATAAAAAGATACGTAAACTAGACAGTGTTGAGGAAGTTGTTTTGGATAAAGAACAAGCAATTAGCTATTTATTCAATTATAAAGGGATAGACTTTTATGCTTGGAATAAAATTTATAGAAAATCTTTATTTTCAAATATTCGCTACCCAGAAGGTCATTTATACGAGGATATTGTTCCTTCATTTAGACTAGTTTTAGCTGCACAGAAGATACAATTTACAACATACACTGGGTATAACTATATGCAAAATGCTTCGAGTATTGTTAATGCAGATTTTAATCCTATGCAATATGATAATGTTGACCAGCGTATAATCTTACTTGAATTGGTAAAAAAACAATTACCAAAATTAGAATCTTTAGCATACGAAAAGTTGATTGATGGATTTCTTTCTACAGGATATAAGTTATCTATATCAAGTGGCTCAAAACATACAAAAGAGTATTACAATATTTTAAAGAATGATATAAAAAAGTACAACAGTAAACAATTGTTACAAAATGTTTCATCTGCAAAAAAAATTGCATTGAAACTTTTACAAAAGAATTTATTCTTATATGGTAAAATGTACAAGATTTATTTAGGTAAGTAAGGGGTAAATAATGATTAAAATTGCATACTTAATACTAGCTCATAACGATCCTGAGAACTTGAAAAGACTTATAGAAAGACTCAACAAGCATCAAGCTCATTTTTTTGTGCATATTGATCGGAAGACTGATATAGAAAAATTTGAAAAATATCTAATTAGATATGAGAATGTTCAATTCGTTGAACCAAGATACAATATATACTGGGGCGGATTTTCTATTATTCGTGCAGAAATTGCATTAGCTAGGACAGCTCTGGCAGATCAAAAAAGTTTTGATCGATATGTACTACTTTCGGGTGCTGATTATCCGATAAAGTCAGTGGATGATATCTATGATTATTTTGAACAAAATAAAGAAATCGAATTTATAAGAGGTATCAATCTTGAAAAGTTAGAAAATAAAGAATTATTTGGCAGCCATATTGATTACTGGCAAAAGCATGATTACCCGCTTATCCGCAAAACCAATACGTTCTTTTTCAAAGCATTTAGAGCATTGATCAATAAAATTTTGAGGAATTTTAAATTGTCCAATAGAATTCGACATGGTAAATTCGACTTGTATCATGGCTCGCAGTGGTGGGCATTAACCGATAATTGCTTGAGGGATTTGCTTGAGATATATGATCAAAATAAACAAGATTATAAAGTATTTGAAATTATGTTTGCACCAGATGAAAAGTTTTTCCATACACTTTTTTTTAATTCAACATATTCAAATCGAAATCAAATAGATGGACCAGATCAGCCTATACAGATGAATAAACGTGGAGAAGATACTTCTAAACAAACTTCTCAATTAGCTAATATTCACTTTCTGGATGCTTCAATGACAAAATGGTTCACAATTGAGGATTACTCACTACTTAAAAGTAGTGACAAATTGTTCGTTAGAAAAGTTTCTACGAATATGTCAGAAAGTTTGCTAGATAAAATAGACAAAGAAATTTTAAATAAAAGGACTGTTTAGAATGACAATTAAAAAAGTGATGGATAATTATTTATTTAACCCTATGATATACAGGTACGTTAACCTAGTGATTTTTATGGTTTACTTCATACCTAGTGCACTGAATATTGAGAATATACCGATGAAAATTTCTTTTGTATGGGGTCTGGGCGTAGTAGCTTATGATTTTGTTAGTAAAAGGAAAATGCTAAAACAACCTTATTGGATAATACTTGCTTTATTGAGTCTTTCTTACTTAATCTCTGTAATCACTAACTATCCCTATCAATTTCCTGATACCATTATTAATTGGGGTTACCTGATTATTTCCTTATTTATCTTTTATGTATTTGATACAAAAGAAAGTAAGCAAAGTATAGATAAGAAACTGAGAATTTTTAACGATATTTTTATTTATGCTACTTTATTACTTGGTTCGATTGCTATCGTACTTTTCATATTCAACATCTCCTATAGAGTACCAGCAGGCTTAGGAACATTTACGTTAAGACAAGGATTCATAGGTAGCAGATTGTTTGGTATTTATACGAGCCCAAATATTGGGTCGATGTTTGGCTATGTATCAGTCGTATTGATGTTAGTAAATAATCATTTTAAAAGAGGTACTTGGACTAAATTCCAAAATCTTTATGTGGTCAATGGAGTTGTACAATACATATTTTTTGTATTATCAAAATCCAGAGGTACCCAAATTACAATCTATGGTCTAGGGTTTATGCTCTTTTCAATAGCCGTTATATTGAAAATTAGTAAAAATAGAAAATTGGGTTCAGCTTTAAAAATTTGGGGTATTGGCATTGGTTTGTCATTGCTAGTATTTTTCTCTGTTAGTCGTACAGTGGAAGAGACTTTAAGTTATGTACCGTCTAGTGTTGATGTGGTTAAATATCAAGCTAGTAATTTATTTAACAATAAAGGTAAGAGTGATTCTAACGAAGAGGGAGATATAGATAGCGAACTGAATGAGAAGACTACACCACCTACTTTTTCAAAAGTTGACTTAAGACCTGATGAAGGTGGAGAGCTTTCTTCCGGAAGATTTAGTATCTGGATGGCAGGCTTGCAATTAGTTAAACAGAAACCTTTATTTGGTGTTGCAGATACTGATATTTATAGAGGGGTAGAAACGACGAACCAAATTGATGAAAGTCGGTTATCTGAATTAGATATTTCTGAGTTACAAAGAGCTAGTGGAAATATGCATAATACCTACGTATCTGTACTTGCGAAGTCAGGTATCATTGGATTTACATTACTAACGGTATTCGTTGTATTAGTATTAAAAGATAATATTGTTTATTTGTTATCCAAAAATTTCAATATCCATAATCCAAATGATCAATTGTATCTTATTATCCTAGTGTTTTTGCTTTCACTATTCGTAAACGATGTTGTTGAGAATCATTTAATCATGAATAATAGAGATGTTATAGGTTTAGTCTTTTGGACATATTTAGGGTATTTAAATTTTATCAGATCTAAACTACCCAAAAATGAGGAATTAAAATGAATGCTTTCATAGCCTGGACACCATTGCACCTGATTAACATTGTCAATACTATTGTTAACTATTATGATGATATAGAGAACGATTTATATATCTATAATGAATTCGAAGGTGCAGAAAAGCTATATGATAGAGCAATCAATATTGATATTTTTGAAAATGTTTATCTCATCAAACACAATCAAATTAATAAACCAATTATAAAAAATGCGAATTTACTATTTAATTTAAATGGTTACAAACTAACTAAATATTCATATGAGAATATATTTGTGCAGGGAGATAATTATTTTGCAAAATTACTCTATGCTTTTATTAAAAGTAAGAATAAACAAGTTGCTTTAAATTATATTGAAGATGGTATAGGGGCGTATGTTGAATCTAATATCTTTGATCTTAATGCAAAAAAAAATAAGCTTGTTAAAATAATTAATACTAAAAGTATCTACCGTGCTACATTTTGTAAATATTTTGTTTATGAACCTAGTTTAGTTCAAAGTAAAGAACAAAATAATTATGTGAAATTACCTAAATTGAAGTTGGGTACTAAAGCTTATGAAGTGATTTTATTTTTATTCGAAGACGAATTAAAAGATGCGAAGAACTCAAAGAATACAAATTTTATTTTTCTTGATCAACCTTTTCAGGCGGATGGTAGTAAAATTAATGAATATGAAGTTTTCAATATCGTAAAAAGTGCAATCAAAAAAGAAAGTGAATTAATTGTTAAACTTCATCCAAGATCTAGCAAAAATAAATACGGTGAAATTAGTGTTATCAATACAGACTTGCCTTGGGAACTTTATTGTCTTACGAATCAAGCTAATGAAGCTACAATTATCAGTATGGCTTCTTCAGCAGCTTTTACGCCTTCGATGATGTTCGATATGCCCATACCGGTAATATATTTAGCCGAGATAATTAAGACAGAATTCTTTAGTAATCATTTTGATGATTCTTCCAGTAGTTGGTTGGAAAACGCAATTAATTTGGGTGCGTTAATGAGTAGTCGATTGCCAGACGAAATCAAAGTTCCAAAAACAGTAAATGAATTTAAGAAACTTATAAAATGAGAGTATCCTGAGCCTCAAATGAGAGGTTTAGGATATTTTTTTCAATTAAACCGCATTCTAGATTAATAAAATACTAATGACTTGATGAGTTTTGTTATTTAAATTGTCACAATACCTATGTTGTAATCTTATTAATCTACGGTAAAATGTAATTAGATGCGAAAGGATCGTGTTGAACGCATACGTCATTGGGGAGAGATTGTTATTGAAAAAAAGTTTTAAATTTAGAAGTATTATTGTTACTAGTATCGTCGTACTATTAGTACCTTCGTATTTGTCTATAAGTCAAATCAACGTCGTAGCGCAGTCGGCTGATCAACAAGTCAAGTTTTCAGAAGATAACGATTCACTTGTTAGATTGGAACAATACATAATAACTACGGATATTGAGTCGGTAAAAATGAATGAATTGCCAGCTGAATCAGTAGATAGTATTTTTGGAATAGATGGAAAACTATTAAATGATATTTGGACATTTGAAATAACTTCTAAGGAGAATGGCGATTTTATTATCACTGATTCTTTTGGAAATACAGTAAAATATAAGATATCTGAAGATGAGCCTTTAGAGGTAGCATTCGAGCATGCAGATGATAATACGGCTTATAATTTTTACTTTGTATCTTCAGAAAATATTGATCGTTTAATATATGATACAACTCCTGTAGTTTCTGATATCCCTTCAATTAAAGAAGAAAATGTAACAGAACCCCCAAAAGAAATAATAGAAAATCAAGATAACAAGGAAGTAGAAGTTGTTGACGAAACAGAAGATAACGAAGCTGAAGTAGACTCTGAGTCTGCGTCCGAATTAACTTCGCATACTGAATCAATAGAATCAAAAAATAGTGTTGACACTGAAATTAATGAAATAGTTGACAAAGATATAAACCGAAATGAAATGAATTTCCAAGTTAGAACTTCAAGTGTTATTCAAAATGCTACTAGATATTATATCGTTAATGCCGGAGACACTTTGGTCAGTATTGCAAGTAAATTTGGTTTATCTTCACAGAATTTGAAAAATTGGAATAATCTAACGAATAATACAATCACCTCTGGTCAAGTTTTATCCATCAATGGTGTTAATATATACGATCGTATTGATGAAGAGAATAGAACTTTTTCTTCTAAGAATGAGTTCGTACAGTATATGTCTTCAAGAGCTAAGCCTATAGCTGAGGAAAAAGGTAAAGAACAATTATATGCCTCTATTATGATCGCTCAGGCATCACTTGAAAGTGACTATGGTACAAGTACTCTTGCTAAGAATGGAAATAATTTATTTGGTATGAAAGGCACGTACAACGGCTACTCAATAGTTAAAAGAACATGGGAACATATTAATGGTGTAAACACCTATGTTGATGCTGACTTTAAATTCTATCCTAATTTTGCTAGTTCCTTAAATGATAATGCCAATAAACTAAGAAACGGCGTTAGCTGGGACAGAAATTATTACAACGGTACTTGGGTCAGAAATACTCTTAGCTACAAGGATGCTACAAAATGGTTAACTGGAAGATACGCGACTGATCCTAATTATAATACTAAATTAAATACAATCATCAGTACGTATAATTTACTTCAATATGATCTTGATATAGTTAATGTGAATTACGAGGCTGAGATATTGCAGCGGTCTTTCTCTATAGATAGCTTACCATGGGGAAATTCAAATGGTGAAAATGTAGGAAATACCAGTAATCTATACGGGAAAAAAGTAAAAGTTACTAGAGAAAATCAAAATCGTACTTACGCATTTATTCAACTGGATGGTAGGGATTTGGGATGGGTAGACAAGCGTGCATTTGAATTAGTCTTATCAAAATCTGTTGATTACGAGGCGGTTATCATTAGCGGTAATCATTCGATAGATAGCTTGCCATGGGGAACAAAAGGTTATGTTAAACAATTTTCATCAAGTGATTTTACAAATGGACAAATACTTGAAGTGACTGAAGAGACAACAAACGGCGCTTATGCCAAACTATCCCAAAACGGCAGTGTTAAAGGATGGATTGACAAAAAAGCAATTCAAGCGTTTGATTCAGTAAAAGTAGCCTACAAAGCTAAGGTGAATTATGCTGGACATTCAATTGATTCTTTACCTTGGGGTACTAAAGGGTATAAAAATATCGCTAGTTCTTCCGATTATCTTGGTACTTCTTTTGATATAAAAAGAGAAGCAAAAAATGGTAATTACCTTTTATTAAGTTTGAACGGTAAAACATTAGGATGGGTTGATAAAAGAGCGATTGAATCTTTTGAAACAAATTCAATTATTTATTCAGATACAATAAAAAAAGGTAACTACTCTATTGATACAAGACCCTGGGGCTACAGCGGCTCTGAAAGAAAAGAGTCTAGTAATAAATACCTTGGTAGTAGTGTAGAAATTATTCGGGAAACTACTAATGGGGCATATGCATTTATCGCTCAAAATGGTCGAGAATTAGGCTGGATCGATAAACGTGCTTTCAATAGGAAACAAGTTAATTATCAATCTTATATGAGTAACCCTGATTTCTCTATTGATAGCCTTCCTTGGGGAGAAAAAGGATATAAGACTTTAGACAATTCCTCTAATTATATTAACCGAAAAGTCAAAGCTATTGCAGAGTCAAACAATGGTGCGTATGTTTTAGTCATTTTGGATGGTAAATCTCTTGGTTGGGTAGACAAGCGTGCAATTGAAACTTTTGAAACACAGGCTGTTACCTATAAAGAGACAATTAGAGAAAGTCGATATTCAATTGATTCAAAACCATGGGGATATAATGGGTATAAGAATATTAGTTCTAGTTCTATATTAATTGGTAAAGAAATAACTGTACTAAGAGAAACGAAAAATGGTGCTTATGCTTATATTGAACTTGATGGAAAAGGTGTCGGTTGGGTAGATAAAAGAGCCTTTGGTAGAGTTCCAGTTTCACCAAATCAGTACGCTGTGATCAAGAATGGTTATTCGATTGATTCTCTCCCATGGGGAGAGCGAGGATCAACAAAATTGGGAGATAGTTCAAGTTATGTAGGACAAACTGCTAGAATAGTGTTGAAGAGTAGCAATGGTGCATACGCATATGTGCTTTTAAATAATATAGAACTAGGTTGGATTGATATGAGAGCATTAAACACGAATTAAAAAGGAGAATACAATGAAACAAATTAATAAAGGTATGACAGTACTAAGTGTTGCAAGTATATTAGCCGTCAATATTGCTCAACCAATAGTAGTTAGCGCAAATAGTGACTTTTCAATCACGGATGTTGACGAAGAACAAACAGAACAAACAGCAGAAACAGCTGTTCTCAGTTTCTATGAGTGGCTAGAAAATGCTGAAGAAGTAGAATTAACAGGATTATTTGTTTCGAAGGATGAAACAAGAGATACGTATGATACTGTAACAGGCGAAATGAATGAAGTTTTACTGGATACTTATCAAGATAAAGAACTTTCGATTATAAAAAAAGCGCAAAATGAAGATAAGATTTTCTATTATACTGAAATTGAAGAAAATAAGTTAATGTGGCTAGCTGATGATGAAGTTGAATTAATTGATAAAGAAATAGCTGAGAACGAAGAAACTACAGAAGATAGCAATCTTGAAGTGGAACCTAATGAAGAAACTTCTGAAGTAGACGAATCTGTGGATGAAGAGAAAAATCTTGATGATACTGAAGATGCAAGCTCAGAAGAACAAGAAATGGAAGAAATACAAGATATTGAAGAAGCATCAATTGAAGAAAAGCAAGAACAGGCAATGACCAAAAGTTTACCAACTACTGATAAAAAAGCTGAGAGTGAAGCCAACCAAGTTAGAACACTTTCTTCTACAGTTAACAGTAGAAATATTAGATATCAAGCCGATATCAAAATAGCTGGGTATTCTATCGATACTGTGCCTTGGGGTTATGAAGGTTATAGAACAGTCGGAAACAGTGCTTCATATCTAAACAAAAGAGTCGATGTATTAAGTGAAACGATGAATGGCGCTTATGCTAGAATTGCTTTAAATGGTAAAGATCTTGGCTGGATAGATAAAAGAGCCTTTAATATGGTTGCTGTAGAACCGTATACAAGAACGGTAGTATTGTCAGGATATTCAATTGATTCAGCACCCTGGGGAAGTTCAGGATCGTACAAAATTTCTGATACGATTGATCAGATTTTTAACGAAATGACAATTGTTGGCGAGAGTAAGAATAGAGCGTATGTATACGTAGTAAGAAATGGTGTAGGAATCGGGTGGGTCGATAAGCGAGCGTTGGATACACCAAAGTCAATAGATAAAAAGGTAATTACTTCTGAAACACATTCAATTGATTCAGCACCTTGGGGACAATCTGGATATCGCCAATTAACAACTTCTAAAAGTAATTTATATCAAGAAGTTGATATTATGCTAAAAAGTTCTAATGGTGCCTACTCACTAATAAGCTCAAATGGGAAATATCTAGGCTGGATCGATAACAAAGCGCTGAACAATACGACCGAAAGAAAAACGTTATCAATTGTAAGAGGAAATCATAGTATCGATTCATTACCATGGGGAGATAAAGGGTATAAAACTATAGGTTCAACTTCACAATACCTTAATAAGCGTGTGGATATTATGGCAGAAAGCAATAACCGTGCATACGTATTGATTTCGTACAATGGAAAACAAGTAGGCTGGATAGATAAACGTGCATTAAGTATTAATGCGTCATCTTATCCAGCGGTTATAATTAATTCCGGATATACCATTGATACACTACCTTGGGGAACGCCAGGTTCGCAACGAGTCAGTTCTTCAAATAATTACATTTCAAAAACAGTAAAAGTAGTATCTGAAGCTAACAATGGGGCATATTTACTCGTTGTTGAGAATGGTAGAGAACTAGGTTGGGTAGATTATAGAGCAATGGCAAGGGCAGAAGACATGCTAGGAAGCCTTCCAGTAAACTATTCAACCACAATTGCTAAAACAGGTTACAGTATTGACACGTTACCATGGGGTACTGCGGGATATCAAAATGTTAATTCAACTAGTAAATTATTAGGAACAAAAGTTAAAGTAACTCATCATTATAGAAGCTACGCTTTGTTAGAAGTTAATGGTGTGAAATATGGCTGGGTAGATCAAAGAGCACTAGGCACATCTCCAAGTCCGCAGAGTGTTAGTGGGCAGCAAAATGTCTACTATAATGCTGTAATCCAAGGGAATTACTCTATTGATACTTTACCTTGGGGCATGAGTGGATACCAGCAACTATCCCATACAAGTTTAATTAGTGGAAGAACGGTTAAAGTTCACAATATAACCAAAGGTTATGCATATATAAGTTTAGATGGCACTGATTACGGTTGGGTGGATAGGAAAGCATTAGGAGTACCAACAGTCTATATTGATCCAGGTCATGGGGGGCGCTTTAGTGGGGCATCAGTTAGTGGCGTAAATGAAAAAACATTAAATCTATCTACTTCAAAAATTTTAAGAGGTATGTTAGAACGTAAAGGATACAATGTAGTCATGACTAGAACAACTGATGTAGCATTTGCATCAACTCTTTCACCAGATTTAATTGCTAGATCGAGAATGGCTAACAGTGGAAATGCTGCTATATTTATCAGTATTCATTATAATTCTTTAGGTGTGGGTAGTTCAGCGAGAGGGATTGAAACCTTTATCCAGAACTCTTCATATACGCAAAACAGAAACGATTTTGACATTAACGATCCACGCATAAATTCAAGTTTGAGATTAGCTGATACAGCTCATGCTAAACTAATTTCTTATACTGGTATGTATGATAGAGGTGTTAGAGCCCAAAGCCTTAATGTCTTGCGTAATACAGAAATGACTGCTGTTCTCTTTGAATTAGGATTTATGAGCAATTCAGCTGAACTAGCAAAAGTTAGAACAACACAATATCAAGAAACAGCTGCAAGAGCAATTACTGATGGAATAGACCAATATTTTTTAAGATAAGCGTAAAGGCCACAGCTTAAAACTGTGGTCTTTTTCTTATGACTTAATCAAAATAGGTTATCTGATTCAAGTGAAATATGTTACAATATACAATGTAATTCCCTGAGATTAATCTAAAAAACCACCTTAATTCTTTAAATAATATTAAGATATCATTGATAAAGTTAATATAAAATATAAATTGAGAGGATAAAATACAATGAGAACAAAAATCAAAAAAATGCTTCCCCAGAAAGCCATACATTCACTAAAAAGAATGAAAACGAAAAAACAGTTAAATGATTTGTATCAATATGATAAAAGGCGATTTGAAGATTCTGCGTATGGTATCCGAGAAGAACTTACTGAAAATAATTTAAGATCAAAAATAACTTTTCATTATCATGCTATAGAAAAAGGTCTTAGTAATGCTGATATCAGGTTAGGTTTTGGTAAAGCAGCATTTGAGCAATTGTTTTTTTCAATGGATAAATTTATTGAAATGGGCTATTCAACGGAAGATGAGAGATTTCAAACCGCTATAAGCGTTATACATAAATATGTTGATATGCATAAAAAATACAATCATGAAGTGAATTCGGTAGAAGACAAATTAAGACAATATAGTAAGTATCTTTTAAAAGATAATATGGACTTAGGTGGCTATCTTTCTTTTACTAAAGATAAATTACCTGAATTCTCTTCCTTAACTTTTGAATCATTGGCTAAAGAAAGATTTAGTGTTAGAGAATATAGCGAAGAGGAAGTCAATCAAGGTGATGTAATGGCAGCCATACAAATAGCAACTGAATCCCCCTCTGTCTGCAATCGTCAATCTTGGAAAGTCCATTACTTGAAAAATCAGCGATTGATCAATGATGTACTTGATCTACAAGGTGGATTTAGAGCAAATGGTAAAAACTTGAAAGATCTAATACTGGTTACTTGTGATACTCAATATATGAATGGCCCTCATGAAAGAAACCAAGCTTATATTGATGGCGGTTTGTTTGCAATGTCTTTGCTATATGGGTTAGAATCTAAAGGATTAGCAACCTGTACCTTAAACACTAACTTTACAATTGAAAAAGATCAAAAAATGAGAAAGCTCATAGGTCTAAGTGCTTCAGAGAACTTCATTGCATTTATAACGGTTGGAAATTATCCAAAAGAATTTAAGGTAGCAAAATCTCCCAAAGATCCGGCTACCATAATTACGAATGTTATAGTATAATACCTAGTGCTATTGTAGTTGAGATTATCAATTCTGCAGTAGCAAAAAAAGTGTAATAATGAAAAGGTGTAAAATGAGTAGAATAGAATTTGCAAAAAAGAATATCACATATGGTTATATTGGTACAGTCCTAAACTTGATACTGAAGTTTGTATCAAGAACAGTCTTTATATACGCACTTGGAGCTACCTATTTAGGGGTTAATGGATTATATACAAATATATTATCGGTATTATCTTTTGCGGAATTGGGTATTGGGACGGCTATGAACTATAGTCTATATAAACCAATAGCAGAAGGTGATAAAGAGAAAATAAAATCACTCATGAATCTTTACAAGACTGCCTATAGGTGGATTGCGGGTATCGTGGCAATTTTAGGATTGGCTATCATACCGTTCTTGCAGTTTGTAATAAAAGATCCTGGGAATATCTCAAATACGGAATTAGTCCTCTATTATTTGATTTTCTTATTCAATACTGTGACTAGTTATTTTGTTTCTTATAAGTACAGTTTGGCTAATGCTGAACAGAAGAATTATATTCAAACAAATATTCGCACAGTATCTACGGTTATGGTTGTCTTAACTCAAATAGTCGTGTTGCTTTTCTTGCAGAATTTTTTAATATATCTACTAGTTGGTGCTTTTATTGAACTCTTAGAAAAAGTTTATGCCAACTTTTATTTGAATAAGAAATATCCAATGTTGCTTGAAAAAAATGTAAGAGAACTTGAATCTCAAGAAGTAGAGCCCATCAAAACAAACATTAAAGCACTTATTTTTCATAAAATAGGCGAGATAAGTGTATATCAATCTGATAATATTGTTATTTCATCTTTTATCAATATTACAGTCGTAGGTTTAGTCTCAAACTATAATTTACTCATCTCTTCCGTTACACAGTTGATTAATATAATTTTTAATTCACTGATTTCAAGTTTCGGTAATTTAATTGCTACTGAAAGTATTGAGAAGCAGCTTAGACTTTTTAAAGTATACAGGTTTGTTGCTTTTTGGATATTTGGTTTTTCTTCCATTGCTTTTATCACCTTACTTTCTCCTTTTGTGGAACTTTGGATCGGTAGTGAAATGGTCATCAACCAAATGGTTATTTATTTGATTATCATAGATTTTTATGCAAGGGGACATCGTATAGTTGTAAACAACTTCAAAATAGCAGCAGGTGTCTTTGACGCTGATAAATACGTCGCAATCGTTCAAGCGGTAGTCAATCTGGTAATTTCAATTATTCTGGTGCAGTATATCGGTTTAGTAGGGATTTACGTAGGAACTGTCATTCAAGGGTTGATTGCAACAGGTATAAAACCATTTATCGTATACAAAAATGTATTTAATCAAAGCGTGAAAGAATATTACGTAGATTCTGCAGTTTATTTGATTATTATGGCTTTGACACTGCTTCTGATAGAAGTAATCAAGAGTCAGTTGTTATCAACAGTTAATTGGGTTAACTTTGTAAGCCTGGTAGTTGTGGTCACAGTGGTAGTTAATGCGATCTTCTTTATTCTGTTAAGAAAAAGATCTGAATTCAAGTATTTAAAAAATATTATCCTGAAAAAAGAAGGGGCAAGTAATTAATATGGTATGTTACGATCCGCTGGTTAGTATAATTACACCTTGTTATAATGGAGAGCAATTTATCCAAAAATTTTTAGATTCAGTATTGAGTCAAACTTACAATAACATTCAATTGATCATCATCGATGATGGATCAACTGATGGTACTGAAGAAGTAATAAAATCTAATGCGGATAGTTTTAAAGTTAAAGATATCGAGCTAAAATATGTATATCAAAAAAATCTGGGGCAAGCTGCAGCCATTAACAAAGGATTACAACAGGCGAAAGGTAAGTATTTGACTTGGCCCGATTCAGATGACTATTTTTCAAGCGATAGTATTGAAAAAAGAGTAGCATTACTCGAAAAAAATGAAAACTACGACATCGTACTAAACAAAACGCAGTTAGTTGATAGTGAACAGAACGTGTTAGAAGAATTGATTAGACCTACGGAAGTGAATAGAACGCTTTTTGACGATATGATTTTTGAAAA
The DNA here is from genome assembly GCF_017599325.1 of Marinilactibacillus kalidii. GTDB lineage: Bacteria > Bacillota > Bacilli > Lactobacillales > Carnobacteriaceae_A > Marinilactibacillus > Marinilactibacillus kalidii. The sequence goes on along the minus strand of NZ_JAGFVM010000005.1, from coordinate 3,348 downwards.
AAATGCGATTTTCCATGGAGGCTCTTATCTTGTAAGAAAAAACGCTTTAATGGACAAATTGAAGGATGGACAAATCATAGAATCACGTGCAGGACAAAACTGGCAATTGATATTGCCTATTGCCTATGGAAATAAAATCAAATACTTGGATGAACCACTATTCTTCGTTTATGTTAGAGAGGGTAGTCATTCTAGAGGTAAAAGAAGCTATACTTCTGAAATAAAAAAAGCTGAAAACCATGAAATGATATTAAATAATGTTATCGATACCTTGGAAGAAATGCCAGAAGAAGATAAAGTTCGCTATAAAAAGGATATTCATCTTAAATATCTCAGAAAAAAAATGAAACTATCTTCTGAATTTCGAAATAGAGCAGGAAGAAATGATTATTTGAATAGTTTAAAAGAAGTGGATTCTCTGACTTTTAAAGACTATATGATTTATTTAGAAGGTTCGAACAAACTAACGAGTTTATTCTTTAGGGTTTTTAGAAAACTTAGATATGGATAACTATCTTTTTTAATATTCACTTTATATCATCAGTCTTATTTTATATACGAGAAGCTACTCTTCATAAATGGAGAGTAGCTTCTCGTATAATTTTTTGTGGAAAATATGAAGAAACAATCCATTTATGAATGGACGTTAGATGAAAATAGTCATCCAACTTGACTGTAAAAAAAGAATTGGTAATAGAGTTAATTGTTAATAAAAAGCCTCTACTAAAAGATTAGTAGAAGCCAATTAATGATATAAATTGATTAATTATTGGTAAATAAATATACGGATATTCCTACGATTTTTAAAAAGTTCACAACTATCCTATTGTATGAAGCTATTTAACTGGTACAATGGTGTAGACTATTTTACATATCTAGTATAAAGAAAGAGGGAACATTTTTGGAAGAGCAAAATAGAGTTAGAAGAAAGCGAAAAGGCAAAAAGAAAAAATCATTGTGGAAAAAGGTTTTAATAGGATTTTTAGTGATTTTCGGAGTGCTAACAATATTGGGACTTTTTATTGGATGGAAAGTCTATAGTGATGTTCAGTCGTCAACCGAAGAGATGTACGCTCCTTCAGATCACGAACAAAAAAGAGAGAAGCCAGTAGTTGTTGATGACGGAAACGAACCTTTTTCTGTACTATTAATGGGTATTGACACTGGTGATATGGGAAGAGTTGACCAGGGACGCTCGGATACTATGATGGTTATGACAGTTAATCCAAATTCTGAAAAAACTACGTTAGTGAGTATTCCAAGAGATACTTATACAGAAATTGTCGGTCGTGGAACTATGGATAAAATCAATCATGCTTATGCTTTTGGTGGAACATCAATGGCCGTTAATACAGTACAAAATTTATTCGATATTCCAATTGACTATTACGTATCGGTTAATATGGAAGGTCTGCAACAAATCGTTGATGCTGTTGGTGGTATTGATATAACACCTCACTTAACCTTTGAACAAGATGGATATAGTTTTGTTGAGGGAAAACGAGTTCATATGAACGGAAACATGGCGCTTGAATATTCTAGAATGCGTAAACAAGATCCTAATGGTGATTATGGTCGGCAAGAAAGACAAAGAGAAGTCGTGCAACAAACTGTTACTAAAATGGCTTCGGTTGAATCCGTTATGAATTATAAAGATATCTTGAATACATTAAGTGCAAACATGCAAACGAATCTGTCTTTTGACGATATGGTTGATGCATTCACTAAGTACAATTCTGCTATAAATACAACCGAAGAAGAACAATTATCTGGGACTGGTAGAATACAAAATAAAGTATATTACGAGTTCATACCTGAAGAAGAAGTACAAAGAGTAAGTACTGTATTGAAGAATGAGTTGGAGATGAACTAATAGAGATAAATTAAATCTATTTTCTTGATACATTTTACAATAGAATGGAATGATAATATGAATATAACCATAGTGGGAATGGGATACGTTGGACTTTCTAATGCCGTGCTATTAGCGCAGAATAATCAGGTCAAAGCTCTTGAAATTATAGAAGAGAAAGTAGAAATGATTAATAATAAAGTATCTCCTATAATCGATAAAGAAATTGAAGAATATCTAGCAACCAAAGAATTAAACTTAGAAGCTACTTCTGACAAAAAAAATGCTTATGGTCATAACCCAGAATATGTCATCATAGCTGCACCAACCAATTACGATGATAAAAATAACTATTTTGATACTACTTTAGTGGAAGTCGTTATTGAAGATGCTTTGAAATTTGCACCAAACGCTATTATCATTGTGAAATCAACGATTCCAGTAGGCTACACATCTTCTGTCAGAGAAAAGTATGATACTGATAAAATTATATTTTCTCCTGAATTTCTTCGAGAAGGAAATGCACTTTATGATAACCTTTATCCAAGTAGAATTATTATTGGAGAAAAATCAGAGCGAGCACAAAAGTTCGCTGATCTTTTAGTTGAAGGTGCTATTAAGGAAGATATTTCAGTGTTGTTAATGGCATCAACAGAGGCAGAAGCCGTTAAACTTTTTGCAAATACTTATCTGGCGCTACGTGTTGCTTACTTCAATGAATTAGATACCTATGCGGAAGTACATTGCTTAGATACCAAATCAATCATTGATGGTGTTGGATTAGATCCACGTATTGGTGATCACTACAATAATCCTTCATTCGGTTATGGTGGTTACTGTTTGCCAAAAGATACTAAACAATTATTAGCGAATTACGATAAGGTCCCAAATAAAATTATTGGTGCGATCGTAGATGCTAATAGAACCCGAAAAGATTTTGTTGCAGAACAAATCCTAGCTAAAAATCCCAAAAAAGTTGGGATTTACAGATTGGTTATGAAAGCAGGTTCAGATAATTTCAGACAAAGTTCTATTCAAGGAATTATGAAGCGATTGAAGGCTAAAGGCGTTGAAGTAGTCGTGTATGAGCCGGTTTTAGAAGATGAACTATTTTATAACTCAAAAGTCAATAATAATTTAAGTAGTTTCAAAGAAGAATCAGATGTCATTGTTGCAAATCGTTTTACAGAAGATTTAGATGACGTTAAAGAAAAGATTTATACTAGAGATTTATATAATTTAGATTAATTAGATTTTATATTGATAAGGATCATATTTTTTTCAAAATAGCAAGTTAGAGAGTGAGATTTAAGTATGAAAGAAATTTAGTATTGATTTAGCTGTCAATCCCTAAAAGTTATAATAGATATTTTTTCATAAAAAAGACGTTAGTGAGAAATCACGGCTCTGTGTCAACTGGTGTTGGTAACATTAGTTACCCTTAAGAAGATCTATCGGTTTCATTCGATAGGTCTTCTTTTTTTAGGTTTCATTTT